>NZ_JAGGLL010000028.1 GCF_017874425.1 Clostridium punense
TATATAAAAATCATAGACAAATTGAACTGAAAAATATACAGAAAATTAATTGCTTAATTGGAAAATTAAGTTATTCGGAATATGAGTTATAAAAATAAAATGATTATTTAATAAGCTAATAAAAAATTTACTTATTAATGGAATTAAAAAAATGCACGATGAAAGTAGAACTGTAAGACCAATTTTAATACAGTTGTTAATATCGTATCTTTTTTTGCCTTAAATACAGCAAATATAGAAAGAATAGAACCAAATGCTGCAGAACTTTGAACTGTACCATAAATTAACTGAGTACCGCCTAATATTTCAATAATAATATAAGGAAATCCAATAATTATAAATGGAAGTAAGAATACATTTGTTATAATATTATTGCTTACTAATGAAATAATTTTTTTATTAACAAATAAAACTTTAAATCCCTCAAAGGTATCTTTTAAAAAAGAAGAACTTTTATTAAAGGTTTTATTTAAAGGTATTACCATGAATATTTCCGAGAATGAAGAGATTAAGAAAGTTAGTCCATCCAGTAATAACATTACTTGGAAGCCTACTAGTTTAAGTAGAAATGCACCTAGTAGTGGAGCCAAAATACTGGTTATTCTTCCAATAGTACGTTTAACAGCTATAGCATCTGGTAATTCGGTTTTTGTAACTATGGAAGGAAGAATGGTTGTAAATGCAGGTTCAAAAAATACTTCACAAGCTGAAAGAAATATAACCATAACATACATAATTTCAATGTTTAAATTTACCGATAGTGAAAAGATGAACAATAAAATTTCAAATATACCTCTAATTAAGTCACCAAATATTATTAAATTTTTTCTGTTAACTCTATCAGTAATAGTACCTGCTATAGGACCTAAAATTAAGTTTGGTATCATACCTAATGCAATAATTGAAGCGAATTTACCTGCTGAGCCAGTTATTTGAAAAATGTATAAAGCAGTGGCAAAATGTAAAACATTAGTACCAAGAGAAGATGTAGACTGTCCCAAAAGAAAGAGTGTAAAATTTCTATTTTTGAATAATTTAAAATTCATGTATACCTCCTTTATATTCCAATAGTTACATTATAATGGAAATTATATGAAGACATAAGTCTATATTTTGTAATTTTTATATGGTATAATTTAGGTATAGTAAACACCATATGGATATGTCAACAATTAATGTAGAAATAAGATTCTAGAAAATAGCATTAAAAAAAGAGCTATTGCCCTTAGTTGATCATTTACTGAACAATATCTTCTTTTATCATTTTTTTCAGTTTATTTGTACAAGGTTTCTCTCCACTGTTAGCATTAAGATAGCCCTTTGTTAAATCTTCTACTGTACTTTCAAGTTCTTAAAAAAACATATCATGTTGCACTTAAGCATTGTCTGCAGCTCAAGTGTTGTATGCTTTGAGGCCAAGCTTTCCTAGCAGAATGTAAGCAGTGAAGCATATGTAGCTCATCAAGAAGAACATCTTTTGCACTATCGACGACTATATAAATAAAAACCCACTACCAATAATTAGTAGTGGGTTCAATAATTTTCACGTAAATATTCATATCCTGTGAAGCACGTCTGTGGAAAGGGAGTTAAGCTTATTTAGTGGGAAGTAATAATCAATGTATTGCCTCAATACAAGGCCAGTTGTTGGGCTGCCGGGTGTTACCTCCTGGCAAAGCACTTCTGAGCGTATTAAGCTTTCCGGCTCATTTATTCCAAATAGTAACCGCATGGATGTAGAACTGCTGAATCTAGGATTTATCTCGAAAATTACTGGCATGGAATCTTTAAGGCGCAATTGGATATTTATAGCCCCATAGGCTCTCAGTGTACTTGCAACCCTGGCACAATAATCTGCAATGTGGTGATAGTCATCAGAAACTGCTGCAATAGAAACTCCTTCCAGCAAATACCGTCTTAAAGCGATTTTGGAAATCACCTCTCCCTTTTGATTTATGCAAATCCCTACTGTGAATTCCTGATCCTCATCTGTAAGGTATTCCTGTATAATTAGGCCTTTCTTACCCTCTATATTTTCAAGGAGCTGCTCCTTATCCTTAACTAGAACAACACCTATTGAGCCACGTCCAAAACGGGGTTTCACTATCAAAGGAAATCCAGTACTTTCAATAAATGAGGAGAGCGTACCAGCATCCTCAGGATATCTGATAGTTGCAGGAGTTTGGAAACCACAGCGTGATAAATGGCACATGGTGAGCCACTTATCGGTGCAAAGCTCTATCACTGCAGGAGAATTTACAAACACCTTGGCTCCTGTAGACTTTTCAAGAGATTCTCTATTTCTTGAATAAAAGGGAAGCTCAGCTGTAGAGCCAATAAATATGGCTTTAATCTGATGATTTATACAAAGATTTTTAATAAACATATAATAGGTTTCTTCATCTGCTACCCGTGGAGCAATAAAGCTTTTGTCCGCAAAAAATAAACCTAGGGAGTATGGGTTAGTGTCAATTGCTATTGTTTCAACAGGAAGCACCGATTCTTTCAGCGACCTAATAATACCATGCCCATATACGGAACCTGCACCTGTAACCAATACACTGAGAGTACCATTAATTTCATTCATATTTTTGCAAGCTGCTGACAATGTAATCAACCTCCTGTTCTGTTAATCCTGGGTGAACAGGTATTGAAACTACTCTCTCAGCAGCTATTCTGGCATTTGTGAAAGATCCCAGGATTTCTCCCTGCTGATACAGTGGCTGGTCAGGGATAGCTGTGGGATAATGGATACCATAGCCAATACCCTGTTTTTCCAGGAATTCTATGAAAGCACTGCGATTGTTGACCCCAAGGGTATATTGGTGATATACATGGTCAAAACCCGATAAGCATACAGGTTTAATAAAAGCGGGGTTGGTTATCTCCCTTAAATATCTCTCTGCAATAGCTTTGCGCCTTTCATTGAAGTAAGGCAGCTTGCGCAGTTGTTCTATGCCGATTGCTGCATGGATATTAGTCATCCTATAATTGTAGCCAAGTACATCATGCCTATATTTGGATGTCTGTCCATGGTTTATAAAACTTCTAGCCTTATCAGCTAGCTCTTTGTCTGAGGTCACAACCATGCCCCCTTCTCCACAGGTCATGTTTTTTGTAGGATAAAAGCTAAAAACCCCACAGTGACCAAAGGTTCCCACTTTCTTTCCATTGATGGATGCACCGTGAGCTTGTGCACAATCTTCTATCACTGGCACCTTGTATTCATTAGCTATTGCCATTATCTCTTCCATGTGTGCAGGATAACCATAAAGATGAACTACTAGGATTGCTTTTGCATCGGGATGTTTTTTTATAGTTTCTTTCAGCTCTTTAGGCGAAAGGTTGTAATCCTGCAGATTAATGTCACAAAACACAGGAATAGCTTGCGCATAAAGTATGGCATTTGAAGTTGCAATAAATGAGAAAGGTGTGGTTATAACTTTGTCCCCTGGTTTAATACATAAAGATAGCAGTGCCACATGAAGGGCTGAGGTGCCTGAAGAGGTGGCGACGCAATGCTCGCTGCCCTGGAATAGGGCAAAGTCACGTTCAAACATTCTCACATATTCTCCATGGGCTAGCATTCCACTGGATAGAACTTCATTCACAAGTGTTTTTTCCTCTATACCAAGCATAGGTTTAGCTAAAGCGATCATCATTACACTCCTCATAAATTTTTTTACACAGTTCTAGATTTAATCTGTGACCGGACCTGAAGCCTATCACATGTCCCTGTAACTTTTTCCCAAGTAACATAAGGTCTCCGAGAAGGTCAAGGGCTTTGTGTCGAGCCGGTTCATTTGGCCATTGCCAGGACCTGTACTCATCACCAGACTTTACCACCAATACATTTGAGCTGACTTTCCCAGTTAGGTTTACAACTTCTTCAACCTCTGACTCAATTATATAAGAACGGGCATCTGCCAGCTCTTTAGCAAAGATTTCAGGAGTTATGTCCATTTCAGCTACTTGAGAAAACTCAGGCACATTGGGATAGTCAAGGACATAGGTTAGTTTAAATCCATGGTAGGGAAGAGCTATCAGGAATTTTTCATATTCCATATCCGCTAAACTTTCACGTTGATATACAACAATGGGCTTAAGTATTTTTACGATTTCCTTCTTGGCATTTTGCTTAACTATCCCACATCCTGTCAGTGCTCTTTTAAACTCTTTACTGCTGTAATCCTCTGTTACGGGCAGGCTGGCCTGTTCCAGCTCTATAAATACGTTGTCTAGTCCTAATCCTGATATGGCTGCCAAGGCATGCTCCGTGTGTTCAATGCGAACATCACCATCAACAAGAGAAGTCCATCTGTATTCAACCTTTGCTTTTTCAAATGAGCATTTTATTTTAGGGCAGCCTGGCAGGTCCTTACGGATGAATATTATACCAGTACTTGGCGGGGCTGGAGAAAAAGTTACCTTTGCATCAGTTTCTCCAGCAATGCTAGTACCCATTACAGAAACCCTTTGTTTAATAGTTTTTTGATTATCCATTTCAATTTCAATTCCTTTCAACTAAACTGCAGAAATCAAGAATTTGTCTGGCCCGTTCCTTATAACTATGTCTTAAATAAACCTCCCTCTGACCATTGCGCGCTATTTCTTGCCGTGCTGCAGTATTTTTAAGAAAATAATTTACCAGGTTAACTGTATCTTCTGGAGAAGAGGCGCAGGACAGGTGAACATTATTTGTAAACAGCTTGGTGACAGATTGTGTTGGTACCGTAAGCAAAAAACCACCTGAACCCAGAACTTCAAAAGTCCGAGATGTTAACATGTCCTGGTCATTTTGCAAACCTAATATAATTCTAGCTGAATTATATACTTTATTTGTTTCCTCATAAGGTAGTTCACCTTTAAGCATATGGCTTGGAATCTTAAAACCCATTAGCTCCTCATTAAAGCGGTCCCATCGCTTACCCCAAATAGCAATGTTATATCCTCTTTCCACTAAAGGTTTAAGTAATATCTGAACGCTATTCTTACGGTATGACTTCCACTCTCTTCCTCCATTACCGATCAAAACTACATCATAATCATATTTACTACTCGGAGGTTCATTCTTATTGAACTGTGGATTGCAACCAAAATCCAGATGTCCTGCAGGAAGTCCAAGCTCCCTGTATTTATTTACGCTACCAGGATGTATGGTCATAATTGCATTAGGTTTAAAGGTTTCAATACACCTAAAGGAACACTTTTCGGTCCATCTTGGATCTTCAGTTGCCCAATAGACATGTTTCACCTTATATTTAGCAGCTCTTTTCACTAGCGCTTCTATATGTTCACGGCTATACCTGCGGTAAGCCCATCCCATTGTTATCATAATATCAGGCCTAAAGCGATCAACTGCCTCTTCTATAGATCTTCTACTTAAATCTCTCAGGATAAAAACAGGGCAGTTCAATTCACTAAAGCCTTGTGGCAGCCCAAGAGTATATTTAGAACTATGTGCAAAAAACAGTATTCTTTTCATAATTACACCTCTTTCAACAAAAGCTTACGTGAGCCCTTTGGCCCACAATTAAATAACATATCAACTATAGATAAATTGGGTATAAAATCCGCCCAAAGCTGGGGATATGCTATAGGCTCATACTCCAAATACTCCAATTTAATACCTTGTTTTTCAAAAATCTCTGGTTGATTATATGCTCTTCCTCCAGTACCGGATAGGTAACTGTCAGCAGAAAAGTGGCTACAGATTGCAACTATCAGTTCATTTTTTCGAAGCTGAGAAAACTGAGGTAAATCTGATAAAAACACAAGCTTTGTTTTAAGTCCCAGTAGGTCATGTACTAGCTTTATAAAACCTATGTTTGTATCTATAAGATATCCGGTATCTTGCAATACCTGCTCCATCATGGGGAAAACTTCTTTGAAATAAGGTGCCTTTGCGTAGTTTACTTTCAGGGCCATAAGATGATTACTTTTCCAACCCGGTATTACAGTAACTTCGTTAAACCGTTGCAAGCCCATGCCTTTTCGTTTCACCGGAACAGTTAGCAGCTGAGTCCCTTGGGATGTTTTGATAAGATTCCTATTATCCAAGGAACTGCCTGTTTGAAACTGAGCAGTATCTAAAATAAAAAAAATATCACACTGCGCCATTTTAGCAAAATACCCTGGCCAGGGAATATAATTTGGTTGATGACCTGCTAATTTCATTGCCTTACTCCTTTAAATTATTTCATATTGTTTACTTCATACAAATAGCATTCACGCAATACTCCATGGCCTCCATAGCCTTCTTTGAAACGGAACAGACCTGTATTCACTCTACTTCCTTTAGCCTCAGTGGAAATGCCCCAATCTAAATATGAAAAACCATTTTTTAGTCCCCATTCCATCATATGACCAAATATAAGGTTTAAGGGACGAAGGTGCTGGAAACCATCGTGGTGAGCAATATAAAAACAGTTTATAACTCTATCGTTAAGTAAAAATGCCAAAACCCCCGCTACAGGAGTTACTCCTTCATATGCTGCAAAGAGTTTTATCCTGTTTGGATAAAGAGTTTTTAGATGTTTAATTTCATCAAGTGTATGTGCGGGCTTTGCATTATGATTATATTTAAGTTTATTTTCTAAGATTGGCCAAAAATCATTTATATTGCCATCCTCCACCACTGATAACCCACTTTTCAATGCCTTCTGATAGTTTCGAAAGGCTGTATCACTCATTACCCGCTTTGCAAAAGGTTCTTCACCTTTTTTTAGTTCAAGTACTGTGGCTAGCTCTGTATAATCAAGCCTAAACCCAGAAAACCTTAAAGCAAAGTCAAGTTGGTCCGAAAACTCTCTATGGTAAACCCTAGGAACAGGTTTTAGTCGTATATAGTCAAAACCGTTCATGACACAATACTCCACAAGGGCACTTACTAACTCTAAGGATTTTTTAGTGCTTAGACTGGACTTTATTATGAGGCCTCCATGGGAAGCGCCTGGGTGAGAAATTAGCATGGATTTATCCTCTTGTTGCACTAGGGCAGCAGGAAGAAGGGCAATGATTTTTTTATCCTCCATAAATATCAGAGAATGATCAGAAAACCTGCCTGAAGGATGATAACCAAGAAATTTTCTCTCCTGCATAAAAGTACCATTAACTGAGGAACCCACAAATTCTTCCCACTGATTCTCAAGTTCTTTTGAATAGTTCTTTACAATTACCATAATTTCACCACACTTTCTTCATTATAATTCTTATGGTCTTCATCAGGTGATGATGATTTTTTCTCCTCCTTTTTCGAGAGAGTCAAAAATGCAATCAATTATTTTTGCCACAAATTCTATATTTTCTCTGCCGCTAATAGGTTCCTTGTTTACTCTAATGCATTCCATAAAATGAAGACACTCCTGTGTCAGAGGCTGTGAATTGTCTTCCACTGCCAAAAAATGCTCTTGCTCTCCGGTATGGAAGATTTGGATTTTTCTATAGGCAGTCTGCGTATCGTCAAATACTAATTTTGTTTTTGAACCAACCAGGGTCATTTTTCTGGTTTTTTCCCTATGAATAAAGCTAGCAAATATAGACGTTATTTTACCATTGGGAAAACCCATCAGTATATTGATAACATTGTTGTAAGGACTTTCAATATATCTTTCACCATGGGCAATTACCCAAATAGGGTCCATCCCGATGAGGTGGCGGGAAAGATAAATATCATGAATTGCCAGATCATGAAGAACATCTACTTTTGGAGCTTGAGACATGGAACTGGTTCTCGTCATATTCAAGTAACATAAATCATCAGCAATATCTTTTTCTTCTAGAAGCTCCTTAATCTTTTTCACAGCAGGATGGTAAATCAGTGTATGGCCTGCCATCAATACGGTATTTTTAGCAGTAGCCAATTGAATTAAATCATCACTATCTTTCCTGTTAATTGTCACGGGCTTTTCTACTAGAACAGCTTTGCCTTTGCTTATTGCTTCCTTGGCCAATATGTAATGACTTTCAGGTGTTGTGGCTATAATAACCCCCTGCACCTCACTGTCATTGAATATATCTGTTTTATTTTTAGTGAACCTGGTCTGAGGGTAATCAGCAGCTGCCTGACTTAGCTTTTCATAGTCTAGGTCACAGGCCCACTTCAATTCACAACCCTCTATTGCATTTACGGTTTTCAGATAATTTTTTCCCCATTTTCCACAGCCTATCAAAGCAAGCTTCATCATTTCAGTCACCTCTCAAATACATACTAATTAAATGCCGGAGCACCATAAATTAATATATTCACACATCCTAGAAAATGTTACTTACATTGAGAATCCTTATCTTGTAAAGGGAAGAAAATAAAAGGGTCTAAGTTGAAAGATGATTTTGAATTCATCCTTCAGCATAGCCTCATTGTAAATTACTTATTGACATAAGATTACAATCATTCTAACATATACATATAATGATAAATTTTGGATATAAAACGGACGCTCGTTATGGGATATAAGTTTAGTGGTATCCTTAGAAATTGCATAATATATTTAACAAGGGAGTGGTTGGGTTGTTTAGATTAATGGATACATATCATGGCTTTAAACTTATGGAAGAAGCTAAGATAAAGGAAATAGACTCAGTAGCTAGAATTTTTGAGCATGTTAAAAGTGGAGCACGCCTCTTACATTTAGAAAACAAGGATGACAATAAGGTGTTTTCAATTTCTTTTAGGACAACGCCCCAGGACGATACAGGAGTACCACATATAATTGAGCATGCGGTTCTTTGTGGTTCAAAGAAATTTAAAACCAAAGATGTGTTTACAGATATGGCTAAAAGTTCATTGAAAACTTTCATAAATGCAATGACTTTTCCTGACAAGACCTGTTATCCTATCTCAAGTAGAAATCAAAAGGACTTTTTTAATCTGATGGAAGTATATTTAGATGCAGTGTTCTATCCAAATATATATGAAAATCATGAATTGCTTCGTCAAGAGGGATGGAGATATGAATTTGATGAGGAAACTGGAAAGTTAATTTACAAAGGAATAGTTTATAGTGAGATGCAAGGAGCATTATCCTCACCGGAGTCTGGCCTAGAAACCAATGTATTAGCATCCTTGTTTCCAAACACTACCTATGCAGTTAATAGTGGGGGAAACCCTGACGCAATACCAGACTTAACACAGGAGGCCTTTGAGGATTTTCACAAAAAGTACTATCATCCAATAAATAGCTATATTTATTTGTATGGGGATCAGGATCTGAATGAATGTCTAAGGCTAATTAACGAAGAATACTTAATAAATTATGATAGAATTGAGATTCCTTCACATATTGAAGAGGTGAAACCCTTTGCCCAGATGGTTGAAAAAGTAGCTGAGTATTCTATTAGTGAAGACGAGGATGAAGAAAACAAAACCTTTATGGCACTAAGTTTTGTAACCGGAGAGACAACGGATCCCGAAACTTATTTGGCAATGAATATATTAAATAATATGCTTATTGAATCTTCAGCATCACCCCTTAAAAAGGCATTACTAGAGGCTGGAATTGGTGAGGGTATGGCTGATTTGAGAATAGATAGCATTAAGAACACTGTTTTCACAGTGGCTGTGAATAATACAAATGAAGATAAAAAGGAAGAATTTAAGAGAGTGTTTTTTGATACACTAGGCTCACTTGCGAAGAATGGTATTGATAAAAACCTTGTTGAAGCGGCTATTAACTCTATTGAGTTTGACCTTAGAGAAGCTGAGTTGTGGAGACGATCCAACAAGGGTATGAGATACAGCTTAGTTGTAATGGACAGCTGGCTCTATGGGGCACACCCAACAATACATTTGGCCTATGAAGAAAAATTAAACCAAATCAAGGCTAAAGTAGAAGGAAATTATTTTGAAGAGCTTATAAAGAGGTGTATTCTTAATAATAACCATAGTTCCTTAGTTGTTTTAAAACCTAAAAAAGGTTTAGCTGAAAGTAAGGCAAAGGCATTAGAACACAAGCTACAAAAATATAAAGAAACCTTATCAGAGGATGAGATTAAGGTTTTAAAGGAGAGAAATGCAAAGCTAAAGGAAATACAGATGAAGGAAAACACTCCTGAGCAAATTGCTACCCTTCCTAAATTGTCTTTAAGTGAGATTTCCAAAGAAATAGAGAAAATTCCACAGGCAGTGGAGAACATGGATGGAGTAAAGCTTTTATCCCATAATGTAAGCAGTAATGGGGTTGCATACATCAGTCTATTATTCGATGCAAATGTCATTGAAGAAAAATATATTCCATACCTAGGGTTACTTAGAGATATCCTAGGTGAAGTTGATACTGAGGATAAAACTTATTTAGAGCTTAATACTGAAATTTTTAGAAAAACTGGTGGAATAAACTTTGAAACTGAGGTTTATACAGAGGCTAAGAATAGTGATAAATATCATGCTAAGCTTATTGTTAAAGGAAAGGTGCTCCCTCAAAATATTGATTCTCTATTTGAATTAATTAATGAAATAACAACTAAAACAAAATTTGATAAAGTAAAGAGAATTAAAGAGGTAATTCAAGACATTAAAGCAAAGGGCAAGAGGACCATGGTTAATTCCGGAAACAAGGTGGCTATGACCAGGGCTGCAGCGCAGTATTCAAAGGCAAGCAAATATGAGGATATATTAAGCGGTGCAAGGTACTACGAATTTATATGTGACATTGAAAAGAACTTTGATAATAAGCATACTGAAGTAGAAAAGGCTTTATTAAGGGTATTTAAAGCTATCTTTAATAAAAATAACTTAATGATATCATACACTGGGGATGAAGCCAATTTAGATATGGTAAAGGAAAAGCTTCATATTATCCTAAATAATTTGGGAGATGAAAAACTTGAAGCTGTGGAGATTTGCCTTGAACCATCTAGAGCTGTGGAAGCGATAATTACTGGAAGTAATGTTCAGTATGTAGCCAAGGCCTTTAATTATAAGAAACTTGGCTATAAATACTCAGGTAAAATGAGAGTACTCCAAAATATTTTGGATAGCGAATATCTCTATACAAGGGTACGTTTACAGGGTGGAGCTTATGGTTGCTATATGGAGCTAGATGATCTAGGAAATATGGGCGTTTATTCATATCGTGATCCTAGCCTTGTTGAAACTATAAAGACCTATGATGAAGCAGCTGAATTCCTTAAAGAAATAGATTATTCTTTAAGCAATATGGAAAGCTTCATAATAGGAGCAATAGGAGACTTGGATCAGCCATTGAATGCAGCTGGCAAAGGAAGTTTAGCAGTTAGAAACTATATTTGCGGTATAACTAGTGAAGATATACAAAGGGAAAGAGATGAATTATTGTCCTCAACTCTGGAGGATGTTAAAGCATTCACAGATATGATTAAGAAGGGTATGGAAGAAAATTATTGCTGTGTAGTTGGAAATGAGCTAAAAATAAACGAGAATAAGAATATATTTGATAGAGTAATAACTCTATTATAAGAAGAATAAAAAGTAGCGCCATATAAGTTATAGTTTATATGGCGCTACTTTTTCATAGGACTATCTATACAAAAGGTAGGTACTTCGATGAAATTATATGGTATAACTGTGAAAGAAATTTTGGAGAAATATGACAAGTCCTTATAAGAGCATGTAAGTAAAGTAACTGTCAGTTTAAAGAAGTGAGCTAAAATTAGTCTGTATTTTTTGATATGGTTAAATAGAAGGGATTCTTTTTAATTGTAAATTAAACTAGTAGGGTATCTGTGATATAAGTTACGGCTTAAGTGATAATTAAAAGGTATAATAAACAATCAATGGAAGTTTCAAGTAATATAGGCTTGTATAATAACATAAAAGTTTGTAAACTTAATTTTATCACGAAGGGAAGACAGATATGAAAGTTGCAATTTTAGTAAATGAAGATACCATGGATATATGTATTGGAAAAGGATGTTTAAACGCCTTTAATAAAAAAATTGATGCCTTTAAAAGTTATGATAATGAGGTGGAGCTAATAGCATTTACCCATGTAGGGGGAGACTTACAACGTAAAATTGAAAAATTAATTAATAATGGTGTTGAAGTAGTTCATCTTTCAACCTGCCTTAGAGCAAAGTATGAAGACTATGACAATTTAGCTAATGGCCTTGCTCAGCATTTTAAAGTTGTGGGATATACCCATGGATCAGAAAATGGCAAAAATAGAAATACAATATGTTTGGAGCAATGCAAGGGATGCAAACTATAAATATGGTGCTATGAAGTTAAGTTATCCAGTTACTAGCAGGAATAGAAAAACGGCAGTTCCAGCCATATGGTGCCCCATATCATAAATAACACAGAATGATTTATGATTATATAACACTAGATATTTAGTGTTATAATTTATCTAGGAATAGGAGATTACCAATAATGGAGGTACCGATATGAATAAGTTATATGTATTAGATTTGAACTTTGATTTTAATGGAAATAAGGATGCCATATATCCTGTGTTGCTAACAGATGACAAGGAAATGGTTTTGATTGATTGTGGGTATCCAAACTTTTTATCATTAATAGAAGAGTGTGCAATTAAAAATAATATAGATATAAGCAATCTAACAAAGATAATTATAACTCATAATGATTTTGATCATATGGGAGCATTAGGAGAATTTAAGAGAAAGTATCCCCATATAAAAGTCATGGCAGCAAAAGAAGAGGTTCCATACATTGAAGGAAAGAAAAAATCCTTAAGATTACAGCAGGCTGAAAATTTGTATGAATCATTGCCTGATGATGAAAAGCCACAAGCAGAGATTTTTCATAAAACTCTTGAATCAGTAGAAAATTGTAAAGTAGATGTGGCTTTAAACCATGGGGATATTTTAGATATTGCTGGAGGAATTGAAGTTGTAGCCACTCCAGGTCATATGCCTGGACATATATCTCTTTATCATAAAGAAAGCAAATCTATGATTGTTGGTGATGCATTAGTTTTAGAAAATGGAGAATTATCAATTGCATTACCTAAGTACACCCTAGATATTAAGGAAGCTTTGAAATCAGTTGAAAAGTTCTTAAATTATGATATAGATAGAATTATATGTTATCACGGGGGAGTATATACAAAAGACATAAAAGGATCACTTAAAAACATTATTACAGATTTGGACTAAAGGGAAAAGGGTCTTAATCATGGGGGAGAGGTTAATAGATGGATAAAGCATCAAAGCTAATAATCCTAAGAGGTAATTCAGGCAGTGGTAAAACTACAACGGGTAAGGCCTTGCAAAAGAAATTTGGACAAGGCACAATGCTAATTTCACAAGATGCTATAAGAAGAGAAATGTTATATGTGAAAGATGGACCAGATACAGAAGCAGGTGAGTTATTAAAGGAACTTGTACAATATGGGAAGAACCACTCCAAGATTATAATTTTAGAGGGTATTTTAAATTCTCAGTGGTATAGTAAACTCTTTGAAAATTTACATGAGGAATTTGGAAATAGAATTTTTGCATATTATTTTGATATACCTTTTGAAGAAACTTTAAATCGTCACAAAGAAAAACCTAATGCCCATGAATTTGGAGAAAAAGAAATGAGGGACTGGTGGAAGGAAAAAGATTTATTGGGCATCATTCCTGAGGTGTATATTCATAAGGAATTAAGTTTAAATGAAGTAGTGGATATGATTTATGGAGAAGTTACAAAGTAAAGTTTCAAAAATTAAGTGGTTTTGTAATATAGGAAACTAAAATTGTCAAATAAAATAAATAACCTTAGCCAAGAATAGTTCTTAGTTAGGGTTATTTTATTTACATAAAATTCAATAGCAAGAATATTATGCCTATATTATATGTTATAATAAACTGGATAAATATGATAAATAATGCATGTATTTGGATAGGATTGGTCATTGGATAAGAGGTTTCTATGTTCAATCGAGAATTTATTTATCTATTAGAATTGATAGTATTTCAGGGTGAAGGGGTAATTGTTACAGTGAAGGATTTTATTGAAATAAACAATGCAAGGATTAATAATTTGTGTGGTGTGGATGTAAGGATTCCTAAAAATAAACTTACAGTGATTACTGGGGTGTCGGGAAGTGGAAAGTCAAGCCTTGCTTTTGACACTTTGTACGAAGAAGGGAAAAAGAGATATCTGACTTTTTCAGGTTCACAGTTTATTGTGGATAAGAAAGAGAGTTTTGATAGTATTACAGGGTTATCACCAACTGTTGCAGTGGAACAGAGGATTATTCGTCAAAGTAATCCAAGGAGCACAGTGGCAACCAGGATTAATCTTGATGCCATGCTAGCGGCTCTTTTTGCTCATTATGGAGAAATTGATAAACAGTATGATGATGGAACCCCTCTTCAGATTGCGAACTTTCAAAAAGGTTCACCTAAAGGCATGTGCACTAGATGTCGTGGAGCAGGAGCTGTTTTTTCGGTAGATGAGGATTCCATATTTCAGGATATGGATATGACAATTGAAAATCTCTTTGGTGGAAACCAAACTCACTATAATCATTTCTACATGAGATTTGACAAAATCTATGGTGTAAATAGAAAAAGAACTTTAAGGTCCTTAAGCGAGGAGGAATTTCGTCTCTTTAAGTACGGAGATGGTGGAGGCTTTGCTGGGGCAACTGGATTTATGGGAGTAGTTCCATGGCTCATGGAAAGTTATAAATATCATAAGGGTCGTGGAAGAGAAAATTGGATTACTAAACTTAGTTACGTAGGTATGAAGACTTGCCCTAAATGTCAGGGTGTTGGGTTAGGAACTGCAGCTCTTCATACAAGGATCGGGGGTAAAACCATAAGGGAAATAGAGGAGATGTACATTGGAGATATATACAATTTCTTAAACACCTATGGAGGAGGAAAGAATCCTTTGGTGGATAAAATCCTAAAGAGTTTACAGGGGCTCTCAGAAGTTGGACTTGGTCATCTTTCCCTTGCAAGAAAGATTCCTACACTGTCAGGAGGGGAACTACAAAGGGTCTTCTTGGCTTCCTATATTAGGGCAGCTATGGATTCCATTATCTTTGTATTTGATGAACCTACCATAGGACTTCATGAGGTAGAAAAGGAGAGTCTATTTAAGCTTCTAAGGAAGTTAGTGGAAGATGGCAATACCGTTGTTGCTGTAGAGCATGATGAAGGCTTTATGAGGAATGCTGATTATATTGTTGATATGGGACCAGGTGCAGGGATAAATGGGGGAAGAAGGATTTTTCAAGGAACCTATGAGGATTTTCTGCAGTGTAAGGAATCAAGAACTGCTCCTTATTTAACCAAGGAGGCTGGGTTTTACATTAAAGAAAAATACCGAAGCCTAGAGGATAAAAAGGTGTTGCGAATTGAAAATGCTAACTTACACAACTTGAAAAACGTAGCTGTGGACATCCCTTTAGGTGTAATGGTAGGAATTGCTGGGGTATCTGGAAGTGGAAAATCAAGCTTAATATCAGATACTTTAGTTCCAAGGCTAAAGGAACTTTTGAAAAACAACTGTGTTCTAGAGGATGAAGAGTATGAGGTTGAAGAGGTAACTGATACTATAATTACAGGAACGGAGCATCTCAAGGCTTGTTTTATAATAGACCAAAAGCCAATAGGGAGAAACAAGACCTCTTGTCCTGCAACTTATATTGGCATTATGGACAAAATTCGAAGTCTTTTCGCTGCAACAGAGTCAGCAAAGGAAAATGGGTGTACAGTTTCCATGTTCACAAGGAATTCAGAGGGAGGCTGTCCTAGATGTAAGGGAGAAGGCATAGTTCATCATTATGTGGGCTACGGAAGTTTCATGGACCTTGTTTGTGACGATTGTGAAGGCACTGGGTATATAGATAAAGCCAGAGCTATTTTACTAGAGGGTAAGAATATTTGCGATGTTTTAAATATGAGTGTTGATGAAGCAGAGGAGTTTTTTAAGGATAAGGATGAAGGAATATGCAACGTTCTAGGGATTTTAAAGGAGGTGGGCATGGGTTATATTACTCTTGGACAATCTATACCTACCATTTCAGGAGGGGAAAGCCAAAGAATAAAGCTGGCAAAGGAACTTTCGCTAGGTAGGAAGACTTCGAAAAAGAAAAGTAAAGGATCTCTTTATATTCTTGATGAACCTACAACGGGGCTATCCTTACACGATACTGAAAGGCTGCTCACACTTTTAAATGAGATAGTTGAATGTGGTAATTCTGTTATTATTACAGAGCATGATGTACATATGCTTGCAAACTGTGACTATATAATAGAATTAGGAAAAGGTGGAGGAAGAGAAGGCGGAGAAATTATTGCTACAGGCACACCAAAGGAGCTGAAGGAAAATAGTTCCTCATTGATAGGAAGGTACTTACCATGAATAAAGATATGGAATTAGATGAATATATTAAAACTAAACAATACAAACTAGTAAATTCTGTGCTCTTATGGAAAGATGGCAAGGTAATTGTGGAACGGTATTATAATGGTTATACAAAGGACAGCAGAAACGTGATCCGCTCTGTGTCAAAAAGTATTCTTTCTATAGTAACAGGAATTTGTCTTGATAAAGGTCTTATAAAAGGTTTGGATGAACCTTTGTGCAGGTATCTAGAGGACTTTAATCAAGGAATCCATCCTTACCATAGGGGCATTACCCTAAGAAACCTTTTAACCATGACCTCTGGTATCTATTGGGTAGGTGGTGTACATTATCATTGCCCACAGCTTACTGTTCTTCGTAAGAGTCCAAATTGGGTAGAACATATTTCAGAAACGGATATGGTGCAGGTTCCAGGTTCAAAGTTTAATTACAGCGAATTTGATGTGATTTTGCTCACTGCGGTGTTGGAGAAGGTAGTGGGGGGAGATATTTTCTCATTTATAAATGACAACCTGTATAAACCCTTAAATATAAAAAGTGGCTTATGGTGGAGAAGTAGCTGTGGTATTGCTTATAGCTGTGCAGAAGCAGGAGAAGGAAATGGCGGGGATAAGGAAAGACCTTCAAATTTGACAGCCCGTGAAATGCTAAGTTTAGGTCAGCTTTTTCTTCAGGGTGGTGTATATGAGGATAAACAAATTGTTTCTAGTAAGTATATTAATGAAGCAATCTCTCCATCAAAATGTAATCCTAACTATGGATATCTGTGGTGGCTAGGGAAGGATTTTTATGGGTGCAGAGGATATGGAGGTCAAAATATTACTGTGGTGCCCAATGAGAAAGAAATATATGTAATTCAGGCAACACCAACCGCTAGAGGTAAGGAATATGACGATATTATTCAGTTTCTCAGAAAAAGTTGATACATTTTCGATAAGCAATTATCATAGCATCAACATTAGTGTTATTAAGCTTTACTGCAGCTTTTAGAGGAAGTTTCCCAATTGCGTATACTAATTTTATTGCTGCTAAAAATAACGAAAATAGAGGTGGATTAGTAAAAATCGATACTAGTCACTTGAGGAAAATATAATTATATAGATAGTATCTTTAGCACATTCTATACAGTAAATATGAAGTTGTAATAGGCTATAATTAAGATAGTTCTGAGGTTGGTAAAGAAAAATTAATGGTGAGAAGGGAGGCTATGCAGGCGTTACCTTAAATCCTAGAAGAAAAAATGATATACCTTTCATTGTTGAGCTTAAAAAGGATGAATTGCCAGAAGTAGAACTGAATCAAATCAAAGAAAAAAGTATAATGAAATAGGATGATTATTATTTTAAGAGAAAAAATTAGTTATAACTTCTGTTGGAGAGGGTTTTATGGAAAAAATATATTTATCAAAAGAACAGTTGAGAAAGTTTTTAATTATTTATCAAGGATTACAAAACCCAAAGGTATTTAAAGGATATGAAGGGATTAAAGAGTTTGTTAAAAGAGTTGGGTGTTTACAATATGACCCATTAAATGTAGTAGGAAGAAATATAGATCTTATACTACAATCTAGAATAGAAAACTATAAACCAAAGATGCTAGAAGAACTTATGTATGAGGATAGAGAATTAATAGATGGATGGGACAAGATGATGTCTATCTATTCTGTTGAAGATTGGCCTTATTTTGAAAGAGTAAGAGCCAGGAGGAAGTCAGAAATAGAAGAAGTGCTCAGATGTCGGAACTCAAGAGAAGCAATTACCTATGTTGACACCATAAGAAAATACATAGGAGACAATGGCGCTTGTTTACCTTCTAAAATAGACTTAGGAGGAACTAAAAGTGGTACATGGGGACATGGGAAATTTTCTAGTGCAGCTATGGATTATATGTTTAATATTGGGGTTTTAGGAGTTAAGGAAAGGAAAAATGTTCAAAGGGTTTATGACCTAATTGAAAATACACTTCCAAGAGAAATTTTGCATATGAAAGATCCATTTGACTGTGATAGAAGCTTTTATAAATGGTACTTCAAAAGAAGGATAGGTAGTATTGGAGTGTATTGGGATAGAAATGGTGGCGGTTGGCTAGGTCATTTTGTTTCAGAAAAGAAATTAAGAAGTGAGATACTACAAGAGTTGTGTTCTGAAGGAGAGCTCCTTAGGGTTGAAGTTGAAGGAGTTAATGAGAATTTTTATATAAGATCAGAAGATTCACATCTGCTTGTAGGATTGGAAGAGAATTTTGTTGAAAAGGTATCCTTCTTAGCTCCCCTTGATAATCTTCTTTGGGACAGAAAGTTAGTTAAGAATATCTTTGATTTTGAATATACCTGGGAAGTTTATGTTCCTGTTGCTAAAAGAAAGTATGGATATTATGTGCTTCCTGTATTATATGGAGATAGAATAATAGCAAGGTTTGAGCCAGAAATCCATAGGGGTGAGGCACCCTTAGTAATAAGAAATTGGTGGTGGGAAGATAGCAATGCTGTAACTGATGAGGTTGTTAGAGAAGTTATTTATAGCTTTAAAGATTTTTGTAGATTCTTAAACTCCAGTGGATTATCAGATGAATCTTACAAGGTTATACTTGGGAAATAAAGATTAATAAAGAAAACAAGCTCTTACTACTTCAGCTAATAGCTAAAGTAGTCTAATGGTGCTACGAAACTAGCAATGAATATTAATGAGGTCAGGTAGCAATAGGAAAAGAAACTCTTTGGATGAATTTCTTTTCCTATTAGCATAGAAGGAGAATATTTAGTTTGTGATACCCTGAACCGTACCATAAATGACGTAGACTTTCATTGGAAGACAATAAATGTAGGGTGCTTGGAGCACCCTATCATGATTCAAGCTACATATACAAATAATAGTGCTATTTAATTAAATATAGTAATTAGTCAATTGTGAATGAGGCAACTATTTTAATGAAGCATAAGCTTCTGCTGCAGCATAGAGATAATAGCATAGCCCAACTTGCTGAGCTTCAAGCATATTTCTATGAAAATCATCTTCCAAGAAAAACTTGGCTTGCTGAGCAAATGATTCAGCATCTAAACTTATACCATTATCATTCAAGAAAGTAATATGATTTTTCAATAGATTTTGCAATCCCTCATCTGTAATTTTTATGCCACTTGTGAGAGACTCTGAAATAGATTTAAGAAATTGTTGGGCTTCTTCTGCTTTTTTATTTAAATCTTCAACATCTATATCTTCAGTCTTCAAAATATCATAATCATATTTATCCTCAATGTACTTCTTTTGTTTTGAAAGAGCATTTTCCCATTCTTCTTTATTTAATCCTTTAAACATAGCTGATTTATCCATAATCTCACCTTTCTTTGTTGTATTTATTGAGTTTTCTATAGTTGTTAATAATCTAGCTATTCTCTTCTTTCTAGCTAATAATAGTTCCTTCTGTTCTGTCAGGCACTCAAAACGGTTTGGCTCATTGTCCATTGCTTTCTTAATATCCTTAAGAGAAAAATCAAGCTCACGGTAAAATAGGATTTGCTGTAGCTTTTCAAGTTCATGTTCACCATAAAACCTGTAACCTGCATCACTAATTTCACAAGGTAATAAAAGTCCTATTTTATGATAGTGATGAAGGGCTTTTACAGTTATCCCTGTTAACTTCTCTACTTCTTTTACGCTATATAACATCGTATACCACCTCAATTAAATTATTGATTAAAGTTTTTGTCTAAACAAATGCTTTATCATCAGACTCATTATCAGGCTTTAGGTTTGGCAATAGTGTAGAAACCATAAATCCAACAGAAAATAAAAGTGAAGCTGTAATATATACTGTTGAAAGTGAAGTTATTTTTACCAATATGGTAGTAAAACTCATTGCAATTACCATAGAACCTGTCATCAGCGGTGTTGTTATCCCGTTGATCCTGCCTATAAACTCAGCTTCAGTGTTTTGTATTATCATTACATTATTTCCTATAAAAATACATGGTTGAGTTAATGAAATAAGAAATTGTGCAGATAATGTAAGATACAAATTAAAGGATAAACCTAATATCAATATACCACTAGCATTACATAATAGTCCAACAAGCAGCAGTTTCTTATAAGATACTTTTGATGCCAATGCAAATATAAACATTCCACCTAAAATTTCACCAATACCATACACTGTTGTTAACCATTGAACTGCCTCCTTTGGAAGTCTAAGTTTTTCCGTAACAAGGAATATTGTAAGTGGTGAAATAAGTCCTACAGCGAGTCCTAATATTAATAGGCAAATTCCTGAAAGCTTTAAAATTTTTCTAGAAAACATATAACGAATACCGCTGAGCATATCTTTTAAAACAGAAGCAGGCATATCACTTTTTTCTATGAGTATATCCTTTGGAATAAAGGTAAGAACTCCGGCAGAGAATAGAAAACTAATACATACAATTGCAATAGATGCATTGATACCATAGTTTTGATAAATAATTGTACCAATTATAGGGCCAAGCACAGTAAAGAAAGAGTACATAGTCTGAACTGCAGACATTGTCTTTTGAATTTGTTCTTCTGGTACAAAGCATTTAAAGAGCTTCATGCCAGAAGGCTGAGAAAATTGCGATAAAATAGCGGAGAAGAAAGTTGTAAAGAAAACTGCTTTCCAGGAACCAAAGCAAATAGTTATAAAAATTAAAAATACTGATCCAGCGCTTAGGAACTCGCACCAAAGTAAAGTTTTTTTTGGCTGCCATCTATCTGACAATGTTCCTCCAAGAATAGAAAAGATAAAAATAGGAACATATTCTGAAAGTGATATTAATGTTATAGCAGTTGTATTTCCATGAGTTTTATCCATTACAAAGAGTAGTATTGAAAAATTTCTTATCCATATCCCAAGTTGAGAAAATAAACCAGATAATAATGATACTCTAATTAATTTATTATTTAATATACTTGACATTCCTTTGCCTCCTTTTAAAATTCAAACTACCTAAATAAAAACAATAATATTTTTATGTGCACATATTTTGTTTACATTGTTATGGTAAGGTATCCTGTAAGGTAAGAGTCAATAGAAATGTTAAAAAGTTTTCAAGTCAGAAATTGTTATAATAGTCTACGGTATCTCTGGTGCGGTGAACCATATCATAAACAATACAGTATGCTTTATGATTATATAACTTTAAATATTTAATGATATAATTTATAAAGGTGCAATTTAAAATAATATAGATAGAATTAAGTTTAAATGAAGTAGATAATATGATCTATGACGAGATTATAAAGTGAAATTTAAAGGGGATAAAAAAGTTAATTTGGGGGTAAAGAAATGGATTTTATGAGTATTAGAAGAGAATCTGAAAGACTTGTGGTAAGGCCAATGAGGCACACTGATTTTGAAACTATTCTGAAGGGCCTAAAAGGCCAAGCACCAAGACAAAATAGACACGAAGAGGAAACTGAGCTAACGGATATTTTTACAGAAGATTTTTGTAAAGAAACTGCAGATAAGCTAGAACAATATGCAAAAAATGATAGGTGCTATGAGTTTAGGGTTTTCAAAAAGGATGATGGTAGTTATGTGGGTGGAGTTATCGTAAAAACTATTAAACGAGGAGGCTTTCAATGGGCAGAGGTTGGATATTGGCTGCTTAACCAGCATTGGGGGAAGGAATATGGAAGTGAAATGGTAAAGGTTATGAATGATATAGCTTTTAAGGAACTTGGCTTCCATCGATTAGAGGCTCATATAAACTTAGATAACATAGCTTCTCAGAAGACAGCGGAAGCAGCAGGAATGAAGTTTGAGTGTATAAGGCAAGGATTTATTCTCGAAGATGATGAATGGACTGATAATATGGTTTATTTTATAAATAATACAAATTTTAGAGAAGTATAGTCATATTAATTTAATAGAAAGTATTATTGAGGCTTAAAGAAAAAATCTTTAAGCCTTTCTTTATTTTATTAAACTTCTGTGTAGTGGAAAAATGCTACGATAGTAAGTTATAAGTAGACATATCCGTTTGTAAGATATGATTTATAAGAAATGCTTTATGCCAGCTACCATAAAAAGAATTATAAATAAAGAACACTTGACTAAAGTAGATTTTTTAAGAGTAATCAAAGCATCTACGTTGGAACATAATTTGAGTAAATCAGAATGATATGGTAAAATTAAACAAATAACAAAAATGAATCCATTAATTAAGTCTCATATTATATTATTAGGAGTGTTGTAAATATGTAAGAAAGAATCAATGAAAAGTTTAAATTGAAAGTTATATATAAGGAGATGTTAGTTAATGGATTTAACGTGGAACTTAGATAAAATTTATACTTCATTTGATTCTGAGGATTTTAAAAATCATATGGAATTGATTAAAGAGTATATAGACTCTCTAAAAGGATTAGATATTCATAGTTGGGAAAAGGATAAAAGCTGTGTTTTAAAAATTGAAGAGTTTTTAAAAACTATTAATGAGTATAAAAAGATATATTCAAGATTATATTCCTATGCATACTTGGTTTTAAATGTTGACTGTGAGAACGTGAAAGCTATGAATACATTAGACTATTTAGAGAATATGAATTCAGAACTTACTAATACATTTATAAAATTTAGTTGGTGGCTTAAGAATGTTAAAGATTTACATGGGATAATAAGTGCTTCTGAATATCTTTCAGAACATGAATTTTACCTTAAGGAACTTATGGTAAAGTCAAAGTATTTGCTAAGTGATAAAGAAGAAACTATTATTTCTAGGATGAAAAATACTGGATCTAAAGCTTGGGAAAGACTTTATATGGAGTTAATAGGTACCACTGAAGAGAGTGTTACCATTAATGGAAAAGTAGAAGCTGCAACAATAGCTGAGCTTAGAAATATGCTGTATGAAAGTGATGGACACTTAAGGAAAATAGCTTATTATAAAGAAGCTGATTTATGTAAAGATTTATCACAAGTTTGTGCAAAATGTATAAATGCAATTAGTGGGGAAGCTTTAGCTATTTGTGAATTAAGGGGGTACAACTCACCCTTAGAAAAGGTTTTAATAAATTCAAGAATGGATATTGAAACTTTAAACACTATGATGAAGGCAATACAAGAAGCCTTGCCAGTGTTCCATAAGTATTTCTTAAAAAAGGCTGAAATCTTAGGATATGACTCCAAGCTTCCTTTTTATGAAATATATGCACCAGTATCTAAAAGCACCAGAAAAGTAACTTACAAGGAAGCTAAGGATTTAATTGTATCCAGCTTAAACACCTTTAGCGAAAACCTTGGTAGTTTTTCAAAAAAGGCTTTTGAAGATAAGTGGATTCATGCTGAGCCAAGTAAAGGAAAAGGTAATTTTGGTTTATCAGTAGATATTTTCCCAATAAAAGAAAGTAGGATAAGCACTAATTTCAGTGGCAACTATGTGGATGTAAGCATATTAGCTCATGAAATTGGCCATGGGTATCATAGCTCTAAACTTTATGAAGAAACTATGGTAAATACTGATTATCCAATTCCTATTGCAGAAACAGCTTCAATTTTCTGTGAAACCATATTAAATAATGAACTAGCAAAAATATTGCCTGGCAGTGAAACTCTAACAATTCTTGAAAGAAGTATTTCAGATGCTGCATACTATATTGTAGATTTTTACGGAAGGTATTTGTTTGAAAGAGAGCTATTCAACAGAAGAAAATCAGCACCGCTGCCTCTTGAGGAATTAAATGAATTAATGATTCATTGTATGAAAGAAGCCTATGGTGATAGTATTGAAATTGAAACTATTCATCCTTACATGTGGATGAATAAGCCGGGATATTTCATGGTTGATAATGAATTTCTCAACTTTCCATACTCCTTTGGAATTTTATTTTCAAAAGGCTTATATGCAGAATATATAAAAAGAGGTCAAGGGTTTGCTCATGAATATGATAAGTTTCTAGGTAAAACAAGCGTAAATACTGTTGAAACCCTAGCAAGAACAATGAATATTGATGTTCAGTCAATAGAATTTTGGAGAAGTTCTTTAAGTCTTATTGAAAGAGATATTGAAAAATTTATCTACATCTAATAAGCAAGAATACTGATTCATAATAAGTATAGGTTCTAAAATGTATCAAAGCCATAGACAAATGGAGATAACTCCTCATTTATTTATGACTTAATTACAGTGTTCTAAGATGGATATTCATTTTTCTACCATATAGGGTTCCATGATGGAATTTTAACTTATTCATCCTCATAAACCCTTAAGGGAACCAGTGTAGGACTCATGTATAAGATAAGTTTAAACTCTGGTTCCCTATAACAAAATCTTAATTGAGTTAAGGCAATTATAGTAGAATACCAACCAAAATAGATTTCTTTTGAAAGGGTCAATTTGATTATAAATCAGCAGCAGCTTCCATATATAATTAAAGCATTAATTTTCACTTCCAGTACATATAGCAAAATATTTTAATACTAAATTATTATCTTATGTTATTAACATCTTTTAAAAGTTTCTCAAGGTTCTCGATAGATACAAGCTGTTCATTACACTTCTTGCTATTTAAGCAAATATCAAAGCCTATGGAACGATAAGCCCCTTCTGAGGTATTAGCTGTTTTACAAATAGGAGAAACAAAACCTACTTCACTGGGTCCACCTTCATGATTACAAAGGATACATCTATGAGCATTATTTGAGGTTTGATTTGCAATTCTACAAGCCATACCTACAAGCTTTCCATCCATATTGTAAGCTATAAATAATTTTCTAATGGACTCATCAATCCAACCTAAATATACATTCTTTAAGTTCTGCAGCTCTTGGCTTGGCAACTTATATTTCTTTTCCTTCTTAAACAATCTACCAATTTGAGCATTTGTAATAACTGGCATCCCATATACATATTCATTTAACTCATCTAAATATTTATCAATGTGATAGGGTTTATTTATTTTGCTAATATCTAGTAGCTCTTTTTCTTCCACTGATAAATCAGTAAAAATACTTAGCATCTTATCCTGTATATATCCTTTAATTGCTTCAATAACATTAATATCTACACACCCTATAAAAGCATCACTTAAGTCCGATAAACATTTTTTTATATAATTATACTCATGTTTTTTTATAAAAGCCTCCATAGAAGCAACACCTCTTTTCTTAAAAATTTCCAAACAAAACATTAGGCTTGTCCAAGGCATCTTTTTGATACGGTCAATAATACATGCTTAGTGCAGCAGGTTTTCAGATGCTTTAGTTAAAATTATTCATATAATCTAAAGTCTATATATGGTATTATTCATACTTGAACATTAGATAGCTAGAATAATTATAAAACCATTCAATAAGAATATTGTTGTTGAGCCATAACTTATTTATTTGTTTTTTACCCTCATAGGGAACTAGGAATGATAAACTTCAAAGACTAACCACAATAAAATCATAACAGAGCTAAGAGAAGCTCTTCAATCTAATTAATGGTTCTGTAATGTTTAAGAGCAAAATATTATGTAACTTGTCTTATAGAGATTTAAGGGAATAGGGAATATATAAGGGTATAAGGGATTTAGGTGGCTGGGACTTACTGGAAATAAAGTATATTTAAAGGCGGTACAGGTGAATATGTAGCAATTTTGTGAGAGGAGTTGCTTAGAAATAAACTAAAGTAGGATACTTACCACTTTGTTGAAATTAAAACTTCTTCCAAAGTCTTTTGAGAAGAGGAGTTTTATAATTATTAAATTGATATTACTGGGAAAACCTTGTATAATGTAATTGTTATATTTAAACATAATTAGAAATAAGTATTTTTGAAAGGTATAAATAATTATGATTTGTAAAAATGAATCGGGATTAAGATATACTCCTTGTGAAGGCCATAAGAACTAAATCGGCTATGCTTTGCTTGGAGGGGACTTTATTAAAATGGCTGATGTTGAATTCTATGGTACAGTAAGTTCTTTTTTCATGTATATTAAAGAGCTTTATTTAGTGTACAGATTTTCAGCATCATGTTAGTTGATAAAGACTTTTCATATATTTGTTTCTTCGTATATTAAGGGAAACTGTTGCAAACATAGCTTTGTAACAGTTTTTTTGGTCTTTGCTTCAAGAAAAAATAAATTTTTCGAAGGAGTAAAGATATGAAATATATTAATGCACATAATATTTTACCTAAAGATATAATTAAAGTAATTCAAGAATACGTGGATGGGGAATATTTATATATACCTAGAAGAGAAGAAGAACAAAAGAGATGGGGCGAACGGAGTGGCTCAAGAGAAGCCTTAAAAAGAAGAAACATAGAAATATATGATAAATATAGTAAGGGAGCTAAGGTTATGGAACTTAGCGAAGAATATTACCTTTCAGATAAAAGCATAAGAAGAATTATTAGTGACCAAAAGAAAATAATGTTGAAAGTAAGTGGTGACCCATAGAGAGAGGCTTCACGGTATTAATAAGCTGCTTTATATAAGCGCTTGAGAGTATTTCTTAAGGAGTAAAAACAAGCATTGGATATACCTTTAAAGCTAGATTTAAGTTAATCTGATTAAAATATTAGAATTACTGCAGCTATTTTATGTTAATTAATTATGCTATAAATTGTAAAATAAGTTAAAGATACTCTTTATATATTGTAAAGGGTATTTTTTATTGTTATCATTAAATATATGTATATATTTACAGCAATACCAGTATATTCAATGATAGAAATGTAAAACACTACTTATGGGGGGATAGTATCTATGATTTCTATTGAAATAAAGTATAATTCAAAGGACACCTTTGAGTTAATGCAGTTCATTACTAAAAAGCTTTATAAAATTAATAGCATCTTAGTAAGAGTGGTACAAACCTCTTTTACACTTCTTTAGGAATAAAATAAATAGATAAAATGGAGCAGGTAAATTGACTTAAAATAATTTATCTCCTTTTAATTAAAATTATTAGTTTTAGGTATTTGTAAAGAATTTTACACTACCTTAACTTTCATTGGGGGAAAAGAATGTATAGTTATACAACTATTATTTTTGATTTAGATGGAACTTTATTTAAAGCTAATACAGTATTTATAGATGCCATTAATCATTTTTGTATATCAAAAGGAATTGAACCATTTGATAACGAAAGACTTCTTAAACTTATAGGTAAACCATCATCTGCCATATGCAGAGAATTGTTTGGGGAAAGTTTGAGTAAAGAAGAAGTTCAAGATATTAGAGCAGAAATTAAGGTTAATGAAGACAAGCTAATTAATAAATCAGCACAGTTATATGAAGGCGTTAAAAAAATGTTAAGTGATCTTCAAAATGAAGGATATACCGTAGGAATTTGTACTAATGGCAGTAGTGAATATATGAATAAAATATTATCTCATTTTAATATAGAGGAATATTTTCAAATTAAAAAGCCAAGAGTAGAAGGCTTAGAAAAATTTCAAATTATAAAGCAAATACTAGATGAAAATGCAATCTGTAGTGCCATTATAGTTGGAGATACTTCAATAGACTTTGAAGCAGCAGATGCAGCTAGATGCTTATCTGTAGGTGTATCATATGGTTATGGTGGAGATGACTTTAAGAAATCAGATTTTATTGCAGATAACCCAGCAGATATACCTAAGATTATTAGTAAGATTAATGGGATTTACAAAGAAATTGCAGTGCAAATTATTAATAAAAAACAAAGCAATAAACCGATGATAGTAGGCATTAATGGTGTGGATACAGCTGGAAAATCAACATTTACAAAGGAACTTGCTAGATACCTTTTTAAGGTTGGATTTAAAAGCCAAGTTATTTCTATAGATGATTTTCATAATCCATCAAACATAAGAAATAAGGAGAAGGATCCTATTATTTCTTATCTCAATAATGCATTTGATCTTGCTAAAATTGAAAATGAAATCATGAAGCCTATAGTTAGTGAAAACAAATTAGATACAGAACTCCTGCTATTAAATCTTGAAAGGGATGAGTTTGTCAATGATAAAAAGTATGTTGTAGATGAAGATACTATAGTGCTATTTGAAGGAGTACTACTATATAGACAGCCCCTTAATGAATATTTTCATATGAGGATATTTATAGATATTTCCTTTGATGAAGTACTAAAAAGAGCATCAAAGAGGGATTTCAGTTTACTTGGTGAAGCTGTCATTGAAAAGTATAACAGAAAATATATACCTATTCAAAAATTATATATGGAACAACATAACCCTAAGGAACTAAGTGATATTATTGTTGATAATAATGATTATTTGAATCCTATAATTATCAAAACTCCCAGTGTTATTAAGAAAAAGTCAACCAGCGTACAATTAAAGAAATTGGAAGAAGAGCATTTAGATGAGATAATTAGAATGTTACAAGATGATGAAGCAAAAGAAATGTTAGGTGTAATTGAACATCCATCACTTAGTGATTACAAGGGGAAAAACAATATATCCTATGCCATAGTAGACGAGAACAATAAGTTTATTGGTATTGTAGAGTTATTTAATATTTCATGGAAAAACAGGCGTGGAGAACTTAGTATTGCTATTGAATCATCAATGAGAAGCAAAGGTTATGGTTATGATGCGATTAATAAAATATTAGAAGTAGGATTTTTAGAATATGGAATAAATCGGATATGGCTAAGAGTTCTTGAAACAAATATAAAAGCTATAAACTTATATAAGAAAGTTGGTTTTTCTCAAGAGGGTATTTGTAGAGCTGAAAGTTTAAGAAAAGGACAATTTATAAATCAGGTTCAAATGAGTGTCCTTGCAAAGGAATGGATAAGCATCCACATGAAATAGATTGATATAAGGTAAAAGGGGATAGATCTTATGAGAGAATTGAAAAAAGGTGAATTTAATAACATTGTGCAGTTATTGAATGAAGAAAAAGTACACTATACATTTGCATATGCAGTGGCTGAAGGAAAGCAATCAGGAAGAATTTTTGTAGATAATCCATTGGAGCCAAAGTGTTGTTTATTAACTTGTAAAAGCGGAAAATATTTAGTTGCAGGATGTACAAGCAATATTGGGTTCAATGAATTTTTGAAGGTTTTTTTACTCCATAAAGAAAACCATGGTAATTATTTTGACATCTACAGTTCCTCAAAGGAATGGGTTGTTAAATTAGATGATATCCTTGGGGATAATGCAGCTAAGTTGAGTAGACAAGTATTTAGCTGGGATTATGAGAATTTATCTACAATTTCCAAATGGAGTGAAAGATTACCAGAAGGCTTTGAACTAAGAAAAATGGATGGTGTTTTGTTCCAAAAGTATGCAAAGGAAATGGATTCATCATACATTGACTTATGGGAAACTGAGGATAATTTCCTCTCCAATGGATTTGGCTTTTGTATATTAAAAGATGGTGACTTTGTTAGCGTATGTAACACATATTATGTAAGACAAGGCTATGCAGAAATTGATATAGTAACAAAGAGTGAATATAGACAACAAGGTTTTGCACTAGCTACCTGCGAAGAGTTTATAAAATACTGTGTAAGCAACAATATTGAGCCAGTATGGGATTGTGACAATGGAAATGAAAACTCTAAAAATTTAGCAAAGAAACTAGGTTTTAAAAGTGTAGAAACCTATGAAATGCATTGGTGGCATAAGAATAAAACTTTCGTTGAGGAATATTTAAAAAAATATCAATATACTATATAAAGTAGCTGCACATCTAGGTAGTTCATTTAATAGTTTAGCCCTAACCATGAATATATCTTGGTTAGGGCTTTTTAGAATTGTATAGATTTAAGCAAGCTATAGGATTCCATAATGAAATTCTAATTTGTTCAGTATTAGGAAAAAAAGGCTGTGGCACTAATTTTTTAGCGCCACAGCCTCAATAAATTCTTAATTAAATCGGGGAGGATTTATGTGTAAATTAAATGTTAACTTGGGTTCTCTATAATACATTAATTTTTGTTCTTAACTGTATTTTTAAAGCCAACATAAGTTGCATAAAAGTACCCGCCATATATTACAATAAGACCTAAACCTATCATAAGAGAAGAACTTCCTATCAAGCTTTTGTTGTAGGCTCCAAACAGTTTGTTAGTTACACTTATGCCAACTATTGAATGTATCATGGCTAAAGTTAAAGGTACCATAAAATAAATTAAGTTCTGTACTAGTATTGATTTATTTATCATTTTTTCAGTAACACCTATTTTTCTAAGGGAATTATATCTATCCAAGCTGTCACTTGCCTCAGATAATTGCTGTAATGCCAACACAGCAGCACTGGATATCAAAAATACTATTCCTAAATATATACCTAGAAATACAACCATTGCTGAGGAGCCATACACCATGGAATGTAGCAGTTCAAGTGTATTTCCGAATAACAGTATAGGCTGCCCATTATAGTTTCCAGTATCTAAAACAGTTGTGAATAGATTCGAAAACTTTTCTTCTGATTTTGCATAGTTACTGTTATCAAACATTACATTAAATCTAGAGGCTTCTGCCTTCAAATCTCCCTGAAAGTTATCTGGGATTATAAAATAAAGGAATTGTAAATTAGTTCTTGTGCTAACTATATTCTCTTTTATTGGAGTGCTATTTTTTATAGTGTAAGTTTTATTCTCTAACACTACAGACTTTTCATTTTTTATAAACTTACTAAATATTTTATTGGTATCTTCATAGTTGGATACAACTAAAATCTCATTATCTTTTAAATCCACAGGAGACTTGCCTAAAAGCTGTGTTATTGAGTTATATTCTGAGAGTTTTATTGCTGATATAGGGTGGTCTGAGTAAGAATCCTTTAGTTCCTTAAGTTCCTTTTCATTTAAATACTTACTTAGCAATTCACTTAAATAAATAGGAAGTTTATATTCAGTAAAAAAGGAATACTTTTCAGTAGCATCAAGCTGAAAATTTATTTCACCAAGAGCCTTTTTAACATCCTTTGTTTTTTCTTCATCTTTACTAGGATAAAGAGCTCCAGAGGCGTGGAAAGAAGTATTTCCCTTTAATGATTTGTCAAAGATGCCCTTATAGCCAAACATAGTAAATAAAAGGGTGATAGTTAAAAACAGCATAAGACATATGGTGGTCATGGATAAAAAGTTAGTAGTTATTTTATTATTAATTTGTCTTAGCACAAAGATATTTAAATTTTTAAGATATAGTTTTTTATTCTTTTGTATAACTTGGATTAAAAAGTTAGAGAGACTAAAAAAGCATAATAGAGTTCCCAAAACCCCTAAAAGGATTGAAATAATAAAAAGAGGATCCTCAGGCTCTAAGCCAACCTTTATTACAAAAGTGTAAGCAGTTATAAGGGATGCCAGGGAGAAAAGAAATATAACTATTGAAATAACAGGGTTAGTAACCTTTATTACTTCATTTTTCTTTGCTGCGTTTAGCATGTCTATAAGCTTATATTTAGAAATAATAACTTGATTAAATATCATTACTAGAATAAATATTATTCCAAAGTATAGTGCTGATTTAACTATTGCACTAATTGATATAATAAACTTATAACTAGTCATTTTTACGGCTAAAAGCTTAGCTGTGACAACAGATAAACCTTGGGATACAATAATGCCAAGAAGAATTCCAGCAACTAGAGATAATAAGCCAATAAGAAAAGTTTCAAAAATTAAGATTCTAGAAATTTTACCCTTTGACATACCTAAAGTCATATAGATACCTAATTCTTTTTTGCGTTTTTTTATAAGAAAATTGTTGGCGTAAACTATAAGTCCACCTAGAATAAAGGATACAAATACAGAGGCTCCAGCCATAAGTTTGTTTATTGTTATCATATAATCTGCAGTGCTCTTACTTATATCCAGTAGAGATTTTTGTGCTTCAATGGAATTAAAGCTATAAAATATACATACTGCAAAGGTTAGAGTAAGAAAATATATAGAATAATCCTTGAAGCTTCTTTTTACATTGTTCATTGCTATTTTAGAAAACATCGCTAGCATCTCCTCCAAGTAAAGTTACAACTTCAATTATTTTGTTAAAGAACTCTTTTCTTGTATCCTTTCCACGAACTAGTTCATTAAAAATCTTACCATCCTTAATAAATAAAATTCTATGAGCATAGCTTGCTGTAAAAGCGTCGTGGGTAACCATTAGTATGGTAGCTTGAAAATCCTTGTTTAACTTTTCAAAGGAGTCCAAAAGAAGTCTTGAGGACTTAGAGTCCAAGGCTCCAGTAGGCTCATCAGCCAGTATCAGTGAAGGCTCAGTAACTAAGGCTCTAGCAGAAGCCACTCTTTGTTTTTGACCTCCAGACATTTGAAAAGGGTATTTAGTTAGCACATCTAAAATCTCTAGCTTTTCTGCCACTTTCTTAATAAGTTCATCTATTTCACTAGCTGTTCTCTTTTGTATTGTGAGGGCTAAAGCTATATTTTCATAGGCAGTAAGAGTATCTAAAAGATTAAAATCCTGAAAGATAAATCCTAACTCATCACGTCGAAACTCTTCTAAAGCTTTAGATTTAAGTGTAGTAATATCCTTATTATTTATGATGATGTTACCAGTAGTAACAGTATCTATAGTTGAAATACAATTTAATAGAGTGGTTTTACCGCTACCCGAAGGTCCCATTATTCCCACAAATTCTCCCTTATCCACATTAAAGCTTATATTATCTATAGCTTTTGTTATGTTAGCTTTATTACCATAGTATTTTTCGATTTTTTCAACCCTTAATATATTCTCCATTGCTTTTCCTCCATAATTCTTCTCCCTAAAAGGGGGTTATTCATCTGAGTAACTTACTGATATTTCAATAATATATTGGAAGTTTTAAGTCTTCCATATACTACAAGGGACTGTTGACCAGCCTTGCAGTTGCTTTGCATAAGAAAATCCCTTTGGTGAAAGATATCTTTGTTTTAACGAAGGGATTTTGTTTAGTGTAAATTTGACTCCATTGCAGCTTCACAAAATGACTTTGTTCGTTATTTAATTTTTCACCTGAAATTTCACCATTTTTTCGATGATATCATTACTACCGTTATATATAGTAACTCCATATTCACCTTCTTCAAGACCTTCTGGAACTGATAGTTTAGCATTAAAATATCCAGCTTTACTTATTTCTATATTTTCTTCTGTTTTAAATCTATTCTGTGTTAATACTTCACCTTTGTACCATACCACTGTTGCCTTTTTAATAGCCAGCTTTTTACCCTTTGCAGAAAGATAAACTGTATCCTTAGAGGTGAAAGTACTAGTGGGTGCAGTAGGCTTTCCTTTGTCATCTACACTTTTTGTCATTGCAATTTCTACAATCTTAGGGCCATTGAAATACTTGTAAGCAGCGCCCCCTCCACCTATTATTAAAACTATAATTAACACAGGTATTAACAATTTTTTCATGAAAATTTCCTCCAAACTTTAATTTTTATTTTCTCTACGGTTATTATTTTACTAGGACTTCACCTGGATACATATTAGTTTATATTTCATTAAGGTTACATTTTTGAAAGATTTGAAAGAAAGGGGGCTCCATTAGTAAAATTTTAAATCACTTGGTTACAAAAGTCTTAAGTAAACCAAGGTAGATTTACAAATAAGTTAAGTCTTAACTTTAGTTTTTATTCATATAGCAAACCAAAGTATAAAATGAAATTAAGTATTATTAATGGTTTAGAGATAAAATGTCTCAGCTTTTCATCAGGTTTGTTTGTATATTAAATATGGGAAAATAAAATAATGGATTCTCAGCTACCACAATTCACAATAGCTATGAATCCATTATTAACACACAATTAACTCATTAAATTAACCTTACCTAGGGGGAAGATAATACTAACCTTTGTACCTTCATCAATCTTTGATGTTAAGCTAAGACCAAGACCAAGTTGATCACAAAGCTTTTTGCATAGGTAAAGCCCTATGCCAGTAGACTTACCAAGCTTTCTTCCATTATCTCCAGTAAAGCCCTTTTCAAAAACTCTATTAACATCCTTATTTACTATACCTATACCATTGTCTTCTATAGTAAGGACTATATTGTTTTCATTTTTAGTTGCATAAACACGGACCATGCCTTCTTTTTCCCTACTATATTTAATAGAATTTCCTATGATTTGATTTAAGATGAACTCAAGCCATTTTCCATCACTGAATACAGTGCCTTCCACGGCTTCAATGTCCACTGAAATTCTTTTGTTTATAAAATCTCTAGAATTCTTCTTGATAGTATTTCTTACAACAGTAGTTAAGGATAGCTCTCTTATAATATAATCTTTGCTTACATTGTTACTTCTTGAGTAATACAGCACTTGTTCAATATAATCTTCAATTTTCCTAATCTCATAATCAATACTCTTAGTAACCGTATCCTCATTATTTTCTATGATTAGTCTTGTGGAGGAAATTGGTGTCTTTATCTCATGAACCCAGGTTTCAATATACTCTCTATATTCATTTTGCATATCCCTATATTTCTTTACATGTTCATGCATACTTTTGTTAGCTTCCTTTAATACATCATACACAGCCTTGCCTTCAATAAAATCTGGTTCCTCAATAATTTCAGAAAGAAGATATTTTTTGTCTAGATTATCCATAACACTAGTTATCTCATTATAGAATCTTTTCGACTTAACATATTCTACAATAATAAAAGAAAAAAGGGGGAAAAACCATATAGAGAAAACTAGGACAATCATATTGGCTCCAATGTTAATAAGAACCATTATGGCACTTATGATAATGAATAATATAAAGTTGATTAACAGAAATAAAAATCTGTCTTTTAAATAATCTTTTAAACTCATGGCAGGATATACCCAAGTCCACGTCTGGTTTCTACGGTTTCCTTCATTCCAACTTCCTCTAGTTTCTTTCTTAATCTTGTAACATTAACAGATAAATTATTATCATCTACAAAAATATCCGAGTTCCACATAAAATCCATTAGATCATCTCTAGACACTATTTTACCTTTATTTTTAATCAAACAAGAAAGTATTTTAAGCTCATTTTTTGTTAGTTCCACAGTACTATCCTTGTAAGTAATTGAACTATTTGATAAATTAAGTTTTAAATCATAATAATACATGGTGTCTTGAGGAGCAGAGCCTTGAGCTCTTCTCAAAATAGAAGCAATCCTTGCTAAAAGAATTTGAGTATTATATGGTTTTGTAATAAAATCATCAGCACCTAAATTCATACTCATAAGTTCATCCATCTCACTGTCTCTGCTTGTTACCACAATAATAGGCATATCTGAAGTTTTTCTTACTTCTCTGCATATGTGATAACCATCAAAAATAGGAAGGTTTATATCTAAAAGTAATAAATCTGGTGCTTCTTTTAGTATGTAATCAACAATGTTTTCAAAGCTTGAGGGAGCAAGAACCTCATAGCCGCATCTTGTTAAAAAGACTTTTAGTTCTTCCCTTATGGTTTCAGTATCTTCTATAATAATTATCTTTGACATAGATTCACTTCCTTTGTAAAAATCTATAAGCTTAAGGATATTATAGTTTATTATAAGTATTACTGCAAAAAATAAATCGAGATATAGAGAAATTCTTGTTTAAAAGGAAGTAATTTGGAGAAGTATTTGAAAAGCTTTAAATATAATAATGATTTATTTAGAGTTCATAGATGAGGAGCTGTAAGTATCTTCTAAAAAACGGTCAGTGGATTTATAATAAAAATATAATCTACTGACTGTTTTGGTCAATAAAGGAGAATATAATGAATCAATCTTATTTTCAGTTGCCATTAGAAAAACAAAAGAATTTAATTAATGCTGGATACAAAGTATTTGCAGTATCCCCCTATAATAAAGCGTCTATGCTTGCGATTTCTAACGAAGCTGGAATATCTAAATCCTTGCTGTTTTATTACTTTAGAAATAAGGAGGAATATTATTTATTCTTATTTGACACTTCTATAGAATTTTTAAACGGATATAAGGTACAACTAAATGGGAAAAAAGTATATGACTTTTTTGACTTAATTAATATGAGAATCCAAGGAAGAATGAAAGTCATAGCTGAGTATCCATATTTATATAAATTTATCACGAGAGCCTACTATGAAACTAATGAAGGAATCAAAAGTAAATTAGATCACAAGAAAAGAATGATAATGAGTATAGGAGAAGAGGAATTCTTGAAGGTTGTTGATTATAATAAATTTAAAAATCCTGGTGATGTAGCAATTTTGCTTAAGTTAGTACTTTCTATGGCTGAAGGTGTCATGAGAGGAAGAGAAGATTTAAATACTGAAAAGATTCTTCAGGGGGTTAGAGAGTTTGAAGTTATGATGGAATCCTTGAAAAAGCATTATTATAAAGAATGCTTTTTAAATTTATTGGAAAGGAGATAATAAAATGGACAAGAGAATGGAACATTTAACATTTCATAATTTGAATTGTGAAATTCATTATTGGTATAGAAAAGGAACAGAAGATAAATGGGTTATATTTTTTCATGGAGCTGGTGTTGACCATGAAATGTTTGAAGAGCAATATAAGATTTTTGATGACACCTATAATATAATTGCATGGGACAATCGTGGACATGGCTTGTCTAAATTAGATCCAGAAGCAAAGTTTTCCTTTAAAGATATGATTAGCGACTGTAAAAAAATATATGAAATTTATAGCATAAATAAAGCAATTCTTATTGGACAATCTATTGGAGGAAATTTAGCCCAAGAGATAGATTATATTTATCCTGAACGAGTGGAGAAATTAATATTAATTGATTGTACAAAAAATACTGGAAAACTAACATTTATGGAAAAGTGTTTATTGAAAAGCAGTAGGCTTTTATTTAACTGTTACCCTTGGAAGGTCCTAATAAAGCAAAGTGCTAATGCTTGTGCTAACAAAGAGGAGGTAAGGGAATATGTTAAGCAATGCTTTAATAGAATGGATAAAAAAACCTTCATTGATGTTATAATGGAAGCAACAACTTGTCTTCATTATGACCCACAATATAAGTTCAAAAAACCTGTATTGTTGCTCTGTGGGGTAGATGAAAAAACAGGTAATATAAAAAAGGTGGCTGAGCCTTGGGAAAAAAGCGATAGCAACTGCACTCTCCATTTTATTAGTAATGCAGGTCATAACTCAAATCAAGATAATCCAGAGATGGTTAATGAACTTATTAGTAATTTTTTAAGAAGTTAACTTGGAGTAGAAGGGAAGGATTGATTCTTAGATAGTTAAAAAGATGCCTAATTAGGCAAATAATATAATACAAAAGTGGCTAGTAAAATTGCATTAAGTTTTACTAGCTATATTTTACAAAAATATAAAGGAAACATAAATTTAAGAATAGCTTACTTCTATTGTATATAGGAAGTCTATGGTTAGAGCATTTTTATAAGTGAAAATACCAAATCATAAGTGATAAGAGAATAGAATCATTGTATACAGTATTTAACAAAAGTGTTATATTATATATAATCAATTTATTTACATTTGTATTTATATTTTAAGAATAGCATAGGGAATTATTTATGGGGGAGATTTTAATTATGAAAGAATTATACACAGACCGTTTAATAATACGCAGATTTTCTGAAAATGATGGGGAAGATTTATATGAGTACTTTTCAAATCCAAAAGTGCTGGAATTTGAGCCATATAAACCGCTTACGAAAGACGAAGCTTATGAAGAAGCTAAAATACGAGAAAGTGACGAGAGGTTTTTTGCAGTATGCTTAAAAGATGGAAAACTTATAGGAAATCTATACTTTTCAGAAGGGGATTTTGGAACTTGGGAAATTGGCTATGTTTTTAATGATAAATACTGGGGAAAAGGCTATGCCACAGAAAGTGCCCTTGAGCTAATGAAATATGCATTTACTACCCTTGGAGTAAGAAGAATAGTTGCACATTGTGATCCTAAGAACCCTAATTCATGGAAGTTACTTGAAAGATTAGGCATGAGAAGAGAGGCAATGCAGCTTGAAAATGTTTATTTCTTTAAGGATGAAGAAGGTAATCCTATATGGAAAGATACGTATCAGTATGCAATTCTAAAGTCTGAATTTATAAAGTAATAAATTTAAAATTAAATTTAAATAGTTGAAGCTATTTTTAAAAAATCTGCTGCAGAGATGTGGTGGATTTATTAATTTTAGCTGGAATGGAACTAGGGCTTAAGTAGATAAAATCATGCCTAACTAGATAAACAAAGCACTTGGAAAGTAGCTAGTAAAACTGTATTAAGTTTCACTAGCTATATAGATAAACAACCTAAGTATTCCATATATCCTTAAACGTAAAAGCTTGTTGATGTTTTGAACAACTTATAACATATGCTTATGAAAATTGAGCTTGTCTATCTTATTAAATGAAATCACTTCCTGGAATTAAAAGTCCAAATATTAAGTGGTTTTTTATTTTAACAAAAACAATACTATAGAAACATGAAATTGCAAGCTCCATAGAAATCTTATATAAGCAAAGTATAAGCTTATTTTATTTTTTCAAAGTATGGAATTTAGTTTTTTTCTTAAGTTGGACAATTGTAAATAAGGCTGCTGGAATTATGGTTAAGTACGCAAAGTAAGGCTTAAGAGTATAAATTATTGCTTTGAAGGAGCTCACAGCTGCTAGAAATTCTAAACCGCTAGTCATTCTAACTGTAATATAAGCTACACCTAACACAGCTAAAGCTGCCAAAGGGGATAGTAGGAGCATTAACATAAGCAAAAGTCCTTTAAAGATTTTATTCACTTAAAATCACCTCTTCGTAAGTTATTTCATCATACTTTCTTGTAAGAATATAACAAAGTCCTCCAACTACAAGCATCAACACCCCCGCTGATTTCATCCAATTGCTGATACCTATCAGACTAGATAATGGTCCAGCTATAAGCATTCCCACAGGAGCTGCAAAGCTCATTACACTGGTTACAAGGGAAATAACTTTGCCTAAGTTTTTCTCAGGGATTGTCTTTTGTATAAAAGCAGTGAAAGGAATATTAGACAGCATTCCAGTTGTGCCCATTATGAAAACAACTATACAGAACATAAAGAAGGCACTAGAAGGAAGAATCCCTCCAACTAAGGCACAAACTCCTAAGGTAAATATACCCACCGAAATCATGAGAAACTGCTTTTTCATCCCTCCAGTGATACTTATTAGCATAGCAGCTATAAGCATTCCACTAGAAAAAAGGGTTTGAACAACTCCGTTGTGCCAAGCTGTGCCATGAAAATATTCCTTTACCATTAAGGGTAACAGTGTACCCATAGGTACAAAGACAATAGTTGATAGAAGGATTGGAATGGATACCTTCACGAGGGCTTTATTTGATTTTATAGAGCTTAAACCTTCCTTCATATCAGCCATAATAGTTAATTTGGATGAAATTACATTATGCTTAACAATTTTAACTGAAGAAAGTGTGAGTACAGCCAATGCAGCTCCAAGTACATCTACAAACATTGCATACTGAAGAGAGGTTATGCTCATTAAAAAGGCGCCTAACATAGGACCAACCATAGAGCAGGCAGACTGAATCATTTGCCCAACACCTCCAACTTTAGTAAGCTGATTTGCAGGAACAATTTGAGGAATAGCCGCTTGCATTGCTGGCTTGTGGAAGGTTTCCCCTAAGGCTCTAACAAATAAAATAAAGTAAATAAAGGTCAAGGAAGGGGTAGTAAAAAAGAAGGATAGACCTAATACTATGCTGGATACTGCAACGGCACTATCGGCAATTATCAATATAGTTTTACGGTTATATCTATCTATGAAAACTCCAGCAAAGGGACCAATTACTGCTTGAGGCAAGAGTCCAACTATACTTGCAACTGTAAGAGCCATGGCAGAACCTGTTTGAACAGTAATCCACCAGATTATTGAAAACTGAACGGCACTGGAGGTTAGTAGAGAAAATCCTTGACCTATATACATTGTAAAGAAGGGTTTTTGCCATTTATGAAGTTCTTTCATAGAATTACCTCCTTAGACTCTCTACAATAACCTTTGCACAATCTCTAGCTCCATTTTCAGTAGCTATGTCTGCTGCTAGCTTCTTTGCATTTTCAATAATTTTATCCTGAAGTGCATATTCAATTGCTTCTGCAAGGTTATCTGATGTTAGTTTCTTTATAGTAATTGGCTTTGAGCCAACTTTAAGGTCATAAGCTCTATGAGCCCAAGCATGTTGGTCATTGGCAAAAGGTATAATAACACTTGGAACACCAGCTGCAAATCCAGCTGAAGTAGTACCTGCTCCACCATGATGGCATACTGCAGCTACTCTATTAAAAAGCCAGCTATGAGGTATGCTATCAATAGCTATTATATTACTTGGTAGATTATCAAGTTTACCCATTCCACAGATTATTCCACGTTTATTAGCTTTTGCAAGAGCATCAATAATCAGCTTAGATAAGGTTTCCTTCTGATCTTTATGAAATACGCTTCCAAACCCAATATAAACAGGCTTCTCACCAGAGTTTAAAAAGTCACATAGTTCCTTTGAAGGGACATATACAGTTGGCTCCTTTACAAACCAGTATCCATATTGGTGTATATTCTCATTCCAATCCTTTGGTCTTTTGAAAACAAAGTTACTGCAGGATATTACCGCAGGATGTTTTTTATCTTTGTGACGCTCATAAGGTTTACCAAAGTTTTTTGGAAGTCCACCGAACTCTTTCTTCCAAAGGTACTTTACTGAATTATTTGATGCTAGCCACAACATGCCTTGAAGCATTTCATAGCTGATTATATTTCTTAATGGGGTGGATTTTACTCTTCCATACTGAATTACAGAGGTCTGTTCCTTAGTTTTGTGCATTGGAAAAGGAGAAGCTAAAATAGCTGGTATACCAAGTCTTTCAGCAGCAAAATAACCAATGGTACAGCCAGGATGATAAATAACTAATTCGCTTCCTTCACAAGCAGCATAGAATTCATTGGCTATACTTAATCCATATTTTTTCATTTTGTTGAAAGTTAAAAGCATCTTTAATGGATTATCAGCGGACTGGGCTTCCTTAAGCATGTTTTCATCCACATTAAGGGATTTAAAATCTACTTGTATCGGGTAAAAATCTATACCGTAACTTTTAACAAAGGTTTCAAATTCCCTCATGCCAGTGATTCGCACAGCTTTTCCTAATTTCTTTAGCTCTTGAGCAAGAGCAATGTAGGGCTGAAAATCTCCTCTTGAACCTGAACATAGTATTGTAATCATATATTAATCCTCCTTGTATTATCCGACAACTTGTTGTATGTTTAAAGTATAATTTGGTTTTACCAACCTATCAACCAACAATCCTATGCCTAATGTCGGATTTTATTATAGGTGAAGAATATAGAACAGGAGTGTAAAAATGAGAAAACAACCAGAGGTAACTGCACAGACCAGGCAGAACTTAGTTGATGCATTTTGGGCCTTATACTGCGAAAAAAGAATTGAGAAAATAACTGTAAAGGAAGTAACACAAAAGGCAGGCTATAACAGGGGAACTTTCTACGAATATTTTACAGATGTTTATGATGTATTGGAGAAGCTTGAAGAAGCTCTTATACCAGCAATTGACGAACTGCCTCCAATTTCTATTGCAAATGAAAAGGCGGGAATGCCTCTTGATATGTTTATGGCTCTCTACGAGGAAAACAGTAAGTACTATTCCATCCTCCTTGGGGATAATGGAGACCCAGCATTTGCAAGCAAATTGAAAAACTCAACAAAGCCTGTGATTAAAGAAGCCTTCCTTGGAAAATACAACATAGACCCTATAGAATTTGATTTTATCCTAGAGTTTGTTCTTTCAGCCATGATAGGCATAATGAGCTATTGGTTCAGGGAAGATAAAATATTACCTGCAGAAGATTTAGTTTCATTAATGTATGACCTTATGGAAAATGGAGTTATGAAGCGCATTGAGAGTAATATAATATAAAACACCATTTGAAGCTACAGATGATGGGACACAGTAAATATATTCATAGAGGATATGATTAGGAAAAACTAAGAGATTATAGAAAAAGTGAAATCATGGGGACTGCCTTCCGTAAAGTGAATGCTTACTTTGAATTACTAAATGAGGAAATAAAAAAACCATTTAAGAGGTAAAAACAGATAATCTCATAACAAGCCAAGCTCAAGTGTGTATTCTTTAAAAGAAGTTTATAAATTATAAAGGAGAGTATTATGTTTAATTTTGAAATAGATTATCCATCAGTAAACTATAAAAATTATATTGAATGTGTTTATGAATTTTGTAAAAGTAATAAATTCTCTATGATTTTGAAAGGGTCATTAGCAAAAGGTACAGCAACAAAATTTTCTGATATTGACTTAATAATTTTAGGTAACCTTGATGGTTCTAAAGTTGATGAGATTATTTCACTTTATGGTAATCCTGTAATGACAAACTTTACTGAAAATCCTAAAGGTATATTAATCTTAGCTTATGAGGATAGCACTTCAGTAGATCTTGAGATAAGAGAAACAATTTCACAACAAGATTTAGAAAATAGTATAGTTCTTTTAAGATATGATGAAAACTTTATTATAGATAATAAAAATGTAATAAGAAAACAGGTAGAATCTAACTATATGCCGAATAGACCAGAATGGTATAAGGTATTAAGATTACTTCATCGAGGAACTATAAAATACCTATCAAATAAAACTCACAGTGCATATGGGCTTTTAGATGAAATTAAAGAAGGGCTTAATTCATTAGGTATTACGAATTTAAGTTATAGTAATAACTTTGAGGGGGATATAAAATTAATATTTCATAGGTTTTGCAGAGAATTTCAAGTAGATTCACAAATAAAAGGCTTATTTGAAAATCTCTTTAAAGAATTTTCTCTTAAGGTTATTAATAATGAATAAAACCAATTTCCATCATTAAAGCCTTAATTATTATAGTTTAACTTTATATGTGTAAGAAATTTTAACTATTGATAAATGTAATGGATATAAACGTGTTTATTGGAAACTTCCATAAGGAATTATAGCCAAGCTATGTTAATATAATTATGGCATTTGATATTTGGTTTATATATCCAAAATAGGAGGAAATAAGTATGAAAAAAATAGTAAGCTTAGTAATGACAGCGGTTCTAGTAGCAGGTTTAGCTGTAGGCTGCTCAGCAAAAAAGGATACAGGAGCAACACAAGCAGCAGGAACTCAACAGGCTTCCACAGCTCAACAAACTCAAACAACTGAAGCTAAATTTAAATACTATACAGCTGATCAAGTGAAGGAAAGCATTGAAAAGAAAAAGGATATGATTCTTTTAGATATTCAAGTAGAAAATGAGTATAAGGAGCATCACATAAAAGGTGTTATTCCAACTTATGCTTATCCAGTGAAGACTGATGATGAGAAGAAAAAGCTTGATGCTGCACTTCCAAAACTTGAAGGAACTGCACCTATAGTTATAGTTTGTCCAGGTGGAGCAGGTGGAGCTGAAAGAACTTATGATTATTTAAAAACAAAAGGAATAAAAGAAGATAGATTATTCATTCTTGAAAAAGGACAAAAAGCATGGCCACATGCAGATCTTTTAGAAAAATAATTATAAGAAATTTAAAGAAGCCTCTATTTAGTTTAGTATAACTTACAACTATAGGGTTCCTTGATGGAGTTTTAACTTATTCATTATGATAAACCCTTAAGGGAACCAGTATAGGACTCATGTATAAGTTAAGTTTTAACTCTGGTTCCCTATAAATAGAGGCTTAGTTTTTATTTAAGTAAAAATAATCTGAAAGACCTTAAGCTATCTAGTGAAATTAAAGAGCTCTCCTCCAAAAACCGCCTTTATCATAACACTTAAAGCCAGTAGAACTGTAGAAAGCCATTCGATCTTCACCATGACATATTACATAGGCAGCTTTTCCACCAAGAGCCTTAAGTCTATTCAAAGCCTCAAGGATTACAACCTTTCCAAGGCCTTTTTTTCTATGGTCAGGATGTGTGCCCACAGGTTCAAGTACCCCTGTCAGAGTCTCTTCATCGAACCATAGAATACAGCAGGAGGCTAAAGTACCATCCTTATACTTTGTAACAATATCCAAATCCTTTCTATACATAGGTGCATTTAGTCGTGCATAAAAATACTCTGGAATATTTGGCTCATAGCTTTCAACAGAATTGAATATTTTATAGCCTAATTCATAGCGTTTTATTAATTCAATATCCTCACTCATAGAATGAACAGTATAATCCTCTGGCACTTCAGGTTTTTCAATTTCACCCTCTAAAGATTGCTCATTAACAAAAATAGGCACTGGTGGCTTCTTATAGCCTCTTGCTTCTAAAACTTCATTTCTATATTTATTAGCCTCTGTTGACCAAATATACACCATATTTTCTCCATTAGGGCCAGTTACTAACTCATTTTCTCCCCAGTCCAGTGATTCTGACCAGTCTATCATTTCATTTGTTAGCTCATAGTAATCGGGATGAACATCTAAGTACTCGCCAAAATCATAAGCTGTACTACCTACAGCAACTATTTTACCAGAATCCTCCCAAATTTTAATTCTGTTATGCCATATCTCAGTTTCTTTAGGATCATAATTCTCATTGTCATCCCAAAACTGCGGCATTATCCAATATCTATTATTATTTAGTTTGTACAAATCCCTTAAAAAGTGGATTATCTTTTCATAATCTCCCTGCTCATAATTCCTTGAAGTTATCATAAAAATTCCCCCTATAAATCCATAGCATATTTATTAATTGCAGTAACTACAAAATAAAATGCTAAATTCCCCAATTTATATTCTATTATAGCTTAAACAGACTAGGTGGGGTAGTTAAAAAACATTTCTGTAGAGTTCTTAACACAAAGCAAATATCCTTATCTCTATGAAAAGATAGATGAATTGAAATTATTAACTCATGGGGGCAATACTATATGCCTTTTGTCATCTTTTAAAACTTTTCGATTAAAACTACATTGTCCAATAAAGCTTTTATATTATTAATGTTATAATATGAATTATAATGTAAAAAGTGGAACTTAACTAAGGGGGCTATTAATGAGGATATATTTTAAAGAAATTACTATAGAAAATTGGGAAGAGTGCATTGAATTGAAAGTTTCTAGGGAACAAGAAAAATATCTCCCACACTCAAATCTTAAATCAATTGCAGAGTGGAAGTTTAATCCCCATTGGACTGCCTTAGGGATTTATATAGGCGATAATATGATAGGGTTTTCTATGTATGGTACATTACATGATGATGATCCCACATATGATGGAACTATGTGGATTATGCGTCTGATGATTGATGAAAGATATCAGGGGAATGGGTATGGGAAATTAGCTTTAAGTGAATTAATAAAAATAATTAAAAATCAGGGACAGCATAAAGATATATGGATTAGTTTCCATCCTGAGAGTAAGACAAATCTAAACTTATATTCACATTTTGGTTTTAAGCAAGTTATTACTGGTTTTGAAGCAGAGGATGAAGTCTTTTATAAACTTGAATTATGATTTTGTAAAGACAATTATCAATTACTTAGTTTTGTATAAACAAATACTTAGTAGTTTTCGCATGGTGAGTGCAAGAAATGGATTCTTTGAAAAGAAAATGAATGGGGGATTTTTTAAAAAGCTAAATCTTAAAAATAAGATTTGGCTTTTTATTTTTACTAATAATTAACCTTCATTATTAATATAAAGGTTAGCTATTATTTTATAGTAAAGCTATAGGGATTTTTTATAAAATATATACATAAAAATAAAACATACATTGACAGGCGAGGTATGTAAGAATATAATATATGTATAAGTAAAAAATGGAAAATAACACGGCAGAGAGGGGGAACAGTATGTCAATAACCTCAGATATCATAAGAGGACATACAGAAACCATTATTTTATCCTACTTGGCAGAAAAGGATAGTTATGGGTATGAGATAAATAAATCAATTCAACAAAAGACAGACAATAAATACGAGCTTAAAGAAGCAACTCTTTATTCAGCCTTTAGGAGACTAGAGGAAGCTACTTTAATTAATTCATATTGGGGAGATCAAACCACAGGAGCGAGAAGACGATATTATGCAATAACGTCACTTGGAAGAGCTGCATTGGAGCAATATAAAACAGATTGGGAAGATGCAAAAAAATTAATTGATACATTAATTTATGGGGGTAATAAAAATGATTGAAAAGTTTCGTGTTAAGTTGAACGAATTATTTGAAAATGCACCACAAACAAGTAGGGCAAGGGAGCTTAAAGAAGAGCTACTAGCAAATCTTATGGATAGATATAATGACTTGGTAGCTAGTGGGAAAAGTGAAGAAGAGGCTTTTAATATTGCCTTAGCAGGTATAGGGGATATCGATGAATTAATAATAAGTCTAAAGGATAGTTATGAATTTAACCCAGAGCAGATGAGACAAGATCGTGAAAAAAGAGCATTTATATTATCGATTTCTATAGGCATGTATATTATGAGTGTTGTTATTTTAATATTGCTTACTAGCGTATTTAGAGTAAGTGGTGACATAGCAATATGCATAATGTTAACAATAGATGCTTTGGCAACTTGTCTAATAATATATAATGCAGTTTCTCGTCCTAAATATATTAAAGCTGATGATACAATTGTTGAGGAATTTAAGGAATGGAAGTCCGCTAATAATACAGAAAAAGAAGTAGTAAATTCAATAAAATCAATAATGTGGCTAGTTATAATAACTCTATATTTCCTTTTAAGCTTTACATTGCGCATATGGTCATTTTCTTGGATTTTATTTATAATTGGTGCTGCAATTGAGAGGGTTATTACATTAGTTTTTCAATTAAGGAAGCAAAAAGAATGAATAGAAATTTAAAAATTATAAGAATCGCAATGTGGAGCCTTGTTGCACTGGGATTAACAGCAATTTTAATCCTTGGTATTACTAATTCAAATGGAATCAGTGGGGGTTTCCACTTCACTAATCGTATAATAGACTCTAATATTGCAGTTCAAAAAGAGGAAAGTTTACAGATAAAGGGCGTAAATAAAATAGTCATCAATTTCTCAAGTAGTGATATAGTAGTTAAGGCTACAGATGAAGAGAATATGAGAATAATTCAAAAATCAACTAAGACTTTAAAAGATGATGAAAAATTCCAAGTAATACAAGGGAATAACCAAATTACAATAGAAAAAAGAAAGTTTGGAAACTTATCTAATACTTGGAGCTTTGGATACTTTAAAGAGGTAATTGAAATATACCTTCCTAAAAATTATAATTCAGATTTAGATATTGAAACATCTTCAGGAGATATTAAACTTGATTCTGATATGATATTAAGCAATGCAAATGTTTCTGCTAGCTCTGGAGATATTGCAACAAAGTATAATTTAGATGCTAAAGGTATTAATATGGTAACTAGCTCTGGAGACATTAATATAGAAACTTTAACAACTTCTGATTACAAAATAAAAGCTACTTCTGGAGATATTAAGATTAACTCACTAACTGGATCAGGTAAGGTAGACACATCTTCAGGGGATATAAAACTACAATACAAGGACATTGAAGAGTATTCAGAAGTAACTGCTACTTCTGGAGACGTTAAGCTTACAATACAAAAGGGCATGAGCTTAGAATTTAAAGGAAAATGTAGTTCTGGTGATATAAATTCTAACCTGGATTTGAATTACAAGGATAAAAATCATCATGAAGCAGCTGCCAAGATTGGGAATGGTCCTTATAAGAAAATTACTGCCAATACAAGTTCTGGAGACATCAGTATTTCTAATTAAATAATTAGGATATAGTATAATGATTCTCTCATTATTAACGGGGCGACAACTAAAGTATCAAAAGAGTACTATAAAGTCTAGAAAGAGTTAAAGAATTAATAAATTTAAATATGAAGCCATGTGGGCAAATGCCACATGGTTTTTGTCAGCTTTAAATAATGAAAAAGTTAATTTTACTTAGAAACTTTGAAAGCAGACTTGAACTAAACAAATCCGATTTGGTAAAGCAAAGGTAGCTTTATGAATAGAGTACGTTTGTTACACTAAAGCAACTTACCTATGCTAAGTAACTGTCACTTAAAAAAGATGGCAGACTTAAATCTTACAGAATCTTATTAAAACTTTTCACTTAAAACTTTATTGTTAAATAAAGCTTGCGTTTTTAAAATGTTATAATATGAATCATAATGTGAAAAATGGAACCTAAATATGAGGGCTATTAATGAGGGAGATTTTAAAAAAAATTACTGTTTTGGGGGAGATTTATTGAAGCGATTATTTGAAATAGTGTATTTACTATCGGAAAAAAGATGTATAAAAGCTAGTGAGCTAGCAGAACACTTTGAAGTATCTGTACGAACTATTTATCGTGATGTGGAAATGTTAAGTATGACGGGAATTCCTATATATGCTAAAAAAGGAAAGTATGGAGGAATTGCAATTCTTGATAAGTTTGTCTTTGAAAAAAGTATTGTATCTAAAGAGGAACAACTTGAGATTTTAACAGCCCTTCAAAGTGTACAAGAGGTAGAGAAAAGCGAAATTAATGATTTGTTAGTTAAATTATCGGGGCAATTCCAAATAAAAAATCCAAATTGGGTTTCAATAGATTTTTCTGATTGGAGTAATCAGCGTCAAGAGTTATTTCAAACAATTAAATTTGCAACTGTAAAAAACCGTGTATTAAAATTTGATTACTATGGTAGACATGGGGAGTTTTCAACTCGTAGAGTAGAGCCAATACAGCTTTGGTTTAAAGGATATGCATGGTATTTAAGAGGGTACTGTGAAGAAAAACAAGGAATTAGGGTATTTAAATTGACAAGAATGAAAAGAGTTCAATGCCTGGATGAGTCTTTTGAAAAGAAAGAGTTTAAAATGGCAGATAAAGAAGACCTTGATAAATATACAGATGATCCAGAAAATAAAATTTCATTTTCTATGAAAATAGATAAGTGTAGGGCATATCAAGTATTTGATTCTTTTGAAGAACATGAAATTACATGTAATGATGATGGAAGTTTCACTGTATCATTAAATTACCCCAAAGATCAGTGGCTTTATGGAATGATTATGTCCTTTGGAAATCATGCTAAAGTTATTTCTCCTGAATCCTTAAAAGTTGAAATTGCTAATAAATTTAAAGAAGCTTATGAAAATTATCTTTAAAGTTGACAGACTGGTGTCAACTTTAGAATGGTAAGATAAAGCAGAAGTAGTAATTTATAGTAAGGAGAGATAGATTATGGAACAAAAAATATGTCAAAGCTGTGGTATGCCTTTAGAGGATGAGAAAGACCTAGGAAAAAATTCAGATGGATCAAGAAGTGCAGACTATTGCTGTTATTGTTTTTCTAATGGCAACTTTATAAAAGATGAAACTTTAGAAGAAATGATTGAAAGCTGTATCCCTTTTAGAATAAGTGAAGATTGTCCAGATGCAGAAACTGCAAGAATTAACATGATGAGCTATATGCCAAATTTAAAACGTTGGAGAAAGAAATAATGGAGGTTTTTTATGTTATACTTAGGGTTCATTTATCTTGTTGTAGCGGACATAATAAATATTAAAATTATATAGGTTTATTTTTTATTAAAATTTGATATAATATAAGTAAGAAATACAAATAATAAAAAAAGTAGAGTGCGTCAACACTCTACTAATATACAATTCTAGTTGCTTAGGCAACTGGTATCACTAAATTTTTAGTTTATAAAAATAGTAGCTTCCAATTGCGAGTCGGGGCTACTATTTTTTTGATATTTTATCCATAAGTAACACTATAAATGTTAATAGCGCCAATAAAAATAATCCACCAGTAAATAGTAACGTTAAAACATCATTACTCATAAGTATCACCTCCCTTCAAAAAGAGGCAAGTGATACCAGTAGCCCACGATTAACTATTGAATTGTACTTTACAATTATACCATAATTATGAAGTACTTATACAGTGGAATAAAATGAAAAAAGCTTGCGATATTCTTAGGGATGAAATACGCAAACAAGTAAGTGAGAATAGTAAAAGTCTTCAAGCTGGGCTTAGGCAGATGTTCCAGCTGTTGAGCTTTTCAATTATAGAAGATTTATGGAAAGACTAATGGATAGTAAACAACCAGAACACTAGAAGAAGCTTAAGGTAGATAAAATTAATGAACACATATTAATAACAATAAAAAATACTCTTCAAGCTATCAGTGAAGCCTATAAATATGATAAAATTACATTAGAAGATTATAATGAAATGCTAGCAATAGTACAGAATTTAAATGATTATTTTATAGATAACTATAATTACTATAAAGGATTAAGTAAGGAGGTTGAAACTATGTTTAAAAGTTTTTATGACCCAGAGGTTGAAAAAATGGGAGCTCAGAAAGAAAAAGAAAATATAGCTAGAAATTTACTTCGTAAAGGTTTTAATATTGAGATCGTGGCAGAAACAACAGAATTAAGCCTAGAAAGAGTTAAAGAATTAGCGAAAGAAGTAGTGAATTAAAATGTGAAACCATGTGGGTGATACTGCATGGTTTTTGTTATCTTCAAACTTCTTTTATCTCAAAATATAAGTAAGTTTCTGGATGTCGTTAATGAATCAGCTTCAGCATTTATTATTGAAAGCAAAAAAATCCTTGACATTGACGCTACGTAAAGAATTAAGCTGTTATATAGGGAGGCGATAGTATGGAGAAGTTAAGAGTCAACTTAATTAATAGCTTAGAGTTCTATGAGAAGTGTTTACATGGAAAAGGTAGTGAGAATTCTTTCAGATATGAATTGATGCAGCCATTAAAAACAATGTGGGATTATTTAAATGTGCCCTTAAAGGCAGCAACACCTAATGGATACGATGTTGTTATGGCATCAGAGATGTTAGGAATTTGGACACCAAGAAAATCAATTCAGCAAGTCAGCGATAATTTATCAAAACTTATTGAAACTAGAATCTTTGAAGAATATGAAGAAGTAATAAAAAAGGGAGTTCGAGAATTTGAGAACATAGGTTATTCTATCCCACTAGAAGAAATTAACTTAAGCATTCTTTTAGGGGATGAAGACAGTAGAGAGATGGAAACAAATAAAGGATATTCAGGGTTTGGGGGAATACCTGGATATATTATGCTAATGGTTGTTCCTAATGAATTTAATAAAAATAGGTTAAAATCAGCCTTAGCTCATGAGTTTAATCATAATGTTCGTTTTACTTTTGAACCATTCAATCATGGGGATGTGACAGTAGAAGAATATTTGGTAATAGAAGGTTTAGCTGAATGCTTTGCAGAAGAAATCTATGGAAGAGAATTCATAGGTCCTTGGGTTGAAAATTTTGATGAAGAAGAAATGGAATACTCAAGGGAAGTAATTAAAGAGGGCAGAAAAACTAAAGGCTTTGCAGAAGTATCAGCTTATATGTTTGGGGATGAAGTTGCTAAAAAACAAGGATATAATCCAGTAGGCTTATCAGCTAATGCAGGGTACACCATCGGGTACCACTTAGTTAAGGAATATTTAGCAAAGAGTAAAAGGAGCATTGCAGAAGCAACAATTACTCCTTCAGGAGAAATAATTAGAGTTTCTGAGTTTTTTAATTAAGTACTTTAATAATCGTAATACAATTTACAATTGAAGATATTCAAAACTCCCACCCAATATGTTAAACTATTGCCGAGGTGTTTCAAATGAAAAAACTAGTTAAAGTTGTAGGTGCAATTATTGAAAATAAAAACTCAGAGGTTTTATGTGCTTTAAGGTCCACAAAAATGTCTATCCCAAACCAGTGGGAATTTCCAGGTGGCAAGGTTGAGCAGGGCGAGGAAGTTAGTGACACTATAGTTAGAGAAATTAGAGAAGAACTAGGCTGTCACATTGAATTTAAAGAAGTTTTTCATGATAATACTCATGAGTACGATAACTTTATTGTTAATTTAATTACGGTTAAGTGCCGTATTGTAGAAGGTGAGCCTGTAGCATCGGAGCATGATAAGCTTATATGGCTTAAGAAGGAAAACTTAAAATCCCTTAGCTGGGCTCCAGCAGATGTGCCAGCTGTTGAGCTTTTAGTTAAGGAAATGCTATAAAAAAGCTATAGCTACAGTAATACAGAGCTCCCTTTGTGGTATACAGTTTAATCAATAACACTGTGCACCATAAAGGGAGCTTTTGAAAATCATACTATACCTTTTTTACAAATTCATTATATAAGCTTTGAGGAATTTCATGTTCTAGTTTTAGGTGCACAGTAATTGGTTTTTCACCACTAAATTCAAAGGTATCACCTTTACCGATATAAATATAAGGTTCCACACTTCCATCGATTTCTTTATACTTTCTTATGAAAAGATGAAGATTAATGTTTCTATCCCTATTAAAGATGATATTTTTACCTCTTTCAGAACCTTGGGAGGTATTGTTTGGTGTTTGCCACTGAAAAACTCTTCTGCTGAGGAACTTATCTTGATAATTGATGCTTTCCTTTATATCTTCTTCTTTATGAAGGTCAATATAAAGGAAATAATTATTACCATTGGTTATAAGACCGCTACCTCTGAAGGAACTATGAATTTTAGTATAATTAGAAAGTAGAGCCGCATCCACCATTTGATATTGTTCGTAAAGTTTAAAGAAGGGCATACCATGGTAGTCAGTGCCAAATTCTTTTTCATACCTTACTATGCCATAATTAAGTACATCCTCAATGTAAAACCTAAACTTATCCACTGAAATTATAGTCTTAAATTCCTCTGTAGTATGTAAAATACCATCTATAAGATTAAAGGATTTAATATTGCTTTTAAGCTGAGAGGAATCATAAAACTCTCCATTTAAGAATCTAAAGCTGTGCAAAATGTCCTCATCCGTCACAGTTGAAATGTACTTTAAGATTTCATTTCTGCCTTGTTCTAGTGAAAGATTGTGATGATTTAAGCAATATTTAATTATGGCAAATTCATAGACTCTTTTTAAAGGAAGCTTACTAGAAAGTTCCTTTAATAGCTTAAAGAAATCACTTGTATAAAGTAAACCTTCTAATTCTTCATCCTTTTCCATTTTAGCTAGAAATCCTAAGTAAGTTTTTTCTCTTTTAATGAATTTATTAGGATCAGGAGCTCCTTCATATTTAATATAATCCATTAAGGAATAGGGAACTTTGCCATTACGCATCCTCTTAAATTCCTGATATTCCTCTTTTAAATACTTCATAGAGTTAAAGTTTTCATTATTAAGCTGCTGAAGTATTCTTTCTTGGGAGATTCTATCCATTTGGATATGAGTGCACCCAGGAACACTGGCAAACTCAGTGGCAACTGCAACCTTTAAACTATCCTTGTCGTAGAATCTAGATCCATTTAAGGCGATGGCAATTAAGAAAGCCTTATTGTGATTTCCTATAAAGTCCAAAACCGTTAAAAAGCTTTTATCCTGATGCTTTCTTAGTCCTCTACCTAATTGTTGTATAAAAACAATAGGGGAATCAGTGGGTCTTAGCATTAAAACTGTATTTATAGAGGGAATATCCACCCCTTCGTTAAATATATCCACAGTGAAGATTACCTTTAAGTCATCTCCATCATCCTGAAGCTTATCTATGTATTTTTGTCTTTCTCCTGGTTTATCATCTCCAGTTAGACATACACTGTTTATTCCTCTTTTATTAAACTCCACAGCCATAAATTCTGCATGTTCAATACTAGCGCAAAAGCCTACACATTTTAGGGAATCTCCATCGTGACCATAAAAATTCATCTTATCAATGATAAAATCCACTCTTTCATTAACCTTCAGTCTCTTAGTAATTTCAGTAATATTATCAAGGCTAACTCCGCTAAGATCTACCCCTTCCACATCGGTGATTCCAAAGTAGTGAAAAGGGATTACTAAGTTTAAATCTAGTGCCTCATGAAGTCTAACCTCTAAAGCCACGTTATTATCAAAGATTCCAAATACATCATCACTATCACTTCTCTCAGGAGTAGCAGTCATTCCAAGGAGAAACTTTGGCTTAAAATAATCTAATATTTTCTTATAGGTTGGACTTGAAGCATGGTGAGCTTCGTCTATGATTAAATACTCAAACTCATGAGGATCAAATTCTTCTAAGCTATTGCATAGGGACATAGTTGAAGCAAAGAGATAATCTGCTCCCTTTTCTTTTTTAGTACCTGTTAAAAGTCCAATAGTTTTTGTTTTATTCTTGCTAAGTCTTTCAAAGGTATTAGCAGCACTTTTTAAAATCTCTTCTCTATGAACCACAAAAAGCATCTTTTCAGGCTTATAATTAATCACATCAAAGGCAGACATATAGGTTTTACCAGTACCTGTTGCTGCAATAACTAAGGCCTTATTTTCTCCATGTAATCTCAGTCTATGTAAGTTTTCTGTTGCCCGAACCTGCATAGCATTGGGCTTTATAATTTTAAAATTATCAAACTCCACTGTTTTTCTTGAGTCAATAGCTTTAATTTCTTTAATAAAGTTTTTATAAGTTTCTAAAAAGGTGTCATCAACAATATCAGTGCAATTCCAGAGGCTCTCATACTCTTTTAGCACATCATGGGTAAACTCATTATCCTTCTTAGAAATAACCTTAACATTCCATTCCACATTACTCTTAAGAGCCTTTTGAGTAATATTAGAAGAACCAATGATGATTTTATACTCATCCTTATTTTCAAAAATATAAGCCTTAGTATGAAGCCCACTTTCCTTTGAAGCCACAAAAATTTTTAAATCAATATTATCAAAGGTGTTAATTTTCTCCAAAGCTTTAGGCTCCGTAAAATTTAAATAGGTAGAGGTAATAATTTTCCCCTTAACTCCAGCATCCTCTAAATCCTTAAAAGTATCTAGAAGTAGCTGAAGGCCACTAAAATTATAAAAGCCACACAAAAATAAAACCTTTCACATTCTCTAAGACATTTTTTAAGCTCATTTAATAGATTGCCGCTTTCAGAGTTTACAATGAGCTTGTTATTAACTAAGTAAGAGTTATTTTCAATACCCTTTGGCTCTACAATTAAAGGTTTATTCTCTAAAATCTCCTGAGCAAATATCTTGCTAGCTATATTATCCATACCCTTTACCCCATATCCACTGTAATTTTAATAATATCATTAGTATATTGTAATTTTATCATGTTTAGCTTATTATAACCAGAAACACAGTAGATACATGAATACAAATATATTTTGCACAAACCAAGGACGCAGGTTTTACTTATGGTTTGGCTATTAACGGGTTCTGTGGAGGTAACATTACGCAAAATAGGCGAGTAAGATAATTGATTTTTTTCACCATACCTAAGTTGATTTAAATTTATTAAGTAATGGATAAATATTGCTAAAACTTATATAGAAAGATATATAGTTTTAAAATTAATACGAACATATGTTTATAAAACTCCTATTATGTCAATAATATAAATACTATACTAGAAAGGAGTTTACATATGGATTATAATAAAATTGAAGACACAGTTATGAAAAAGGCTATGGAATTTTTTAAGGATAATGCAGTTAAATTCTTTGGAATTAGTACCAAAGTTGTTGCATCCGCAGAAACAGAAATAAAAACCATCGATATTAAGAATAATAGTATTGATTATTTATTCCACACTGAAAATGGTGAACTGCTGCATTTTGAATTTCAAACCACAGATAAAAAGGATGATTTGAAGAGGTTTTTGTATTATGATGCCTCACTATATTACAGAGAGAATAAAAGAGTGAGAACTATGGTAATATACTCAGCAGATATTGAAGAAGTGCAAACTGAGATAGATATCGGAACTATAAAGTATTCAATTGAAGCATTTTATATGAAAAATTTAGATGGCGATGAAAAGATTGAATACTTGAGGAATAAAATTAATAATAAAGAACATTTAACAGATGAAGATATTTTAAATTTAACTTTTATACCATTAATGAAAACAAAAATGAGTAAGTCAGAAAGAGCTTTAGAAAGTATTGAACTTGCAAGTAAGATACCGGAAAGTAATGAAAAGTTAAAATGCATGTCCTTACTCTACGCGCTCTTTGAAAAATTTGGAGATAAGGAAAGTAAGAAAAAGTTTATGGAGGTGTTTAAGTTGACTGAAATTGGTAGAATGTTAAGGGAAGACGGTAAAGAAGAAGGAAAATTAGAAGGAAAAGCTGAGATGTTAATTAAACAGTTAATTAAAAAATTCAAATCCGTGCCTGAAGAGTACAAAAATAGAATTAAAGGTCTCCCAGAGGAAACTATAGAAGTTATTGCAACGGAGATTTTTGATATAAAGAGTTTAGATGAATTAAAACAGTATTTTGCTTAATAATTAAAAAACTTGCAGAAAACAAATATATATTTAGATGAGTTAACTGAGAGCTAGGTGGAACAATCCCACCTAGCTTTACTTGTTATCTGTAATTTCAATAAAATTGAACTTTTTATATAAATTATAGGCAGGTGTATTATCCATGTGAACATCTATAATAAGGTCTGTTACATTGCTTGTACACATATCATTTATACATTTAGATAATAGAGTAGAGCCAACACCTTTATAACGATATTCTGGTGAAATATGTAATGAGTAAATATGTAGTAGTTGCTCTTTTTGAGGTAGTCCTATTAAAATACCAATAGTTTCATCATTATCATGTGCAGTGATGATATATCTATTAGAAAAATCACCCAAAATCCCCTTTTGAAGATTACTAATAAATTTATCTGGTTTTTGACCTACAGTATCTGGGTCTAATATTCCTACTATAAATTTTGATAAGTAGTACTTTAGGCTTTCTTCTAGTTCTATACCTTCTAAAAGTAATTTCTTTACGTGAAACTGAGATGAAATTTCTACGGGCTTAAGTGAAGTTTTTTTCAGTTGAATTCTCATTAATTTACCCTCCTATTTTTACAATAATGTGTTACTATTGCAAATAATCAACAAGTAAATTATACCATAGTATACTAAATGTGGATATTGTGCAAAGTCGTTAATTTTATATAAGCATCAAATAATTTATCACCTACAAATGTTATAAAAGTGGTGAGAGGATACTCCTATAATGGTAGTAGGGAATTTATAGGAAGTAGAACATTTTATAGGATTCACATAAAAAATAAGCATAATTTTCATTTAAATGAATTATTTTTGTGATATAATAAAGAAAATTATATAAGCGAGGATTTTTTATGACTAAACATAATATATATACAATGAGTGTAGCAAAAGTCTATCCTCTTTTGGTTGCTAAGGCAGAAAAAAAGGGACGCACTAAAGCAGAAGTGGATGAAATCATTTGTTGGCTAACAGGATATAGTCAGGAAGAGCTAGATGCTGAGTTGGAAAAACAGACAGACTATGAAACCTTCTTTGCTGAAGCACCTATGCTTAATCCTTCAAGGACTTTAATCAAAGGCGTGGTTTGTGGTGTCCGAGTGGAAGATATGGAAGAGTCAAGGTTGAAATTTAAAGTATGAATAGCTATAAAAATATGATGGCATAGCAAACAAGCCATCCGAAGGGTGACTTTTAAAAATTAAATATACAATT
>NZ_JAGGLL010000029.1 GCF_017874425.1 Clostridium punense
GAATTATTGTTGTCTTCTTGCAAGTGACACAATATATTTATATCAGGTTTTTTTGTTATCTTCAAAGACTAAATCTCTTTATTACAGGAATACTCTTATAATTTTTAAGTTTATTTCAAACTCTTCATCTTCTACCCCTAATATTGATAACATAGAGCAAACTTTATTTAATTCTTCTACGCCCTCAATGAAATATTCATTACCAATATTAAGTTTTAAAAGCTTTTCTCCTATTTCTTTGCTACTTCCTTTTATATCTAAAACCTTATTAATATACTGAGCTTTTTCAAATCCTATAAGATCCACTAACTCTTTAGAGAAGCTTTCTTTGCCTATCTTATCATATTTATCTATTAAACACATAACCTCATTGACTTCATCTATTTTTATTTCATTTAATAACCCTTTTAAAATTTTTCTATTGCTTATTTGAAATTTATAGTTGCTTAATCCTATTGATTTAAAAGCTTTAGACGCTAAACTTATAACCCAAGCATCATTATCTATACTTAATTTATCTTTGCCGATAACATCTATATCGCACTGGTAAAATTCTCTGTATCTTCCTTTTTGATTTCTTTCTCCCCTATAAACCTTCCCTATTTGATACCTTTTAAAAGGAAAATTTATATCGTTATAATATTGTGCTACATATCTAGCAAAAGGTACTGTTAAATCAAATCTCAAGGCTAGCTTATTTTTTCCTTTTTCAAAGGAATATACTTGTTTTTCTGTTTCTCCACCACCTTTTGCAAGTAGTACCTCTGCTTTTTCTATTATTGGGGTATCTATTGCTAAGCACCCATTTCGCTCATATACCTTTGTTATTTTCGATACTATATCATTAAATACTTGCTGCTCCCTTGGTAATAACTCCATAAATCCTGGTAGTATACTAGGTTTAATTATCTCATTTTTCATTTTACTCACTCCTATATTTTTTTAGATAACAAAAAACCATGTAGGCAAGTATGCTACATGGTTTAAATAAATTATGACTGCGCTTAATTTATCATTACCAGAGATACAAGCCTAACTCCAAATAGACTTGTATCTGCTTTCAAACAGACCAAGTCTCTAGTAATGATGATGTATTAAATTTGCTTTAACAATATTAAGCGTATTCATAAAAATCCTCCTAAAAATATATTAATAAGATTATACAAAGATTATTTATACTTGTCAATTTCACTATTTTACTCTATAACCATTTATTACCTATGATGGGAATCAATATGCTTTAGGTATATTATAATATGATTTAATCTTTCTGATTTTTTATATCTCCCCTACTTTCAAATTATTTTAAATAAAGGTTTCGTATTTTAGTACATTCAAATTTTATAATAAATTATATATCAATCGTATAATCATTGATATGCAATTTATTTCAAAAATAAGATTAATATTATGAGTAAAACCTTAGAAACAACTATTCTCCTTTCAATGAGTGGAAAAGTTCAAGATGCTATTAGTTTTTATAAGAAACATTTAAAGCATATCAATCGCTGATTTAAAAGAAATACAGCAACTCCATGATAGCTTAATTACAGATAAAAGAGTTAGTATAATATACAATTAGCTAGTAATTATTTAGTAAAATATCTGGAATTATTGAAGGTTCATTTAGTATTAAAGTACAATTAAATTTTGATGAAAGATTAAATTAAAAGTTGCTCTTGTAATAAACAATAAAAACTATCTTACAATTATTTTGTTGGAGTTATATTGGTGTAATGAACTTGATGTAAGTCGAATGATGTGAAATATTTACATATACGCCTTACTTATATGTAATATTTATACACAAATCCATTTGTATTATACTCGCAATTAGGAAGTAACTGATTATGAATAGCGTCATGTTTTACAAATCCGTACTTTTCATAAAACTCAAAGTTACAACTTCTATCAGTATATAAAAATATGCATTTTGAGCCATATTTTTTACAGTAATAAATAAAATGATCCATAAGTTTTCTTCCTATTCCAATACCCCTGTAAGATGGCAATAACATAAATAACTCTACTGAAGAATCAAATTGTTTTTTATCTCTTTGTAATCTTTTAAACACTTTGCCTAATTCATTAAGTGTGTTTAGAGTTTGTGCTTTGTTTCCTAATCTATTTGTTAAGATGTAATATGTTGCTTTTATAAATAATGATGATGATCGTATCAACTTATTTAATCTTAATCCTAAACTCACCTTACTATTTACTGTTCCTACTAATAAGCCAACAGCTTTTTCACTTTTATCTACAACCACATAATTATAAGTATAAAGTATTAAAATTGAATCTAATGCCATCTTATAAATTAAAGTTCTATCTTTAGCTTGCGGAAAATACATATGAAAATTCCAAGTTTCCGCCATAACTGATAGGATATCATCATAGTGCTTTTTTTCATACAATTTAATCTTCATTAATATTCTCTCCTTTCTAACTTAGTTTTTTATTCTCATTATGGTTATAAATTACCTTAACTTCTTTTCTTGTTCCTTTAAAAATTGCTCAACTTCATTATAATATTGTTTATGTGCAAGTTCTCTTGGTGCAAATATAGCTGTAAAAAAAGCTTTTACTTTTGAATTTACTAGAGACGCTTTCAACATAAAATGATCCGTATCCGGTATTAATGTAACATTTAAAAGTTCTTGAGATACTTTCTTTTCATATACTTCTTTTGTATTATAGCTATCCACATTTATGTCTCTGCCTCCTAAAAATAGTTTTACCGGGCTATAAAAATGCTTTATATCCTCTCTTGCATCTGATTTATAATTTTTCTTAATAAATGTCCACCTATCTTCTGTAACTATATCTTTCTTCCCTACTGCCACATATTCTTCATAACTTAATCCTTTTTTTATAAGTTCTAACTCAAATTCAAAGTCTTTTTCTTCTTTATCTATTTCTTCCTTTTTAGTCCCTTTTTTCTCCAACTCTTTTAATGTATTATATCTTCCTTGCTCAATCCAATTTATTGCAGGCGCCACTAGAATATTAAAAGCAATATTTTTATTTATTTGGACTATTTTAGGAATAACCCACCCAGCTTGACTTGCACCCCATAGTCCAATTCTATTATCATCAATTTCTGGTAAGGTTTTAACCCACTCAATAGCCTCATTAGCTTCAATAGCTCTATCCTCCATTGACTGCAATAGCCAATTCCCATCTGAACCACCTACTCCAGGTTTACTCCAAGATAAACATGCATAACCTTGTTTAGCCAATTTCTCCCACATAGGTTTGTATTGATCATTGTAAGAAGCATCTGCTGGTCCATCTCCGTGAATAAACACCACTAATCCCATCTTACCTGACACCTCTTTTGGCAAAATCAAAGTTCCCTTTAGAATACCCTTTGTAGTTTTGATATCTACTGATTTTTCTATCATTTGAAAATCATTCTGAACTATAAATATACCTATTAAAATAATCATAACCACAAATAAAGATATACTAATCTTAAGAATTTTTTTCTTCATACTCACATTTATTCCTTTCTTTAGAGGCATAAAACGTGATGAAAGTATTTCTTTCATCCTTATTCCTCACAGTAATTTATATTTTTTCATTATAAATAGTATGTTTTTTATGTAGTTTGTACATAAAAATTGGCTATTATCTATAAAATAAACAATAGCCTGTATAGTAACTTGACAGTCAATACTTTTTTAAAATAAAATGTTTTAAAGAAAAAGTATTATTATATAGAATTTAATAAACAAACTAGCAACTTTAGCGTAGTGAATTGGCTGAAATTTATGTATTTTAACATTTGTGGAGGGTTTAATTTATGAATAACTTTATAGATTCAAATAAATACTTATCTATAGGTATTTTTTCTAAATTATCTGGAATAAGCAGAAAAAATTTAATATATTATGATAACATAGGAATATTGAAACCTCTAATAATAAAAGATAATGGTTACAGATATTATTCCTATAATCAATTAGATGAAGTTAGTATAATCATGACTTTAAAAGAGTTAGGCATTCCATTAAAAGAAATAAAAAGCTATATAGAAGATATATCTCCAAATAATTTACTTAATCTAATCAATAATCAGAAAAAGAAAATACTAGAGGAACTTAATAGATTAAATCAAATGAATTATATTATCGAAAAAAGAACTGATAACATTTCTATAATATCAACTATGAACTGCAATAAAATTTTTTTAGAATATTGTGATGAAGAACTTATATTTTTAGGACCTGAAGCTAAATTTTATAGTGATAATTTGGAAAATGATTTTATTAACTTTCTAAATTATGCTAGCAGTAAAAATTTAGTTTATGGTTACCCATTAGGCGTTTATGCTGATTATGATGATTTATCTTGTAATGAAAATCATAGCTATAATTACTTTTACAAAATCCATCCTAACCTTGAACTTATACAAAAAACAGTAAAACCTTCTGGTTTTTATGTTATAGCATATGATAATAGTTATTTAGCTGATAATATAAATATCTTTTATAAAATAGAAAAGTTTATTAGAAGTAATAAACTTTCTCCTTGTGGAAATATTTATATAGAAAATATTTCTGATGAGATAATAACAAAGGATCCAGATAGGTTTTTTTCAAAAATTTCTGTTAAGGTGACTAAAGCTCCTCTGTAGATGACATTTACTATGTTATTCTTAGTGTATTTTTTCTTCTACCTCAAACATCACTATGGTGAGCCAAAAAGCATAAAGAAAGCTCGGGTGCCATTATAGATTGGGCATCCGAGCCTTTTTATCAGCTATTGAAACTCATGACCAGGCATTTTACTTTTGTGTTGGAAAAGTAGAATTTTCATTTGAAACAGACCAATTATTTTTATTCCTTATATCACTATGAACTTTTAACCAGGTTCCTGGAAGGTAACCATTTCCATTGTTTGTTGATATATCAAATTCAAATGAACCTAATATATACTGTTCCTGGTCATATTTATTATTATTATTAATTTTTTTTCCTGTAAAAGGATTATTGGGATTTTCAATAAGGTCCTTCACTGCAAGTGTTGGCACATCACCATTTGTCATAAATTCTTCTGAAGTTGAAAACTTATTACTATTAAAATCCTTCACTAATAACAACGGATTATAAAGTTCTGCATCATAAAGACTATCCTTACCATCATCCAATATCATGTGGTTCAATTGTTGTAAATCCCTTCCATGATCTGCTACAATAATTATCCTTGTATTATCATACACATTATTCTTTTTCAGATAGTCCATCCATTCACCAATCTTTAGCATAGCTGCCATATTCGTTTGATAATGAATATAATGTTTTGATGTTTCCATTTTTAATGTTTTTCCATCTATAGTATATCGATTTGCATTCTCAGCTTCATATAAAGTATTATCTACATGCTCTGCTGGAACATAATTTGGTTCTTGAAGTAGTATTGGTTCATGAGTCGTATTATTTGTCATCATTAGAAATGTATTCGTGTTATCATTCTTTATTTCTGTCATGCTAGATAGATTTTCTAACGTAGAATACTCATTCATAAAATCTAGATCCATTCCATCTGCAACAAAATTATTTACTAATGTTTGTCCCTCTGCAGCATCTGCGATACTCTTATGGTAATAGTTTCCATCATCATACAATAAAACTTGTCCAAATAAAGGAGCCGTTTTCATAATACTATAACAAAAAAAATTTCTCTTATTATTGACAGACTTAATTACCCTACTCTCTTTAGATGCAAATTTCCCCGACGTATTATACCTATGAATATCTGGATATTCGTCATAAATGGATAAATCCGGTATCCATTGATAATTTGCATAAGGTGGGTCACACACTGTTACATTATAATCATTTTTATCAAACAACACTGGCATAACCTTTAACGCCTCGTTTTGTTTAGATACCAAAGTCTCTGCGTCACGTTTATTTATCTCCATCGGCGTATATTCATACCCTCCAAATAAAGCAGGTGTAGCCAAATTGGTAAATCCTCCGAAAGAAAGTGTATTTGGGTAATAGGTAAATCCTGAAAACATATCCTTCAATTCCGGTTTTTCATTTAAAAAATAAGGAATATATTCATTCATTGCTCTATCCATCATCAATACCACAACATTTTTTCCTGACTTGCTAAGTGAAAAAGAAGGAGCATCTTCCTTGGCCTGTGTAACCCCATCCTTTATTTGAGAAACTGATTCATTTATTTTAACTACATTATAAAATGACATTACACCTAATGCAATTGCACAAATAATTAGAACCTGCGAAACTATTTTCCTACCAAATCGATAAATAACAAACATAATAATAGCTACACCAACGATAGCCGCTAAATTTTGCATTTTTTGCACACGGTCAAAAGACATGCCATTTTCATAACTTAGCGAATTACTTAATATTCCTAAATTTTTTCCAAAGAACATATAATTCAACGTCATTATTCCGCATACTATCCAAACTGCAACATCGAAATATGCTTTGTACTTCTTATTCGTTAACCAATAAAATACCCCCATCCATACAAAAAATGTTCCAATAGAGAAGCACAATGCACTAGAAATATACCATAAAGGATTTACATAATAATGTAGATCCACAAACTCTTGAGGTGAAGCCTTAATAACTGCTGAGGGTATCATGCAACCAATTAAAATAACCATAAATATTGCCCCAGCAAAATATACTTTACGATTTGATTCAATATTTAATGTTTTCAATTCTATCTTACTATATTTTTTTATTACAGAAATAATAAGTGGTGTCATAAATGCAACACCAATTCCTGCAACGCTAATAAATCTTGTTAGGCCTTCTGTATATAAGAACTTTACTGCATAAGTGATTAAAGCTGCTCCTGCAAATGCGAACATAATATTTAAGATTTTCTTTGCATTCTTTAATTTGTAGAAAATAGTTTTTACTAAAGAAAAAATATTGTTCAATGTCCAATAAAAAACTAATCCCGCTGGAGAACTATATAAAAAGATGAAAAAGAAGATTGCCATTAAATACAATTGAGCTTTCGTTTTCATGGGATATCCCTTTGTAAATATTACACAAGACACAAGATTCACTGCAGTCATAATAATTGGTAACAAATTAATATGAAAATTACCAATCGCAATCAATGCATCTGGTGCCCCCAAATCTGCAATAACACCAAATTGTACACCTTGTAATATCTGTAAATGTGATAAAAACTGATACGCAGCAATAAAGAACGGAATTTCCAAAAACAATGAAATTGAGCCTTTGAATACATCCGTTGGTTTGTAATTATTCTGCCTATAAAAGGTTTGCAGAATCATCATTTTTTCGTCGCCTTTGAATGTTTTCTTGATATGAGCTACTCCATCATGAAGTTTTGCTTCCATATCACGCTCTTCCTCTTGCATAGCATCAGCTCTTCGATAAAGAGGCAACACTAAAAAATTCATTGCCAAACTCAATACAATAATTGACATTCCTGGATTATCAATAATCTTATTAGCCATCATATAAATAATCTCAAAAAATAATTGAAGTGGAGATATTAAAATTGTATATAATATATTAGATATTGTCATTTTTATTTATCCTCCTCTTCTTTGGTCAACTGGCTATATTTATTTAGTAACCAGTCTACAGTTCTCTTGGTTCCTTCTCCAAAATACTCCCATGTTTCATTTCGAACTTCTTTACGACCTTTGGCAAACTTCGGATCCTCTAAACACGTATCGATCATTTCTTTTAATGAATCCATTTTCTCTTCTGTTAATTTCACTCCAATTCTTGGAAGTGCTGTAGTAGTCCAAAGATCTTCTTCTAACCACCATGCATCATATGGTGCTTTATCAAATTTTGTATCCGCATAAATAATTGGTTTGTCATAAACCAAAGCAAAATCGAATGTTACTCCAGAAAAATCCGAAATCAATATATCAGAACGTTTCAACACATCAAAATTATCAACATCCCTATTCCATTCTAATTGCTCGGATTCTGGATATTCTTTCATAATCTTACCAATCATATCTTGTTCTGATTCAAATGATTGTGGATGTGGTCTCACAATAACATGATATCCCGTCTTTAAGAGTACTTTTATAATGTCTCCGCCAAACTTACTAAAAATGGCACTTGGTCCCCATGAAGGAGCCAATAGTACTGTTCTATCATGAGTTTCTACCGGATCACTATTCTTCAATCGCTGTACCATTTCATCCATATATGGTAATCCAACTATATGAATATCTTTTTCTGGTAATTGCCTTAACTGTTCCAGCTTTCGCACATCTTCAAGCTGATATTGACTTGATAATAACATTGAATCATAGTAATCAATTCCAAACATTCGATACAATGTTACATCACTTGCTGCATGCAGAATATGCACATAGCATTGTACATCTTTTGATCTTTTCCATTGATAAACATCCAAACCCGGTGTGGTAGATAAAACAATGGTGGCATTTAAAAAGTTAAGCTTTGCGAATGCCACATTATTTTTACCAATAAACTTTCCTTTTACATGTTCATACTGGCACTCAAGAACAGGATCATCTGGCGATGCAGTCATATAAACAATATCAATGCCTCTTCGATCAAATTCCCTACATATAGGTTCAAAAACATTCCAATATCTTTTGTTATCTGAAAAAATTACGTATGGAATTCTTCCAGAATTCGTCTCCACTTTTTTCCCGCCACTTAGAATAAACCGTAGCTTAACCATTGTCATCCGAATCACATATTTAAGTGCTCCAATAATGCCAATTAAAATAGCAAAAAGCATGCTTCCAGTTCCTGGATCAATATAAAATTTCATAATCTCCCTTAACCCCTTACGTTGTTCTTTCTATTATTATTTTTAAAGTAAAATTGTGCATGATACTCAAGTGCACAACTTTTGTTCCCTTTGCATAGCAACGGATATAATGTTTATTAAATAGTCCGCCACTTCCACTTCAATAAAAATGCATAAGAAATATGTAAAACTGATAGTATAATAAAGAAGAATAATACATGATAATTGCTTTTTTCCATATCAAATGAAGTAATATTAATTAGATAATGAACGATTGTCCCTGGAAATATGGATTTATATTGTGACACTAGCACACACAAACACAATCCTATCCCAAAAGCACAAAGCATTTGAATCATAGTATATAAGATATCCGCTCCTTGAAAAATATTCACAATATGAAACATTCCAAACAAAACACTTGAAATAATCATTCCAATCCATTTGTTATCAATCCAACACTTTTCGAAGAGATATACTAACAAATATCCACGAAACAATAATTCTTCTAGAAATACTGTAAATAACATCAGTAAAAACATTATCCAGGAATTCTGTAACATTGTTTGATTTCCTTGCAAATACATATTTGCAAAAGGAAAACTCAATAAAGGTATCAACCAACCAACGTCTTTTTTTCTCCAGTATTTAGGAAAACATATGCCATATACTGATAACCTCTTCCGTTTTTTCAAAAACATATACAAAACAACAATATATAGCATTATTGCAAAGACCGTTAGTATATGATTTTCTCCAAATAATTTAGAATATTTTTCAGAAAAAGAATATATTATTCCATATATCATAATCCATATAACACTCATTTATCACACCATCTTTATACACTAATACATAATTATAACACAAATCCTATATTTGTAAATAAATGTAGATTTTCGTTTTAAAATCTCCTAAAAGTCAAACTATTTGTCGAATTAAATTCTCCTGGAGAATAAAAAGAGGATAAACGAATGCGCTAAATAAGCTTAACACTCCTTTATCCTATATTTTTATGTTAAAATAGGAAATGGAGAAGTCACCGTCGAAAGCACTCCTCCAAATCTGAAAACAAAACTACAAAGTTGTTTAGCACATTAATATCTTCAAATCCGTAATGGATGAATAGGTCGGTTTTGAACGTTTTATCCTCCTAGATTATTGGTGAATTACTTCACTATAGTTAAGGTGGTGGTATTGGCCATAATACTTCTATCTATTCAGCATCAAAATCAATAAAGTATTTTCTCTCTGCTGTATATATGGTGAGAGTTGCTAAATTAATATTATCCTCTAAAATATCCACTCTGTACTCAAACATGATATCATCAGTTTGTTTCTTCATAAATAAGTAGCTTCCTTCTTCTTTATCCTCAGCCTCATCACTTATTTCAGTATAAATTTCTTCACCACTGACTTCTCCAGGATATCCTGACTTTCTTATTTTTTCCTCTATTGCTTTAAAAAACTTTTCCATTTTTTCGCTCTCTTTCTTTTTTTAATACCTGTTTCTGTTTTAATCAAGTATATACTATGTTTCTAAATAACAGTAGCCCTAATCATTATTAATCAATGATCAGAGGAAAACCCCGTTTATAAACCTCACATGGTTCTCAATGGCTTCTATGCTAACATTACTTTATATTTTAATTATTTATTTAAATTATTATACCTTCAAAATGATCCATTTCGTGTTGAATTATTTGTGCTATAAATCCAGTAAACACTTGTTTTTGTTTCTTAAAATTTCTATCAAAATATTCCACTTCTATCTTTTTATACCTCTTTGTTTTTCTAAGGCCAATTAAAGATAAACAACTCTCTTCAGTTTCATAAGTTCCTTCTTTATTTAATATAACTGGATTTATCATAGGCACAATAAGGTTGCCTACAGCAAATACTAATATACGCTTTTTTACTCCAATCATATTACCAGCCAATCCAACACAATTTTCAAGGTTTGCTCTTAATGTATCTATTAAATCATCAATGACTACTATATCATTTTTAGTTGCATCTTCTGATTTTTGTCCTAAAAACAATACATCTTTTATAATAGGTTTTATCATAATTTATACCTCTTATTCAGTTATATTTTTATAAATCATACTATACCATATTTAAAATTAGTACATCAAGTCCTCACCTAGTTGGCACATCAATGATACTTATGGATTTGCCTTTTTAAGAGTTTTCTACAGCTATTTAAACCCAAATGTGATGATAAAAACTTTTTACAACATAATCCTACTCCAAACGACACTTTTCCTTTTATTAAAAATATGATATTCTATATAACGTCGAAACTTGTATGGTGTTTTTAAAGGAGTGATTATCGTTGCAAACAGATAAAGTAATTGAAAAAGTAATAAGAGGAAAGAAAATTTATATTGTAGAGAATCATCACGAAGTTATAATTCCATGGTCAGAATATGCTTCTAGCAATGAATCTGCACCAGTATTATTGACCTTTGACCACCATATGGATACCCGTAGTGCATTTTCCAGGTATTCCCGTAAGGTTGCTGACCTAAAATGGAAATCCGTAAGAGATCAGTTGATAGCAAATGTAGATATAAAGGACTCAAGTATGATTGCCTCATCATTGGACAAGCTTTGTAATGATGAACATATAGATTTTGCATTGCAAACAGGGATGATATCAGATGCGGCAGTATTTAGCATGCTAAATGTAGGTATTTGCAGAGATTATGCCAATAGTAAAATATACTATATAGATCCTTGCCGCACTAGCAGTTCACATGACGATGAGTATCAAATTGATGTATATGATAAGGTAATAGAAGGAGAGGAACTATTGTATAAATTAAATCAGATAAATAATTTTATACCTGATTTTTTTGTCTCCAATAGAATAAATAAGAAATTTATTTTAGATATTGATTTGGATTGCTTCCATACTAAAAAAGCTATCAATGCCGTGGACATGTCTGTCTTTAACTATTTAGTAAATAGTGCAGAAATAATTACTATAGCAACTGAAGGATATTATGTTGAGTTAGAAAAAAAGGACAATGATATAAATGAGGATTATCTTTTAAGAAAGCTATTAGTGCATATAGAAAATGCTATAGAAAAAGCGGAAGGTAATAAAACATTTAAATTCTCTAGGTACAATGACACAGAAGAACTTACAACAGTATCTTAAAGAAGTCCTTGTATTAGGGCCTATTACTACTAAAATCACAAGTGAGGTCAAGGAAAGCTGAGCAAGATTTCAGTAGCATATCAAATTTTTATCTTATGGTTTTCATGAATTCATAAGATATCTGTTGTAAGTTTTCAACATAAAAAAGCATATTATAATTATTTTAACTTTTTATATGATGTATTGGTCTATAAAATCACTCTACCATCAGGTATATCAAGCTTCCAAAGAGAAGCTGCACTTACTTATGGTACGGTTCACCCTTCATTATCCTAAATCCTCTATATATCTGTTCTAGTAGCATTACTCTAAATAATTGATGTGGAAAAGTCATTTTAGAAAAGCATAGTTTATAGTTTGCTCTATTTAGTACCTCCTGAGAAAGCCCTAAGGATCCTCCAATAACAAATACTAGGTCGCTTTTCCCACTTACCCCTAAATCCTGTATGTATGCACTAAATTCCTCTGAAGTTAGCATTTTTCCTTTTAAGTCTAAAGCTATAACAAAACTATTATCTTTTATAGACTTTAGTATTGCTTCTCCCTCTTTATTTTTAATTTGTAATTCTTCTTTTTCTGAGGCATTGTCTGGAGTTTTTTCATCTTGAAGCTCAATTATTGATATTTTACAATATCTTTGAAGTCTTTTAGCATATTCATCTATAGCTTCCTTAAGATATTTTTCTTTTAATTTTCCTACTGAAATTACTGTTATGTTCATAATGTCTCCTTGTGAATTTTCTTTTTATTTATATTTTGTGATTTAACTCAATTAAGTATCTACATTTGTTATAAATTAAAACCTTCCATATTCAACTTGAATTTAATGGTTGCTAATTCTTCTATCCATTGTAATTGTTTTAGTTTTTTACGTTGGGTATATTAAGTTTAAATCACCCTAACTTTACACCTCTATAACCTTATTACTTACTTCCTGATAAATAGTTATTCATCAAGAATGGTATTTATTTAAACCTAATTACCATTCTCTAATCTAAATATATTCAAAAAGTAAAACACTCTTATAAGCTACAGAAAATAAGCTTATAAGAGTGTATAAATCTTAAGAATTACATGGCTACACTATTTACCGCAGCACTTTTTATATTTTTTTCCACTTCCACATGGGCAAGCTTCATTTCTTCCAACTTTGTTTTCATTAACAATAACTTTTGAAGCTCTCCATTCTCTTTGGATTTCTTTTCTCTTTTCTGGTGAGAATATTCCATCCCATTGTGGTAATGAGTAAAGGTAATCTGCTTTAGAATCTAGCATATTGAAATATAACTTTTCAAAGTTAATTTTAATTGCTATTTCTGTATCATTTTCTACCTTTTCAAGATCTAAATCTTGCTCTAAGCTTTCATTGATTCCATCTAAGAATCCCATAAATTGTATATCAGTTACACCATAGCTATTTGCTAATTCACTTAATACACCATTTACTTCTCCAGTATGATTAGCTAATACCTTGCTGTATATGTTAGTTTCAACCTGTGCATATTCTCTCCAGAATGCTGGCTCACCATTTTCTTTAACGAAATTTACAACATAATCCGTCCAGTTAGTATATAAACCCATGTTCTTATCTCCTTTATTATTAAATGTATTACACCTTTGTTAGTTTATTATAATAAAAATACCTACTATTTTCAACAATTACTTATTTTTGAATCTTTATCGTGTCAATGTTATCCTTTGTAAAAGGTTTTGAAATATTATAATTTCCACCTAAGGTTTCTATGTTCTTATTCTCCACAGTAATCATTACTTTTTCTACTGAGGGTAGTTGAGTCAGTGAGTTTGCAACTGCTGATAATAAAGTCTTTTCTTGACCTTCTTTCATTGCAAATTCTGCACTGCTATTAAAATTTACATAGGCAATTCCGTCTTTAATAGAAAAACTTAAAAGTTTAGTTTCTTTAGGTAATACTGGTTTCGTATTACTTGCAACTGCTGGTCCCTTTATAAGTTCTTGAATTATTATTTCACCAACAAGTTCTTCTTTATTAAGAAGTCTTTCTTCCTTTAAAAGATTTTTGTCCTCATCTTTAGCATCGTTAAAATAAAGGTCGATTTGAATAAATCCATCTTTCTCCGAAGGAAACTTACTACTTTTTAGCTTTTCATTGGTTGCAATACTCACCTTGTCCTTGTTACTATCAGTAACTTTTAAGATTATTCCGGCTGTAATAATTGTTAATATTACACTTACTATTATTACTAACTTTTTATTCATAACTTGCTCCTCACTATATTATTTTATAGCTGTGTCACTAAGCTGTGTTTATCTCTACTTGCCATATTTATAGTTACATCCTTGCCAAGGCTTACTGAATTTTCTCTTAACACACTAATTACTGTTTCATAGGCAAGCTCAGGATAATTATTAGTTTTGCTCAAATGCCCTAAATAAATGGTCTTATAATTATCTCCAAGAATATCTAAAATAGCTCTTCCACAGGCCTCATTAGAAAGGTGCCCAATATCACTTAAGATTCTCTTCTTTAGCGGATAAGGATAAGGGCCAAACTTTAACATTTCTACATCATGATTACTCTCTAAAAGTATCACATCTGCATCCTTAAGTGCTTGTTTTACATTTTGAGAAAAGTGTCCTAAGTCTGTAGCAATGCAAGCCTTCCCTTTTGGGGAATGAATTTTATAGCCTGATGGTTTTGCTGCATCATGGGCAGTTTCAAAATTTTCTACAGTTATATCCTTTATTTCTGTGAAATTGCCTTCTATAATTTTAACATTATGCTCTTTAACTTTTCCAATCTTATCAAACATTACTTTCCAAGTTAGTTCATTTGCATATATAGGTATATCATACCTTCTTGATAAAACCCCTATACCTTTTATATGATCTGAGTGCTCATGGGTAACAAAGATTCCATCAATTTCATTTGGATTTTCCTGAATATTTAAGAGCTCATTTTCTATAGACTTCCCTGGCATTCCCACATCTATCAAAACTCTTGCATTTTCACTGCTTACAAAAATACTGTTTCCACTACTACCACTAAATAACGGACAAAATTTCATATTATACTCCTTCTAGTTGACTTTGGTAGAAACACTAAACATTTACTCATATATTCTCTTTATATCTGCCCCTAAAGCTTTGAATTTATTTTCAATGTTTGGATAACCTCTGTCAATATGTTCGATTCCTTCTACAATAGTAGTACCATTTGCAATTAACCCTGCAATAACCATTGCTGCTCCAGCTCTTAAGTCTGTTGCTCTAACTTGAGCTCCAGTTAAAGTTTCCACACCATCAATTATTGCAATTCTTCCCTCAACCTTTATAGTTGCACCCATTTTCTTTAGTTCATCTACGTGTTTAAATCTGCTTTCATATATACTTTCGTTTATAATACTTCTTCCCTCTGCAATAGTTGAAAGAGTACTCATTGGCTGTTGTAAATCTGTAGGGAATCCTGGATAAGGTAGGGTTTTTATATTTACCCCTTTTAATCTTCCCTTAGACTTTATTGTAACTGCATCATCATGTTCTATTACTTCAGCGCCCATTTCAATAAGCTTTGCTGAAATAGATTCCAGGTGTTTTGGAATTACATTGTTTATAATTACCTCTCCACCACAAGCAGCAGTAGCAATCATAAAAGTTCCTGCCTCAATTTGATCCGGAATAGCAGAGTAATTACATCCAGTAAGTTCTTCTACTCCTGTAATTTTTATAGTATCTGTTCCTGCGCCCTTAATATTAGCTCCCATGCTATTTAAAAAGTTAGCTACGTCAACTACATGAGGTTCCTTTGCTGAGTTTTCTAAAACAGTTACCCCTTTAGCTAAGGTAGCAGCTAGCATAACATTAATAGTAGCTCCTACACTTACTACATCAAAGTAAATACTGGTTCCTATTAACTCATCTGCCGTTAAGTTAACAGCTCCATGTTCAATAACAACCTTAGCGCCAAGGGCTTCAAAACCCTTAATATGTTGGTCTATAGGTCTTACCCCTATAGGGCAGCCTCCTGGTAGCTCCACTCTTGCCTTTTTAAATCTAGCAAGTAATGCTCCAAGAAAATAATAAGAAGCTCGCATTTTTCTTACTTCTTCTATATCTGCATTAGTAGTTGTAATCTCTGTGCTATCTATAGTAATGGAGTTTGAAGCCTTCTCCACTTTGCATCCTAAGTACTTTAAAATCTTTTCTATACAATTTATATCTTCAATATTTGGAATGTTATCTACTGTGGAAGTGCCTTTACTTGCTATAATTGCTGCAGGTAATATGGCCACAGCTGCATTCTTAGCTCCATTTATATTAACTTTTCCAAATATAGATTTACCGCCGTTAATTACCAGTTTTTCCATTTAGGTATCATCCTCACTATTTTTTCTCTAATTATCTATATCAACTTGCATAATCTTCTTGTTTCTAGGTCATACATTTTTTATTATATCATATACTCTTGATATTTTAACATTAAATTTAAAATATGCAGCAGGTTTTTTTTGCTAATTAATAGATAATAATAAAAAAGTAATGTTTTTTATTGTAATTATGTTAATGTATTACAATAAAATTCAAATATGTTATAATATCTTATAATCACTTATAGTATCCTATAATTAACAAATCCATAGAGTATTATGAGTAAAATACATTCACTATTATATTATACGTTAATATTATGTTATTTTTGGAGGAAAAATATGAAATATTATTTAGTTGCAGTATTAGACGAGAATTCTTCTGATGATATTGTGGATATACAAAAGAATATAAGTAAAAAATATAAGTTGTTTAAGAATACTCCATGTTTATATATTCCTCTTGGAACTGTTAATAATGCAGAATTTGAAAAACTAGATGAAGTTATTACTAAAATAATTAGTCCCTATAAAAAATTTAAAGTTGGTATAGATAATAATCTAATTCTTAGTGATGAGTTTAACACTGTAAATCTTAAGGTAGAAGATAAGGGATATATAAATAGAATTTGGAGAAATATGTTTGACACCTTAAACTTACATGGTTTTTCTGTTAGGGATTTTAATTCTATTACCTTTAATATTCCTCTTTCTACTGCAAATCATAATATAAGAAAAGCTTCTTCAAACAATGGTCTAATCATTGATAATTCCAAAAGCAAAGGAGACTTTCTTAAATTTGCAAAAATAAACAAAATTGAAATTTGGAAGGCCTTAAACAATAAAAAGGACTCTATTATTAAAACCTATAATTTAAAGGATTACTAAAATTTTTAGTAAATCCTTTATCTCTAAAGGGTTTATTTATCCTATTGTTTTATAATTTTATTTTTTATAGCTTCTTAAGAGTTACTATAACTTCTTAATGAATTTTTCATTTGTAACTTTTAAAAGCCTTGGAGATGTAATCCCATACTCTTGTACAAGTTGAGTGTGACTTTGTTGCTACACCATAAAAATCCATATAGTTATTGGGGGTTTTTTTATGATTTATTACTTAGTGGCAAACTTAGACCCGGTTTCTTATAAACAGGTAGAAATTATTCAAAGAGAGCTTTGTACAAAGTACAAACTGTTTACCACTGATGAAAAGCTTCCTAAGCTTCACATCACTGTAGAAACTATTGATGAGCCTGATTTAAAACTTTTGGATTTATCTATTAAAGAAATTATAAAAAATTTTAAACCCTTTGAAACAGCAACTAATGGGGTAGTTTGTTTTGAGCCCCCTCATAAATCTGTTAATTTAAACTTATTACAAGGTGGGAAGCTACAAGAACTTTCTCACAGCTTGAATTTTGCCCTAGGGAAAAAGGGGTTTAAGGTTAGAGAAGATCTAACCGATTATATACTCCATATTTCTATTGCTAATGCATATTTTTCACAAAATAAGTGGAGTGACTTTGACTATCAGTGTGCTTGTGATATTGCCCATAATATGTGCTACAACATAAAAATCAAGATTGAAACTTTAGAACTATGGAGACCAACAATGGATGAAGGTAATATGGTGGTTTATAATTATAACCTATCATAATTTTAAAATAGATTTTAGGCATCTTTAACTTAATTAATTTTCAGATGCCTTATTAAAAGTGAGGAAAAACAAATGAATTTAAATAAACTTTTTTCAATGCAAGAAATCTTAGATAAAAGAATTGAGACTGAACATAATCTGCAAAATGAAAACTTATTACACAAAAAAGTTCTTGCTCTTTTTGTAGAAATAGGTGAGCTAGCTAATGAAACAAGATGTTTTAAGTTTTGGAGTAAAAAGGGCCCTTCTTCAAGAGAAGTAATCTTAGAGGAGTACGTAGATGGCCTCCATTTTATTTTAAGCATTGGAATTACTAGTGGCTTTACGGATATTTCCCTAAGTCCTTCTACTAATGCTAATAAGGATGCTACTGATGGCTTTTTAAGGTTAAATTCTCTTATTTCAAACTTTTTAAACAGCAGTACAAGGGAAAATTATATTCTGCTATTCAATTGTTTCTTAAACTTAGGAGATGTTTTAGGTTTTAGTGAAAGTGACATTGAAGCTGCATATGTACAGAAAAATGAAATTAACCATGAGAGACAAAATCAAGGTTATTAGAAATCTTTAACTTGTTATTTATTTTCAAAGGCCTTTAATTATAAATATTTACTAATATTTATGGTTAAACTATCCTTGAGGATGGTGATTTTATGTTAGGTATTATTTTCTCCATTGTGGCAGGTGCTGCCATGAGTCTTCAAGGGGTGTTTAACACAAGATTAGGTCAAAAAATTGGACTTTGGGAAACTAGTGTATTTGTCCAAGGCATAGCGCTTATATCCTCATTAGTTGCGGCCTTTGCTATAGGAGATGGTAGTTTTAGAGCTATTAAGGATGCCAATAAATTATACCTATTAGGTGGTGTACTAGGTGCTATTATTACTTTTACTGTTATGCGTGGAATAGGTGCTCTAGGAACTACCTTAGCAATAGCAATTATTTTAGTGGCTCAACTTACTGCCGCTGCAGCTATTGACCACTTTGGATTATTTGGTGCTCAGTGCGTAAGGTGTGGTTTTAGACAACTTCTCGGTGTTGCAATAATGATAGTTGGAATTCTTATTTTTAAATGGAAAAGCTAACAGGCGCTTTTCCATTTTTATTTTAGATTTTTAAAGCAATTTTACATAGAATTTAAATTTAACTTTTATATTTATACTTTTTAAAATATTTTTATTATAATTTTAAATATTCCCTATTGAAAATTGTAATACTTAAAGAGATAATTATACTAGATTTTATATTAGGCATTTGAAAATGCCTTAGTGATTAGGAGTGACATTCATGGATTTTAAGCAATTAGAAGCTTTTATTAGTGTTGCTAAGCTTAGAAGTTTTTCTAAAGCTGCAAATGCTATTTATTTGTCTCAGCCAACAATAAGTTCACATATTTCTAGCTTAGAACGAGATCTTAACATTCAGCTTTTTGACAGAACTTCAAAGGAAGTAAACCTTACCCCTGCTGGAGAATCCTTTCTTCAGTATGCAAATGATATAATAAATACTAGAAATCATGCAATAACTGAGCTTTCAAACTTTAATAACAATATATCAGGAAAATTAAATATCTCAGCTAGTACCACACCTTGTAATTCCATTTTGCCCACTCTTATCAATAAATTTAATGAACTTCACTGTAACGTAAAATTTAATGTGAAGGAACAAGGCTCAGTTGGAATAATAAAAGATATTATTGATTTGAATTGTGAGATAGGCCTTGTTGGGACAAGTATTGATAACCCTAAGATTAAGTGTTATAAAATTATGGAAGATGAGTTGGTTATAGTTTCCAATCCTAAACTTAACTTGCCAGATAAAATAACCATTGATGAACTTTTAAAATATAGCTTCATAATTAGAGAAAAGGAATCTGCTACAAGGCAAACCTTAGAGAGTTCCCTTTCTAACTCTCATATTGATTTAAATAAAATGAAGGTTTTATGCGAAGTTAATACTTTAGATGCTCAGCTAAAATTTGTTAAGCTTGGTATGGGAATTTCTATCATGAGTCGTGGCCTTTGCGAGGAATATTTTAATAGCGGAATATTAAAACTTACCTGCTTAGAGGATATTTGCTTAAAACGTGCCATATATCTAGTAGTTAGCTCTAAGAGAACCTTATCTCCTATTGGAACTGCATTTTTTAATATGTGCAAGGATTTATATAATTTAAAATAATTGTTTAACATTTGAGAGTCTCCATCATATACTAATACTAGTGTAACAATGTATTTGGAGGCTCTCATGTTATTTTTTGGTAGAAAGCTTGATCCTACATTAAAACATGCAATTTCATGTAGTTTATATAATAGCTATAGAGTAATAATTCAATATAAATCACTTAAAGACAATATAGAAAAAAAGGTAAAATCCCTTAGAGGAAAAATAATTTTTACCATTCCCTCAGTTAAGTGCATTACTGCAGTTATGAATGGAAGCTCCATTAAGAGATTAATTGAATTACCTGAAGTTCGCCATGTTGCCTTAGATGATTTTGCTCAGCTTTGTAGCAGACCCCTTTTATCTGCTAATGGAATCTCTCTTCAAAGTAGCTCCACCATATTAAAAGGGGATTATAATTTAACTGGTAATGGGGTTGGTGTAGGTATCATTGATAGTGGGGTTTTTCCTCATCCTGATCTTTTAAATCCTAGGAATAAAGTTAAAAAGTTTATGGACTTATTGAATGGCTATAATTATCCCTATGATGATAATGGTCATGGAACCCTTATAGCTGGTCAAATTTGTGGCAGCGGTCATGGATCAAAGGATAAAAATAGAGGAATTGCGTTAAATAGTCACATAGTAATGGTAAAAGCTTTTGATAAATTAGGAAGAGCATATATATCAACTACTTTGCTTGCTCTGGAAGCTTTGTATAATGATATTGATGAATTTAACATAAAGGTTTTATGCCTTCCTTTTGAAACCTTTAATATGTCATCTTTCATTCTTTCTCTATATGATAAACTTCTTGATAGGTTCAAGGAAAGAAATATAGTTGCTATTACTCCTGCCGGCCACAATGGCAATGATGAGGACTCTATGAAAGGCTTAGCTACTTTAACAAATGTAATTACAGTTGGAGGAATGGATACTACTTCTGTTTATACTGTGGCTTCATATTCTTCCTGTGGTTCAACTAAGGCCCTTCAAAAACCAGACTTTATTGCTGCAAGTGAAAACATTATAGGACTAGCTTGTGATACTTCTTATATTTCAGAAAGAAATGGGCTAAAAATTTATCCGTCTCACTTGAAAAACCTTTATGTGGATCGTAGTGGTACTTCTTTAGCTTGTGGTTTTGTTTCAGGGGTCTGTGCTTTGCTTTATGAACACAACATGGAATATAAGGTAGATGATATTTATGGTCTTTTAAAACACAGCTCAACTTTAATTAATGATAAAAAGTATAAGCAAGGAAATGGCCATATAAATTTAGATAACATACTTCCCAAAAAACTAAAATAGCAAGGAAAACTTCCTTGCTATTTTTTATAAGCTTTTATAAAATTTTCGAGTCCCTTTAAAATTACCTCGCTTAAGTATCTAAATATTAGCTATTTTATATAAGTTTAAAAACCTAGAATATTTTTTGATTTTTATATAAACTTATTTACTGCTTAACAGCTCACGTCTTAACATATCTAAAATAGTAATAGTAGCTCTTTGTCTTATTTTTTGCCTATCCCCGCTTAGGTTTAACTCTCTTGTAACTACTTCTCCACCATAGCAAAGTCCTATATACACAAGACCTACAGGCTTTTCCTTTGTTCCGCCACCTGGACCTGCTATTCCAGTAGTTGATAACCCAATATGAGCACCTGAGGTTTTGCATATTCCAATGGCCATTTCCTCCGCCACCTCATGACTTACCGCTCCATATTCTTTAAGAGTTTCTTCTTTTACTCCTAACCTTGAAATCTTGGCATCATTACTATAGGTTACTGCTCCTTCAAGAAAAGAAGCTGATATACCACCGTAGTTTATTAACCTTGCAGCTACCATTCCGCCAGTACAGGATTCTGCTGTAGCAATAGTTAAACCTTTTTCGGTTAGCAATTGACCTAATACTTCCTCTAAACAGGTATTTCCCTCGCCATATACATTATCTCCAAGAATTTCTCTTACCTTTGCTTCTATAGGCGCAATTAGAGCTTTTGCTTCCTCTTCATTGCTTGCTTTGGCTGTTACTCTAAAGGTTACTTCTCCTTCTTTTGCATAAGGTGCTACAGTTGGATTTTCATTGTCCAATAAGTCTCCAAGCATATCCGCAGCTGCACTTTCGCCTATTCCTATAACTCTTAAAACTTTAGATACTAGTATTTCTTTACTAAACTTTTTTAAGTATGGAATTACACTTTCCTCAAACATAGGCTTCATTTCTCTTGGCGGTCCTGGAAGCATTACAAGAACTTTATCCCCTTCCTCTATTATACAACCAGGAGCTGTTCCATTATTGTTTTTTAAAACTATAGCGTCACTTGGGAAAAAAGCTTGTTTCTTATTACTTACAGAAACTGTTCTATTAGACTTCCTAAAAACTTCCTCAATATATTTAAAAGATTCCTCATGGAGCACACTGGTTTTACCAAAATACTCAAAAGCAATTTCTTTAGTTAAATCATCCTTAGTGGGCCCAAGTCCTCCTGTTGTAATTACTAAATCTGCTCTAGTAAATGCAAGGTCATAGGCCTCCTTTAGTCTTTCTGGATTATCTCCTACCACTGATTGGTGGTATACAAATATTCCAATATCACTTAATCTTTTAGCTATGTACTGGGCATTGGTATTTACTATATCTCCAAGTAGTATTTCAGTACCCACTGCTAATATTTCACACTTCATTATAGCCCCTCCCACGTAAATGAATGCTCTAATCCTTTAAGGATTAGAGCTTATAATTTTATTTAAATACATTTTCTAAGTTGTTAAATAAATCTTTATTTTCCTTAATTTTAGCATCATTTCCAAGAACAGCAAAGTAGTTTTTGCTTACAACATCTCTTAATAGAGGTTCAAAAGCTTTAATATCCTCGGCAGTAGTTTGAAGAACTTCTTCTCTTTCCTTTAGTCTATCTTCCTTAGAAATTCCTCTTATATACATACTTACAGCCTTTTCTCCCTTCATTGAAGGTGTTAGTGGTGAATCAAGCTCGCTTACTGTTCCTATGATATATTTAGTCATTTCTCTGTCAGTAGTGTTAAAGGCTTTTATATAGTCTACCACCTTATCATAAGCATTCAAGGTTTCCTTTAAGTTTGGATCTCTATAGGATACAAAAGCAAGATTACCACTTCTTACTAAGTTTGCAAAACCACCATAAGCTCCACCTTGAACACGCACTCTATTCCATAGATAATCAAGACTCATAATAGTTTTTAACACTAATAACTTACCGCTATATTCGTATCCAAGCTTTTTAAAGTTATAGCCTTTAGCTACATATTGAACATTAGACGGTGTTAATAGCCCCTCATTCTTAGGTTCTTCAGTAAAGTTATAGTCTTCTTTAACTACCACATTACTACTTACAGAATTTAATACTGTAGTTACACTATTTTTAAGGGCATTATATTCTTCCTCTTCTCCAGTTACAGTTACAATTAAGTTATCTTTACTAAATACAATTTTCATCACTTCATATAACTTAGAAATAACTTTATCTATATTCTCATCAAAATTTTCCTCAATGTTATTTAGGAATTTATAATACTCATAGCCACTAGTATTTTCTAGATATAAAGATGCTGGTGAGAAGTAAGAAGCAAGTCTTAAGGCTGCCACTTGATGCCCTCTGTCAATTAATCTTCCCTCTATTCTAGACTTTAACATTTGTACTATTTCTTTTATTCTCTTTTTATCTTCAAACACTGTGCTACTGATGATTTCTCCTACTAGCTCTAAAGCTCTAGGAACCTTATCAACTACAGCTTTGCAATGTCCCTCTAGGAATGGATGATACTTAAGAACTTCCTTATCATCTCCATAAACCTCTGATTTAAAGTATATGCCACCTGTATTAATTAAAATTTCATTAGACAAATCTATATAGTTATGAGCTTTTGTATCTACCTTTCCTAATAGGTTAGATAAAAGACTAATATAAGGTATATACTCTTGTTTTATTCCCTTAGTATCAAACATAAAGCTTATATAAGCAATTTTGCTTGTGAAAGTTTCATGATGAAGAATTTTTACTCCCTCTTCTTCTTTTTCTAATATATCTAGATTTTCAACCTTTTTATCAATATCTTCTAAAGATAACATAGGTATAGTTTCTAGAATTTCTTCAGAATCTGGAGTTGTTTGTCTTTCAATCAAGGACTTAGTTCTTCTTACTATTTCTTCTAAACTTTCTTCACTTAAGCTTTCTTTATATTTTATAAGCTTTTCCTCAAGAGCCTTTTCTTTTTCTTCTGCTAAACCCTTTTTAGGTTTTAATATTAAAAGAGAAGAATGGCTATTGTTTAAAATATACTTTTTAATTAACTCTTCAAAGTAATTAGAAGTAAGTGCTGTCTTCATTTTCTTTATAGTTTCTTCATATTTTAAATGCATTAATGGGCACTCATCATATAACCAACTATCCATAGCTGTTATATAGTAAAATAACCCTTTGGGGAAACCTTGAAGGTCAGCTTCTCTTAGCTTGAATTCAGTTATATTAATACAAGCTTCTATTAGCTTTTTGTCTATACCCTTATTAACTAAGTCATTTAAAGTATTTAAAACTATATTTTTAAACTCTTCTTTTTTATTTTCTTCACTATTTTTTACTACAACACTGAACACAGGTTGTAGTATTCCATTATCGAAACTTCCGTAAACGTCCTTACCTATACCAGCATCTAAAAGTGCCTTTTTAAGTGGTGCTCCTTGAGTTTCAAGAAGTAAGTACTCTATAATTTCTAGGGCAAGATGAATTTCTGGGTCTGTAGATTTTCCTGTAACAAAGTTTAAAGCTAAGAAAGTTTTTTCCTTATCATTGTCTTCCTTAGAAATTGAATACTCCTCCACAATTTCCTTCATTTGATGGAACGGCTTTTGAATTTTTATTTCTGAATCTATAGTTTTAGCATCAAAATTACGTAAATAGTTATCGTTAATGAAAGTTAAAGCATCATTTAAATCTAAATCTCCATATAATAGGATATAGCTATTGGATGGGTGGTAATATTTTGTATGGAACCCTATAAACTCTTCTTGACTTAAGTCTGGTATAAATTCTGGATCTCCACCTGATTCAAAACCATAGGTGTTATCTGGAAAAAGAGTCTCCTGAATTTTTCTCATTAACACACCCTCTGGTGAGGAGAAAGCTCCTTTCATCTCGTTATAAACAACACCCTTATATTTTAAGTCATCTTCTTTATTCTCTAGTTCATAATGCCATCCTTCTTGCATTAGTATCTCTGGTTGACTATATATGTTTGGATAAAACACTGCATCTAAGTACACATCCATTAAGTTGAAAAAGTCCTTTTCATTTTTACTTGCTAGTGGATATATAGTTTTATCTCCAAAAGTCATGGCATTTAAAAAGGTATTAAGAGAACCCTTTATAAGTTCCACAAAAGGCTCCTTAGTTGGAAACTTTCTTGAACCACAAAGCACACTATGCTCAATGATATGAGCAACCCCTGTACTGTCTTGTGGTGGTGTTCTAAACCCTATAGAAAATACTTTGTTGTCATCATCATTTTCTAAATGTAAAAGTCTTGCACCACTTTTTTCATGTTCAAATACTCTAGCTACTGAATTAATTTCTTCAATGTGTTCTTCATGCTTTAAATTAAAGCCATGATATAGACCACCTATCTTATACTCCATAATTATCCTCCTAACTGATAATTTAAGGCATCTAAAAATAAACAAGTTAAAGACACAAAATAGACGAGTATATTAACTTATTTATTTTTTCACTATGCCTAACCTATTAATATCTTATTAAATCATATATCTATATATTACCTAAGTAGGTTAAACCTATGCAAAGTTATAGGAATAGTGTTATAAAAAATAGGACATTAAATGTCCTATTTTGCATTTACATTAAATAATGGTCAAGCACATTTTGTTCAATGGCTTTGGAGGAAAATTTAACTCCTTCCAAGGTATCGTTAAAGTATTGTAGTAATAATTTTCCCTAAAGTACTTACAAAGTTAAGCTCATCTCCATTAAATTCTTTTATCTCAGAGGATACTGATAGGTATAGCACGGCTAAAACCGTATCTCCCTTTTTAAGTGGAATTACCATAAGAGATTTCCATTCTGGAATTACTGCTAAAGAATCGTATTCACTTATATTATCCCAGTCTATTGAACATACATTTTCTCCAGAAGCTATGGAATTGTATATTATACTTTCATTGAAGTTATCTAAAGAACCCCAATTTGGAGAAAATTGTTTTCTTACAAAGGTTTGACTTATATTGTTATCTTCAACCAAGAATAATCCTATACTCTCAGCTTCTGCAATTTCTATAATCTTACCTAAAATTCCATATATCTTATCTTCAAAGGACTTGCTTTCATTAACTAAATCTACAACCTCAATTAATGTGGAAACATTTCTAAAATCTCCATTAGTACTTCCAGTAAGAATACCACTTAACTTATTTGTGGTATTTCCTTTAAGAGAATAATTTTCATTCCAAACCTTAAAGATATTTCTGCCACTATTTTTAGCCGCATAAAGAGCTTGGTCTGCCCTTTCAATTAACTCTTCATAAACCACTGTATGATAAGGGTAATTTGATATTCCAAGACTTATGGTAACGTCTCTTTTATCCCCTAGTATTTTTTCTTGCTGAATCTTTATTCTAATCTTTTCTGCTACCTCTTTAGCACCTTCTATGCCTGTATCTGGTAGAATCACAATAAACTCTTCTCCACCATATCTTCCAATCATGTCAGTTGATCTGATATTGTTTATGATTACCTCACAGACTCTTTGAAGAACTTTATCTCCCATTCTATGTCCAAAGGTATCATTTACATCCTTGAACTTATCTATATCAACCATAATTAAGGAAAATTGAGAACTAAGCTCACTTGCCCTTTCTATCTCATTTTGAATGGATTTTTCAAGCTGCTTTCTAGTGAAGGCTCCTGTTAACTTATCAATAGTAGAACTAATCTTAATATTATGCTTATCAATAACAATCCCTAACAACTTGCTAACTCTAACACACTCCTGCAAAGAGTCTTCATTTATATTATTAAGTATTCTTTCTGATTCAACATAAATGTACCCCAGAACACTATCATTGTAATAGTATCCATCTGAATTTCTTTTGTATTCACTAACACTTCCTACTTTAGCATCCATTGTTATAGGAATACACATAGTCCCTCTTACATTACTACTAGAAATTCTACAGCTTTTAAGATTTAACCCCTCTAGAAAGTTCTCTTTATTTATAATAGGTTTTAAAGAATCTCTGCATCTTTGAATTATACTCAAATCTCTTGGTAGCTCATTATCTCCATTACTACTTACTAAAGCTTCAAACTTCTTATCTTTTTCTACAATAATGCTAGCTTTTGTTGCTAAAGTAGTATAGCAAATATATTGAACAATAAGTTCCATATTACTGATGCTGTTGTAGCCTAGCTTGCTTATTAATCCTTCTATTCCTTGAATATCTTCACCTAATGAGAAAGACCACAGCTTCTTTAAGGATTTTATGAAGCTTTTATTCTTTAAAATTTTATTATTATTTAAGTAATTAAATAATACCTCAATATCAGCTTCACTAGTTAGGGAAATGGAACTTGCATTTATTTTTGAAAACAACTTTCCAGTTTCAAAATAGTTTTCAATATCAATAAACCTTAAGAAAGGCTTAGCCATATTATTGTTATTTATAAAATTAATTCTATACTCCTTTGGAACTTGAAGAACTAAATCAGAGACTAAGCCACAAGCTTCAAAATAATAAGTGGCAGCATAGGAATATTCCCTATTATTAAAGTAATAGTTACCTATCTCTGAATATATTTTCCATAGGACTTGAGCTTGTTCATGCTTTTTGCATAAATCTATAGCCTTAGTCATATTCTCTATATTGAACTTATTGTATAAAGCACTTTCAACATATAGCCTATTACAAACTACCCTACTATTGTTGCTAGTTAATCCTTCACTTTCGATAAATTCGCATACACTCTTAGCTTCCTTTATCTCATTAGCATCTAATAAAACCATAACACTCTCATATAGGATACTTAGCTTTTCGTCAATATTAGTAATATTTTTGCTTATGTCTATTATTTTCTTAGAAATATTTTTGCCCTTACATCTGTTGTTAGCTAGATCATTAAATACTTCTAACACATCTAGTTCCCACTTTAATATTGAGTCTGAGTTTTCATATATCTGTCTTGCCTTTCCTATATACTTATCAGCTTTTTCACTATCACCAAACAAGAAATTAATCCTAAAGGCTAATAAATAATAAGGTCCAACCTCCTGCCCTTGGTTTGGCCATTTTTCTAACTGTTCACCACAAAGTATATAGTATCTATATGCTTCTCCATAATTTCCAAACTTATAATAGATACTAGCTAGGTAGGTATAATCATAGAAAATCATATTAGTATAATCATATTGTTTTGCCTTGCTAATGGCTTTCAAAAAATAATTATAAGAAGTGTCGTATTCCTGGAGCATATAATAAGTAAACCCAATATTACTTAAGGCTATTATTTCATTATATATATCATTTTCTTCTCTGCTTAGCTCGTAGACTTGTTTAAAATAATTAATTGCTTCTTTGTTATCTTGAAGATAATCACTATAAATTACCCCCAAATTATTCATACACCTTATTATACCGTTATTGTAATTAGTTTCATAACACTGTTCTAGACAATGATTTATATTTTTCAACGCATCATCAATCTCACTATTAACAATTAAAAGATTACATAAGTATGTATTAAATACCACCTTATACTTAATGTGTTGCCCTGCACAAAGAGCTATTCCGTCCATGCAAGCTTTATAAACTTCATCATACCTCTGTTCAGAGAAATACTTCTGGCAAAGAACTTTTAAATAATTTAGAGTTCCCTCCTTATAGTTCACAAGATCTAATAAATCTTTAACTCTATCTATATAGAAATTTACCTTGTCCTTATTACTAGTAGAAACAATAATCTCTAATACCTTAAATATTATATCTATTTGTTGTTTTTTAAGACTGTATTGCTCTGCTATTTTTTCTCCCTTATGATAATAGTTTAAGGCTTCAGTTCTATTTCCCTCCTCTAAATAAAGGTCTGCTATTCTTAGCAATAGGTTTAACTTATTTGTACTTGAGTAATTGTCATACTCTAAAACCTCTTCATCTAATAGTTTTGTAGCTTTAGAAAGACTTCTTATTGCCTCTTCCCTATTCTTTAGGGTTATCATTATGTCGGCACTTTCCATATAATAATATAGCAGTTTATTATGTTGCTCTGACTTTTCTAAGTGATAAATTAATTCATTTAGAAAACCATTATTACTTTCTTCATAATATTTCCCTAGTATTTCTGAAGCTAATTTGTGCTTTTTCTTCTTCTCCTCTTTATCTATACTTTCATAGATATATGCTTTTAAAAATCTATTATAGAAATCATAAACAAAACCTCTATCTTCTATCTTTCTGCATAGCAATCCCTTAATTATAAGATTATCAATTATAACTGAAATTTTCTGTATATCCTCATCAATAAATTCCCTCATAATTTCAAGAGAAGTAGGGTTTTCAAAGATAGCAATAGTTGAAAGAATCTCCCAAGATGTTGAATCTAGCTTGTCTACTTGGTTTTTATAAGCTTCATACATACTTTTAGGAAGGAAAAACTCTTCATCATCTATCTTATACCATCTTCCATCAATTTCATTTATATAAATCATCTTTCTACTAAAGATATCCTTTATAGTTTCTTCTATAAATAAAGGATTACCTTTGGTATGCTTATACACGACCTCTGGAAGCTTTATTGAAATATCTAAAGTATTTAAAACTTGTTTTAGCATAATTCCTATTTGTTCACTGCTTAGTGGTTTTAATAAAAACTCAAGCTTTACAATATCTCTTACACTTTGTAGAAATTCCATGAATTTTTTATTTTCCAAGCACTCACCATCTCTATAAGATAGCAAAATCATGATTTTAGATCCTTTATTATACTTGCTGATCAAATAAAGAAAAAAGTCTATGGTAAATTCATCAGCCTTATCTATATCATCTATTATAATAACTCCTTGTTTTTCATAGAAGAACTCTCCCATAAAAGAAGCTATTTTATTTATAATTTTATATTTTTCCTTAGTTCCCTTTAAGGGGGCAACTGTTGCTACATTTTTCTTTTCCCCAACCTCTGGAACAAACTTTACAAGCTCTAAGGCATATTTATTTACTAATTCCTTTGAGGCTATTGGAATAATCTGCCTTAATATATCCACAAGAGGCTTATTAGAGTACTTATTATTAATCTTTTCATTGTTAAAAGAGCTAAAAACATAATCTTCTTTCAAGGATAAAATATATTGTATATGTCTTAATAATCTAGTCTTGCCAATACCAACTTCTCCGTGTATTGTAGTAACTTTTTTAATTGAGTCATACTTAAATATGGAATCTTTGATAGCTAATATAGAGGATACTTCTTCTTCTCTTCCAATCATTCTTATATCAAAATTTAGTTTTTCTAACTCATTCTTTTCGTACAACTTATAGTTTGTACCATATATGCAGTTTATACTTTCTATGATTTCTCCTACATTTTTATATCTATTTTTAGACTCAAAATCCACCATTTTTTGTATTATAGTGCACAATCTTTTACAGAAGACCTCTTTATATTCATTAACTCCTCCACTTTGAAAATTATTAATAATTTCAATGATTTGCCTATTATCCTTGTATAATTCTTTGCTCTTTAAGGCTAAAATTATGAGAATTACACCTAAAGAATATATTTGAGATGAAAGAGTTAAACTTTCATCCTCAATATACTCAGGTGCATTAAATAGGTTTACAAGTTCCATTTCAGTGCTAAATTCACTTTTCTCTAGTTCTAAAGTTATAATATCTTTTAGTTTTATATTAAAATCTTTATCTTTTATATAAATATTATCAATAGTTAACTCATTATAAGGATTCCCTGATATCCAAAAGTAATTTATAGCTTTACAAATGTTTGTAAAATAATATATTAAGCTTATATCTTTTACTCTATGACTACTGTTTAATATTTTTTCCTTTTCTTCGATAAATTCTGTAGTATAGTAGTAGGTTCTATAATAGGATTTTTTATTATCTACTTGTTTTACTATGCCAAATTCAATAACTTCTACCATGTAGGGATTATTTATACTTCCTAAGCTTTCAAAGTTTATAGTACAAAATTCAATAAACTCCTTAGGTACATGTTTTGAATTGAGAATATAGAGTTTGACAGTATTAAAGCTTTTTTGCATATCTATAGCTTCATAAACTGAGCATAATCTATTGTGTTTTAAATTATTTACAATTCTATACCTGTTGTTAATAATCTCCAACCTACTCAACCCCTCCACATGTATATACCCTAAAAATATTTTACCATAGATAATTGAAAAAATAAACTATATTACCATATTTTCTATTATTTTACTTTTTTATGTTAGAATTTCATATCCCTTTTCTGTAACCCTTATAGTGTGTTCCCACTGTGCGGATAAAGCTCCATCTGTTGTAATAGCTGTCCATTCATCCTCTAATACAGTAGTTTCTGGTTTTCCTACGTTTATCATCGGTTCTATAGTAAATACCATATTTGGAAGCAATATCATTCCTTCTCCTTTTTTACCCAGATGTGGTACAAAGGGCTCTTCATGAAATTCATTTCCAATTCCATGTCCACCATAGTCATATACTACTGAGTATCCATGACTTTCAGCATGGCTTTGAATTGCATATCCAATATCCCCTAGTGTATTGTAAGGTTTTACTTGCTCTATTCCTAAATCTAAGCATTCCTTAGCTACCCTAACTAAATCTTCAGCTTCTTTAGATGCATTTCCTATAATGTAAGTTCTGTTAGAATCTCCATAGTAACCATCTAAGATGCATGTTACATCTACGTTCACAATGTCACCATCTTTTAAAATTTTGTCTTCACTAGGAATTCCATGGCAAACTACTTCATTTACTGATACACAAGTGCTTTTAGGAAAACCATGATATCCTAATGGTGCTGGATAAGCTCCATGTTCTACCGTGTAATCATGAACCCACTTATTAATTTCTTCTGTGGTAATACCAGCTTTAATTCTTTCTCCCACCATATCTAATATTTCATGAGTTAATTTGCAACTCTTTCTTATACCTTCTATATCCTCTTCGCTTTTAATACTTTCTCTTGGAATTTCATATCCTACCTTCGCTTCTAACTTAGTGATAAACTCATCCTGCTCCATATGGCACTTTTTATACTTCTTACCACTTCCACACCAACACAAATCATTTCTATTTATCTTATCCATCTTATTTCCTCCGTAATTATGCTATTAAATACTATTAGTATTCTTCTTAACGCTTCTTAATATTAAAAATTTATTATGTAGCTAATTTGTTTAACAACTAAAAACATTTTTAAGCAAAAAGTGTATGTACTTATTATCAATAATTTAAATTTATCAATATTTGCAACATGAAAAATTAATTTACTCTTATTGATATATAGAATGGTGTAAAGATACTGAATAAGTATCTTTAATTGTCTTTTGCACTCTCTTTAATATAAGTTGCTTAAAATTCTCTTATAATGTAAGAATAATATTGAAACTTATATATTAATTTTATTAACTATATTTAGAGTACCGAAACTTTGCTATTACAAATATATTATAGTACAATATATGGTAAAACACAAAAAATATAAGATGGAGCTTTCTCCATCTTATATTTTAGAAGTGATATATATAAATATACCTGTTAGCTTTATTCTGTAATAGTTTTAAGTATTCATATAATGACACATTTTTTCTGTTAGCAGTATGCTGAGCAACAAATAAATCATATCTGTTAAGAGCTACATTAAATTCCTTTGCATGTACTACCTGAGAATGGTAGGGATAATTATTTTTTTTAGGATCTCCATATTGAATTACATCCCCAACTTCTAGATAATCATATAATTCCTGAAAGTTTGTAAGAGCATCTAATACAATAAGTTCCCTATATTCTCTTGCTGCATTTCTTCCAATTCCATTTTCATTACCCCAATACTTTCTAAAGTACCTAGCACTTCTCCAAGTTAATGATATTTTAGTTAAATCTTTAGCATCCTTAGTATAGCAAAACCAATGGTTAAAATTTGTATAATCTCGCCCCCTCATCATCATGCCGCCTGCTTTAAGCACCTGAGATATAAAGTTAGTACAATCATCATCCTTAAAAAGAGGATAATCCTTTGTGTTAGGGGATTCTGCATAGGCTTCAGCATAGGCCTTAGCTGCATTTCGATTATATACATTAATTTGCCTATTGATTATTTCATCATTAAGTAGAGGTTCAATTATGGCATCCTTTATGCGCTTCAATAAACTTTTTCTTTTCATAATCTACCTCCTACCTAAAATACCAATTATTTATAGTCCTTTATATTAAAATTACGTTATAAAGTTACAAAAAATAGTAGGTTACTAACTATATATGCATATTTATCAGATTTGCTAGTATTTTTCCTTGATTTTTTAAAATTTTATTCCCTTTCCTTTGCTATAAAATATAAGGATACTAATCCTGCTCCCGTATGACTTGCAACAGTTGGACCCTCGAAGTTTATAATGCATTTTTCTACATTGCCATTTTCTCTACATAACTCCTCAAGATGAAGTGCATCTTCTAGGCAATCCCCATGTACTATAGCAATCGTTTGCATTTCATTTTTATTTGTTCTTTCTATAAATTTTTCGGCTAAGGTTACAATTGCTTTTTTACGACCTCTTACTTTCATTAAAGGAGCAAGCTTTCCTTGTCTATCCATATGTAATACAGGTTTTACATTTAACAGTGTTCCTACTGCTGCTGCAGATGCAGAAATTCTTCCTCCTCGTTTAAGGTGATTTAGGTCATCTACAGTAAAATAGTGATTTATTTTTAGTTTTGTATCCTCAACAAAGGATATTATCTCATCTTTTGATTTTCCCTCTTTTATTTTTTCATAAGCCAAATAGCATAATAATCCTAATCCTAAACTTGCGCATAAAGAGTCAACTATAGTAATGTCTGCTTTAGGATATTCTTCTCTTATATTAAGTGCAGCTCTCCTTGCACTATCTACTGTTCCTGTAAGTCCAGAGGAAAGTCCGATATAGATAACTGATTTATTTTCCTGAGCTAAAGGTCTAAAAATCTCTTCAAACTTAAATACGTTAATTTGAGAAGTTGTAGGCATTTCTCCTTCCCTTAAACCCTGATAAAATTCCTTAATATCTAAAGTCTTACCAAAATCATCTTCTAAATCCATTCCCTTAAAGTGACATACTATCGGTGCACCTATAACATTTTCCTGATTAATAAAATCTAGTGGTAAGGCAGAAGCTGAATCTACCACTAAAACTATGTTCTTGTTCATATCAACCCATCTCCTTAACTTTATCATAACTACCCTTTATTCCTATAAAATTGCTCATTTATCATTTTCTACTATTTTATCACAACTTCCATATTAAGTAAAATTAATGTTTTTCAATATCCTTACCTAAATAGTTTTATAAAGATGAATTTCATTCATACTGAATAAGTTAAAATTCCATCATGTAATCCTATAATGTATTATCAAAAATTTATATAGCTTATTTTGCTATTGAAAAAATAATTAATTATATAAAAAGACCTTGAAGGTTATCCATAAATCTTCAAAGTCTTAATATAATTTTATGAAAGTTTAATTCATGCAAGGAACACAAAGGTAAAATGCTGGGTGAAAATTAACAACTTATTAAACTTAATGTGGGGCTTAATTTTTAGGTTTCTTATTTATGCATATATTAAACTTCCAATTAACAGCTTATGATAATTCTAAATTTTATCTTCAATGAATTTACCTATTTTTCTAAATTTGTAGTATCGCTTAGTAAGCAAGGATTCTATAGTTTCACCCTTAAGTCTTACTAAAGCCTCCTGTAAGTTTTTACTTATTGCCTTAGAAGCTTTTTCTAAATCTGCTTGTGCTCCTCCTAAGGGTTCCTTAATTACTCTATCTATTATCTCAAAGTTTAACAAATCCTTTGATGTTATCTTCATCTTTTCTGCGGCTTCTTTTGCCCTAGTAGCATCTTTGTAAAGTATACTTGCAAAGCCCTCTGGGGAAAGAATTGAATAAATCGAATGTTCTAGCATCCATACTTCATCAGCTACTGCAAGAGCTAAAGCTCCTCCGCTTCCACCTTCACCTATTACTATAGAAATAATTGGACATTTTAAAGAGCTCATTTCCATTAAGTTTTTAGCAATAGCCTCTCCTACGCCTCTTTCTTCTCCTTCAATTCCACAAAATGCACCTGGTGTATCTATAAAAGTTATTACTGGCCTTTTAAATTTTTCTGCTTGTTTCATTAACCTTAAGGCTTTTCTATATCCTTCTGCCTTAGGCATTCCAAAGTTTCTCGCTATATTCTCTTTTGTATTATTTCCTTTTTGAATTCCTATAATTGTTACAGGTATTCCCTTAAATTCTCCAATTCCACCTACTATAGCAGTATCATCTCCATAGTTTCTATCGCCTTTTAATTCTATGAAATTATCGAATACTTTTTCTATATAGTCTAGGGCTGTTGGTCTCGAAATTGCTCTTGCAATGTTAACCTTATCCCAGGCTGTAAGCTTTATTTTAATGTTGTTTTCCATATTCACCACTCCTATAGCAAAGGCTATACTAACTTCTATGAAGCCTTAATAGTTTTCCCAAGGTTTCTTTAAGCTCACTTCTTTTTACTATTCTATCCACAAATCCCTTCTTTTGAAGAAACTCTGCCTTTTGAAAGTCCTTTGGAAGACTTTCTTTTATGGTCTGCTCTATTACTCTTCTACCCGCAAAGCCAATTAGTGCATTTGGTTCTGACAAAATTATATCTCCTAGCATAGCAAAACTTGCCGTAACTCCACCAGTAGTTGGGTCTGTAAGTACTGTAATATAAAGAAGTCCTTTTTCATTGTGGGCTGATATAGCTGCTGAGGTTTTTGCCATCTGCATTAAAGAAAATATTCCTTCCTGCATTCTAGCGCCCCCTGAACATGTAAATATAACAATAGGGAGATTTTTTTCTGTAGCAAACTCCACTGCCCTGGTAATCTTTTCACCTACTACACTACCCATGCTTCCCATTAAAAATCTGCTATCCATTACAGCTATTACTACTGGGTTATTATTTACTTTCCCATAACCAGTAATTACAGCTTCCTCTAATTCCGTAGTCCTCTTTAGCTTCTCAATCTTTTCCTCATATCCATTAAAATCTAGTGGATTGGAACTGATAAGTCCCTTATTAATTTCTACAAAGGTTCCGATATCAATGATTTGTTCTATTCTTTCTCTTGCTGTCAATCTAAAATGATAGTTGCAAAGATTACATACCTTTTTATTTTCTTCCAAATCATTTTTATAAAGAATCTTTCCACAACCTTCACATTTTACCCACAATCCATCTGGAATGGTAGGCTTATTTTCTACAGGCTGTGGATTATTTTTCACTTCAATATAAACATTTTTTTTGAATAACCTCTTAAGCTCTAACATAAACAATACCTCACTTAGGCTATAGATATGGAACTAAGTTTGAACTTTTAATATCTCCTAGCTCCCCTAAAATATATTCCATATTAATTGTTAATTTTTTATCTTATAAGTCTATAATAGCTTTTTTCTTCATTAGGCATCTGAAAATAAATAACAAGTCAAAGATATGAAGGCTATTTTGTGTTCACAAGCAAGCTTGTGCCGACAAGGAAACAGGTTCCGCAGATAGTGGGCTATCAAAGGGTTCTGTTGACGCAGTATATCACAAAATAGATGAGCAGATTGACTTATTTATTTTCTGAAGATGCCTTACTGAAAGCCTTAAGGAATTAAACTAAATTCCTGGATAAATTAAATCCTTGCTTTGATTCCATATAGAAATATATACTTAAAATTCTTATGCTTAACTTTTATAGATTATAACTTTAATTCACTACTTATAAAACTTGTATCAAAATCACCACTAATAAATTTTTCATTTGATAAGATCTCTAGATGTAAGTCAATATTAGTATGAATTCCTTCTATGATAAATTCGCTTAAAGCTCTTTTCATTTTATTTATAGCTTCATTTCTGTCCTTGCCATGAACAATAAGCTTTCCTACCATAGAATCATATACTGGTGGTATTTTATACCCTTGATATACTCCCGAGTCTAGCCTTACTCCATTTCCTCCAGGTATTAAAAGATTTTTTATCTCCCCTGGGGATGGCATAAAGTTTTTATATGGATTTTCTGCATTAATTCTACATTCAATAGCATGGCCTCTAAGTACTATATCTTCTTGCTTAAAGCTTAAAGCTTCACCATAAGCTACTTTAATTTGTTCTTTAATTAGGTCAATACCAGTGACCATTTCAGTTACTGGATGCTCTACCTGTATCCTAGTATTCATCTCCATAAAGTAGAATTTTAAATCCTTATCTACTAAAAATTCTATAGTTCCTGCATTTTTATATCCTATAGACTTAGCAGCTCTAACTGCAGTTTCTCCCATTTCTTTTCTTAAGGCTTCAGTTAGTACTACTGAAGGCGCTTCTTCTAATACCTTTTGATTTTTCCTTTGAACAGAACATTCCCTTTCACCAAGGTAAACCACATTTCCATAGCTATCTCCAATTATTTGGATTTCTACATGCCTTGGTTTTTCAACAAACTTTTCTATATACATAGAATCATCATTAAAGGAGGCTTTAGCTTCTGTTCTTGCAGTATTAAATTCCTTTATAACATTCTCAGCATCTCTTACAATTCTAATGCCCTTTCCACCACCACCGGCAGAAGCTTTTATCATTATAGGATAACCTATAGAGTTTGCAATTTTTAAGGCCTCTTTTTCATCTTTTACAATTCCCTTAGAGCCTGGCACTACTGGAACCTTAGCTCCTACCATTATCTCTTTAGCCTTAGATTTATTTCCCATGTTTTCTATATTATCTGAAGATGGCCCAATGAATTTGATATTACATTCTTCACACATCTTTGCAAACTTTGAGTTCTCTGATAAGAATCCAAAGCCGGGATGTATAGCTTCAGCACCTTTTAAAATTGTAGCACTTAATATATTTTTTTCATTTAAATAACTATCTCTTGAAGGTGCAGGACCTACACAAACTGCTTCATCTGCTAACTGTGTATGGAGTGCATCTTTATCTGCTTCTGAATAAATAGCAACGGTTTGTATTCCCATTTCTCTACAAGCTCTAATTATTCTAACGGCTATTTCTCCTCTATTTGCAATTAATATCTTTTTAAACATACTATTACCATCCTAAATTAAAATTACATTCCCACAGCAAAAGTAAGTTCACACTCACAAGCAACTTCTCCATCTACTGTAGCTAATGCCTTGCCAATTCCAACAGGACCTTTCATTTTTATAATTTCAACCTGCAATTTCAAGGTATCTCCTGGAACTACTTTCTTTCTAAATCTGGCTTCTTTGATACCTCCAAAGTAAGCTATTTTACCTCTGAACTTTTCTGAATGTAACAGTGCTACTGCTCCAACTTGAGCTAATGCCTCTACTATTATTACTCCTGGAAGCACTGGCTCCTGTGGAAAATGTCCTTGAAAGAAATACTCATTCATGGTTACATTTTTATATCCAATTGCACTCTTACCACTTTCTAAAGATTCAATATAGTCAACGAATAAGAAAGGGTATCTATGAGGTATGATTTCTTGTATTTGTTTTATATCTAACGCAACATTTTTCATAATTATCTCCTAAAGCTTTACTTTAAATAGAGGTTCACCATACTCTACCATTTGGCCATTTTTGCATAATACCTCTACTATAGTCCCCTCTATTTCGCTTTCTATTTCATTCATAAGCTTCATAGCTTCAACTATGCAAAGTACATTTCCTTTGTTAACCTTGTCACCAGACTTTACATAAGGCTCAGAGTTTTCACTTGGTGATGAGTAGAAAGTTCCAACCATTGGAGATTTAACTGTATATAAGTTTTCATCTTCAACTTCCTTCTTAACAGCTTCTCCATCTCCTTGCATAAAAGAACTTACTTCTTCATTACTTACACTTGCTCTATTATCTGAAGCCACAATTAATTCTTTTCCTTCTGTATAGCTGGATTTATCTACGGTTGTTTCACTTAAAACTACCTTAGCAGAGTTTTTGCTCATTTTTATCTTAATTTCATTTGTTTCAATTTCAAGTTCTTTTACTGTAGAATCACTTAGTGCTTTTATAAGATTTTCTATAGCTTTATAATCCATGATTATTCCTCCCACTTCTTGAATAGTAATGTGGCATTATGTCCTCCAAATCCTAAGGAGTTAGACATAGCATACTTAAGCTGAGCCTTTCTTCCTACATTTGGTACATAATCAAGGTCACACTCTTCATCCTTCTCAATAAGACCTATAGTTGGTGGAATAAAACCTTCTTGAAGTGATTTAACACAAACAATAGCTTCAACAGCTCCTGCTGCTCCTAAAAGATGGCCAATCATTGACTTTGTAGAACTCACTGGAACTTCATAAGCTTTTTCTTTAAAAAGATTTTTTATTGCTATAGTTTCAAACTTATCATTGTATGGAGTACTTGTTCCATGAGCATTTATATATGAAACTTCTTCTAAGTTTATTTTTGCTTCCTTTACAGCAAGCTCCATAGCTTTTCTTGCACCTTCACCATCATTAGCTGGCTGAGTTATATGGTAAGCATCACAGGTAGTTCCATAACCCACTATTTCACCATATATTTTTGCATTTCTTTTTTGAGCATGTTCTAAGCTTTCAAGAATTAATATTCCTGCACCTTCTCCCATAACAAATCCATTTCTTTCTTTGTCAAATGGAATAGAAGCTCTTTTAGGATCTTCACTTCTGCTTAATGCTGTTAGTGATGTAAATCCTGCCACTGCTGTTTCAGTAATAGGTGCTTCACAGCCCCCTGCAATCATGATATCTGCTCTATCTGCTTTTATCATTTCAAAAGCTTCACCAATACTGTTAGTTCCTGTAGCACACGCAGTAACTACTGAAAGGCAAGGGCCTTTTGCATTATATTTTATTCCAATATGTCCACTAGCAATATTGGCAATCATCATTGGTACCATAAATGGAGAAACCCTATTAGGTCCCTTAGTTAAAAGCTTGCTATGTTCATTCTCTAGAGTGTATAATCCTCCAATCCCTGAACCTACTACTATACCAAATCTTTCTGATTCCACTGAGTTAACATCGAGCTTTGAATCCTTTATAGCTTCTTCACTAGCTACCATGGCATATTGAGTGTATTTATCCATTCTTTTAATTTCTTTTTTATCTATTGCAACTTCTGGATTAAAGTCTTTAACTTCAGCAGCTAATTTCACCTTAAAATTTTCAGTATTTATAGTTTTAATAAAGTCAATTCCGCAAACTCCATTTTTAACTCCATCCCAAAAGGTATTTACATCGTTACCTATAGGAGTCATAGCTCCCATGCCTGTAATTACAACTCTTTTTCCCATTTTACTTCCTCCTAATCCTACATTACCATTCCGCCATCAACATGAACAACTTGACCTGTAATATAACTTGCCATATCTGAGGCTAGAAACACAGCAAGATTTGCTACATCCTCACCTTTTCCAAAAGCCTTAAGTGGTATGCTATTAAGCATTGTTTCCTTAACCTTATCACTTAAAACCTCTGTCATATCACTTTCAATAAAACCCGGTGCTATAGCATTTACTGTTATGCCTCTGGAACCAACTTCTTTAGCAAGGGATTTAGTAAAGCCTATTACTCCAGCTTTGGATGCTGCATAATTTGCCTGCCCAGCATTTCCAATAACACCTACTACTGAGGAAATATTTATTATTCTTCCTCCCTTAGCCTTTATCATTTTAGAAATTACCGCTTTAGAAGTATTAAAAGTTCCTTTAAGGTTTGTATTTATAACTGAATCAAAATCTTCTTCCTTCATTCTCATGAATAATCCATCTTTAGTTATTCCAGCATTGTTAACTAAAATATCTATAGAATTGAATTCCTCTATAGTGACATTGATAAGTTTTTCCGCATCCTCGAACTTACTAATATCACCTTTAACCTTTATAGCTCTTACTCCATAGGCTTCAATTTCCTTAGCTAAACTATCTGCAAGTTCTTCATTGCCTCTATAATTAATAACTACATTAGCTCCATTTTTAGCAAAAGCTAATGCTATTTCTCTGCCAATTCCTCTACTTGCTCCTGTGATAACTGCATTTTTCCCTTTTAACATAATCTACTCTCCTATAATGTAATTATTAAGCCATAAACAAATTTAATCATCAAAAATAATCTATTTCTCTACTAAAGCTTCTAAAGCCTTATTTAAGGATGCCACATCTTCCACGTTATAAACATTTAAGCTTCTGTTTATTTTCTTTACAAAGCCACTTAATGCTTTTCCAGGCCCCACTTCTATAAAAGTATCTACACCTTCATTTATCATGGTATTTATAGATTTTTCCCATTGTACAGAATTTTTAACTTGATTTTTTAATATATCTTTTAAATTCTCTACACTTTCAAGAATATCTCCAGTTAAGTTTGGTATAAAGGTTACACTAAAAGTTTTAAAATCTACCATATCTAATTCTTTTCTTAACTTATTAGAAGCATTTTCTAATAATTCTGTATGAAAAGCTCCACTAACAGGAAGTTTTATAATTTTCTTAGCACCTTTCTCACTTAAAAGTTCTATAGCCTTGTTTAAAGGTTCCATTTCCCCGGCAATAACAATTTGTCCTGGACAATTGTAGTTTGCTATAGAAATTACCCCTAAATCTTTACACAAATTACAAACCTGTTGAATAACTTCTTCTGAAACTCCTAAAACTGCAGCCATCTCTCCCTTATTCTTCTCACTATCTTCCCTCATGAATCTTCCTCTTTTTTCTACTAAGCTTAAGGCATCTTCAAAAGAAAGAGCTCCACTTGCAACAAGAGCTGAGTATTCACCAAGACTTAATCCTGCTACTAGAGAAGGATTAATGTTATGTTTTTTTAGAACTTCTAAAGCTGCTATGGAAGTAGTTAATATAGCAACTTGAGTATTATCTGTACTAGTTAATTCTTCAATTGGTCCTTGAAAACAAAGGTTAGATATATTTCTTCCTAAGATCTCATCAGCCTTATTAAATACTTCCCTTGCTTCAGAAAAATTATCATATAATTCTTTTCCCATGCCTACATACTGTGCTCCTTGACCTGGGAATACAAATCCAACTTTTCTCATACTATCCTCCAAAATTAACTGAAGAAATTTTTTCTATAACCTCTTTAGCACCTTCTACTAAATCCTTTATAATTTCTTCACAGCTTTCTTCTTTTTTTATAAGCCCAGCTATTTGTCCAGCCATAACTGAACCATTATCTATGTCTCCTTCAACAACAGCCTTTCTTAAGGCTCCTGATCCTAACCTTTCAATTTCTTCAAAGGATGCTGCTTGTTTTTCTAGGTTAATAAACTCTCTTGAAAGTTTATTTCTAAGAACTCTTACTGGATGTCCTGTGCTTCTTGCCGTTACCACAGAATCAATGTCCTTTGCATCAATAACTTTTTTCTTGTAATTTTCATGAACAATACATTCTTTTGCAATTAAAAATCTAGTTCCAACTTGAACTCCTTGCGCTCCTAACATAAAAGCAGCTGCCATTCCTCTTCCGTCTCCAACTCCACCAGCAGCAATTACTGGAATGTTTACACTATCCACTATTTGTGGAACCAGTGCCATAGTTGTTAATTCTCCAATGTGACCTCCTGCTTCCATACCTTCAGCAATAATAGCATCCGCACCGCTTCTTTCCATTCTTCTTGCTAAAGCAACTGACGCAACCACAGGAATTACCTTAATATTATGACTCTTCCACATGTCCATATACTTTCCTGGATTTCCGGCTCCTGTTGTAACTACCTTTACGCCCTCTTCACACACTATCTTTGCTACTTCATCTGCATTTTCACTTAGAAGCATTATATTTACACCAAAAGGTTTATCCGTAAGTTCTTTTGCCCTTTTAATTTCTTTTCTTACATTTTCGGGAATATTATTGCCTGCTGCAATAATTCCTAGTCCTCCAGCATTAGACACTGCACTTGCTAAACTACTATCAGCAATCCATGCCATTCCCCCTTGAATTATAGGGTATTTTATTCCAAGTATTGAGCATATATCTGATTTAATCATGTTTACCTCCTATGGTTAAGGTCAGATAGTATTTCCATCTGACCTTAAGCTTTACTCTTCAACCTTAGACTTTACGTAGTTAACTATATCTCCTATAGTTTTTATGTTTTCAATATCTTCATTTGGAATTTCAATTTCAAATTCCTCTTCTAAACTCATAACTATTTCAAATATCTCTAAAGAATCTACCCCTAAATCGTCTGTGAAAGTTGACTCTAAGTTAACTTCCTCTACCTCCATTGATAATTGATCTGCTATAACCTTTTTAACCTTTTCTACTACCATTTCAATTCCTCCTAAAATTCACTAAATATTATTTATTCCATGTTATCAGTGCACTTCCAAAAGTAAGTCCACCACCAAAACCTATAACTATAATTTTATTTCCTTTTTTAAAAGTTCCATTTTTATTTCCCTCATCTAGAGCTATTGGTATGCTAGCTCCTGAGGTGTTACCAAATTTATTTAAATTTATTACAAACTTATCTAAGGACACACCAATTTTTTTGCTAAATGTTTCTATCATTCTAATATTAGCTTGATGAGGAACAATAAAATCTATTTCTTCCTTAGTAAGCTTTGCTTCCTCTAAGATTCTATTGAATTCATTTTCCATAACCTTAACAGCAAACTTATATATTTCCTTACCTTCCATAGATATCTTATTGTTCACTGGTATAGTATCTATAATAAATGGGTTTTTTAATGCTACTGAGCCACAAGTTAGAGCTTCCCATTTTTCACCTTCACTTTTAGAGTTAATATAAGATAACCCTTCAATTGTACTTTCCTTTAATACTGCAGCACCTGCTCCATCTCCAAACAGCACACTAGTACTTCTATCTTCCCAGTTTACTATTTTGGATAAAACTTCAGCTCCAATAACTAAGGCTGTTTTTAGTCTTCCTGAAGCTATAAATCCTGTAGCAATATCTAGCCCAAAAACAAAACCACTACACGCAGCATTGATGTCAAAAGCCATGGCATTACATGCCCCAATGTTCTTCTGAACTTTACATGCCACTGAAGGAACTAAAGAATCCGGACTACAGGTACCTACAACAATAAGATCAATTTCTTCTGGTTTTAGGTTACTGTCCTTTAAAGCCTCCATTGCAGCTTTTGTTGCTAGGTCTGAAGTCTCTTCTCCTTGTGAAATATGTCTTTGTTCTATTCCAGTTCTTGATAATATCCATTCATTAGATGTCTCCATTATGGATTCCAACATTTCATTAGTAACTATATGATTTGGAGCATAAGAGCCTGTTCCGATAATTTCTATGCTTCTCATCGTTGCCTCCTTACTTGCTATCTAAGTGATAATTAGATTTGAAAAATGTATTTAACTTCTCAAGAGACTTAACTAAAACTTGTTCTTCATCCTTACTTAATCCATTTATAGTTTCTTCTACCATAGTCTGATGAAACTTATCATGAATTCTATAGGCAAGTTTTCCTTTTCTAGTAAGAGCTATCATTACTGCTCTTCTATCTTCTTCCCCTCTTTGTCTCTCAACATACTCTTTTTTCACAAGTTTATTTATAGCAGTAGTTAATGTGCCTACTGTAATATTTAAATCTTGAGCAACTTCGCTCATAGTTCTTGAATTATACATTCCTATTGCTTCAATTGTGTGTATTTCTGTTATAGATAAATCATTAAGAACCCCTTCCTTAAGAGCATTTTGCTCAATTTGAAGAATATCATTAAAGATTTCTACTAATAATTCATTTATTACCTTTTTATTTGAAGAAGGTGATGACATTTTTAATCTTCCCCTTTACTTTGACAATCAAATATTTTGATAATCAAAGTATATTACTTATAAAACTATATGTCAATATAAAATTTATTATTCCACTATATTTTTGTAATTATTTTACATGTTGTACATAATCAAAAAAATAATAATAGATCATTAGAGTTTTCCAATGATCTATTATTATAAAGTTAGGGTAAGGAGTTATATTTTATTATGCTTTTTCTATATTGTATATATAATCGTCCTCATTATTTGTTTCAAAGAACTTATATTCTTCATTAGCTGAGGACACAAAACCCTTTAAATATAAAAATCTTAACTTGTAGAATAAGTTTATATCTGCATTTGCTCTTTCAAAGTTTCCTCTATGAACACAAGAAGTGTTTATCCATCTTACAATGTGTTCATCAGCTTGAATTAACTTTTGAACTCTATCACAAGGCATACCTTCAAGAATATAATTGTTTAAAGTTGAAAATATATCCTTAGCATTCTGAGGATTTTCTTTTTCTTTTGCCATTTGGCCTTGTTTAATTCCATTATTGTAGAATATATCTTCTGCAGTCTTTAGTGCATCACTTCCATATTTATCTATAAATATTGATAAAATAACAGCAACTCTACTTTCTCCATTTTGAATTTTATTTTGAAGCCATCCATGTATATTGCTTAAATCAATTAACTCTTCAATAGATTTTGTTCTATCAATAAGCTCTCCATAATTTTTAGTTTCCTCTATAATTTCTCTTGCCTCTTCACCATAAATCTCAAGATATTTATTTCTTAAGTCCATTTCTATATCTTGAAATAAAAGTACTTTATTAAATAACCAGCTATGAATTGGTGCTAAAAATGCGCTCATATAACTATTCTCCTTTTCATTATAAAAATTTCAACCTTCATTTCATAAGGTTTTATCTCTTTATATTTACATCTATGTAATAACTTTTTCTATAGTTATATGATAATCTAAATTAAGAAATTTATCCGTAACCTATGTTACAATATGTAAATTTAGTATTGATTTTTACTTCCATATTTAAGAGGGTCTACAGGGTTTCCATTTACTTTTACTTCAAAGTGTAAGTGTGGTCCCGTGCTATCCCCTGTGCTTCCAACATCTGCAATATGTGTTCCCTTTTTTATAGTTTCACCTGTGTTTACATAAAGTTTATTACAATGAGCATAAATTGTTTCCATCCCATTGCCATGATCTATCTTTACCACTTTTCCATAACCGTTTTGTATTCCTGAGAAAGAAACCCTTCCATCAAGAGCAGCCTCTATTGGTGTTCCTAAGTTTGCTGCTACATCTATACCTTTATGCATAATTCCATCTCTAACACCAAAATAGGAAGTTAACCATCCTACCGTTGGAGTATGCAAAGAACTATTTAGTGTTACCAGCTTTTCCTTTGGAGAACTTACTACTGGCATAGCTTCACTTTCTTTAACAATGGTAAAGGATATTACATTGTTTTTGTTGTTATTATTTTCGATAATTTTATTGCTCAACGTTTCAGCACTATATACATCACTTTCATTACAAGTGGTTTTTTCATAGGTTATTTTATTATTAACAACTACAGTTTTTATTCCCTTTACTTTTGTCTTAGCCAAATATCTTTCCTTTACTATTTCTATTGCCTTATTTCCTATTTCTTCACTAGGCACAACTCCAATATTCACTCCATCTGACTTCATCACAACTCCACTAACTTTATTTGTTTCAATTTTTGTATATACTTTATTACTATTTGACATAATCATTACTGTGATAAAAATAATAGTGATACATACTACAAAAATCTCTTTACCTATTGATTTAAAACTTGTCATATTATACCTCCATATCTCTAGTGATAATATTCCCCTTGGAAGGTATTTTTAAACATTGGTTATATATTCTTATTTTTTACCTTTGTTTTATGTAAAAAATATATGGTATACTATGATTAAGTTAATTGGGAGAGTATTTATTATAAAATACTTCCTGTTGATATTAATAATGTTTAACATTATAATATTTTAGTATTAACAATACATTGAGAAAGGCAGAGATTCCATGAGCACTTTTATGTTTAAGAATAAAACTTTAGATTATACTCCAGTAAGTAATGTGTTCATAGATAAGTACATGGCAAAGGCTAGAGGTGAATACGTAAAGGTATATCTCCTTGGACTTAAGTACTGCATTAGTGGCGAGCTAGGTGCAAACTCAAGCCTAATTGCTTCAACGCTTTCTCTTTTAGAGACTGACGTTGTGAATGCCTGGAATTATTGGCATGATGAGGGCATTGTGAAGATGTCTTCTATTGATAACATGGGTAACTTCTACATTGAATTTTTAAACTTAACTAATATTCAAGAAGAAGGTGGAAAAAATCTTAATCTTTTAAGGGAGCTTGATAACTCCTCGGTTAAAGGAATGCTACAAGACATAGAAAAGCTTATTGGCCGTCCTCTATCCCCTAAGGAAATGACTTCTTACTTAGGTTGGCAAAAGGATTTTAATTTTTCCCCTGAGTTAATTCTTTTATTAATCCAGTATTGTGTATCTAAAGGGAAAAATGATTATAGATACATAGAAAAAATTGCAATGGCTTGGCATGATTCAAATATAAAGGATATTGAAGGTGCCCAAAGCTTTATAAAAAGGCATGAAGACAAATGGATTAAGATAAGAAAAATACTCACCTACCTAGGAATTAAAAATGCTGATATTATGAAGCCACAAGAAGAAATTCTTGAGAAATGGTTAAGTGTCTATAAGTTTCCTATTGATGTTATCTACAAAGCCTGTGATATATGTTTTGAAAGATTAAACAGAGCTGATTTTAAATATATTGATGGTATACTAAACAGTTGGTTTAAGGATAACATTAAAAGTTTAGAAGATATTGAGAAGAAGGATAGAAAAAAACTTACTCATAAGCCTATTATAAACAACTCAAATAATTCAGCTCCTTCTAAAGGTAACTTTAACAACTATGAACAACGTACTTATGATTTTGATGAATTAGAAAGAAAACTATTAGGATGGGATAATAATGATTAATAGTCATCACCTTGAAATAATGAAAATTTATGAGGATATTAGAACTAAAGAGCAAGATAGCTTAAGAAAAAGAAGAGCAGAAATTGAAGCTAAGCTTCCTGAAGTTATTGAGATAGAAAGTACAATCGGAAAGCTTTGCATTCAAATGTCTTTAAATGCTCTTAGAAATTTAGAAAGTAGAGAAGAATACCTAAGGGAAGTTAAAGAAAATATAACTACTCTCAGAATGGAAAAGTCGGAGCTTCTTGTATCCCATGGATATTCTATGGATTATCTAGAATTAAAGTATCATTGTAGCAAATGCAAAGATACAGGATTCTTAGGAAAAGAAAAATGCACCTGCTATAAACAAAAACTAGTTAAGATTTACTACACAAACTCAGATTTATCTAGTCTTTTACAAAAAAACAACTTCGATAACTTTAATTTAAATTATTATTCTTCAATAAATAATGGTCCTGAAAGGTTTAGCCCAAGAGAGAACATTGAAAATATTGTAAGCAAGGCTTGGGGTTTTATAAAAAACTTCAATACCAGTGATGAGAATCTTCTTTTTTATGGTAATTCAGGTACTGGTAAGACCTTCTTATCACACTGCATTGCTAAAGAGCTATTAGATAAGGGATATTTTGTGGTTTATAAAACCTCAGAAGACTTAATTAAAAGTTTAAAAGAAATAAAGTTTAACGGAAATTTAGAATTGGAAGAGCATCTAATTAACTGTGACTTGTTAATTATAGATGACTTAGGTACAGAAATGTCCTCAGACTTTTCTAAAACTGAATTATTTAACTTACTTAATGGTAAACTTTTAAAAGGAAAGAAGATGCTTGTATCTACTAACTATGCTTTAGATGGCCTTACTACTATGTATTCTGAAAGAATAACTTCAAGGCTTATAGGTAATTTTGATTTGTTTAAGTTTTATGGAAATGATATTAGATTGCAAAAGAAAATGGCATAATAAAAAGACAAGGGAAACCGAGGGCACTGAAAAACATCTTGTTTTTCAGTGTTCTGCCTTTTAGATAATAAAAAAGACATGAGTATAATCCATTTTATGGTACATACTCATGT
>NZ_JAGGLL010000030.1 GCF_017874425.1 Clostridium punense
CAAGGCGTTACCCTCTCATTTGACTTTTCAAGTTATTAGTTCTTAAATAGCTATACTATTTAGGCAATACTTTTCATATTGCAACGTGTCGCACCTGTATCATATTCATCTGGTAATCCTAAGTCATGTCCAAATTCATGAGCAAACACTCCTGCTGCTCCATCTTCTGGCTCTATGGTATAATCATAGGCATAGTATTCGGTTCCAGGTATTTTGTACATACCCCCAAGATTCCATCTATGAGACCAGATTGCATTAGATCCTAGGCTTCCACCTCCAGCTTCTTCACCAACCCCAGCATGAAGAACCATTAAGTGGTCAATAACTCCATCTGGTTCATTAAGGTTTCCATCTCCATCTAAATCATATCTATCAGTTTTATCAAAATCAGCTAAGTTTATATTTGGATCCTTAGCTGCTAATGCAAGAGCTTCAGCTACAGCATTTCTTGGTCTTGCATCGTTAGAACTACCCTTTTTAGCTCCATAATAAGCTGCATCATTTGATAATGTATACCAGCCTGCAACTTTTCCCTTTATATTAAGGCTTCCCCCCGATTGCTCTTTGTAGTATTGTTTCATTGAAGTAAATCTTTCACCATTTGGTCCCTCATAGCCATTATCACCAAAAATCATATCTTCAAAGTGCTTATGGCTATAATCCTGGTAGTACATGTCACTTTCATCAGGCTTAATATTATTGTGTTTATAATCCTTGAAGTCCACAAGTAGTGTTAGTATATTTACTTCTTTAGGGTTTGTATCTGGCTGCCTTGGGTCAAACTTATATTTTTGAACCTTTTGATTTTGCTTTGCCTTTAAATCTCTTTCTAATTTACTTGGTTTTTGCTTTTCATTTTCTTTAGTGCTTTCCTGCATGTATTTTATAAATACATCATATGCTTCTTCATATGTGGCATCCTTAGAAATTTCGCCTTCTCTTTTTAGCATTTCAATGATTTTTTCTTCGTTTGCCACAGATAAATCTACAGGTCCGCCATATTTATAATATGCATTTTCATTTGTAGTTTGGTTTGGAGTTAACTTTTGATTTCTAAATAAAGACATAGATGAAGTAGTTGAAGAACTCATAAGTACTGATAGGGACAATAAAGTTGCAAATACTTTTTTGGAAAACATGAAATCACTCCTAATTTTTTGTTTAGTGCTTTATACGAACACTTTATTAACATCATATTACATTTTTTCAAACAACTTCAACTATTGTTTATCTAATTTTTACATCATTTTTTTTACTATAGTTTTTCTATTTCTACATAAATTTAATAAATTAAGATTTAATAACATAGTTTAAACTTAAACTCCTAAATAATTATTAACTTTTTTAAATTTAATATTAAATTTATTAACACTGTTAACCTACTTTATGATTACCTAATCTTTTATATTAGTTGAGTTATCCCTAAGACCATATCTAAAATTTAGTTTTAGTTAAGCACTTATAATTGCCTAACTAAAAATAGAACCAAACAATAGCTTAAAGCTATGCTTGGTTCCATTAATTTATTTTATTACTTTTATGAATATATATCTGAAAACTCAATGTTCATCATATCAACATATCTTTCTTTACCTTGAAGTTCCACAAAGTCACTCTCTTCTTCCTCCGATACTAGCCTAGCAGGTAGTTCAATTATAAATTCACTGCCTTTTCCTGGCTCACTTATTGCAAAGATAACGCCTCCGTGCATTTTTACTAGTGAATGTACCAAGGAAAGTCCTATTCCACTTCCCTCCATATTTCTAGCTAGGGTTTTTTCAACCTGAGCAAATCTGCTGAAGATTTCGTCTAATTTCTCCTTAGGTATTCCAACCCCAGTGTCCTTAACAGATATTAGTACCTTGTCTTCCTTATCCACTAATTGAACTATAATTTCCCCACCATCATCTGTAAACTTGATGGCATTGGATAAGAGATTTAAAACAATCCTTTCTATCATATTACCATCAATAGCCATAACTTTTTCTTCTATATCTGTATCAAAAACCAAGGAAATTCCTTTACTCTCAACATATTCTGCAGTAGACAAGGTTATATCCTCAACTATGGATACTATATTAGAATTTTTCAGGTTTAGTTTTAGATAACCAGTATCTATTTTGGTAATATCTATGAGATTGCTTATAAGCTTTAACATTCTGAAGCAATTTTGTTTTAAAACTTGGCTATGTTTACTAAAGCCTATTTCCTTTATATTTGTTATATTGTTTTTCACTTTACTTTCCATTAACTGAACAGTACCAAATATTAAATTAATCGGAGTCTTTAGCTCATGAGAAAGGTTGGTAAAAAAGTCTCTTTGCATATTATTAAATAAAGTCTTTTGCTCTACTTCCTGTTTAAGCCTTTCTGATTGCTTTTGCGCGGTTACATCCTTAATCATTATAAAAACACAATCATCCATTTCATATTCATAGGGCATCACTGTAATTTCTGTATTTACTATAGTTCCATCAAGCTTTGAAAGTTTAATTTCATAACCTTCTATTATTTTCCGTGCTTGAAATACTTCATTAAGTTCTTTTAGCTTCTCTATATCTTCTGGATGAATAAATTTTAAAATTGGCTTATTAATCACATCGATATTGCTACTACAACCACACATAGTTAGAAAACATGAATTGGATAAAAGTATTCTATCCTTGCAATATAAAAGGATGCCATTAGGCGAAGTTTCAAAAAACATTCTATATCTGTTTTCACTTTGCTGTAATGCTCTATAAGGTGCTTTTAAGTTTACTTCTACCATGGACTTATAAATACAATAAAAAGCTAAAAGTTTAAAATAGTGCCCAATTATATTTGAAAGTCCATAAACATCTATATAAAAAGTAAATGATAGTTCTGATGCGATGCTCAACACTAAATAAGCTTGAAGATACTTAAATGTCACAGGTTTAATACTAGATTTCTTCTTATTCAAAATAAGGAAGTTTACTATGAAGATTCCACTAATAATATATTCACTATAAATCTTAAAAGGAGTTAAACCCACTCCATCAATAAAACAACTTGGAAATAAGTTAGCACCAAATATATCAACTAGCAAAATAGTAGTAATTAACACATAAGCACCTAGTACCCTTTTATAATTTATTGATTTTCCCAATAAACATAAGGCTATAAAAATTGAAATACTATTTATATATCTAGAAATAACCCACATTTGGGTTGGTAAGTCTGGTCCGTAGTTTGGGAATACACCCATTCCTTTATATGCCAGCATATGAACCATATCAATTACAGCTATAACTCCAAAGGATATTCCTAATATTATTACCGATGCGTCCTTTGAAAAATCCTTAATATTAATGGTTATTGTGAAAATCATTAACGCTACTAGTATACAAAAAACTTCAATGACTCCATGAAAAAGCAAAAAGTTTCTTAAACTTAAGTATCCCATGGCAGCAAAAAACAAAGCTGTAACCAAAACCAAATTAATTCTGCCTTCTCTAGTATTGGTTATCAACTCTTTTATCTTAGGTTCACTGTTTCCACCAAACAAATCATTCATTGAATAAATCCTCCTGACTATTCCTGACAAGTCGCTGTATAATTAATACTATTCATTAATTGATAACAATATTCATTTATTAAAATTTCCCAATATTATCTATATTATTACATTTTTATTAACACTCGTCAACGAAACTGGTTTAGTTATCCATCAGTTTTCGATAAAGTGTGTATTAAATTTGCATTATTCTATAAAAATATATGCTATTAATTCGACTAACAAAAATCTACTTCTTAAAGTTTTTATTTCCACATTATTAATATTTTGAAAACTCATTTTTATATGTAAAAATTTTCATGCAATAATGGATAATTTATGTTATAATTGGTATTAATTATTATTTACAAGGGGGATTTAAGTAATGAAAATTTTAAAAGGTACAAAAACTGCTGAAAATTTACTTAAGGCGTTTGCAGGAGAATCTCAAGCAAGAAACAGATATACTTACTATTCAAGTGTAGCTAAAAAAGAAGGATATAATCAAATATCTGCTCTTTTCATGGAAACTGCAGAACAAGAAAAAGAACATGCTAAAAGATTCTATAAATTTTTAAAAGAGCAAATGAATGGTGAAGGAATTGAAATTACTGCGACTTTCCCAGTAGGCTTAAGCGACGATACGAAGGCAAACCTAAGCTATGCAGCTGCTGGTGAAAACGAAGAATGGACAGAGCTTTATCCTGAATTTGCAAGAATTGCAAGAGAAGAAGGGTTCCCAGAAGTAGCTGTTGCTTTTGACATGATTTCTAAAGTTGAAAAGTTTCATGAAGAAAGATATAGAAAATTACTTGCTAACATAGAAAATGGTACAGTATTTAAAAAAGCTGAACCTGTAATGTGGAAATGTGCAAACTGTGGCTTTATACTTGAAGCTAAAGAAGCACCTGAAAAATGTCCTGCTTGTGTACATCCAAAATCTTATTTTGAAGTATTTTGTGAAAACTATTAATAATAAAATGCCTCTCTACCTTTAAAGTAGAGGGGCGTTCTTTTATATTTTCCCATATAGGCTTTCATGATGACTTATTATTTCATTTATCATTAATTCATTCATTATGAATTTAATTATCTTCAAAAGTTTTTAAAGGAAACAGGGTAGGTTCAATATATAAATTAAGTCTTAACCATGTTTTCTATAAATATAAACTTAACTTAGTTTTTAATCTTCTATTTCACTTTTTAGCTTCATAACACAATAAGTTAATTCTTCTACTTGTTTCTTAAGTTTTTCAATCTCTTTTGAGTCTTTTCCATTACTCTTTTCCTCTTCACTTTCTTGGTCACCACTATTTTGATTTTCAATCTCTCCATTTATAAAGGTTATTACATCACCAATAATATATATTAGATTAGCTACAGTAACTTGATCATTAGGTGTAAGGTTTTTTGCTATTGTTACCCCTATTAGTACGGATAAAGCTATAAGCTGGTTAGTTGAAAAACACTTTAAGTTTATCATGTTATCCTCTTATTTAAGTACTTTTAATATATCTTATTAAAATCCACGAATAAGGTTAATTAATTTTTTATATTTTTCAATCATATTAATAACAGTATTGATATCCTTTATTTCCCATGATATAATAAAAACCGACCAGTCTTTTTTTAAGGGGGGGTGTTAAGTTATATGCCTAAAATTACTGAAGAAACTAAAAGAGAAAGAATTGATTTAATCCTTTCTCATGCCTTTAAAGTATTTTCTGATAAGGGTTATTCTAATACTAGTATTGATGATATTGTAAAGTCTTCTGGGGTAAGTAAGGGTGGAATATATACTTATTTCAAAAGTAAAGAAGAAATATTTTTAGCCATAGCTGAAGAAAGAATGACTAATCGTAAAAGACTGATAGAAAGCTTTCATTCTACCATGACCAGCAAGGAAAAGTTAACTGCTTATATAAAGTGGATTCTTAACTGGGTTTTAGATGAAAAAAATATGCTTCAGATTAAATTTACCTTTGAATTTTGGTCTGTTACTTCTAGAAATGACACCATTAAAGCCTTTGCCCTTGAAAGGTATAATCAAGCATCAACAGATTTATGTTCCCTTTTGAAAGAAGGCGTTAAAAATGGTGAATTTAGAAGTGATTTAGATGTGGATTCTACGTGCTATATAATTTTGTCTTCTACTGATGCCATAGGCTTTTATACTGGAATTATGGAGCTTAAAGCAACAGACTCAATAATAAACAATTTACTAAATATGATTTTGAATAATATTTGCGAGGTGTTATAAATGATACGTTATTTAAAATGTTCAGAGGTTTCCATGGATTTAATCTTCGAGGCCTTTAGTATAGGTTTTTCTGATTATATTATAAAATTAAGTATGCCTAAAGATATTTTTGTCAGCAGGTTCTTCGGACCTGAAGGTAACTCATTAGAATACTCTCATATCGCTTTAGATGATGATAAAGCTGTAGGAGTTATTCTTGGTGGAATCAAAAATTATGAAGGACTTAAAACTCTACGCTGTGGAACTTTAGCTGTTCATCCAGATTATAGAGGAAAGGGTGTCAGCCAAAAACTTATGGAACTTCATAGACAAGTTGCTATAGAAAATAACTGTACCCAAATGTTCCTTGAAGTAATAGTGGGGAATGACAGAGCTATTAATTTCTACAAAAAACTTTCTTATGAAAAAGTTTATGATTTAAAATACTTTACTTTTGATAACTTATCCACATTAAGAAGTTGTAATTATCCACATATAAACATAAAAAGACTTAGTTTTGTGGATATCAACTCAATAGTTAAAGAAACTAAAGACTATCATATTAACTGGCAAAGCGATATAGATTATCTAGCGAAACTAGAAAACTCTCTATATTACGGGGCTTATGTTGAGGATAAACTTGTTGGCTACTTATGTGGTACTTCCTTAGGAAAAATAAACCTTCTGTGGGTTACTAAAAATCATAGATTTATGGGAATTGGCTTAAGTCTTATAAGTGAATTTTCAAAAGAAATCAAAAGCGAAAAACTATTTATAACTATACCTAATAATAACCTTATAGAAGGCTTTGTAAGACATATTGGCTTTAAACAGGATGCTATATCTCAGTACGAGATGTACCTTACCTTATAGTAGACAAAATCTACACTACCTATCATTAGCTAATATTTCATTAAAACAATTTAAAATATGAACTTAATGTTTATTTAAACGTATAATACTATGTCTACACTTAAAAACATATATACTAAATGGGGTGAAACTATGTGTTTAATAAGAAAATTATGGAGTGATTTAGATTTTAGAGATTTTGTTGAAATTGATCTTAATGCTTATCCAGGGCTAAAAATCAACTCAATAGAAGATAAAAACAAATTCCTTGAAAATATAACAAAAGTTCATAAGGAAAATCCTTACGTAAAATTCTACGGCGCCTTTAATGAGGACTTTATGGTTGGTGGTATGAGACTTCACGATTTTAAAATGAATCTTTTATCTCACAAAATTCCTGTAGGGGGATTAGGTTCTGTAGCAGTAGATCTTCTCCACAAGAAAGAGAAAGTTGCTAAGGAAATTGTAACTTATTTTATCCAGCATTATAAAAACTTGGGTGCCTCTATGGTTATACTTTATCCTTTTAGACCCGACTTCTATAAGAAGATGGGCTTTGGTTTTGGAACTAGCATGAATCAATACAAAATCAAACCTGGTAATCTTCCAAAGGGCACCTCTAAAAATAATATTTGTTTTATAAAAGAAGAAGAGGCTTCTCTACTTCTAGATTGTTATACTAGAGTTTTTAAAAAAACTAATGGCCTAATAGAAAAATATGAACCTGAGTTTTTAGGTAAACTTAGAAATCCTAAGCTTAAAGCTATCGCTTATAAAAAGAACAATGTAGTTCAAGGTTATTTCTTCTTTGAGTTTAAATCTAGCGAAGATGGAAACTTCTTATTAAATGACATGGTTATAAGTGAGTTAATTTTTGAAAATACCTCTGCATTGTCAGAGCTTATGACCTTTTTAAATAGCCAAAGCGACCAAATAAGATATATAATTTTAAATCTTCAGGATGAAAACTTTAGGTTTCTTTTAGATGATCCTAGAAATGGCAGTGATAATATGTTTACCCCTGTTTACCATGAGAGTAGCATTCAAGGGACAGGAATTATGTATAGGGTGATTAACACAAAAGGGCTATTCAAAGAACTTAAGGATCATAATTTTAATGATGTAACCTGTACTTTAAAACTTACAATAAAAGATAACTTCTTAAGTGATAATAATGGAAGCTTAATTATTAAGTTTGAAGAAGGCAAAGCTACTTTAAGCAATAAAAATGATTTTGATGTAGAAGTAACTCTAGATGTAGCTGACTTTTCTTCACTAATTACTTGTTCAGTTTCCTTTACAAGTTTGTATAAATACGGAAAGGCTGTTATTTCAAACAAGACTTACGTAAATACTATTAATAAAATATTTTCTACAGATGAAAAGCCTATTTGTCTGTCTCAATTTTAATAAGAATTAATTAAAGCACCCTAGACAATTCTTGTACTTGTCTAGGGTGCTTCTCTTTTTTACACTTTTATTGATCCTTAATTAGTTTAGGTTACTATTACCTTAAAGATCTTCACAATCTACCTTGTTATCTCTGTTATTTTTTAATATAAACCTATCTTTAATATATTTAATATCTTCATCAATAAATCTATGCTTTACACCTTTTACATTAAACTTAAATAACTTGAATACAAATTGTACGCAAGGTCCCATAGCAAAAGCCATAATTAAAGTTCCTATGCCAAAGCTTCCCCCTAATAAGGAGCCCAAAACTACCACTGTAATCTCAATGCAGCTTCTTATAAATCTAACAGACTTATTTGTTTTCTTAGTTAAAGCTATCATTAAGCCGTCTCTAGGTCCCGAGCCTAAGCCTACGCTAATATAAAAATAAGTAGCAGCTCCAATAACCAACATGCCTAAACCCATCATTACTATTTGTAGTATAATGTTATGAAAAACTGGAATTAACCTATTAAGCATTAATATATCAACAAATATACCTATGAATATCATATTTGATATAGTTCCCCAGCCTATTTTCTCCCCAGCAAAGGCATTGTAGATAATGATAGCAAAACCTCCAATTATGTTAGCTTGTCCCATAGTTATTCCTACAGTATTTGATAGCCCTTGATGAAAAACGTCCCAAGGTGATAGTCCGATATTAGCATTAATGGTTAAAACTATTCCAGTAGCATAGAGAAATAGTCCAAAAAACAGTTTAGTAATTCTCATAGTTAACTTTTTCATATTTTATTCCTTTCCATCATAAGGATGACTAAATCTTAAGTAACATTTCATTATAATTCATCTTATATAATTATAATTCATAATTACTAAGTTTAACATAGTAAAAATAGTGACATTCATCACATACAATAACACTATTTAATATATAATTAACTTATAATGATTTTGTTCATCAAAAATCCCTTAACCCATCCTATACACAATAATACCACCCCTATCACGATTTAAATACTTGTGATAAGGGTGGCGTTTTTTAATTATTAACTCATTAAATTATTGTGAAAAGACCTCCAAAATCCCCCTTCTGTATTGATTATATCCATTACATCCTTGAAAGGTATTTTAAAGGTTGGAAAACCTGCAGCATAGGCAGCTATTTCATAAGGAGTAAAGTATACATATAAATTATTCTCATCTACATAGAAAGGCTGATCTTCTCTTATTCCTTTATAAGTATCTGGGAATATATAACTATTCTCACCCATATCCTTTATTTGCTGTGCTACTATATCACTAATAATCTGTACATAGTTACTATTTTCCTTGAATAAATCCTTTAACTCATAAATTCTTCCATTACTAAGATTTATATGAACATAGGTCTGTAAAGGCATTCCATGGGCAGCTCCAAAATAATACTCATAGCCATTAAGTTCTAAAATCAGTAAATTGTCTTTAAAAAACTCTACTGAAAAATCTCCTGAATAGTTATAATCAAGTTGAGTTTTTGAGTCTATAGGCTTAACCAAGGAAAACTCTTTTAGACTTTCATTCAAGTCTTGCTGAGAAATTACATCTTTCATACCTTGCACCCTAGGGTAATATACTAAGTAATCCTTATTAGGTTTGTATTTTTCTTCTATAACTCTATATACATTATCCAATGGTATTATGGTGTTTTCCTTCCAAATTAAATTTCCCTTCTTATCCAAATAGTAAGTTCTATAATCTATATTGACTTTAATTGTATCTCCTTCTAAGCTTAAATTTCCATCTCCCTCCACTACTGGAAGGTCTGTGACTACCTTGCCATTTCTGTCTATAAAGAAAGTGTTTTTACCATCCGATGCAGACGCAACTCCTTTTTCAAAGTTTAATACATTTGAAAATACAAAGTCTGTAAGTATATTCCCTTCTGTATCAGCTATGGCATATATAGAACCAATGTAAGGCTTTTCTTCATCAATGGCTTTTCCTAACGCTATTCTGCCTTCCCCAAGAAAATTTATGTTGTTATACTCGGGCTCAATAATGTAGTTCCCTTTTTTATCTATAACTCCATACCTATTAAGAAAATTATCTGACATATTAACTATAGCTCTTCCCTCACTAAAGTTTCCACCCCACTGAAACTTTGGTTCTATGACAACAGCCCCCTTTTCATCCATATATCCATATTTATCATTAATACCCCTAGAAAAAGGTAACAAGCCATCGCCTAGACTACCAACAAAATAATAGTTATAAGTATTTAATACTTTTCCAACTAAATCTATAAGTGCATATTGATTTTCCTTTATTTTTACAACTGCCTTGCCATCATTAAAATCTCCTGCGGAATCGTAGTTAGCTGGAATTACTTCTTTCCCTTCTAAGTCTAAATACCCATAAACATATCTACCAGCCTCATTAGTTTTTCCATACATGGCTCTTCCTTCTTTATATGTGCCTATAAAATCATAAGCTTTAGAAGTTAATATTTTTCCCTTCTCATTTATTACTTTAAAACCTTCCTTATCGATAATTGATGCTCTTCCCTCAGAAAAACCACTTATGCTTCCATATTCAGGCTGAACCACATAATTTCCTTCCTCATCTATTATCCCTTGAAGGTTATTTACACCTACTACTGCTAATCCATTTTCATCAAAGTCCATTGCATAATCAAACTTAGGCTTAATACTGAATTCTCCTTTAGAATTTATATACCCCCAAACAGTTCCCCCTACTTCTTTATTAGCTGCAGGATATAAATTAGCCTGTTGCTGTGCTGACTCCTTAGCTTCTTCTACCTCTGAAACCTCTCTTATAAATTCTTCATGCTCTTCAATCTTAAAGTTAAGCTTCCTAATTATTTCATTTTTAAGTCGTAAAAGTTCCTCCTTAGAAGGAAATGGTGATTCACTCTTTAACATTTTATTAATTGAGTAGAGGGCTTCTTCATAGAGTCCAGCTTTATATTGGGCATTCCCTAGGAAATACCAATAAAATCCTATATCTCCCATTTCCTTTAGCTTAATCTTATAGTACCAAATAACCTTTTTAAAGTAATAGGGATAAACATCTAGGGCACGAGTTAGCTTTCCCTTTCGCCATCTATAAACTTCTATATCATAACCCTCGCCTGTAAAATGACGCCAAAGAGCTATTTCTACAGTACCATCTTCTACCTCTGTACTAGGCATGAAGTCCACTTCCATCTTTGAAAAAGCTACTTTATCCTTTATCATTTCTTTAAAGCTATTGTTTTTCCACTTTAAAATACTCAGATAAGACCATATAGTTCCTAGCTGCCATCCCACAATTAAATCTTTTGTTTTCTTATTAGTTACTGGTGCAGCTTTTAAATATGTTACATTATATCCCCTTCCCTTTATTCGGTCTTTAACGCACCAACCATTATAAAAGTGCTTTAATACTACTAAGTAAGCCTCATTGTTAAAAGTGTAGGCTGCAATTACTTCTTTTTTTCCATCTCCATCTATATCAGCGGTAATAATTGCTGGCTTTTTATATGGACTTTCCATAACTATGATATCTGCCTTATTAGGCAAAAACTTTTGTACAAGCTTAACTAAATCAACTCCACTCCACATAACATAATCCTCTCCCATTTTGCTCTTAGGCACCTGCAAATAACAAGTCAAAGAAGTATAATACAAAATAGACGCGCATACTGACTTGCTTATTTTTTCAAGATACCTTAAGAATATATTATGTTTAAGCTCCTATTTTGTGATAAAAATAAAAAGGTTAAATTCTAATATAAAGGTTAGGAAGATTATCCTTAACCATTTAAATTTAGAATTTAACCTAATAATTTTACTTATCTATTTAAGCTCAAATTGTATCTAATAAATATTAACCCTCATTTAAGGCATTTGAAAATAAATAACAAGTCAAACATGTGAAGGATATTTTTAGTTCATAAGCAGGCTTATGTTCATAAGCAGGCTTATGTTCACAAGCAAGCTTGTGCAGACAAGGAAACAGGTTCTGCAGATAGTGGGGCTATCTAAGGGTTCTGTTGACGCAGTATAACTAAAAATAGACAAACATACTGACTTATTTATTTTTTGAAAATGCCTAAACTAATCCTGCAATTAAAACTCAGTAAATACTCTATGAAATTCCTGTAACATACACTATTGAGCCTTAAGATATTTTTGTTTTATTTCATCCATAGGCATTGGCTTGCCATAGTAATAACCTTGTACTTCATCACAACCTAAACCTTTAAGTATTTCGGATTCCCCAAGGCTTTCCACCCCTTCAGCAATAACTCTTAAATTTAAGCTTTTAGCCATCATTATTATGGTTTTAACAATTTGATAATCTTCCTGCTGATCCTTGATACCTCTTATAAAAGGCATAGCAATCTTTAATTTGTCTACAGAAAACTTTTTAAGATAACTTAAGGAGGAATATCCTGTTCCAAAGTCATCTATTGAGATTTCTACTCCAATACTTTTTAAGTGTATTAATTTTTCGATTATATTTTCTTCATTGCCCATGGCACTTTCTTCTGTTATCTCTATATCAAGCCATTTAGGTATAACGCCACTTTCTTCTATATTTTTATTTACTATATCGATGAAATTAGTATTATTAAATTGCTTTGGAGATATGTTTACTGCAATTTTTAAATCCATATTATAAAATGTATTTAACCCCTTTGCTTCCAAGCATACCCTTTTTAAAACCCATTCTCCGATCTTATCTATTATTCCAATTTCTTCAGCAATGGGGATGAATTCTCCTGGTGGCACTAAGCCTAATACAGAGCTTTTCCAACGAATTAAAGCCTCAAGACCAATAATTCTATCTCCAGTTAAATCCCATTGTGGTTGATAGTGAAGAATAAATTCTTCATCATAATTTGCATCTCTAAGCAAGTTCTCCATTTGAAGTTTTTTAGATACTTCTTCCTTAACCTTACTATCATAAAATTGAAAATTATTTTTTCCTAAGGCCTTAGCTCTATACATGGCAATGTCTGCACACTTCATTAATACAGAACGCTCTACACCATCAAAGGGGTATAGAGAAATACCCATACTAAAGGTAGTTGCCAGCTTATAATCTTTAATTTCAAAAGGCTTATTAAAACATTTTTGGACTTGCTCTGTGACCTCTAGCACATATTTTTTACTAGGTGCATTAGGTATTATGACGGCAAACTCATCTCCTCCTAGTCTTGCCACTAGAGCATTCTTAGGCACATGTTTTCTTAATCTCTTAGCAATCCTTCTAAGCAGTATATCCCCTACATCATGTCCATACCAATCATTAACTGCCTTAAATCTATCTAAATCTATAAACATTACTCCAATTATAGTATCATGATTTTCCGCTTCTAAAATTAACTTGTCCAAATTATCTAGAAACCATCTTCTATTAGGTATCTTTGTTAAAGAGTCTTCCTTAGATAGTGCTTCTAATTCCATATTCCTTACTGTAAGTTCTTCTGTTCTTTCCTCTACTTTTTTCTCTAAAAAAGCATTAAGCTCATTTATTTCATTTATTTTAATTTGTAATTTATCATTTAAAATTTCTGATTCAGATACCTTTTGATTTAAGGATTTATTTAGCTCCTGTTGCTTTGCAAGCAATCTTTCATTCTGAACAGCTATTCCTATATATTTTGATATTATTTTATGAATTATTATAACAAGAAATATAGGTATACTATACTTTATACTTCCTGTACTGATAGCTAAAATTATTGCCATAAAACTTAGAACCATATAAGATATTTTTCTTCTTTTTCCATTTAACATCCTTGTTTTTTTCCTCTTTTGCTTTTTATTTATCTCATTCTCATATACTTCACACATAGCAGCATCTGCTATGACTAAAAATCCCATAACCCAAATGGAGTCTAAGTATCCATTGGATATATATTCATCATTAAATATATTATATGCATAGTTTAAATCTCCTAATGCAATAATAGAAATTCCTAAAAAATAAATAATATAAGATTTATTCAATATAAAGCTTTCTTCATTGCTAAATAGTAATATACTCATAGTTGTAATTAAAATAAAATCTACGGCTATATAAATAGCGGTAGCTACTTCACTTTGTGAAAAGCTTTGAAAATTAGGCACTACATTTTTTAGTAGTACCATCCATAGAATGCACATATACACTATTGTGATAGCTAAGGTATCAACTGCTAGCTGAACCTTATTCCATTTATCTCTTTCCCTATAAGCTACGTAGCAAATAGATGAGCATAATAGCACACTAGCACCGGCATAAGGTAAATTATAAAAACTTAATGGCTCTAAGTTGACTTTCAATACTACTTCACAGTACGCCCATAATAAGTCTCCTATAAGATAGCTTAAAGTACTTAATAAAACCAATATCCAGAACTTCTTATTCTTATCAATCTTTAAAACTGCATTATATATAATTACTATAGCTGTTAATATTCCTAGAATTGAAAATAGATTCCCAACTAAAGGAGACAGTACTCCTCCAGAAGCCACCAAAAAACTATAGTAAATCAATATGTAAATTATAATAACCATAAACATTAAATTAACTTTACTTTTCCCGTTTGTCCCTTCCATATTTCCTCCTAGTCTCTATAAATATATAGTATTAATATTCAATTAATTTCATAGGACTTTTTTCTTATTCTAATAATTTAATGTTAAATTCCTTAATTTTATTGTAATATATTTCAACAATTTAATCTACAAAATTATTCCATATTAGCTACAAATTTATGTTATTTTAAGAATTTTCAAAACTCCCAACTTAGAAAAAAACAAAAATGGTTATATATTTGTTGTGCGCAGTTAATAATAATGAAATCTCTTAGGTAAAATTAAATTAATATTAAAATTGAAACTTTCTTTAGTTTATATTGATTTCATAAAAAATCCAATGTACTAAGTTTTTGTATAGACTTAAGTAGCAAAAATTTAGTATATTTAATTTGAAAGCTAGTATAATTATTTACCTAGAAAATTCCTGTGAATTTTCTTAAAGCTTTCATTTGTAATAAAAATATTTAATGATAAATAGGTGATTAAATTATGTTAAGTAATATAAGAATCGGATATGCTTGTACACCGTGTACCCTACCCTTTAAAACTTCTAGAAGCTTTATTTTAAAAAATTTTGGGGAAGAGAGATTTTCACAATGTGTTAAAGAGAACTTAGTTGACTTAATGAATATCTTAAAATGGAATGTAGAAAACAGCATATGTATGTTTAGAATAAGCTCAGATATTATTCCCTTTGGAAGCCACAGCATAAATACTATTAAATGGTGGGAAATGTTTGAGGTCGAGCTTTCAGCTTGTGGAGGTTACATAAAAGATCATAATCTAAGGGTCTCTATGCATCCTGGACAATATACAGTGCTTAACTCTCCTAGTGAAGATGTGGTAACTAAAAGTATTAGTGATATAGAGTATCACTGCAAATTTCTAGACTCACTAGGAGTTGATTATACAAATAAAATCATTCTTCATGTAGGAGGAGTCTATGGCGATAAAACGCTATCTACAAGAAGATTTATTGATAACTTTAAAAGACTGTCTCCATCAGCACAAAAAAGGTTGGTTGTTGAAAATGATGACAAAAGCTATACTCTTGAAGATGTACTCAGTATATGTGAGACACTAAATATCCCTACTGTATTTGATAACCTTCATCACAAATTAAATCCATGTCCTTTAACTTTTGATGAAATTCTAAAAAAGGTAAGTGGTACTTGGAAAAAGGAAGATGGCAAAATAAAGGTTCATTATTCAGATCAAGATTTAGAAAAGAAAAATGGAGCACACTCTCAATTTGTAGTCAGTGAGAACTTTTTAAACTATATAGAGCGTTTAGAAAATCTTCCTATTGATATTATGCTTGAGGTTAAGGATAAGGAAATCTCTGCTATTAAATGTGTAAATTTATTGAAGTCTTCCTTAGAACCTTCTGTAAAATATACTCAGTGGGCAAAGTATAAGTACTCAGTTATGGAGAGAAATTACTCGGAATATAAAAAGTGCAGCAAAATAGTTAACTCTACTTCCTCCATAAAAGAAATATATATGTCTATAGATGAAGCTCTTTCTCTTCCCTTTGATCAGGGAAACTTTGTTAATGGAGCTAACCATGTTTATGGCTACTTAAAGGATAAAACTACTGCAAAAGAAAAAGAGGCCTTCTTCACTTTATTAGAAGACCCAAGGAAAAACAAAGAAAAAATTAAAGGAACTTTAAAACGTCTATGTTTTAAGTATGATATAGATTACTTAAATAATTCTTATTATTTTATATATTAATTTATTGGATAAATAAAAACACCTTAGGGAATTTAACAATTCCCTAAGGTGTTTTATTTTCTTATTTATTCACAAAGCTTCTTATCCTAAAGCTACCTGCTGTAAATACTGCCACTGCCATTAAAATCAAAATCATAGCATTTGGAAATAATGCTCCTGTGTCCATACTATTTATTACCCAATACTGAGGAGTAAATTTACCTATGCTCTTTATGATTTGTGGCATATTATCTCCTGCCATAACTGTGGCACCCATGCTAACAAAGGTGGTTATTATACCAAACAAGTTTGTTATAAGTGCTGATACTGATTCATTCTCTGCCACTCTAGTAACTGCTAAACCTATACTAACAGAAATTAATACAGTGAGTAGCATGTTTACAAAAATTATAGGAAGTAATCCTTCAAAACTGAAACCTAAAAAGGCCTTTTCTATGAAAAGCACAGCTGTATATATAATAGCTTGCACTAGGAAGAACCCTAAGTATAAGCCCCCCATAATTTCATAGCCTGTATTTGAGGTAGTAATTGCTCTAAATAAAACTTTTTGCTTTTTCATCCTTATTAGTTCTGAACCTACAGAATTAGCGGATAATATAATAAAGTTAGATATCATTAAAACTACCATATAGAGCATTTGATTTTTACCTTGTATTGTTTCTTCCTTAACCTTTATAGTGGTGTTTATCTCTTCTCCCTCACTTATAACCCCTTTATTAGAAAGAAGTCTTCCTTTAGTAAGCTTAATAAGCTCCTCTTCCATGGTGGCTTCTATAAATGAAGTACCATTTCCCTCTTCTCTCTTAAAGCTTTGAATCTTTGGCTTTATTCCCTTGCTTATTTCCTCTGTGAAACTTTCAGGTATTATATAAACTGCCAACACCTGGTTTTTCTTAAGTGATTCTAAAGCCTGATTCTTAGAACTATAAATAGACTTGCTTCCATTAGCTTGTATCTTTTCTAAAAACTTATGACCATATTCTCCTCTATCCTCCACTGCAAAGGCTACATTACTAGTTTCATGTGCAGTTTCCTTTCCAAAGCTGTATCCTATTATTCCTAGAACAATAGTTGGCATTAAAAGCATCAAACCTATGACTAGAGGACTTTTTACCATCCTTTTAAAGTGAATAAAGGCATATCTTATTACTTTCATATTAGTCCTCCCACTTTACTTTTACTTTTATAATGCTAATTAAATAACTCACTATAGCTACTGTTGCCATAATCACTAACGGATTAATTATGGAACTTAATGTGTTTTCCAACATGTATGACTTAAACACATTGATTATATGAGTATTCGGTGCTATATTACTTAACACCGCTAGTACTTTTCCACCAACCTTATCCACTGGAAAAAAGGCTCCCCCAACAGATACTGAAAGTAGGATAAATGCATTTATAAATATTCCACCAATTCTCTTATCTTTGAAAAAAGCTACTAAAAAACCTGCTAAAGTTGCTTCTAGAATGCTTAAAATAATAAGAATTAATATTAAAATTCCATAAGACCCTTGAAAGGACATATTGGAAATTTTATATACCATAACATAAATACTATTTACAATAAGAGCAAAGGTAAAATTAGATATTAGTATATAATTAAAGTATTGAATTTTACTCATAGGTGCTGCTAAATATCTTTTTACCAGTCCATTTTCCCTCTCTGTATAATAACTATTTGAAAGGCTTCCAATTAGTACTAATGATATGAAGCTAAATATAGAAATTGAATAGTATTGAAAGGAAGTTAAGTTTTTTCCTTCTGTATAGATATTAGTTTTTATACCTTTCTCTGTTTGAAAGCTCTTAAACTTCTCCCCAATGTCCATCATTAACTTTTCCTTGTCTTCTTGTGATAATGGGCTTTTTACTATTCTATTATTGATAGAAATCCCCTCTTGCACTGCCTTATTATACTTTTCCACTAGGGAAGACACTGCTGCTATAACTGGTTCTCCTTTTTCATTTAGTTGCCTTAATACTATCTCTTCTTCTTTTAAGCCTATTAGAGCACTTTCATAACCCTTAGGAATAACTACTTCCACTTGGAGTTTTTCCCTATCCTCTGTTAGAACTATGAAATCCTTCACCCCTTCATTATTAAATAACTCTTTAAGTCCTGTAGAGGCTTCAGACTTATCTTCATCTATGATATTAATATAATACTTACTCATTATATTTTCTGGAGTAAAAAGCTCCTTTTGAAAGTATCCATATAGCACACTTGTGACCATTGGAAAGATAATAAAAGTGAATACTGTTACCTTCCATTCACGGACCAAGCCCTTTAGCATGACCTTTATAAATGCTTTTAATCTCATAATCCCCCTCCTAATCCCTAAGGGTTTTTCCTGTAAGAGATAAGAATACTTCTTCTAGGGTAGGCTCTTCAAAGGTAATTCCCTTTATTTTAATTTTTTCTTCATAAAGACTATTTATTAAGGTATTTAAATTAAAAGACTCCTCCTTAACCACTAGCTTTAGCATTCCATCTTCTTCAGTTAAATCCCTAACTCCCTCTAAAGACTTTACTCTTATCAAAGTTTCTGCAGTATAGCTATCTGGCTTTATTAAAAGTCTACTCTTATCACTTACCATAGCTTTTACAGACTTTTTAGTACCATAGGCTACTTCCTTCCCCACATCCATTATAAATAATCCATTGCATAGCTCATCTACTTCCTCCATATAGTGTGAAGTATAAATTACAGTAGTGTTTCTATTTTTATTTATTTCTTTTGTAAATTCAAAGATATGATTCCTAGACTGTGGATCAATACCTACTGTTGGTTCATCCATTATTAAAATTCTTGGATGATGAAGTATGGCAGCTGCCACATTAAGCCTTCTCTTCATTCCCCCTGAAAACTTCTTAATCTTTTCATTTTTTCTATCTATAAGACCCGCTACCTCTAATGCTTCATTTATTCTTTCCTTTAGAAGCTTTCCTTTTAAGCCATATAGACTTCCCCAAAACTCAAGATTATCGTAAGCAGAAACTGTTTCCATTAGTGCAATCTCTTGTGGCACAAGGCCTAGTTGCTTTTTTACTTCAAGTGGGTTCTTTATTATAGAATATCCATCCACTAAAATATCACCGCTATCTGGTTTTAAAAGCCCTGTGATCATACTGATTAAAGTAGACTTTCCTGCTCCATTTGGTCCTAAAAGTCCAAATATATCCCCATCCTCTATGGATAAACTTATATTGTCTACGGCAATTTTATCATCAAAACGCTTCGTTACATTTTTTATCTCAATTAGACTCATAAAAAAATCCCCTCCTAAATCTTCTATTTATATAATAGAAAATTTTAGGAGGAGATTCTATTCCCCTAAGTAACTAAGTTAAGTGACTTAAGTCATCTATAATTAGTTATTAGTAATTATACTTATATTTTTCTCTAATCCTATATATCCTACTGAATATACTTTAACACCTTTCTACAAGCAATACATAAAGCTAATCTTTATTTTGCAAATCCCATTACAATTTGATATTTTACCTTCACTATCTAGTTACACAAACATTTTTATTTACTTATACCAGATTTAAAAGCAAAGATAGCAATTTGGGTTCTATCTCTTAATTCAAGCTTTGATAATATATTAGAAATATTATTTTTAATAGTACCCTCTGATAAAAATAGCTTCTCCCCAATTTCTTTATTGGATAAGCCATTAGCTATCTCTCTTATAATACTTACTTCTTTCTCAGTAAGATTATACTGCTCTATAACCTGCTCACTATTATCCTTCTTAACTTCCTCTACCATCATTACAGATGCAACTTCAGGGTGTACTACTACATTGCCTATTATAGCTGCCTTTATGCCTTCATAAATAACATCATAGGAGCTATCCTTTAAAAGATAACCTGAAGCTCCAAACTTCATAGCTTCATGTATATATTCTCTATCATTAAAGGTTGTTAAAATTAAAACCTTTATTTCCTTGAAGGTTTCTTTTATAAGCCTTGTACCTAAAACCCCATCACACTTAGGCATTCTTATATCCATAAGCACTAAATCAACCACATGTTCTTTACAAGACTTATATGCTTCTTCCCCATTTTCACAAAGGGCTACCACTTCTATATCCTCAAAGGAGGATAGTATTATCTTTAAGCCTTCTCTAATTAATTTCTCATCATCTACAATAATTATATTTATTTTTTTCTCCATAGCTATTCTCCTTGCCTATTCACATAATTTAAACCCTACTACCCTATGATTAACGCTAGCTAGCTGATAACTCATGTTTTATTTTCAGATTACTTAAATAAAAATCCCTTTAGAAAATAAGGTGCTTATGATTACTCCACAAAATTTTTCTGTTGATTAGGAACTGTTATAAGGTCATTAGGATGTAACACAACCTTTAAGGTAAATCCTTTATTTACCTCAGTATCATAGGATATTTCCCCTCTAAGTTCATTTACTCTTTCCCATATACTTTGAAGGCCTATACCCTTAGCAACCTTTTGTGCTCCAACTCCATTATCTCTTAAGGTTATTATTAAGTTATCCTGATTAAAGTGCATGAATATACTAATTTCCGTGGCCTTTCCATGTCTTAAAGAATTAGACATAAACTCCTGAATAACTCTATATATCACAAAGGAATGATCTGAATTCAAGCTCCAACTTTGCTTTGAATACCTTAATTTTACCTGCACTCCAGTAAGCTTTTGAAAGTTTTTTACTAGCTCTTCAATTGCAAGTATGCCTTCATATTTTTCAAATTCTCGTGGTTTCAAAGCTCTTACCGCGCCCCTTACCTCTTGAAGACTTTCCTTCACAAAGTCTCCTAGATTTTTTGCCAAAGTTGAAGCCATTTCTCCATTGGTTTTTGCCATCTTTTCAATGGCCCCAAGCTGAATTATTGTGGTTGATAAACTATGTCCTACACTATCATGAATCTCCCTAGAAATTCTATTTCTCTCCCTAAGCAAAGTAAGTTCTTCAATGGAACTTGCATAAGCTTCTATATCTTCTTTTGCCTTTTTTAGTTCCTCTTCTGAAATTCTAAGCTTATCATACAGCTCCTGAGCCTTTAATTTTCCTTGAACTTCTTCTTTAATATAATTGCTTAAGGCAATAAGAGTAATTAAAGAAAAGGTTGTTATAAGTAGTTCCTTACTATGTAGATTTCTTCCAATAACTGCTACTGCTATAATAGCTAAAAAAGAAATTACTTTATCTTTGTATTCCTTTAAAAAGAAAGCCCCATCAAGAACTGATGGTAGAAAATAAAAGAATAACACCCCGCCATGATGAGTAAAAGAAATATAAACAATTATCCATTCCACTAATATAGATAGAGTAAGATATGCTTCCCTTTGCTGAAAATTAAAAAACCTCACTTGATTATTTATTATGTACAGCAGAACTATTCCTACTGAAAACATATTAATCAAGGTTTTGTTATATAAAATCATTGTGAAAGTAATTAAGATTATAGCTAAATATCTAATACCTATTAATAAAAATCTATTTTTCATTTTCCCCCCCAATTTAAACCACTAGCTAAAAACACAGCATTATTTGATGTTCATATATTTAAATTATACTATTTTTTTACTTCTATGGGGAGCTTGGCATAAAAATAAAAGGTGTCCTGATTTAGGACACCTTACTAATCTACACTACTGCTGAAATTAAATAACTTAATATAAATAGCACTGTTACAATATAAAGAATTGGGTGAACTTCTTTACCCTTTTTCTTTAATAATTTTGCTATACAGTAGAATATGAATCCTGCTGCTACACCATTTGTAATGCTATATGTGAATGGCATAAATGCTATAGTAAAGAAAGCTGGTATTGCAATTTCTAAATCTGACCATTCTATTTTTTGAAGAGATTCAGCCATTAATATACCAACAACTATTAATGCTGGTGCAGTAGCTGCTCCTGGAACCATTCCTGCTATTGGAGCTATGAATAAGCATAGTAAGAACAATATACCAGTTACTACTGAAGCAAGACCAGTTCTTCCACCTTGGCTTATACCTGCAGTACTCTCAACATAAGTTGTAGTATTACTTGTTCCAAGTAATGCACCGATTGATGTTGCTGTTGCATCTGCAAATAATGCTCTCTCCAATTTTGATGAGAAACCTTTTGTGCTCTTAGCTAAAGAATAATCTTCACTATTATCAAATATTCCTGATTTCTTTCCAGCACCTAAGAAAGTTCCTATAGTGTCAAAGGTATCAGTTAAAGAAAAGGCAAATATTGTTGTTAATGCTAAGAATATCTTTCCTGGATCTGAGAATAACCCTGCAAAGTCTAGTTTAAATAATGTTGGGCTAAGACTTGGAATATCAAAGTTCATAACTCCTGAAGCTGGAACTTGAGTAACCCCAAAGAAAATCCCTATAACTGTTGTTGCAAGTATACCTACAAGAATTGAACTTTTAACTTCTAATATCATAAGAACTATTGTAATTATAAGACCTATTAATGCAAGTTGAGCTACTGGATCTTTGAAGTTAACCATAGCTGGAACCACATCATTAAATACTCCGCCTTCTCCTAAAGCTGCAACTTTGTTTACTGCTTCACCAGTAAATTGAAGGAAGTGAGCTTGTTTCACACCTATATATGCTATAAATAACCCTATACCACCACTAATTGCATATTGAAGTGATTCTGGTATAGCTACTATTATCATTTTTCTTATGTTAGTAACTGTAATGATGATATTTATAATACCACAGATAAATACCATTGCTAAAGCCTGTTGCCATGTAAAACCTAAACCAAAAACTACTGTAAAAGTAAAGAATGCATTAAGTCCCATACCTGGTGCCAATGCAAAAGGAACATTTGCTACAAACCCCATGATGAATGTTCCAATTACTGCTGCAAGAATTGTTGCTACAAATACTGCACCCTTGTCCATTCCTGCTTGAGATAAAATTATTGGATTAACAAAAATAACATATGCCATTGTAAGAAATGTAGTTAATCCAGCTAATGCTTCAGTCTTAACGTTTGTGCCATTTTCCTTTAGTTTGAAAAACTTATCCACCAAGAACACCTACCTTCTAAATATTAACAATCTAATTAAAATAAATCCGAACTACACATTGAATTATACACGAACATTTAAAATAAATCAATACTTATCGTTCGTTAATTATTTGTTAACTAGTTTGTCTATGTATTTTTATAATAGATTTATAATTTCTAAAATTTATTTCTATTCGGAGCCCATGGTTTAAATCCATTTATATTAATATTTATATTCCTCTTATTATTTACATATAACTACCCAAATCCTTTTTTCTGAATATTTTGTTAAAAATTTAAACTATTTAATTCTCTCTATTAATCACTGCTAGACCCTTTATACATCTGATTTTTATACACCTTTTATCCTCTTAAATTGTTAAGTCTTGTTGTAATTGTTTCAAATATTTTAATACAGTTAATTGCTTTAATAGACAAAATGATTTTTTTATTCAACATTTTTCCTTAAAATTTTAAACTTACCAAGTATTATTTCTAGGTAAAAAGTAATAATAAGATTGTAGTCAATGCTCAATAAACATTTTATGAACGCAAACTTAAACTATATTAAATTATAAGCTCTTATAAATTAAGATGTCCTAATTTGCACTTATAGTTTTAATTTGTGAAATATGATTAAAATACTTAATGAACATTGCTAGCAATACCTAATGGGAAATTAAGTTTAATATTTAACCTTAATTTCTTAAATAAAAACTTCTAGGAGGATGATTCCCATGCAAAACAATCAAGGAAGCAATCAAGGAAAAAATGCAAAACAACATGTTCAAGATGTACAAAACCATCTTCAAAGTGCATCACAATGCTTAAACCAAGCTTTACAATCTGTTGAAAAATCACAAAACAGAGAAAAAATTGAAGGTACTCTTAATGCAGTAGAAAGTGCTATGCAATCAGTTGACAATACACTTTCTAGCTATCAAGATTAACTTAAATCCTAAGTTTTAAAAGTGCCCCCAAATAAATTTAATTTAACTATATTAAGTTTCTTTACATTAAAAATGGAACTAGGTATTTTACTCCTAGTTCCATTTTTCCTAATATGTCATAGTACAATAAGTTTTTATTAGTCTTATACAATTCAGTTAAAACATGAAAATAAATTAAACATAGAAATCTATACTAATCTACAGACTTTAAAGACTCTATCATGTCTATTGTTTTTAACTTGAAGTACATTACAAAGTTTACCAATCCAGAAAATATTAGTGTAAGAATTGCCGAGTAAACATAGCTTAGGCCTTTAATTGTTCTCCCAAACATCATAAATTCTATTTCTGCAGTACTAACTATAAACCTGTGAAACAGAATACCAAGGAGTAATCCAAAGCTAGTACCTATTAAGGTTAAGATTATATTTTCTCTATAAACATAGCTAGATACCTCTCTATCATAAAACCCTAGTACCTTTATAGTGGCAATCTCTCTAAGCCTTTCAGTTACATTAATATTAGTAAGATTATAAAGTACAACGAAGGCTAAGGCACCAGCGGAAATGATTAATACAAGCACCACATAATTAAGGCTTCCTATGGTTTCTTCAAAGTTCTTACTAGTATTTGTTATAAATCCTACAGAAGTAATCTTATCATTTTTAAGGAGCTCAGTAGATAAATCACTTTGAACAACCTCTGAAGTATCTGTAATTTTTCCTAACACCTGCTTAAACTTTAACTTTTCTCCATATAACTGTTCATATACCTTAGGTGACATATAGATATAATGGAATACATAGTTTTCTGTTATTCCACTTACCTTCACGTTAACTTTTTCAGTTTCACCTCTTTTAATATATATTTCATCCCCAACCTTAACATTTAAAAGCTTAGATAGCTTTTCATTAATGACTACACTATCTTCGTTAAATGGGATATCACTTTTATCCACTCGGTTTCTTAGCTTAACAAACGCCTTCATATCTTCAAAATTCTCTGGCACAATTAAAGTAGCAGCTTTCTCGGTACCATCCTTGCCTACATCTACATTATCTTCTCTAATAAACATAAACTCAGAGATCTTAGGATTATTTAATGCTTCATCTCCAAAGTTTTTAGCTTGAGAGGACTCCACTTCTTCCTTAAGTTCTAGTGACATATCATATTGATATAATTCGTCAAACTGCTTTGTAGCAATTCCTATAATAGAATCCTTTAACCCAAAACCTGCAAGCAAAAGAGCTGTACATCCTCCAATGCCAAGGACAGTCATAAAGAAACGTTTTTTATATCTAACTAAATTTCTTGCTGTAACTTTTTGAGTGAAATTCAACCTAGACCATATGAAGGTAAGTCTTTCAAGAAAAATTCTCTTCCCTGCCTTTGGAGCTTTTGGTCTCATAAGACTTGCTGGTTCTACTTTAAGTTCCTTATAACACGCCATCCAAGTAGCAGTAGTTGTTGTAAGTACTGCAAACAATGTGGCTACAACAGCATAAGTTACATTAAACTCCGTCATCACATCTGGTAAGGTATACATAATCCTATAGGCATTGAATATTACTGTAGGGAATACTTTAAACCCTACTAAAAATCCTAAAATACTTCCTCCAAGACTCGCTGTTATGGCATAAATAAGATACTTTGAAGCTATTGCTAATTTCCCATAACCTAGTGCCTTTAAGGTTCCAATATGAATTCTGTCATCATCTACCATTCTTGTCATAGTAGTAAGACAAACTAATGCCGCTATAAGAAAGAAAAACACTGGAAACACTTGAGATATAGCATCAATTCTGTCTGCTGCTGACTCATATTCCGCAAACCCTAAATTAGTGTTTCTATCTAGAATATACCACTGTGGCTTTTTTATATCATTTATTTCTTTTTCTGCCTTTGCAATCTTTTCATAGCCTTCAGCAATTTTATTGTCTGATTCTCTTTTACCTTTTTCATATTCTTCCTGCCCCTTTTGAAGCTCCACTTTAGAGTCCTCAAGTTTTTTACGAGCTGCTGCAAATTCATTTTGTGCAGTTTTCTTTCCCTGTTGAAGTTTTTTATTCTCACTATCTAACTTAATCTTAGAAGCATCTAGTGTCTTTCTTCCTTCAGCAAGTTTTATCTCCCCTTGAGAGAGCTCTATCCTTTTAGCCTGAAGTTCTTTTTTTCCTTGTTCAAGCTGAACCTTCGCCTCAGAAAGAGCTTTTTCTCCAGCTAAAATTTCAGCTTCTACTTCTTTTTTATTACCTTCTAGTATAGCTCCACTGTTAAGAAGAAATTTTAATTGGTTAATCTTTGCTTCATTAACCTTAATTTCTCCTTCTGCTTTTTTAAGCTTTTCTTCTGCTAAAGGGAATTCTCTTTCTGCTATAGCCTTTCCTTCACTAAATGCTTGAAGCTGCTCCTTATATTGCCGCTCTCCCTCGGCTAAATTTTTGTACCCCTTAGCTAGCTCTTCTTCCCCACTTTTAATAGTTTTATTAAACTTAGCTATTTCATTTTTTAAGCTTACTTCCCCTTCTTCAACTTTTCTTTTTCCGTCCTGAAGTTTATTATAGGCAGCTAAAAGCTCACTCTTTTGTTTTTCTTCCCCTTCTTGAAGTTCCTTCTTACTCTTATCTAATTCCTTTCTAGCTTCTGAAGTTATATCTTCATAGCGTAGAGCTGCTCTGTCTTTTCCCAAAGCCTCTAACTTTTCCTTTACAGGTTTTATAATTTCCATATATTCATCATCATAGGTTTGAAGCTTAGAGGTATCCTCCACAGTAAGAAAAACCTCTGTATACGCAGGGATTTTAAAGGCTTCCTGAGGAATCATCACAAAACTGTTTACCTTACCATTACCTATAGAAGTTGTTCCCCTTTCGAAGGTAATATAATAAGGGGTTTCCACCACACCAACAATGGTAAATTCACTGGTCTTCAAGCTATCATCAATAGGCTTTTCTGTGCCAGAATAAAGATTAATCTTCTCTCCCATCTTTATATTAGCAGTTAATATTCTACCCTTTTCAACTAAGCACTCATTAGAACTTTCAGGGTATCTTCCCTCAATTAATCTAGTTCTATTTATATATGAACTATCATTACTATTTATTTTGTCTAGGGGCATACCAATAGCCTTTACAACCAATTCCCTATCTTCCACCTTAACTAAAGTATCCATAGAATAGGTTGGGAAAATTCCCTCTACCTTATCTACATCCTTTAAAGCTTCTACATCTTTATCTGTAAAGCCTAAGGTAGAAAGGAGTCTTATATCCATAAGCTTATAATCATCAAAATACTTGTCTGCTGTAATTTTCATATCTGGACTTGTAGCCTTTATTCCTGCAAAAAAGGCTACCCCTAAAGCTACAATTAAAAAAATGGAAAGAAATCTGCTAAAGCTCCCCTTTATTTCTCTAAAGGTATCTTTTAATAAGGCATTCTTCATAATTACCACTCAATCCTTTCCACTGGAACAGGATTTTCATTTATATCAATGCTATGAACTTTTCCATTCTTAACCTTAATAACCTTATCTGCCATAGGAGTAATGGCTAGGTTATGAGTAATAACAATTACTGTCATCCTCATTTCTCTACAAGTATCTTGAAGAAGTTTTAAAATAGCTTTTCCTGTATTATAATCTAGGGCCCCTGTTGGTTCATCACAAAGAAGAAGCTTGGGATTCTTAGCTAATGCCCTTGCTATAGCTACCCTTTGTTGCTCCCCTCCCGATAACTGAGCTGGAAAGTTATTTCGCCTTTCCTTTAATCCTACTTGTTCTAGTACCTTTTCTGGATCAAGGGGATTTTCGGAGATTTGAGTTGCAAGTTCAATGTTCTCTATAGCAGTAAGGTTTTGTACTAAGTTATAAAACTGAAAAACAAAGCCTATATCCTGCCTTCTATAGGTAGTTAACTGCTTTAAATTATACCTACTAATATCTTTGCCATCTACAGTTATTTCCCCACTACTTAGGTTATCCATTCCTCCTAAGATATTCAGTACTGTACTCTTCCCTGCACCGCTAGGTCCTGCTACAACTACAAATTCTCCCTTTTTAATAGAAAAGTCTACTCCATCTAGAGCTTTTATTTTAACTTCTCCCATCTGGTAGTGCTTTTTAATATTTTTCACTTCTATATAGTTGTTCAATTAACTCACCCCTAATTCTATCTGAAATTTATATTTCACAAAGGAAGTTCCTATTCAATTTGAATTTCTTAACTAAAAATAAAAATTAGCAAGGCACAATTTCCTTGCTAATTTTTATTATACTCCACCAAAAGTATTTTAGAATGAAATTTTTATTATATTTTCATAAAATTATAACTCTTAGTTAGTGATCTGTTAAATATAGATATAATTTGAAATTTTAAGTTTACTCACTTAATAGTCCTAATATTGTAGACTTATTGTGTATAACTAACTCTCCATTTTTTTGTGAAGATATTTCTCCTATAGATAAAGCTCCCTCTACAGGATACTTCAATTTACTTTGAAAATTCTTCAATATGCTGTGATGAATTTTCTCCCACTAAAATCATTAATTCCTCTGATGGTTTTACCTCTATACTAGTTATGTAATCTTTCATTTGATCAAATGTTTATGAGTACAATCTAATCCCCCCGCTTCCCTAAGTTGTATAGTTACTACACTATATTATTACATAATATCCACTATCTTTCTTATGCTTTTCCGATAATTTAACATAATTAATTCACTTTTAACTTATTAAACTCTACTCTAATAAATAATGATTAATAGTTCATACTATAAATGAAATCTATATTTGGAGGTATGTACTATGAATGAAACCATGAAAACCATATTAAATAGAAGAAGTATAAGAGCCTATAAACCAGAGCAAATCAAAGAAGAAGAGCTTCAAACAATCCTTGAGGGTGGCATTTATGCTCCAACTGCAATAAATGAGCAACCTTGGCATATCACAGTAGTTCAGAACAAAGATTTACTAGATAAAATCAATAGAAGTTGCAGGGAAATGATGCAAAAATCAGGAAATTCAACCTTTGCAGAAAGAGCTAAATCTGATAGTTTTAGTGTATTTTATAATGCTCCTACTTTTATAATTATTTCTGGAGATCCAAAGGCCATAACTCCTGAAATAGATTGTGCCTTAGCCTTAGAAAACATGTTTCTTGCCGCAGAATCTCTTAACATAGGTTCTTGCTGGATTCATGCAGTAACTCAACTTTTCTCTACCGAAGAAGGAAAATCCCTAAAACAAGAGCTAGGAATACCAGCAGAGTATAATACCTATAGCGCTGGTGCCTTTGGTTATAAAGCAATGGAAGCAACTGCTCCCACTAGAAAAGAAAACATAATAAATATAATAAGATAATAAAAAGTCTGTGTTTTTCTTCGGATTATTATTTTAAATCCTAAGAAACTACACAGACCTTTTAATAGTTTATGGTCTTAAACCTTTCCATCCATTATAATCATGAATAGCAAAGCCGCTGAAGGCTGGCTTACTTCCAAGCTTTCTCTTAACTATTTCTAACTGCTTGTTCATATAGCTCCTGCCTTCTTCATAAAAGGTCACAGTTTCAACTTCACTACTTTTATTTGTTTCAACCCCAACTATAACCCTTTTACCACTCTTAGCTCCGTAAGCTAACTCATTTTTAACGATTTCAACTATCACTGAACCCTGCTCTCTATAAGCCATTATATTGACTCCATCAGAGTTTTTAATTACAAAATCAGCTAAGTTTTCACCTTCACCATAGGATGGCATTTCATCAAACCAAAATGGGATATCGAATACAACTGGCATACTAAGAGCTTTAGCTTTCTCATTTGCAGACTTCACAAAGTTTTTATACTTACCTATTGTTGAAGTTTGTTCACTGTTCCATTGACTCAATATGTAGGGCTCCACATCAAAATGAATACCTTTAAACTTTTGTTCACTTGATACGGCGTTTTGGTACTTCTCAACCCAGACAAAAAAACTTTCCAAAGAAGCTTTTCCTTCTTCGTTGATATAATTAGGTGCCCCGGCTAATGCATATACTGATACTCCTAACCAATTTAACTCACTTATGAAATCCTTGTAATAGCTAAAATCCATATCTTTATCAATTTGAAGATATAACTCTGTTATCTTTTCTTTCTTTACGAAACTCACAACCTTATCCGTAGAGGTATAAATTTCACTGGTATTCCATAACCAAGTTCCAAGAGATTGATTTACATTCTTTTTACCTAAAAGTGTCTCTTCTTTAACTACTTGAGAAGTTGCAGTAGAGCCATCATTCTTCCCTAAAATTAGGTCTAAAGATGTATTAGGGTTAAATACTGCGGTTAAAAATGATACTATTAGTATTAAATTAAATAAGTTCTTTTTCCTAAACATCATACCACCCCCTTCTTAATTATTAGAATTCTCTTCCAAAGGAGAATTCGGTAGCTTGGCAACCATAGTATTAACCTTAGGCCCACAGCTTTGCGTCACTACTTTTCAGTAGCTTTGCCTTTCTCGTTTATGATATTAACTTTATATTCGTATCACTTTTACCCCAGCTAAATACTATTTGAAAATTTGCACTATATTACCAGATTAAAAAGTTCCTTCTACTTAATTTCTCTTTCAAATATAATTTCAAAGTCCTTACCTCTTCCCTCTAAGCTATAATATAAAGGTAGTATTTGAACAAGTCTCCATCCCTGTTTTGCAAATTCATTAATAATTTCCTGATGGTTATCCCCAGTAAAAAACCCGCCCATATCACATTTCACATATTTGTACTCATACATGCCAAAATCCCTCCTATAATTTAATAAGATTCAACCTTTACAGAAATCTATTCTTCATATAAAGTGTTGTTAATTACATTATATTCCACATAATGCTGATCTACTATTTCCTTATTAATAATTTTCACTCTAGTCTATGTGAAATTTTCACATTATCTCACTTTGTCCTGTGAATTTTTTACACTACTCTTAATACCCCATCCATGGCTATGAATAAAGCTTTACTCCAGCATACACTATAGTGGTACAATATAAGTATATTACTATGTATTGGTGGGATTGTTATGAAAAATCAAAAAAGAATTAGAGATTATGACATATCTATCGGGAGAATGAGCACAGGAAAATTAAATTCTATTACAGATGTAGCAGGAGTGAAAGTTGGACATGTTACTCTTAATGATGGTGAACTTAAAACTGGAGTAACTGCTGTTCTTCCTCATGACGGAAACATCTTCAAAAATAAGGTCATGGCAGCTAGCTATGTTATAAATGGTTTTGGAAAATCTATTGGTTTAATTCAAGTGGATGAGCTTGGGACCATCGAAAGCCCTATAGTTCTGACTAATACATTAAGTATTGGAACAGCTTTTGATGGGGTTTTAGACTATATGTTAGAACAAAATCAGGATATAGGAACTACAACTGGCACTATAAATCCTATTGTTTGTGAATGTAATGATGGATACTTAAATAGTATAAGAAATAGAAAAGTTGAAAAAACTCATGTACTAGGCGCCATAAAAAATGCTGATATAGAATTTGAAGAGGGCTCTGTAGGTGCTGGCACTGGTATGTGCTGCCTTGGACTTAAGGGCGGTATAGGAACTTCCTCTAGAATTGTGCCTCTTGATAATGAAAATTATACGCTTGGAAGCCTTGTACTTTCAAACTTTGGTATAGGTGAAGAGCTTCTTATAAATGGCATAAAAGCTGGTGAGAAAATTAAATCCTTGCTTTCTAAAAAAAGTGGAGAAGGAGATAAAGGCTCTATTATTATACTTCTAGCCACAGATATACCTCTTAGCGAAAGACAACTCAAAAGGATTTGTAAACGTGCAGTAGTGGGCCTTTCAAGAACAGGCTCCTTTATTGGAAATGGTAGTGGGGACATTGTTATTGGATTTACTACTGCTAATAAGATTGACCATTATGAAGAAAAAGCTATCTGTGACATGAAGGTTTTAAGTGACAACAAAATAGATTGGATTTTTAAGGCTGCTGCTGAAAGTGTGGAAGAAGCTATTTTAAACTCCTTAATTTGTGCTGATACTACTATTGGAAGAGATGAACATATGAGATATTCCTTAAAGGAATTTATTGAAGACTTACTCTAATTAAAGTAAGTAACTATGTCAAAGGAAATATTTATTAAATTCATATTGATTAAAGGCTGTTGTCCTTCTACCCTTTGTTAATTTCATATTCATAAAGCCATGGATGATATAGAGCTTAGCCCTATATTTATCCATGGCTCTTTTATATGCTTGGCTTTTTAGGTATTATACACCAGATTATTTAATGTTAGTTTTATTTATATGTCTAGGTTGAGAATGATTTAAGTTATTTATTTTAATAAATAACCGCTGGATTTTTATCTTATTGTTCTAAAATATACTTTTATTCTTCATAACAAATAACAGGTGTTCCAGGTTCTATGTTTTCATAGATTGTTTTAGCTAAATAAATAGGAGCATTAACACAGCCATGAGTTCCATTGTTTTTATATATTTGCCCCCCAAAGGAGTATCTCCAACTAGCATCATGAATTCCTATATTTCCATTAAAGGGCATCCAGTAAGTAACTTCAGCTTCATAGTCATGACCTCTTAAAGTTGAACCTTTTTCCTTATAGTTAAGCATATATATTCCTAGTTTAGTTGAATTTCCTCTATTAGGATTTCCCGTAACTACAGACCCTTGAGTTATAAGCTTCCCATTTTTATAAAACCATAAATGCTGTCTTGTTATATTAATTTCTACATAGGTATTTCCTATATCATTTTCCCCTCTTGTTATAGCTTTTTGAGTATATATGGGCTCCTTTTCCAAAGTGTCTCCATTTTTTATATTCTGAAGTAGTTCTTTAGTTTCTGCAGAGCAATCAATTTTCCATCCATAGAAACCACCTTTCACCTCTAAGGTTTTCCCCGTGGAGGTTTTAAGATTTCTTCCTCTACCAACAGTATCATACTTCTTGCTAAGTCCTAGCACGTATTCAAAGGCCTCCTTTTCATCTACTACTACCTCTAAACTTTCATTAACATTAAGCCATTGATTTATTGTATTTTCATCTAAAGTCTCAGTTTGGGTTCCAAAGATATAAGTAATTTTTGTCTTTATATATTTATTTAATAACTCTCTTGCTTCAATAGTTTTATCAGAGTTCATGGTATACTTTGGATTTTCATAACAGCTACTTTGGTTTAAATCTAGCTTAGCCTCTCCTTTTAATATACTCTCTTCTATAGCTTTAATCAGATTTTCTTTATTTACCTTATTACCGTATACCTCTTCAACAACTTCATAAGAGCCACTGGAATAACTAAAACTTGCATTTTTAGGCTCTATTATATCTTTATTTAAGCAAGCTAATTCACCTATTTTATTTTCTAAAATATCCTTATTATAAGTAAATAGATCTTCTATATAATATTCTTGTTTTTTTACTAAAGAAATTATCCACTTAAAAGAATTATTATTTTGGTAGGCTCTATAAATGCTGTTTTTTTCATTGTAGCTCATTTCTATATCCTGAGCTGATATTTCTTCAATTTCCCCATTTCTTTCAATTAATTGAAGCTTATAATCCTTAATATAATTTATAATTTTATCATTTGCATTGCTCTGTGGTTTTAGCGATACATCCACTCCATTTATTATAATATTAAAAAAGAAGTGTTTAGCAAAGTACAATGAGATTATCATATATACTAATACAATTGAAGCTACTACAATAATAACGTTGCCAGTGATCTTGCTTTTAAAAAGCTTTTTTATACTAAATTCTTTCACATATACTCATACCCTTCATCAAAAATACAATTTATAAAAAATAATAACTAATTACCTAGATTTCGTACAAATATAAAATTTATATTTGTATGATGTTACCTGTTATTTTTAACCACAATATTCCTTTGAATTCCAATCTTTTAGGCGGAGCCTTGTGGAAAAATAATGAAAACTTAAAAAAGGCAATACTAAAAAAAGCTAAATTATAACTTCCAATTTTGTATTAAATTACATGGTATAAACTTTGGTTTTAATCTCAAATATCTAAGGCTAATTGAATATACCTAGGACTACAAAGTGCGTCAGCTATTAATTTTGATAGCTTCGTTATTGGAGGAATATTTACTTTAATTCCTTCGGAAGTTCTTTCAACAAATCCTCTAATATTGCCAATACGCTTAACGAGAACTCTTACCCCTATATTTTCGAGTTCTGTATCATATAGAATTAAAGATTTAAACCAACTTACTAGATTATGAGTTATAAATACTAGCCATAAGAATCCATAAATTCCATAGAACTCTTTTGTTCTAAGGTTTTTTATATGGTATACATTTTTAGCCATTTTAAAAAATGCTTCTATGGTTTGGCGTTTATTATAAAAGTGAAATATTTCTACTGCATTCATATCCTTGCTATTTATATTAGTTACGAGCATAGAATATTTTAGTTTACCTTTTGAGGATAGAGTTTGAACTATAATATTTCTAATGCCGTTGTTCTCAGGAAGTTCATAAACCCATGCAGCTTCGTCAGCTTGGATGTATTCTGAGTAATCTACTTCTTTAGCAATATTCTTCGCAGTTACAGTAGAGTATGCTTTAGTAAGAAACTTTAAATCATCAATTGAATTTAACTTTTCAATATTTTCTACAGAACCAAAACCACTGTCAGTTCTTAGAATTAAATTTCCTGTATAAAGATGCTCTTTATACTTACACAAAATAGCTTTCAGTAAATCATCGAAGTGGTCAGAACAATGGGTATTTCCTGAATCTAAAAACATTGCAACTGTTTCAGAGGCTTCGCCTGTAAAGGCAGCGGATAGCTGATATCCACGTTGATTTTTCTTTTTAGGAAAATAACCTTTTTCTGCAAGTTTAAAGTTCTTTCCATTAGCAATTAATCCTGTTTGATCACAGTCTACGACTACTCGCGAATGCGAGTGAATTGAATTGCTATGCTCCAGAAAGAGTTTATTATGAATATCTTGAAATTGATTTATACTATCCTCATCAAATCGCCTAATTAACTCATTAATTTGTGATTGATCTGGGGTTATATCCATACCAAACATATTCATAGAAAGCTTTTCTAAACCTAGTTTTTCATTGATATCTTTAGTGGTTTCGCAACCAACAATAATAGACATTATTGTTGTAATGAGTTTTTGATATACAGTGTATTTAACTTCTTTCATTTTAAGCCTGAAATCCTCGAATGGCTTAAAGATATTAAATTTCAAACCAAACTGCATAACTGAAATTAACCAAGTGGAAGTAGTTTCTTCTTTACAGTTGTCTTGAGTAAAGGTAATATTGTTCATAGGGATAATACCTGCCTTTCTTAATTTTTCTGTGACAAGAAAATTATACTTCAAGGCTTGGTATTATCCATTATTTATTTTTTGGAAACTATAATATGGAAACTACTAAGTTTTTGTTTGTACAAAACTTAGGTAACTAATAATATGCTTGTACTTTTGTATTTAAAACTTAGGGAATATTGTAATACTAAATTTTTTACTGCAGCTCCTCCATTTTTCATAAAAAGCCCTTATAAAATACACAATCTAAAAACTTCAACTTCTAATTTATTGAATAATCAACAACTATTTTATAGTATTAAAACCCTTACGGTATTAGCTCCTGTTTAAATTTACTAAACTCTAGCAATGGGTATCATTCTTATAAGATAGTTATCTTAAGACAGGAATTGTTATGAAAAATCACTTTTATCCACACCTCTGTAATAGCTTAAAATATTGTTAGGAATAAAAATAACCATAGTGCAACTTGGCTTTCACCTTTGCACTATGGTTATCTATAATTTTATTCATAATTAATGAAACTAATTATTTTATTACTTTAAGACCACCCATATATGGTTGTAATGCAGCTGGAATATTAACTGTCCCATCTTCATTTAGGTTGTTCTCTAAAAATGCAATTAACATTCTTGGTGGTGCTACCACTGTATTGTTTAGAGTATGTGGATGATATTTTCCATTTTCACCGTCCACACGGATTTTTAAGCGACGTGCCTGTGCATCTCCTAAATTAGAACAGCTTCCAACTTCAAAATACTTTTGTTGTCTTGGTGACCAAGCTTCTACATCTACTGATTTCACCTTTAAGTCTGCTAAGTCTCCAGAACAGCATTCCAAAGTTCTAACTGGTATATCTAATGAACGGAACAAGTCTACTGTATCCTGCCACATTTTATCATACCATGCCATACTTTCTTCCGGCTTACATACGACAATCATTTCTTGCTTTTCAAATTGGTGAATTCTATAAACTCCTCTTTCTTCAAGCCCATGAGCACCCTTCTCTTTTCTAAAGCAAGGAGAGTAACTAGTTAAGGTTTGTGGCAAAGAACCTTCTGGTAGAATTGTATCAATAAACTTACCAATCATAGAATGTTCACTGGTTCCAATTAAGTATAAATCTTCACCTTCAATTTTATACATCATGGCATCCATTTCAGCAAAGCTCATTACTCCAGTTGCAATTTCACTACGAATCATAAAAGGAGGTATACAATAAGTAAATCCTCTATCTATCATAAAGTCTCTTGCATAGGTAATTACAGCTGAATGAAGCCTTGCAATGTTACCCATAAAGTAGTAAAAACCACTACCAGCAACCTTTCTAGCACTATCTAAATCTAAACCATTTAACTTTTCCATAATTTCTGTATGATATGGAATTTCAAAATTAGGTACAGCAGGTTCTCCATAGCGCTGAACTTCCACATTCTCACTATCATCCTTGCCAATAGGAACACTTGGATGAATTATATTTGGAATTGCCATCAAAATTTCCTTAACTTTTTTATCTAGCTCAACTTCTTTTGCTTCTAGCTGGACTAAATTCTGTGCATCTTCATTAACCTTCTTCTTCATTTCCTCGGCTTCTTCTCTTTTCCCTTGAGCCATTAGTTTTCCTATTTCCTTGGAAATTTTATTTCTTCCAGCCCTTAAAGCCTCTGCTTCTTGCTTTGCACTTCTAAGCTCTACATCTAATGCAATTACCTCATCTACTAAGCTAAGCTTATTGTGCTGAAACTTATTTATCATGTTTTGCTTAACTATTTCTGGATTTTCTCTTACAAATCTTAAATCTAACATATTTTTCCCTCCTGATTAAGTAATGAATAAATTTATTTTGTTTAACAACTTTGAAAACCTGTTTTCACTAAGAAAACATGCACTGTTACACCAAAGCAGTTTACCTAAGCTGGGCAACTACCTTTTAAAGAAAATACCATATTTTAAGCTTCCAAAGTGTTGCTAAAATAAGATTTGATATTATAAAATTATAAACAAAAAACTTCCATCCCACATATAAATGGGACGGAAGTAACCCGCGTTGCCACCCAAATTGCTGAAATACTAAATAAATCAGCCACTCGATAAGTAGGATAAAGGGTACTAACCTTTCGATTCATCACCGACAGCTCTAAAAGTGGAGAGACTTTACCTTTCGCCCATTCACACCAACCATGGACTCTCTGAAGAAATTTAAAAGTCGTAGCTTTCATCATAGCTGTTTTTATATTATGTATTAACTGACTATTAATTATACAAGTTTATACTTTAATAAGCAAATCCACTCGGGCTACTTTCTCCTAAATAGCTCAGAAATTTTGTTTAAAAAGCTATTATTAGCACTTTCCATTGCTATATCATACTGAGTGTAGTATGCCTCTTGCATAACTCTCTTAAAATCTTTAACTTCTTTTATTAAACGTTCATTATTTGTAGTAGCTAATTCAACAAACTCATTGAAATCCTTCTGAAAATTAGTTCTTAATTCATGATTTTTAGCATCTATTTTTTCAGATATAACTTCTGTAGTATTATCAATAAATTTATTATTTAAATTTATATTAATCTCATTAATCTCGTCAAATTTCTCATTTAATTTTTCATTGACTTCTTTGACTAAGTTTTCTTTCAACCGATTAAATTCTTTATTCTGAGCTTCAAGAATTGTCGATATAATCTTTTCTAAGTACAATAAATTATCATTTTTCATATCATTAATTAGCTGAGCTTTAAACTCATTAAGTTGAGCTTGATTTTCCTTTTTTATTGAGCAAATAAGCTCTTCAACAGACAACAAGTTACTTTCACTCCCCTGAACTTCAACATCATTTAAGGGTAATGTGTTATAATACTCCTGGATCTCCTTAAGTGACATCCCTCTATTCTTTAGTCTTATTAAAAATTCTAATTTATCAACATCCATATTCGTATAACGCAATTCTTTGCCAACTATTTCTATCTTTAAAAGATCATCAAATAATTTTGTATAGTATCTGATATTACTGATATCTTCATTTAACAAATCAGAAACTTGCTCAATGGAATAGTAAGATATTTCCCCTCTTTTTTTATTCTGAATTTTATGAGTAGCGCTTTCTGCATCTATATACTTAGTTTTATAATCCATATAATTATTCCTCCCCCCTTCTTTTTTCGAGTTAATATAGTGAAACTTAAGTGAAAAAAAATTTTTTTTCAAAATTAGCTAAAAATTCTATAAAGTATAAGGTTTTTACTATTTTTTTCGATAATACTACTAGATAATACGGATAAGGGAGATTGGTTATGGAAAAAGGTAAAATGTTGTTAGTTTCATTAGGTCAAGGTGCTGGAAATATAGTAGATGGATTACTAAGTAAAAACTCAAGATACAATGGTTTATTCTTAAATAGTAGTTTGTTTGATATTAAGCCACTAAAAAATGCCAATATAGCAAGGAATGTATATATTTATCCGGGAACAGATGGATCTGGAAGAGATAGAAATAAGGCTAGAGATATGATAAAAGATAATGCTAACTCTATAGGAATATTACTAAGAAAGTATCCCATTACTGAAACCATTGTAGTATTTACAACAATGGCTGGAGGAACAGGATCTGGTTCAATAAAAACATTTATACAGATTGCAAAAAAGGCATTACCAAATGCTAAGGTAAATGTAGTAGCTATTCTACCTAGTTTAAAAGAAGATGAGTTAGCCTTTAAGAATACTATCGAATGCTGGAATGATGTAAATAGTATAATGAATTTAATAAATGACGTTAAGTTTGTAGACAATAATAAAAGAAATACATACAAAGAAATAAATAATGAAGTAATTGAAAGTTTAGATTTATCATACAACATAACTGGTATTCATGTTGATGGTAGTATTGATAACAAAGATTCTTTTAGAATAAATACAGCAGATGGTTCAGGTCTTATACTAAAATTATATGATGGATTAAAAGATGCAAAAACAGCAGTTGATTTAGCTATAAAAAATAGTGTTTTTGTGCAACCAGATGTATATGATTGTGATTATTTAGGTGTTAACTTAAAAATAGATGGATATGATCCATATGAAGTATCTAAATTGTTTGAAGTTTATAAAAGCACCTATATAACTTATAATGATAAGAATAATATAGTAGTTCTTGGTGGATGTGAAACTCCTACAGAATCAATAAAACTAATAAAGATGGCTTTAGATGATAAGAATCAAAGAAAGTTATCAAGAAATAAAAAAAGAAGCATTATGATTGATTTAGATTCAGATAATGACGAGGAAATTGAGGAATTAGATATCTTAAATGATAATGAACTTAATAATTTATTCGAAGATAATTACAACTTCTAAAATAACAAAATCTTAGCCTTATATGAAAAATGAGAGGAATAAATTTTGATTATCATTACTAGTATTTAATTATACTGTTTTCAAAAACTCAAATTTTAATAAGATAAAAAAGTAGTAACCGATAATCACTTTAAAGGCTACTACTTTTTATATTTTCAGCCTCAACTATAAAATAAACATATAAGAATATTAATAGGTATGCGGTTTATACTCCTCTTAATACTTTCTTATTTGGAAACTTGTATTGAAATCAGTTTTAAATACTCATCGCTATTAACACTTGTAAGAGTGCTAAGTAAATCCACCTCATAGGCATTTCCACAAATCTCATATCCTTGTTCCCTTATACCTTTTATTAATCTTTCATAGGAAAGATACATGGTATCATAAGAGCCCTTATGATAGGTTGATGCATAAATGCCGTAAGGCTTTACAAACTTACTGTGAACCTGACCTCTAAAATCCTCAGGTACTTTTATTCCAAAATAAGCTACCCTTTTATAACTACCTAACTCTAAAGCTTCCTTTGTAATGATATTGCAAACTGGATTTTCAAAGTCAATTTGAAGTTCCTTAGATTTATTGCAAAGGGAGAGAAAGCTCTTCATAAATACCTTTTCATCATCCTCCATACAGGGCTCTACCATATAATGTTCTTCATTTTCTGTAGAAAATATAACTTGCTGAAAATTATTAATCCCTAAGACTTGTTCTAGTAATCTAGCCCTTCCTTCAATTTTTCTTCTTGTTTTCTCTAGTTTCTGAATCTCAAAATCAACCTTTTCCTTCTGTTTTTTAAGCATTTCAATACATCCTTCAGCATTTCTCACAGCTAAATACTCTTTAAGGGTATTTATTGGTACTCCTAGATTTCTAAAGGTTAAAATTGAATCTAATTCATCTGCTTGCTCTAGAGTGTAATACCTATAATCCTTTTCTCCTCGTTTTACAGGAGAAATTAATCCAATTTTATCGTAATAAATTACTGTTTGTTTTGTAACACCAAGCATTTGTGCTAGTTCTCCTGTTGATAAATATATTTTATTACTCATTATTATCCATCCTCTTGACTATATAGTTACTATACCCCTTATTATATCAAATGTGAGACTATAACAATATATGGTAATAATAATAAGGAGATTTTTATGGAAACTATGGTTAAAAATATTGCTGAAAGAAAAAAACTAATTATTGCCATCTTGGCTCTATCCTGGCCCGCTATAGCTGAACAGGCTCTTCAAACCGCAGTGCAGTATGTAGGCTCGGCTATGGTAGGGCAGTTAGGTGCTCAGGCCTCTGCTGCTGTTGGGCTTACTATTACGGTGAACTGGCTGATAAACAGTCCTGCTTTTGCTATGGGTATAGGGGTGCTATCCTGCATTTCCTACTCTATAGGAGCTAAAAAAGTAGATGATGCAAAAGCAGCAGCTATTCAATCTATTATAATAACCTTTGTATTAGGCATAATTTTATCTATAATTACCCTCGGAGTAAGTCCCTTTTTACCTAAATGGTTAGGAGCTGCTCCAGAGATTCAAAAGGATGCTTCAATTTACTTTGCCATCATATGCATGCCTATGATATTCCGTGTTTCAACTATAGTTTTTGGTGCCGTACTTCGCTCTACTGGCGATATGAAAACACCTATGAGGGTTAACCTTATTATGAACATAACAAATATCATCCTAAACTTTGTGCTAATCTACGGAAATCAAACTTTATCTATTGGTGGTTTAAATATACCTACCTATGGGGCTGGTCTAGGTGTAATTGGTTCAGCTATAGCTACAGCTATATCCTACTGCATAAGTGGTGTTTTAATGTTCGTTGCTATTTACAAAAATAAACTAGTATCACCTAAAGGTGAAAAAATAAAACTGCACCCTGAAATCATGAAAAGATGTGTTAACGTAGGCTTACCAGTAACTCTTGAACGTACCATTACATGTTTAGGCCAAGTGGTATTCTCTTCACTGGTAACAGGCTTAGGGACTATAGCCTTTGCAGCCCACTCTATTGCTCTAACTGCAGAGGAGGCTTTTTATATCCCTGGCTATGGTATGCAATCCTCTACCTCCACTCTAGTGGGAAATGCTCTTGGGGAAAAGGATGAGAAGAAGTTCCATGAAACTTCTATAACTATAATGGGTATTGCAGTTGTTATAATGACTATAACTGGTGGCCTATTATTCTTATTTCCAGAGTTTATAATGTCCATCTTTATAAACGATGCTGAAGTTATTAAGGATGGAGCTTCAGTTCTCCGCCTTGTGGCAGTGTCTGAGCCTCTATTTGGTGCACTGATAATACTTGAAGGAATCTTTAATGGTATAGGAGATACTAAAACTCCTGTGTTTATATCCATATTATCCATGTGGGGAGTAAGAATTTCATCCACCTACCTATGTGTATCTGTATTTAATTTTGGTTTAAATGCAGTATGGATCTGCATGATAGCAGATAATGTAGTCCGTTTTGCACTTCTTCTTTTCCGCTTCATAAATGGATCTTGGAAAAAGAAATTTCAGCTATAATTATCTAACTTTACTTAATGACTCCGTAGCAATGGGTCTAAGATAACTATATTTATTAATTCAAAAGCAGTAAAGCCATGCATAATTGAGAATTTATTTCTCCATTTGTGCATGGCTTTCTTATGTTTCTTTCCAATGAGGAAAAAATCAACTTTAAAGCTACCATTTCTCAAAATACAATTACTCATCTTGATTTTTATTGAAATTTTATAAGTCAGATAGCCTATACCTATTTATCTTCAGCTTTTATAAGTTCAATATAATCACCCTTTAATATTTTTGTATTATAAAATATGGAGTTTCTATTTAATTCATTATTAACATAACTAATTCCATACTTTTCAAATAATGTACTTTCCTCAGAATATAAATTTGTGCCCAGGCCTAATCTGTTTCCCGGAACTTCTACACCTATACTAGCTAATAGTGTGGGAAACATATCTAAATTAGAAAAGATTCTATGCTTTTCCTTAACAGGTTTCACTGAAGAATTTATAAAAGCATTATAAGTTACTCTTTGAAAGTTATCATTAACAATTTTATCCTTATAATATTCAACACTTTGCATACTATTATGGTCCCCAATTAAAACTACCGTGGTATCTTTGTAAAAATCCTGTTGTTGTATCCATTGAAGAAAGTCTGAGACCTGTTTTGAGGAGTATGCATGGACATTTTCATATTGAGTTGGGTACAGGTTTTGTGTACCTTCTTCTAACCACCCATCAGTAAAATGTGTATTTACTGTAAGCAAGTTGAAATTAAAGGGCTTATCTTCCCTTGCCAATTGTAATAACTCGTCCTTTGCCCATTTAAACAAATTACCATCCTCAATTCCCCAAAACACCTTTTCTTCAGGAGCCATTAAATTTCTTTCGATAGCTGTATTTAAATCAAAAATATCGTATTTTCCATGATTAGAAAAATATTGTTTTCTCCCGCCAAAACTGGAATCAGACCCAAACATAAACTTCAAATTATATCCCTGACCCTTTAAAATATCACCCAGAGTGATTGCGCCACTCAAAAAAGTCTCCTCTTTGTACTCATTGCTTTCTATTGGAACCTTTAAAGGAAGTCCTGAGGTAGTTGCTACTAATCCCGCCACTGTCCAAGTTGTGCCTGCAGTTGAGTAAGCACCTCCAATGTTAGTTGTATTAGAGAAATTCACATTTTCTAATGCTAATTTTTCTAATTCAGGTATAACAGAGTATTCCCAACCACCTCCGTTACTCTTACTCATCATTGTTGTTTCCATGGATTCTAGGTATATTACTATAAGATTTCTTTTTTTCTCTGGGAACTTTAATTTGACATCTCGTGGACTTACATATTCCTCTGCAATAAAAGCTGAATACTCATTTAGTTTTCCTAAATATGCACTTACCCCTAGGGTTTTATACGAGAATATCGTTGCAATTATAAAAATGGATATAGTATAAGTGAGTATCAACCTATAGGAATTAATATCTAAATAAAAAGGGTCCCTTAATTTTTTTACCTGAATTTTTTCTTCCGTAGAGAAAGTTTCTCTTATAATAAAAATCGGAATTGAAATAAAAATTAATGAACTAACCATTAATAATCCATTATCCTTAAAGAAGTTATATATTACTGATAAATTTGCACCCTGTAATCCTGAATTAAGGTAAAATAAGACCTCATCTAGACTTAAGTTATCATAAATTGCTGCATAATGCTTTGATGAAAAGGCTATGATTACACTGAATAGAATTATGCCAATTATCAAGCTGCCCTTTACTAGACTACTAATTTTTTGTACAACTAATTTATCCTTAAACTTCATTTCAATAAGCCTAATTAAACCACTGACTACCAATATAAAAAAGATATTTAATATATAATACTTTAATATTAATGAACTACTTTGATAAGTGCTCCAAGCTATTTTTTTCTCACTATAAGTCAATACAAAAAATGATAATATATTATTAGTTAATAGCATTTGTACTGAAACCTTGATTATATTACTAATGGTTTTATTTCCACCCAATGATAAGTAAACACATATTCCAAAAATAAGTGGTAAAATAGCAGCTAAAAAATATTTTAAAAACATTTAAAAACCTCTTTCTATAGCGATTGAAACATCATCCCTTTTATAACTCTCTTAAAAAACTATCTGCTATGTTTCTTAGTGTAAAACACTTCTCTACTATATCTATTAGTGGGTGGTGGTCCTTTATTCATAATCTTTATAGAACTTGTTTACCATTTTTACTTTTTATAGCATTTAAAATAAGCAGTAGGTATTATAATCTTTGTGAATAATCTACAACAACTATGATTTAAACATGGCTTAAACCACATTTTTACTATGACCTTACAGTTTTTAATCCAAAGATAAAGTTCAATTTCCATACAAAAAATGACCATCTGTAAGTAACTATTTTAGCTACCCACAGATGGTCATTAGTATGTATATCGGCATTCATTGCCTATTCTTTTTTAATTAAATCCTTCATTTGCTGCTTTGCTTCTAGGGATAATGAATCCTCTAAATAATTCCGATTACTTCCCTGAATTTTTCCATATTCTTCTCTAAGAGCCTCATTAGCCTCTTGAATTTCAGCCTTTAGCTCTCTAGCGGATAACAAGGTACATCCTTCACCCCATACGATTATTTGCTGCAAACCATCTGATGTTGCTACCACTATATTGTACTTCTTATGATTATCATGGGCGAACTTTTCAATATACTGGTCTGCGGTTTGTGCTTCTTTGGTGTACACAACATGGATATTATTATAAATTTCTATATTCTCACGGTAACCCTGAACTCGGTAAGCATCAAAGACAAGGATAATTTTAAACTTTTTAATACCTTGATAATTACTTAATATATCAATTAGTTGCATTCTTGCAGCATCCATATTTTCATCCATAAGCTCTTTTAACTCAGGCCATGCATGTATAATATTATAACCATCTACAAGAAGGTACTTCTCTTTCACTGTATACTGGTTAGTAACACTAACTTCATTAACAGGTTTGTAATAGCTTTCTGCTGCAGTTCTTTTATTTTTCCATGCAGACTTGCTTCCTTGATTAGCATAGAAGGTTTTATTTATAATTTGGTCGATTTCTTCTGTACTAATAAAACTCTCTTCTACATATGCTTTTCCATTTTGTAATGATTGTTCTAGTAAGTTTTCCCTTTGTTGAAGATAACTCTCTAAATGCATGTAGTTTTTAACCTCATACCAAGGAACAACAAATCCTGACCCTTGGGAACAAAATACTGAGCTAGTAGTATTACTTAAATCTCTTTCAGGGTCATAACCTATACCTTTTATAATTTCCTCAGGGTTATGGCATTGTTCATAGCCTTTCAAACTGCAAAATAGCCTGCCATTACCTTTAGTATAAGCGATTACCTCCTTTTGATAATTCCTCATGGTACTTACAGGTCCACTTCCCACAAGAACTGCCATTTCTCCATCTGAGTGGGATATTTCACTTGTTCCATTCATCTTATCTATATCTGTCATGGCTCTTCCCACCATTTTCTCAGGTAATTCTAACTGAAAAGAATAATAAGGTTCTAATAAAACCGATTGGGACTCCATTAACCCTTGACGAACTGCTCGCCAAGTAGCTTCTCTAAAGTCCCCACCTTCTGTATGCTTGTTGTGTGCTCTACCAGAAACTAAAGTAATTTTCATGTCGGTAATTTCTGAGCCTGTTAAAACTCCCTTATGTGCTTTTTCCTCAAGATGGTGTAACACAAGTCTTTGCCAGCTCTTCCCTAGCATATCCTCACTACATTTACTTTCAAAGCTAAGACCGCTGCCCCTCTCACCTGGTTCTAAGAGAAGATGAACTTCAGCATAATGCCTAAGAGGCTCAAAATGCCCTACGCCCTCAACAATATTAGCAATGGTTTCTTTATATATAATACCTCCATCCTGAAAGGTAACCTGAACTCCAAAACGAGTTTCTATTAAATTCTGAAGAATTTCAATCTGTACTTCCCCCATAATTCTAACTTGAATTTCTTGTAGCTCCTCATCCCAAAAAATATGAAGTTCTGGTTCCTCCTCTTCAATTTGACGAAGTTTTGGAATCATAACTCTTGGGTCACAGCCTTCTGGCAGTATCATTTGATAAATTAGTACAGGTTCAAGAATGGGAGCCTCTGATGCTTCCTCCATACCTAACCCTTCACCAGGTATGGCCTTGCTAAGCCCTGTTACTGCACATACAGTTCCTGCTAGAACCTCACTTACAGCCTCAAATTTCTGCCCTGAATAGATCCGAATTTGATTCACCTTATCTTCCCAACTGTGGGTTGAAAGAACATCCTTTACTTTAAGCTTTCCCCCAGTAACCTTGAAATGAGTAAGGCGATTTCCCTGCTCATCTCTTGTTACCTTAAATATTTTAGCCCCAAAAGTTTCCCCATAGGTCGGAATTATTACATGATGAGAAATACACTGCATTAATTCCTCAACACCTTGTAATTTTAATGCAGATCCAAAAACACAAGGAAATACCTTTCTATCCTTAATAGCTTTCTTTATCTCAAAGTCCTCAATGTGTCCAGTTTCTAAAAATTCTTCCATGATTTTCTCATCACACATGGCTAGCTGGTCATAAAACTCTTCTGTTTTCCCATGCTGAAAATCAATACATCCATCACTTAACTGCTTTTTCAGTTCTTTTATTAAATTGTCTTTATCCGTTCCAAACTGATCCATCTTATTTATAAAAATAAAAGTTGGAATTTGATATAAGTTTAAAAGTCTCCATAAGGTCTTTGTATGACCTTGCACCCCATCTGCACCACTTACTACCAAAATAGCATAATCAAGGACCTGCAAAGTCCTCTCCATTTCTGCAGAAAAATCTACATGGCCTGGGGTATCCAGTAAGGTCACTTGAATGTCCTCTAATTCAAATATTGCCTGCTTGGAGAAGATAGTTATACCTCTTTCCTTCTCTAGGTCATAGGTATCTAAATATGCATCCTTATTATCAACTCTTCCTAATTTTCCTATCTTACCACTGGTATAAAGCAAACTTTCTGATAAGGTGGTCTTACCAGCATCAACATGTGCCAATATTCCAATTACTACTTTTTTCATCTTTATATCAAACCCTTTATTTTTCTTTAGTCATCTTCATAGGTGTATAATTTGTATAATACAATATTAAAATTCAGATTATTGAAATCTAACCTATATTTAGTTAGTATTATATCATTTAAGATGGTGGCTTGCATCTATAAAACTATATTTATAATAAGTCACTCCCTAGTTATTATAAATGGTATTTTTCACTAATTATCATAGTTGTTTATAATCCAAACTCATATTACTTCCTGAAATCATATTCTTTACTTTAACTTTATTTTCTAGAACTTCTTCCTCTCCAATCAATATAACATTTTTTGCCCCTAATTTATTAGCATAATTCATTTTTTTCTTTAACGAATCCTCATCAAAGTATACTGTTACTGCATAGTTTTTCTCTTCTAAGTATTTCATTACCTTCCCACAGTATTCCATATTATCCCCTATGGGTATTATTAAATAATCTAAATTACTCTTAACTTTATAGTTATCTATAAACCCAATTTCTTTTAACACAAAGAATAATCTTGTTATTCCTATTGATATGCCAACGCCGGGCAATACATTAGTAGTATATTTCTCAGCCAAATTATCATATCTTCCCCCTGAGCAAATAGACCCATAGCTTTCATTCCCTATTAACATAGTTTCAAAAACAGTTCCTGTATAATAATCCAAACCTACCTCAATAATTTTAATTTATCTTTTATTTACTTCTATTTTCATAGAATTTTATTATTTATAAACAAGTAGTTTAAGATGAATATGTGATTA
>NZ_JAGGLL010000031.1 GCF_017874425.1 Clostridium punense
CAAGGCGTTACCCTCTCATTTGACTTTTCAAGTTATTAGTTCTTAAATAGCTATACTATTTAGGCAATACTTTTCATATTGCAACGTGTCGCACCGGTATCATACCTATATCCTCTATATCTATAAGGATTCTTAACTCCTACAGTATCTTTAAGTGTTCCCTCTATAGAAATTAATTTCCCCCAAGAATCATAGGTGTAAAATACAACTTGAGTTCCTGCTTTATCAATTAACCCAATTATATCACCTTGAGCATTTCTTACATAGAAGTATTCAGTGTCGTTTAGGTTCATACTTACTCATTCCATACTTCTTGTTCACAAAAATCAATAAAGAAGCAGCTATAAAATTATAAACTGCTTCTTTATATCTTTTAATAATTATTCATAAAATGATTAAACAATTTTTATTAAAGCTTTTCTTAATTACACATATACCAATACTATATTATATTTAATATAGTACTATTTTATATAGTTATACAAATTACTATCTACAACTATATCTTTATTACACTTTGTTTTTTGTATTGCTATATCAATAATTTTACTATACCCCTTTATCCAAGAATTTATAATAATATTTTTTCCTCCCAAAGTTCCATATTCTATTATAATTGCACTTACAAATCTATCAGAGCAACTAATAAGTCTATTGACATCTTTCCAGTGAACTATTTCTCTTTTATGTTTTAGTCTAGAAATATAAATAATCTTCTCTCCATCAATTACATAATATTCAAATATGTTTATTATATACATAATTGATGATATAACTACACCAATTATGCCAAAAATTTTATACTCTAACATCTTAAACTGCATGCTAAAATAAAGTAATGTTAGAATACCTAATAATAATGTAATCATAATTGTTAACTTACTTCTATAAATCATAAATCCACCTACTTCATTCCTAATTTTTGATATAATAAATCCTGTGCAAAACTAGTTGCTTGACCAATGCCAGCATCTATTGCGAAGGCGCCAAGTGCTCCTGCAACTGCTGTTGTCCCCCCGTACAGCATTGATGATGCAACTAATGGCCCTGTTAAATATACACCTGCTGCTACAGCAACACCAACACCTGCAAGTTGTATTGCTGTTTTTCCTACTCTCTGTGCTAAAGACATCTTTGCCATGGGGTCCCAAGTACCAGCGATGTCAAATCCAGCTGCTATTGCTGTCCCCCATCTTGCAGCACCTTTACCAAGTCTTTCAAAAGGCTTTATTTTTTGTGTAATACTACTACTAGGATAAAGTCTAATTATAGAATCCTTCCCTACGTATCCAGCTACATTTTTTGTTAGATTTTCAACTGTTCCTGCAACTGTTCCCCAAGCAGCCCCTGCCAAGTTTGATATTGATAAATACTCTTGCTCAACGACACCTTTATCATTTACGATATCAGCTCCACCACATTCATCAATAACTCCAGAAGACCTAAACCCATGGTCATCTTTTCTATTTATAGGATTATTTTTTGTATAAGCAAACATATTATGTCCTAGAAGTTCTCCAGTTTGTCCAATCAAAGCATCAGCATTTATAAATCTGCCCCACGATGGGTTATAATACCTTGACTGCAAGTAATATAATTGTGTTTCAGAGTCATAACGATAGCCACGATACCTATAAGGGTTCTTAACTCCTACAGTATCTTTAAGTGTTCCCTCTATAGAAATTAGTTTGCCCCAACTATCATAGGTATAACTTACAACTTGTGCTCCTGCTTTATCAATTAACCCAATTATATCACCTTGAGCATTTCTTATATAGAAGTATTCAGTGCCATTTAGGTTCATACTTACAAGTTTACCTGCTGAATCATAAGTATAATATACATTATCCGTACCATTACTTTCAGAGGTCACCTTATCTCCTACCAAGTGATAGGTAGTGGTTACTCCATCTACTGTTTTTTCTGTTCTTATGCCACTGTCATTATACTTATAGGAGATGGTTTTTCCATTGCCTGTGATTCCCTTTAGCTGTCTTCCACCTTCCCAAGTGAAGCTATAGCCGTCATAGGTTAATGGGTTTCCTATGTTATCATAGGTTATAGGTTTTCCATTGTACGAGGTTAATTTATCTTTCCATACAGTATCTTCATAAGTATAATTTATGGTTTCTTCTGGAATATCACTTTCAGTTATCTCTCCAGTTTTTATACTGTATATTTTCTTGTTTAGAATATTTCCTCCAAAATCATAGCTATAGGCTATGGTTTTTTCTAAAGCTTTGTTGTCTTCTCTGATTAGCTCATTTACTTCATTGTAGTAATACTGCTGTATTACTTTATCTCCTTCAAGTATTTTGGAGATGTTACCCTTAGAGTCATATTCATAGCTTATTGCTTTTCCGCCATTTTCTATGGTTTTTATTAGATTTGTAGTGGAATTTGCTTCTTTTCCTTCATAGTATTTATAGTTTGTTTGAAAGTTTGTTGTACCTATGGCTATTTTTTTATTTTCTAGTCTTCCTAAGATATCATAACCATAGCTTATATTATAAATACTGCTTAACTGCTGACCTAAAGTTCCTCTTTTATGTGTTACTGAAGTTGGTTTGTTATCTTTATTATAACCATAGGCTATATTATAGTTATAATTATTTATGTTCTCATTTACTTCAGACACATTATTATTTAAGTCATAGTTATACCTTGTTTCATTTATTATTTTTGAAGTAGCAGGGTCTATTTCCTTAATTGTAGATAATCTATCTGCTAGGTCATAGTTATATCTATAATTTTTCTTGTTAACTAAATCTTCTTTTAAGGCTAAGTTATTATTAGCATTATATTGGTATTTAACTCTTAGTTCTGTACCAAACTTTTTACCTATTACTCTATCCATGGCATCATATATGTTAGATACCTTATGCCCATTACCGTAGGTAGCTTCTTTAAAATTACCATTCCTTTCTTCATAGGTATTGGTGATTAGATTTTGAGTTGCTTCTTGACCCGCAGGATCCTTTCCTTTCACCTTAACAACTGTGTTGTTTCCAAAGTTATCATACTGGAACTCATATCCAAAACCATTGTGATTAATTTTTTTGATTTTATCATTTTCATAATCATAAGAATTAGTTATATCAGTTCCATTTACAGCTTTTTTTACAGACTCTAAATTATTAGTTTTAGGATTATAGCTGTAGCTGGTTACCTTTCCCTCCGGGTCTGTAACACTTTTTAAGTTTCCATTGGCTTCATCATAATCAAAGGTTACTTTATTTCCTCTAGGGTCTACCACATCTTTTATATAGTTTCCACTAGGAGTATAGGAAGCATCAGATTTTATAAATAGGGCATCACTTCCTACCTTTGACCACTTTGCATTTCCAAAATTATCATAATCAAAGGAATAAACTACGTTTTCTGCCGAGGTTGCCTTTGTAAGATTATGTTTCTTTACTGAAGTGTTGCCATTATCATATTCATAGGTAAAGCTACTTCCTTTAGGATCAATACTGGTAGTTAAATCATTATTTCCATCATACTGAAACTTAGAGTTTTGTTTTGCTAAATCTGCTGTGGAGATTACATTTCCTTTGGAGTCATATTGATAACTTGTGCCAAACTCTTCCTTGTATAGCTGAATTCCATCAAAGTATGCATTCCCTAGATTTTGATAGTAGCTTATATAAACTTGAATACCCTTATAATCTTCTGGTGCTACTATTTCACTAGCTGCATACTGCCAGTCCCAAACATCATCATTAAAGGAAAGCTTTTTCCAAAATATGCTTCCATCATACTTTACAAAACCTAAGTCCATCTGGAAAAGTCTCCATTCTACTAAAGGTGCTGCATTGGCTTTAGCCCAACCCCCTAGTACATATACATCACCTTTTTTTCCAGCTATGTTTACATCCTGATAAATTCCTTTACCTGCTCTGGCATTACCATTTATTTTCATGGACAGGGTGTTCATAGCCTTAGGGTGATTATTACTATAGCTGTAATCTACATAATCAGTGCTGTCAATGGCATTATTAGACTTCCAGTATATAGGCTTCCAAGTGGTTTTATCCCATAGGGTAAAGTCTGAGTTTTCTATAAGGTTATATCTATTTGCAAATTGTCCTTCCTCCAGCTGTAAGCTGTCAAAGTAAGCAGTACCTGTGGTTTCTACAAGCTCTGCGGCTACCCATATATAGTCATTAGAAATATCATTAGGTACTGTTAAGGTGGTTTCATATCTATTCCAGTCAGTAGTACCCTTTATAAATTCTCTTACATATTTCCACTGGCCGCTGGCATCTTGATACCCTAGGGTTAAAGCTGCACCACTATTGTCTTTTACAGGTATGTCCTTAGTTTTTACATAACAAGAAAAAGTATAGGTTTTTCCCCTTTTGGTGACAGACATGGATTTTAAGTGTGCTGAACCTATCATAAAAGCCATTGAAGAAAAGGCTAAATATGAAATTTTTAGATATACTGGAAAACAGAATTCTATTATAATTCAATAATTTTCTGGAAGAAAAAAGGACATCTGTTTACCCTCACAGATGTCCTTTTTTACAACATTATTAAGTTTTAATCTATGATTTACTTATACCTTGTTTATATCTACATTATTTATATTTCTTAACATGATATTTTTCAGCATTTCTAAATTATGTAGCTTATTAACCAGAATCAAGTCATAGGCTTATCATAGGAATGAATTAGTGCCGCGTAACCTTACTTCTTAATTTACTTTATTATATACGTTAACTTCCTTATCCCCTGCTAAAAACTGTCCTATCATAGGTACAATTCTTGTAAAGTGCTCAGTTTTAAAGTGTCTTTCTAAATAGCTTCTATCTTCCCACTCTTCAATCATTGTAAGGATAGCAGGGTTTTGAGCATCTTGATAAAGTTCGTACTTAATGCAGCCTTCTTCTTTTCTTGTTTCTTCTACTAATTCCTTGTATAATTCAATAACTTCATTAATTTTTTCCTCTTGAATGCAATTTTTAGCAACCACTTTAACCATTTGTATCTCTCCTAACTCAATTTATTAGATTGTTATGAAACCTTATGTAATAATTATAAATATTGGGTTATTTAATAGCAATGAGCACTTATGAAACTCTTTTTGCAGTAAGTTGATTATTCTCCTTGGTTACTTCTAAAGTTCCAAGAAGATTTTTGTAGTTGCCATTAACAACAAACTTTACGCCTTGCACTTCTGTCACTAAGTCATTTTCTTTCTGTTCATCCAGAACAACTGCAAACTTGCTACCACTTCAGCACATGCCTGCCACAACAAATCTTACAGCAGTTTTGTTAACCTTTTTTAAAAGCTTTGTGATATCCTCAAGAACAGTTGGGGATACTATCACATTAAAATTAGATTTTATTTCTTTATTTACTTCTTTGTTTTTCTTAAATAATGAAAACATGCCCACAACTTCACTCCTTAGTAGGGTAATTTATATTTTATGATCTCATAGTGAAATTCCATTTTTTATAGAAATGTTTAACTGTATTGATCTCAATTTTAAGAGTTTGTTTTTTTAATTCGTTTACTCAAGCTCATCTTATGCTACTTTTATTATAATAAACCATTATGAAGATTTTATGAAATTACCATATAATGGGTTACTCTAAAAAAGGACTACCAAAGTTAAACCTTCGGTAGTCCTATATAATTATTTTCTATTGAAATTCTACTGTTCCCCCAGCTTTTTTAATAGCATCTACTATACCTGCTAAGCCTATACCATTGTTATTGCCACCTAGTAAAGGTATTCTTACTATTAAGCATATTCCTCCTGGAGATGTTATTTCTAATAAGTTTAATAAATTAATTGTAGCTCCTGCTGGAATATTAATTCTTAATATTGTACCTGGTAATTGAGGGCAATCATTTTGTGGATGATTATGATTATGATCATGACAATCATTATTTTTATAGTTATTGTAATATTCTTCGAACATGGAACACACCTCACTTTTTCTTTGTACTATATACTATTCCCAAAAATGGACAAGGGTTACATTGTATAAAAATTATTTTTTCTACTTTTTATCCCTTAGTAAGAATTTCATAAGATGAAATCCCTACAATATATATTATTAGAATTTATCCTAAGGGTTACTTTTACTAATTGAAAATTTTCATGATTAAATGTCATTAAATATTAACCTTACACTAAGTGTCTGCAAAACAAGGCTTCTTGAAGATAACTTTACAAAAAAACAACTGGGATTAACAATGCTATGTAAACCATTGTTAATCCCAGTTGTTTTAAATGCACTACCTATTATTTATTTTGATGACTACTTCTTCTGGTATATTAATATACAACCCAGAGTTCAGCTCCTGACTAACATTTTCTATATAATCTTTATAGGAAACTCCTGTATTCTTTATAATTTCATTGATTTTCTCAGGTCTACTAAATTTTATATTTTCTAGATTTTCAAATATCCTAGGTATGTTTAGTTTTCCATAGCCACTTTCAGGATTAGGGTAGTTTACTCCTTCATCCTTCGAAGTTGCACCTATGATGTAATTTCTAATGCTTTGAGCAAAAAGGTTTGGGTTATTTTTTTCAACTATACCCCATTGAAACATCAGTGCTACCGTTCCAGCCAATATTGCTCCTGCCATACTTGAGCCACTTGTCACAATAAACTCATTCTCAACCCCTATAGTAAGAAGTCTATGGGATCCAGTAATTACATCAGGTTTAACTCGTCCATCCCTAGTGAAACCTTTTCCCGATTCCTCTATTAACTCTCCAGTGTCTTGATTATAATATCCAGTACTTATCATATTCCTAGCCGTAGAGGGTGTAACTATGGTGATAAAGGGGTCTGGTTTTAGGAATTTAGTTTCTTTCTTTAAAAGATTCTTTTGAGTCATCCAAGCATCATATCTACCGTTTGTAAGTTCATCCCCTTTAAGAGTTATTTGCCATATTCCAGGGATTATTCCACTTATTAAAATATCCAACCTTATGTCAGGAATTATTCTGTCATCTGAGTAGTTTTGAATGCTAATACTTGAAGAACCGAGGGTTAAAGAAACACTCTCTCCACTTTTCTCGGGCAGCTGAATTCTTTCTATTGTACTTCCATCTGGAGCTATTATTCCAATTGAAACTATATCAGGCTGAATTGTAAATAAAGATATTACAATATTCTTTTCTCCTTCATCTACATTTATAACTATAGTGTCTTGCCCACCAGTTTGGAGAAGATTACCACTAGTATGCGTTTCTCCACTGCCCTGAGATCCTACACTAGCTACCGTTGCAAATCCTCTCCTTTCAGTAAGAAAGTCAATGTATCTTTCAAGAACTGTGCCCCCATCATGTGCCCCAAGATTACTCCCTAATGGAATATATACCACCATAGGTCTATTTAATCTTTGTTGTAAATCCGAAAGGTAATTCATTGCTTCAGCTATATCTGTTCCTCCATAAACCTCCACTGCTGGCTCTTCTATGCCATTTATAGCTAACACATTTCTTTTAGCCTCTTTTAACTTAACTATAGCAAAATTGCAATTAGGCGCTACACTGGCAAAGGATTCAGTTTCACTTAGTTTTCTTCCTCCAATAATACCTGCTATTGCTGTGCCATATCCTTTTTCATCTCTATGCCCTACCTTATCATAAGGATTCTGACCAAGAACACTAAGTTTTATTGCTTCATCAATTTCCACACTTGTAAACTCTGCGCCAAAAGTAATATTTGGATAACTTTTTTCATTATTAATGCTTTGATCCCAAATACTTATTATTCTAGTGGTTCCATCCGCCTTCATAAATCTAGGATTAAGGTAGTCTATACCTGTACTAATGATGCCAACTACTACACCATCTCCATTATAGGGTACATTTCCCTTTTCTATCCCCTTAGAACTAAATATCCCTTCTTCTACAGTTAATCCCGTTAATGTATAGGGAAAATTTTTTTGCACATTTATAATTTCTGGAACATTTTGTACTAGTGTATTCACCATACCTGTTTTAACAAAGATAATCCCAAAAAACTTCCCTGTAAAGTACATCTTGGCATAATCAATGGTTTTCAATCTTTCCTTAATATCTCCTGTAAATTCTACAAAAAAAGCTTCATATTCTTCACTTAAAAAAAGCTCTTTATAATTTACATCTTCAACTTCTATATTCTCTTCACCAGTTGTAGTAGCCTCTCTATCATTGCTCAGTCTTTCCCCAAAACTCTCCCCTTTCATTATTCCCTCCTATGTCCTAAGTGCTTTATATACTCTTTCATGGCATAATTAGACAATTTCATTTTTAAAAACCAGTGTTTCTAGAATACTTCTACTTATTATTTATTCTAACGAGTATTTCCTGGGGTATATTAATAAATAGCCCAGAGTTTGAATTCTCATTAACGTTATATATATCTTTTATATAAGCAGTTTCTCTACTGTCTCCAACTACATTACTTTGATTAGGTTTTTTAAATTTCATTTTTTCTAAGTTCTCAAATATCTTAGGTATGTTTAGCTTTCCATAGCCACTTTCAGGATTAGGATAATTTACCCCTTCATCCTTTGTAGTTGCCCCTATGATATAATTTCTTAGACTTTGAGCAAAAAGGTTTGGGTTATTTCCATCTACTATCCCCCACTGTAGCATTAAAGCTACTGTACCAGCTAAGATACCTCCTGCCATCCCTGATCCACTTCCAACTATAAGCTTATTTTCAAGACCCGTAGTAACAATTCTATAGGATGCAGTAATTACATCTGGTTTTACTCTTCCATCTCTGGTAAAACCTTTTCCTGATTCTTCTATTAATTCCCCTGTTTCTTGATTGTAGAAACCAGTGCTTATCATATTTCTAGCGGTAGAGGGTGTAACTACAGTAATAAATGGGTCTGGTTTTAAAAACCTAGTGTCCTTCTTTAAAAGATTCTTTTGAGTCATCCAAGCATCATATCTACCATTTAAAAGTTCTTCTCCCTTAAGAGTTATTTTCCACACTCCTGGTGTTAAGTTTCTAATTAAAATATCCAACCTATTATCTGGAATTACTTTTTGTTCTTCGTAGCTTTGAATAGTAATAATTGAAGAACCAATATTAAAAAAAATACTATCTCCCTGATTTTTAGGTGTTTCAATTTTTTCTACCCCATTCCCGTCTGGTGCTATTATTCCAATAGAAACTCTATCAGGCTCAATTGTGAATAAAGATATTATGAGATTTTCCTCTCCTTCAGCTATATTTACCTCTATGACGCCTTTCCCATCAGTTTCAAAAAGATTACCGCTAGTGTGGGTTTCTCCTGTACCTTGGACTCCTACACTTGCAACGGTAGCAAAGCCCCTTCTTTCGGTAAGAAAGTCAATATACCTTTCAAGAACTGTCCCTCCATCATGTCCCCCATTATTGCTACCTAGTGGAATATATACTACCATAGGTTTGTTCAATTGTTGCTGTAAACTCGAAAGGTAGCTCATTGCTTCAGCTATATCCGTTCCTTCATATACACTTGCTTCTGTGTCACATATTCCATTTGCCTCTAATAAACTTCTTTTTGCCTTTTTTAATTTTACTATAGCAAAATCACATTTAGGTGCTATGCTAAAAAAGACTTCAGCTTCATTTAGTTTTCTTCCTCCAATAATACCTGCCATGGCTGTACCATAGCCTGTTTCATCCTTATGACTCACCTTTTCATAAGGATTTTGTCCAGAGGTATTAAGTTTTATTGCCTCATCTATATCTGCTTTTGTAAATTCTGTTCCATATATAATATTAGGGTACTTTTTTTCATCATTAATGCTTTGATCCCAAATACGTAATATTCTGGTGGTTCCATCTGCCTTCATAAACCTTGGATTTAGGTAATCTATGCCTGAGCTTATAATTCCAACCACTACACCATTTCCATTATAGGGTACATTCCCCATTTCTATTCCCTTAGAACTAACTATATCTTCTTCAAATGCCGTAGGTGTAAGGGTATATGGAAAATTTTTTTGTAAATTTGTAATTTCTGGGACACTTTGTACTAAAGTATTAATCATGCCCTTTTTAACAAAAATAGTTCCAAAAAACTTTTCTGTACTTAGTATTTTAGCGTAATCGATGTTTTTCAATGTGGTCTTAATATCTCCTGTGTATTCCACAAAAAAAGCTTCATATTCTTCACTTAGAAAAAGCTCTCTAAAATCTACATCCTCAACCTGATTTATGACTTCATCAGCCGTATTACTCTCTCTGCTAGTGGTTAGCCTTTCCCTAAAATTCTCCCCCTTCATTACTCTCCTCCTATGACCTAAGTGCTTTATATAACTTTTTATAACATAATTAAACTCACCTGCTATATGTTATGATAATTTTTAGAGTAAGTTCACGCCCTTTATTACATTATATTAGCTTTTATCCATATAGTTCTTTAAGCAGAAGATTTAGTTAGCATCGTCTCAAATTTATCTTAATAAACCCTTAAAGGAACCAGGGTAGAACTTATGTGTAAGATAGGTTTTAACTTGGGGTATCTATCTTAAGAAATCTTTTTGATAATTGAACCTATTTCTTTGTCGAATTTCATGATAGATTAAATATTTTACTAAAATTCATAATAACAAAATAAAACACCAGATGCTAAGATCTAGTGTTTTATAAATTATTACTACTTTTCAAGTAACTCAATATTATCTTTATCATGGGTTCATTATCTCTATGCTTAACTTAATATAACATTATCATAAAATCATTATGAAAGTTCCGATGGTTATAAATATACCTCCAAGAATTGTTTTCATGGTTGCTGCTTCTTTTAACACTACAAAGGCTAACACCATTGTGATTACCACACTAAATTTATCTATAGGAACAACCTTTGAGGCTTCTCCAATTTGTAGTGCTTTATAGTAGCAAAGCCAAGATAGTCCTGTAGCAACCCCAGATAGAATTAAAAAAATCCAACTTTTTTGAGTTATATTTGAAACTTGATTTTGGGTCCCTGACTATTTTATAGCTGCTTCAACTTCACTAATCATTTTTATAGTAGAGTTAAAGCCACCTCCACCTACATACCAAGTTGCAGGATCAAGATATATAATTCTGTTATTTTTATAAGCTTCTGTGTTTTTTATTAGCTCGTTATCTAAAGCTTTACTTGCAGTAGTTGAACCTCCTGTAACGGCAGCTCTATCTATAACAAAAATATAATCTGGATTCTTTTCAACAACATATTCAAAGGAAACACTTTGTCCATGGGTAGAAGCCTGAATATTTTCATCTACTGGCTTAAAGCCAAAATTATTGTGGATTATTCCAAATCTTGAAACCTTACCATAAGCGCTAAGTGCTCCATCATTAGCCAAAAGGATTAGTGCATTTTTCCCAGTGGCAGTTACTTTTTCATTTAAGGTTTTTATACTGTTTTCTATTGCGTTAAGTTCTTTCTCTACCACATCTTTTTTATTAAAGACCTCTCCAAGAAGATTCATGTTTTTCTTAAAAGATCCTACGTAATCTTTATCGTCTAATTGCACAAATACTGTTGGAGCAATTTTACTAAACTCAGCATATTGTTCTTTTTGTCTTGCTGAAATTATAATTAAATCTGGATTTATTTCATATATCTTTTCAAAGTTTGCTTCCTTTAAAGTTCCTACATCCACATACTTTTCATCCTTATATTTTTCTAAAGCTACAGGTAAAGTGGCTTTTGGCAAGGCAAAAATTTCCACCCCCATTTTATTAAGGCCATCTAAAATACCATAGTCAAAAACTACTATTTTCTTAGGAGTCTCCTTTAAAACTACTTCTCCTAATTCATGAGTTATTTTAACTTCCTTTGGAGCTTCAGCTTGAACATTTGCTGAACTCGCTGGTTCTGCTGCTTTTTTACTACTACTTCCATTAGAGCAACCAACTGCTGAAACTAACATAACTCCCATTAATACAGCTGCCATAGCTATTTTTTTGCTTATTGTTTTCATTTTTATCACCTCTAAATAATTTTTTGTATTTAAATATTTTTATTGAATTCAAAATCTACATGATATTTTTAAAGCTTGTCCATCAAATAATTACCTTAAACCTAGTAGGATGCAGAAACTTTCGGAATGGTTCTGTGTAAGCTAAATGTAAATGTAAGTTCCAATAAACAAGTAAATTTTATAACTTTAGATTTTTATCTAACTCACTAGTAGGTGTAGAGATTTAGATATAGTACGTGTGGAGATTAGATATAATAGGTGTAAAGAATCAAATATAATAAGTGTAGAGATTTAAATATAATAAGTGTAAAGAATTAATAATAATACGTGCATATTTTTCTTTCATTTATCTGTAAAATATTAAAGTCCATATCATATATCTCATCTAAAACCTTTTTATCAATAATTTCCTCAATAGTTCCTTCCTTTGCAACTACACCATCCTTTAAGGCTACTATGTAATCTGAGTAACAGGAGGCAAAGTTTATATCATGGATAACTATTACTATGGTCTTTCCAAAGTCCTCTACTAGTCTTCTTAAGATTTTCATAATTTCTACTGAATGCTTCATATCAAGGTTGTTCAGGGGTTCATCTAAAAGAACATATTCAGTGTCTTGAGCTATGACCATGGCTATATAGGCTCTTTGTCTTTGTCCTCCACTAAGCTGATCTAAATATTTGTCTTTTATATCTGTAAGCTTCATGTACTCTATAGCTTCATCTACCTGCTTCCAATCTTCCTTAGTTAAATTTCCCTTTGAATAGGGGAACCTGCCAAAGCTTACTAACTCTCTTATGGTTAGTCTTATGTTAATGTTATTGGCTTGCTTTAATATTGATAGCTTTTTTGATAACTCTTCACTTTTCCATTGACTTACTTCCACACCTTCTATAAATACTTCCCCCTTATCCTTCATAATAAGTCTACTTATCATAGATAAAAGAGTACTTTTTCCAGCTCCATTAGGTCCGATGAAAGATGTAATTTTGCCCTTTTGTATTTTTAAAGATACATTATCTACTACACTTTTCTTATTGTACTTTTTGGTTAAATTTTTTACTTCAATCATGCCTTGCTCTCCTTTAATGCCATTTTATAAGGATAATACCTCCATCCCTTTTTCTTATAGTAACTATTCAACAAGACTAAAACTTAGTGAAACTGACTTTTTAAATCCACTTACTAAAATGAATTTATTTATTATTGAGTAGTAAGTACATAAAGTACAATCCACCTATAAAATTTATAATTACACTGAGAGTTGTGTTAAAGTTCATTAATCTACTAATAATGAATTGTCCTCCCACTAATGCTACGGTGCTTATAAGTACTGTACCTAAAATCAAATAACTATGCTTATAGGTTTTTAGAAATTCTCTTGAAAGATTTGCTACAATAATTCCAAGGAAGGTAATTGGTCCAACTAATGCTGTTGATACTGAAACAAGTATGGTAACTACCATGAGCATCCTATTTACAACCCTGTCATAATTTATCCCTAAGTTTATTGCATTTTCTCTCCCTAAAGATAGAACATCCAAAATTTTTATGTATTTATAAGAATAAACTACTGTTATAATTACCACCACAATAGATATAAGTAGAATTTCCGTATTGATATTATTAAAACTTGCAAACATCTTATCTTGAATTATGGTAAATTCATTTGGGTCAATGAGTAGCTGCATGAAGGAAGTTAAACTTTGAAATAAGGTACCAAAGATTAATCCTACTAGTAGCAGAAAATATATATTTGAACCTTCTCTACTGAAAATTAGCTTAAACAGCAATAAGGAGAACACCAGCATTAAACCTACTGAAATAAGGAAGTTTATATTAGCATTTGAGCTCAATTTGCTTTGAGAGCCCAAGATAAAAACCACTGAAGTCTGTATAAGCATATATAAGGAATCTAACCCTAGTACTCCAGGAGTTAGTATTCTATTATTTGTTACAGTTTGAAATACCATGGTTGAAAAAGCGATGGTCCCACCTGTAAGAATAATAGCAATTAGTGAGGGGAATCTTCTTGAAAGAGCGTATTTAAAGTTATTACTATTTAACCCCACCCCTAGAAAAAGTATGATTAATACTATTAAACTTAAAGTAAGAATTCCTAGTTTTCTTTTATTACTCATTTTTATTCCTCCTTAAAAGAAGATATAGAAAAATAATACTTCCTATTACTCCAACCATTAGTCCTATAGATATCTCATAAGGAAAAATAATTATACGCCCCAAAATATCACAGAGAAGAACAAATATCGCTCCCAACAAAGCAACCTTTGGAATTGCCTTTTTGATGTTATCTCCTTCATAGATTGTAACTATATTAGGTATGATTAAATCTAAAAATGGAATTCTACCGATGGTAATAACAACTAAGGAAGTTGCTAAGGCCACAATTACAAGACCTGTATTTACTACTTTACTGTAATTTAATCCTAAATTTGTTGAGAAATCCTCTCCCATCCCTGCCACTGTAAATTTATTTGCATAAAAAAAGGCAGCTATTAAAAAGGGAATACTTATGTATAAAAGCTCATATCTTCCTTTTAAAATTAGGGAGAAATTCCCCTGAAGCCAAGAAGATATGTTTTGAACTAAATCATATTTATAAGCAAAAAAAGTGGTTATGGAATCTATAATATTCCCAAGCATTATTCCAACTAAAGGAATGAAAATAGCATTTTTGTACTTTACTTTTTTTAATATATTCATAAATAAAAAAGTACCACCTAATGCAAAAATGAAGGAAACCACCATCTTCTGCATAGTTGTAGCAGAAGTAAATAACAGCATGGAAACTAGCATTCCCAGCTTCGCTGAATCTACTGTGGCCGCTGTGGTTGGTGATACAAACTTATTTCTGCTAAGCTGCTGCATAATAAGACCTACCATGCTCATTGCCACCCCAGCCATAATAATACTTAATAATCTTGGAATACGGCTTAATAGCACTATTTGAACTTTATTCTCCTTTAAGTGAAGTATATCTAATGGAGTTATTTCCTTTACTCCCACAAATATTGATACCATGGATAGGATTATTAAAACTAAAATTAAATATCTTTTCTTCATAACTCCTCCAAAAATAATATTTTAACAACGTTTTGGAAACTTCAAGTCTGCCATCTTCTATAAGTGGCAGTTGCATAGCCTAGGAATTTGACAGATGCGCTTCTATTATTTATAATTATTAAATGATATTGATAGTTGTTATCAATTAACTATTATTATAGTATCATTTATTTATTGCCTTTTCTTATAAAATATTTAGTTGTTTTATAAATAAATTTGAATCTTAAACTTTGTCATTAAATTTTAGAGGAGTATAATCAATGAATCATGCTAATATAATTTCAATTTTGGAAAGCTTTTTTCTATGTACACATATCCCTATAAGGGCTGTTACTTCTAAGGGAGAGTCTATTTGTCTAAGCGGATATACAGAGGACTTCCAAGACATATATGATAAAAACGCTGTTTTTCTTGCTATGAAAAGAGAGCTTAAAATGAATATGGATAAAACTTTTATTACTATAAATTGTGAAGATAACATGAGATTTGCAGCCTGTCACATTTGTTCTGTAAATGCCCATAGTGGCTATTATATTTTAGGTCCTTATTGTAGTGAAAGATGTATCCCAAATAGGAACCTTGTACATAAACCTGATTTTTGCATTCCTCACTTAATTTCTTTGCTTTATGATTTACGAAATTCTGCTTGCTCTATCACTAAGGAACTTAATTTCTCTAATTTAAATTTTAATCCACATGTGAAAAAAGCTATAGAGTACATACACAAGAATTTTCATAATTCTATAACCTTAGATCATGTGGCAAATCATGTGAAAATTAATAAGTGTTATTTTTGCAGTATATTTAAGAAGGAAACAGGTAAAAGCTACTCCGGATTTTTAAATCATGTGCGAATAGAAAAAAGTAAAGAGCTATTAATGAATAAAAACCTTAGTATTCTTGATATCTCTCTTACTGTGGGATTTAATAATCAGGCATATTTTAATACTGTGTTTAAAAAACAAGTTAATATGACCCCAATGGAGTTTAGAAGTAACTTATTACTATAAAAAGCTGTAGTTTAGGCTTAATCTTACCTAAACTACAGCTTTACATTTGCAAATTAATAATATAATTTCTAATTTCTGAAAACAACTTTTAGTCTTACATAACTTCTCTTAACTTATTACTTCTTCAAGTTCTTTACTAGAAGTTTCCATACCCTTAATTACCTTTGAAGTATTTATTATTCTTGTATTTTGTTCATCCATAGTAGCTAGTATTTCTTCTATGTATGCATTTAATACTAGTAGATTTGTCTGCTCTGAGATTTGTGTAATACTTGTTAGTATTGCATTTATATCATTAATACTTCTTCCTAGTTCTTCCACAGTGCTACCAGTAGACTTAACAGTATTACTTACATGCTTCTTGTTTATTGAATTTAAATCCCTATTTTTAAATAGATTAATAATAAATGACATGTCTTTCCCACCTATGTATAATTATTGACATGTCTTATACTTCTAAATCAAATTTGAAGGTCTTACTTTTTTAGTAATTTTCTTTCATTCACAGTTTTCCCTTTTTAATTCTCATGTCATAATATGACAAAATTTCCTCTTAGGTTCTTACTTAACTATAGCATAGGTTAATTGACATTTTTTAGGTGACTGCGTTATAATCCTTTTAATGATATGGGGGTTTTAGAATGTATAGTTTGTTAGAGTACTTATGGTTTTTTATTATTTATGCTTTTATTGGTTGGTGCATTGAGGTTATATACCATGTAGTTAAATCTGGAGAGTTTGTTAATAGAGGCTTCTTAAATGGCTCAGTATGCCCAATCTATGGTTTAGGAATGGTTATTATAATCTATGTATTAACGCCTTTAAAAGGTAATATTTTTTTACTATTCCTTGGCTCTTTTTTACTAACATCAGCCTTAGAGTTTCTTACTGGGTACATCTTAGAAAAAATATTTCATAACAAATGGTGGGATTATTCTGATATGCCTTTTAACATTAAGGGATATATATGTCTAGATTTTTCGATAAAATGGGGACTTGGGGGAGTATTTATAATTAATGTAGTTCACTCTCCTATTTCTAAGATTGTATCTCTTTTAGATAATTTAATTGGTCATGTTATATTGTTACTTCTGCTTAGCTTACTTATAACAGATTTTATTATCACCATTCTAGGTATAATGAAAATTAAGAAACACATATATGTCCTTGATGAAATTGCCAGAAAGTTAAGATACTATTCCGACGATATTGGAGAAAATATTTATAGAAGAACAACTTTAGCCCTTAAAACCAAGGAAAATATGAAATATAAGCTTGATGAGCAAAAGTCAGAATTTAATTTAATGTTAAAAGAAAAAAATGTAAACTTTGAAGAACTGAAGTTAAAATACGAAAAAGCAATAAGCGATAAGACTTTTGTCCATAGACGTCTAGAAAAGGCCTTTCCTGCTATGAGAGAAAAACTTCATAAATTAAACTCAAATAATTCAAAACATCCAAAAGAATAGTAAATATTAATACACTAGTCTATATTGTTGTTTAGATTACAAAGTATAGCTACTAGATAGTTTTTCTGTGATAATCATGGGTTTTATATAAGTTGCAATGTTATTACTACATTATAAGGTAATTTTAAATAACTTTTAGTAAAGGGATTGCAAAATGGAATTACATATATTCTTGTAGCATCTTTATTGCATTCTATATATTTACAAAAAAATAAAGTTCATCCTTGAATTATGTTATATGGAACCAGAGTTTAAACTTACCTTATACATGAGTCCTACACTGGTTCCCTTAAGGGTTTATGAGGATGAATAAGTTGAAATTTCATCATGAACCCCTAACACAAATAATAATTAAAATTGTTTGTGTAACATAATTTCTTTGTTGAAAGATTATAAGCTTCCTTTATGAGAATTTTTCTCTTTTTCTTCTCTTTCAACCCTTCTAGGAAAAATAAAGTTATAATAAATAAAACCTGAAACAATTATTCCAAGAATAATAAATACTACTACATTAGCATAGTCCACTATATCACCTCCTTAAGAATAAAACCTAATTTTGCCAATTAAAAAAGTGGGAAACTCAAAAATGAGTTTCCCACCCTAGAAACGTACAAAATACTTGGAACAAGCCTTAGCTGCCCAACCGTAAAGTCAATATGATTTATTTAACCATATTATATCATAAAACAAACAAGATTTCAAATTTTCATTCTTTCCCCCATTTTTATAAATAATTCCTCAATCTTAACAATTATATAAATATCTATTGTGAATTATTAAGAGCCTTAAATCGGTCTGCAACCGGTACCTTTTCACTACCATCTGTTATCAATTCCACAATACAAGGCTCATTTAAATCAGCTACAAATTCATTTAAAAGTTTAACTTCTTCAATATTATTTATTTGTATAGACTTTATATTCATGGCTTTTGCAATATCTGCTATAGAAACTCTATCATAAACAAAAGATTTGGTTACAGTTCTACCATATAGATACTGGTGACCATGTTCAACATATCCTAACATTGAATTATTAATTACAAAATATATAATTGGCATGTTGTAATGTTTAGCAGTTAAAATTTCTGTTCCATTCATGAAAAACGAACCATCACCTACAAAAACTGCAATCTGTCTATCCTTCAACGCTAAATGTGATCCAATAGCTCCACAAACACCGGATCCCATAGCACCATAATTTAAACTTATATCAAACCCCATATGTTCTTTGATTGGTAAATACTTAAATAGAAAATTCATGTATTCGCCAATGTCCGATACAAAATATGTATTTTGCGGTACTATATTCACTATTTCTTCAAGAAACAATCTTAAGGACAATCCATTATGATTATTAGAGTATTGATCATTTATTTTATCAGGTTTTATAAATTTATTATCTTTCTTGCTTGTATTTTTAATAATATAAGGTATTGCTTCTTTTAAGTCGTAAAATACACTCACATCAAATTTATAAACCTTATCTAATTCTTTTTTATCCCAATCTATATGTATTAGTTTTTTGCCTTTAAATAATACATCATTATAATTTCTCGTAGCAGATTCACCTAAGCTTGACCCCAAAACTAATAAACAAGAATATTTTTCATTTTCAACAAAATTAACAGCTGCATCAGTACTAGAGAACCCATAGTTACCTAAATTATACTTGAACTCAGTGTTAATTACTCCTTTTGCCTCTGGAGTAGTTATTATAGGCCAATTTAAGTGTTCGGCAAGTTTTTTTACCTCTTCACCTATGAGTCTGCAGCCTCTACCTACAAAAATCAAACCTTTTTCTTCCTCATTAATAATCCTAGTAGCATTGATTAAACTATGAAAATCATAATCTATTTCTGTGCTAAAATCAGAAGTCATAACTGTTGCAGCAACCTCTGCTAACGTTTCACTCTGAAATTCATTATCAGAGTTATTAAAATTATCAAATTCACTATTTACTTTAAGCATTTGCATATCAATTGGTATGGATAAATGAACCGGCCCATATGGTGGAGTTTTTGCTATTTTCATTGCTTTATCTAACTCTTCAAAAAATTCATTTTCATTAAAAATAGTCTTACTATATTTTGTTATTGGAGATACGATATTTTCCGTATTTAATTCCTGTATTGCCCCTTTACCAACTTGCCATCTGTGAACATATCCACTTAAAATTAGCACTGGAACTTTAGTTCTCATTGCATCTGCGATACCATTTATCATATTGTTAATTCCAACACCACCTGCTACAATGCATACACCCATTTTCTCTGACATAGATGCATACTTAGATGCCGCATATGCTGCACCTGCTTCATTCTTTGTTGTAATAACTTTAATTTCACTATCATTAATTGCATCAAAGAGTGAACTTACTGTTCCTGCAGAAATCCCAAATACATACTCTACTTCATTTTCAACTAATTTTCTTACTATTACGTCTGATATTCTCATAAATATCCCTCCATTGTTTATGTTAGCATTCTAAGTAACTAAAGTTTACATGTTTATGAAAAACTCTAAGTTCTTATTTATTATCTCTTCACATTTTTGCCTCTGCTCTTGTGTGAAATTATGAATTCTTCCAATAGAAACTATGGGTATGACACCAACAACCTCATCTTTTTTAATTAACGGTATCATCATTAAACTATCTAGTCCAAATAAAGTTACATCCTTAGTTGCTCTATAATCTGATTTTATATCATTGATTATTATTGTTTTCTTCATATTCATTATTTCTTGTAATATTAAATTATTAGATATTAACACAGGATTTTGTGAGTGTAATCCTATCCACTTTTCAAGTTCCAACTCACCTGTCTTACTCTTATAAACAGGATTTAATTTTCCATCTTTTATCTTATGGAATCCTATATCCTCTACTCCAGTTATTTCTTTTATTTCATCAAACAATAAGTCAATATTAGTCAAATTAATTCCTCCTCTACCGTCATAATATACTTTATTTAATGATTGTTAACTTAGTTTATTATTAAAATTATGTCATATTTTGTTAATCATAAATTAATACTAGTTATTTAAATTCATTGGTCAATTGTTCAAATGCACTTAACGAATTATTTATGGTGTTTAGATCAACACAATAAGATATTCTAAAATATCCAGGGCATCCAAAAGCACTACCAGGTACAAAAATAAGATTATATTTAAGTGCCTTTTTTACAAACTCAACATCATCGTCAATAGGTGATTTTGGAAATAAATAAAAAGCACCTTGTGGTTTTATGCATTCGTACCCTAGCTCAATAAGTTTTTTATATAGAATGTCTCTTCTATTAATATATTCACTATTATTTACTTCTAAATCAAGACAATCACCAATTACCTTTTGAAACAAAGCAGGAGCATTTACAAATCCTAGAATTCTATTAGAAAATGATATCAAATCCATAAGCTTATCAACTTGATTAATCTTACTACTAACTGCTACATACCCTATCCTTTCTCCTGCAAGGTTTAGTGACTTACTAAATGAGGTTACAATAATTCCATTTTTAAATATATTTAAAATTTGAGGCAACTTCCTATTTTCATAAAAAATTTTGCTATAGGGTTCATCTGAGATGATAAAAATTTCTGTATTAAATTTTTTCTCAGTTTCTTCAATTACTGCAGCCATCTTATTTAGTATACTTTCACTATATACAACTCCAGTAGGATTATTAGGCGTATTGATGATAACAGCTTTTGTTTTATGAGATATGACTGATTTAAACATCTCAATATTAGGTTCAAAGGTCTTTGTATCAGCTGGAACAACAACAGCTTTTCCTCCATAATTGTCAACATAAAACTTATAGTCACTAAAGAATGGTGCAAACATTACAACCTCATCCCCATCATTCAATATAGACTTCAATACCACATTTAGCCCACCTGCTGCCCCTACTACCATAGCTATGTTATTCTTAGATAACTGTACGTCACTTTGTAACTGAATCATATTAGCAATTTTATCTCTTACATCTTCAAACCCTAAATTATTCATATACTTATGTATACCCTTTTGGTCTTCGGATGTGTAGTATTTTATTCTATCACATACTTCTATAGATGGCTCAAAGTATGGGTTTCCAAGACTAAAATCGTAAACTTTTTCCTTACCGTAAATTCTTGTAAGTCTAACACCTTCACTAAACATTGCTCGTATTCCTGATGCACCTTCTATGTTTTTTAACATTTTTTCTGAATACAATTTCATTCCCCCATATCTAAAAATAAATTAATAATTTAGCTTTTAACAACACCCTATTGCTTAGCTTAAAGTTTTTGTTAATGAACAATAATTATTCATTGACAAAAACCTTAAACTTTATTAAATTTCATACTATAAGTCTGTAGTATATTTTATATAAGTTAGCACTTAATCCCAATTTAAATCTTAATAATAAGATGTGTCTTATAAATTAGATTTTTTAATTGCTTCATATGATGCAATTAATATGTACTGATTTTTACTTAGCTTCTATATTAAGTTGCTTTGAATTTCTTTCATTTATTTCACAATTGTTGTTAACCCATTATTTAGTTATGAATACTCTTTGAGTAACCAAATTTAAAATCTTTAAATTTATGGAAATTACCTAAGTTTTTAATAAAACTTAGGTAATCATTTTACTTTTAAGATTCTATTTTCTTTTTGTATCTTGTAAAAGCGTAATAATTAATATTATGTAATTTAATCTTTTGGATTAGAAACCCTGGCCTTTTAACCAAGCATCAGCTTCTGCTAAATCAGTAAATGCAACAGGATTCACTCCATTGCCTTTAACTGCTCTATTCATTTGCATTTTTACAACTGCACTACTAACAATTAATGCTGCAGCAACAAACCCATTTTTTTCACAATATGTATTAAGTTCATTAACTTCATCAACAATAGTTGATACTTTATATTCAGTAAGATCAGCACATTTTGCCCACTTCTTACCCTTAAAACTTGGCACAACCTTATTTACATAATCATTATGAAATCTCTTAAAATCTTCTGCTGTCCAAAAGCCTGTGTTTTTCTCATAGCTTATACACCTAGTAGTATCAACTTTAATTTCATACATTCCTTTAACATCTTTAATTAACATAAAAACACTCCATCCTTATTATTTAATTTTTATATTTATGTATATAAGTAACTATTTTAAATAGTTATCTTCTTTAAACTAACCATTACTAAATATATTTTTTATTACATCTATTAACTTATATTCATTTATTGGTTTTACTATAAATACCTTATATCATCCTTAATGGCATTTATAACCACAACCTCTTGTCCCACTATTGGACACACTACAATATAACATATGTAACTTATTTTAATAGTTGATTTTATAGATTCTATGCTATCTACATTAGGCATAAAAAAATGCCACAGACATTTATTGCGTTGCCTGTGACTCCTTAGTTTTTAACTATTTTGTCAATTCACTCTTCGGCAACCTGGCAATCATAGAATTTCTTCCTTAGACCCATAGCTTTGCGTCCTTATATTTCTATAAGTTTGCTATTATCATGGTAATTTATTTATTTATTTATTTGTATTTATGCAAAATTTCTACATCCTTTTACATATTTTAGCATTAAAATACAATTTAGTAAACCCTTTTTTTGTATATTTTAAACCATATTACTTATTTTATATATTCCAAAATTAAATAATATAGATATAAGATATTTTTTTTAATAATACCCTTGTCCAAAACCAACATTTAATTCACACAATACACTCCAAATATTATTATTTTCAACAAACTCATCTATAGGATTCTCAATTACCTATTTATCAATTTTACCCATAAATCCATAGCTTTCAGTATCAGGTATAAAACTTAAAGGTGCCGCTACATTATCATTCTTATCTTTTATTCTAATTAATGCTTCATAATGCATTATTTGATTTTCTTGTTGTATATAGGTTTAAATTTCAGAAAAAAATTATTAAACTTTAGCAAATCTAAAAAAAGACTTATAGCATATAATATCCCTGAAAGAAAGATATTATATAGTCTATAAGTCTAGAATTAGAATTCCAAAACTTAGATATAGTCTAAGACCTACCATAATAGCACATAAAAAATAACGTCAGCAAATTTGCAGACGTTATTTTTTTATATTTTTTACTATTACCCTTAATTTTTCAGTGCCAAATTCATGTGTCCAAATAATGTACTGAAAGTTACATCTATAAAGAATGCTGACAAAATAAGAGTTGTTCTTATGTTAAAATAATAAAAAGTTACCTTCTTTTATTACTGAAGCAATAATTAAACCTACAAAAGCTATTTAAATATTCTATAGTTTTTTATTCTCTCTCTTTCCTCTAAATTATTTAGGTATAACTATTAGTAAGTTTCTTTAAAAAAGTATTTAAAGTCTTCTTCTCTATTATTTTCATTTCTTAAACTCTTAGAACTAGAGTTATTATTTTCATTGTGTAGACTTTGAAAACTTGTACTATTTCCCATATTGCTTATAGCTTCATTTTGTTTCTTATTTTTATTTCTCTTATTTCTATTCATATTATCTTCCCCTCTCTTCTTACCATTTTTTAAATTTACACTATTACTTATAAATAAATTATTAGCATTTAATTTTATATTGAACGCACTTACATTTAGTTTGTATTAACTCTAGATTTACTATGATTTTTCTTTTCTTGGTGTTCTGCATTTGGAGTTATTTTAGTTCCACCATTTACTTGGCCACTATTTGCATTACCTTTTTTTCCTTTTGCCATAATGATTACCTCCTAAAATTATATTTATAATTTTATTATTTATTATATAGATGCATTATAAATTAACCTTACTCTTCTTTTAAATCTGTTATGTGAACTTCAATGATTTCATCAGTTGTTAAAACTTTTACTTGAGCTCTATTCTCATCAGTTTCAATATGCTCAATCCATACTGGCTTGGAATTGTACTTTACATTTATCACTCCATAAGAATCATATATTTCTTTAGCTCTTTCTAGTTTCATAATGCACCTCCTTGTTTATTATTATCTATTATTCACTTGGGTTTTATCCTTTTAAAAGTTTGCTTTAAAAGTTAAACTTTAGGCGCTTTTTAATTCATTTCCTTATTAAATAATAAACAATTTCATTTTGTAGATTTTGCATACTTTAATGGAAATTTTCTATTTTTAATATTAAGCAATTATTTATAATTAAAATATAGTAAGGTTTACCTCCATCTATCTGTGTACTCTCACATTATAACGAAATGTAAAAAAGCTACCGATAAACTCTCAAAATTAATCAACATATAGTGTTGGAGGGATAGAAAAACCATACTAGACTGTGAGAAAAATTGGCAAAATAAAAAACACCAGGTTCTAAAACCTAGTGTTTTCAATGGAACGAGTAAGTCTGTAAGCCGAGTTCTGTGTTAGACAATCATCTATCTAGGCCCATTGTTACCAAGTGGGCTCAAGCGATACACCCGGAGACGGGACGGGCAGCCCCTATATGTCTCCCTATTGATCTTGCTCCAGATGGGGTTTACATAGCCGCAAAGTCGCCATTGCGCTGGTGAGCTCTTACCTCGCCTTTCCACCCTTACCAGTACATGATAAATCATGCCTTTGGCGGTATCTCTCTGTTGCACTTTCCTTAGAGTCGCCTCCACTGGGAGTTACCCAGCACCCTGCCCTATGGAGCTCGGACTTTCCTCTCCTGAAGTTTCCTTCAGCAGCGATTGTCTGGCTTACTCGCAAAAACAATATTATCACATATAAATTAAAAATGCAAATAGTATTTTATGTTATTATTGACTTAACCTAGATTTCCAGTTAAAATTCAACTAAAAATCTTCTTTTCATAGGAAACTAAATTCAAGACTTAACTTATACCTGAAACCTACTTTGGTTCCCTTAAGTTTTTTTTAAATGAATAAAACAAATTTTCTTCATGAAGGTCTTTAGATTATATTAATTGTATTTGATTACTTCTAAGCTACTAGCCTATAGTAACTTGGATAAAATACATTGAACTTCACTAAGAAAAGTTATGATAATCTTTCTTGCTTTAAAAATCTCTGAATTAATTGAACTCCCTCTACAGCAATTAGAATAAATATAGGAATATAGTTCACAATATATCTTGATCTTGTTTCCCACATTAGTAAGAATGCCATAAGCCCAAACACTACTATTCTAAGTATATTAGTATAACTACAATTCTTAATTATAATATTGCAGAATGCAGAAACTAAAATTAAAAATAATATTGCTATATGAACAACTTGAGAGAAATAAGCATAGTATTTAAAATACTTACCCTTTTGCAAAAAGATTTCTTGATATATCCCATTATTTATTGGCTGCCTTTTTAACTTGCTTGGAGAGTAGTAAGTGCCATCTCCCCAAGTCCAGGAAGCCTTAATTGTTAGAAACTTGAAGTAGCCACCTCGGCCATAATTATCCAGCCTATTTTTTATCTCCTCCAAATTCGCCTTGGTTCTTTCTTCTCTAGTTGAATAGCTATAGGTTAATAAATAATCATCATAGTCCCAACCTCCATGGCCCTTCATACCCATCATTACCCAATGAGTGTATGGAATTGGACTTTTTTCTGATACTTTAAAATCAAACATTTTATGAGAATCAACCATGACATAAAAAATTTGAGTGGCTATAAAAAACGTCACAACCATTATTATAATCTTAGGTAAATACTCCTTAATTTTTTCTTCTAAAAACAGTTGCAAGGTAATAGCAATGAGCATGAATATTACCGTTAGCTTTATTTGTCCACCACCAGCACCAATAACTCCTATTACTGCATAAAGAATATATTTTTTCCACCTTTCAGTGATTTCCTTACTTAAAATAAATAAGTACAGTATTAAAACTGGAAATACCATAGACAGTGTGTCTGTATAATATATTGGTGCATAAGTATAAAAAGGCGTAGTTAATATTGCTACTAGTAGTGCTAGGAATGCTTTTGCTGTTCCAAAGATTCTATCACATATATAAAACATAAGTATTATTGCTATATCTATCATTATCACGTTTAAAATTATACCCACAGCTACAAATCTTTCTATCCCTAACATGTAAGCTGCTTTATAAATTACTGAAAGAAATAAGAATACTCCTGTATTATTTCGAAATTCTAGAAAATAATCCATATTGGCTACACCGTTACCAGTAACTAAAGAAACTGCATTTCTATGTACAAAGCCAAAGTCCCAAGTAGGGGTAACTCTTAAGTAGTACCCCAAGATTAATTGTATTATCATTACTACTGCCATTAAAGTAAAGACTATTATGGTTTTTCTTTTCTTGGTTATATTACAACACCGATTTTCAAGCACCTTATTTATATAAATTAGCATGCCTATAAATATTCCAACAAAGCCTATAATAATCGCTGGATTAAACTGAAAAAATCCTGAATTACCATTGTTGTTTAAAAGAACATTTATAAAAATCCATGAAAATATTGTAAAAAAGACTATATTTATAACTTTATAAAAAAATGTTTTTATCATTGTATAACTCCTATTATGAGACACTTAGTTTATAAATTTATCAATTATATACCTAGGTCTATCTTTTACTTCCGTGTAAATTTTCCCTATATATTCTCCTATTATTCCTAAGGCTAAAAGTTGTATTCCCCCCAACAACCATATTGAACTTACTATAGATGTCCACCCACTAACGGTATTCCCAGTAAATTTTGCTATGAGTGAATAGGCTAATGTGAATAAACTTAACACGAAAATTGTGAAGCCTAGAGAAGTAATTAAACGTATTGGTTTTATGCTAAAGGATGTAATTCCATCAAAAGCAAAAGCCAGCATCTTCTTTAATGGGTACTTTGATTCCCCAGCAAATCTTTCGGCTCTTTCATAGGTAACCACCGAAGACTTGTATCCTATTAAAGGAACTATGCCTCTTAAGAACAGATTTATTTCTCTATAGCTAGCTAACCCCTCAAGGGCACGTTTACTCATTAATCTATAGTCAGCATGGTTATTAACTATATCAACTCCTAAAGCGGTCATGAATTTATAGAATCCCAGTGCAGTATTCCTTTTAAAGAAGGTGTCTGTTTCCCTAGAGGATCTTACTCCATAAACCACATCATTACCTTTATAATATTCTTCAATAAATTTATCAATGGCATCAATATCGTCTTGTAAATCCGCATCTAAAGAAATAACCATATCTGCATGTTCTTTAGCAGTCATTAGTCCTGCGAGTAAGGCATTTTGGTGTCCTCTATTTCTTGATAGTTTTATTCCAGAAATCAATCCATTTTCCTTATGTAGTGACTCTATTATCTGCCATGTTTTATCTTTAGAGCCATCATCTACAAAAACTATTTTACTTTTTTCTGAAATTGTTTCTTTTTTTATTAAGTCAGATACCTTTACAATTAATCTTTTAGAAGTTTCCATTAACACTTCTTCTTCATTGTAACAAGGTACTACAAGATATAATGTATCCACATTGCTTTCCTCCAATTAAAGTTAGTTTTTAAAAATCATTAGTTTACTAAAAATATAGTTTAATGCTATCACAACTATATTTGCTAGAATTTTAATAATGAAATCATTAAAGCTTAAAATATCAACAAAAACGTACATGATACCAATGTCTAAAATACCTGAAAAAAGCCTGCATCCTATAAAAGCTACGATTTCATTAACTAAATACCTTAGCTCTATATTTTTGCTTTGAAACACAAAAATCTTATTTGTAACATAGGCAAATAACACAGATAAAATCCAAGCAATAATATTACTTACTAAATAATTTATACTTAAAACTCTTGATAGCAAGAAATAAGTAATAATATTAATTACTGTAGTTAATCCGCCAAAAATACAATATAAAACTACCTCTTTATACTTATTAAGTAGTTTCACCAATTTTTCCTTCATAATTTCACCCTTTACTATAATTTTACAATTATAGATTTTATTATATCCCACTTATTTACAAGTTACAAATTAATAAAAAATAAACAATCATGCCTATAGGGAACCAAAATCAACATTTATCATATTCACTTAACTACTCTTAGTCACCTTATGGCCTTTTGATATTACTAAAATAAAACTCCTCATGATAGCCTTATTCATCAGCTTCATTGTTCCCAAGGAGCTAGACACTTCTAATGCTTTAGGAAAACCACTTTAATCTTAAAGGTTGTTATTCATAGGCATAGATAAAAGTCCATGATTATCCTTAGATATTACTTTTAGCATATCTAAAATTAGACTTTCACAGACTCTTGGTGCTTATTGCTAGGCTATTTATACTCTTTTATACTAAGTTATAGGGATCAAAGGAATTAGTTGAAATTATCACCCTATGATTATGACCCATATCTTTTAAAATGTTGTTTAGTTTTTTACCTACTACCTTCATAGGTGGCCATTCAGTAACAAAATGCCCTGCATCTATAATTGCTATATCCTCTTCTCTCATATCACTAACGTGATGGTATCTAGTATCACCAGTAATGATGCAGTCACAACCACTTTTTCTTACAAGGTCGAAATAATCTTCACCACTGCCATTAACAATGGCAATAGTATTTATTTCTTTATTAGGGTTTCCTACAAATCTAACAAAAGGGGCATTGTATTTTTCTTTAACTTTATTACATAATTCTAAAAGACTTATTGGAGAGTTAGCCTTAACTATTCTCCCAACCCCGTTGTTGTTATTGTCAAAGGTTTTATTCACCTCTAAAACTCTAAAGTTTTCATAGCCAAGAAGTTCTGTTGCTATGTGGTTTAAGCCTTCATTAACTGCATCTAAGTTGGTATGGCTGGAATATACACTAATTTTATTTTCAATAAGTTTAATAATTTTTCTTCCAAGCAAAGTATCAGTAGTAATAGTTTTAGGTTTTAAAAATAGTAGCGGATGGTGAGTTACAATAAGATTGCAACCTTTTTCTATTGCTTCTTCTATTATCTCAAAGGTTACATCTAATGCTACTAATATTTTATTTACCTCTGCATTTCTGTCCCCTACCATTAATCCAACATTATCATAGCCAACAGCAAGGCTTGGTGGTGCCATGGTCTCCATAACTTTTATTACATCTTCAACTTTTAAAAACACTGTAAAAACTCCTTTAGCTTCTTTATTAATGTTTCTAATTCTTCTTTACGTTTTTTTGCAAGGTCTGTTTCTTCAGTAAGATTATCATAAACTCTAGTATATTTATTTAGTTTAAACTGAAGATATTCCTTAAATACTGTATCCTTTTTTTGAAGAAGTATTTCACTTACTTCATAATATATAGGGTCTATTTCCCTTTTATTATTATCATATTTTATCTTCATAATTTCGTAGTATTTATCTTCATCTTTTACAATGATTTCATCAATGATAGTATATCCACTGCTATAAATATGCGCTCTTAGTACTTCCGGGTTTTGTACTGGCTGAACAACAACATATTTTAGTCCTTTGAACACCTTCTTGCTATCCTCTAAAATATCTCTAATTAAATTTCCACCCATTCCTGCAATGACAGCAGCTTCAACCTCACCTGGCTTAACAGTGGTTAACCCACCTCCTAACCTAGTCTGAATTTTATTTCCTAGGTTATAATCTTGAATATTTTTCTTTGCCTTTTCCACCGGGCCTTTATTTATATCACTTGCTACTGCAAAGTCTATTAGGTTATTTTCAACTAGGTATATGGGAATATATCCATGGTCTGTCCCCACATCAACTATACTTTTCACATTTTCTATTAAACTACTTATAGCTTTTAATCTTTCGCTTAAAACCATATCTTATGTACTCCTTTAAATTAAAACTAGCCCTAATTATTGAAATTAGGGCAGTTACTATGTTAAAAAATTGTGCTTGTAATAATTTTTATCTGTAAAATTAAAAATATAAAAGATATCAAAAGCGCTGCGTATAAATATCTGTAGGCTGTCTTTCTATCATATTTTGCGCAAAAATAAGCTGCATAATACATACAAAACAATATGGCTGCATTTAATGCCCCATAGGTCATTTGTACGGAAACAAATTGCTTATCCGTCCCCATCCTAACAGGTTTAAAAGTAGCATCAAAGGTTATTGGCATTATATTAGGCAATTTATGATTTAAATAAAGTATTAATGGATTTAAAGTCATACCTATTATTATTGTACTGGCCATAAATAAAATATTTCTAAATTTTTTATCTTTATATAATTTGTTAGGCTTATTAAACTTTACTTCCCATTGTATTTTAAAAATGTTATTTTTATTTAAAAGCGCTTCAAAGGCTTCTGGTTCAATTGGGGATATAGCATAGTTTATATCCTCTGTTCTTAAGTATATTACAGATGAATTGTTAGTAACAAACATTCTTGTTGTTCCTAAAGTTTTAACTACACTTCGTCCAAGAGCAAACCTATTAGAAGCAACCCCTGAAAGTTTAATTCCTTTAATTTTTCCTGATAATATGGTGTAGCCTTTTATATCTGATAGTGGTATGTTAACCTTCTTTAAGTTTCCTATACCTGTTATTTGTAACTCATCTTCAGTAATTGTATATTTCACTGTAATCCATAAGAAGATGTGATATAAGTAAAATATATTCAATGCAATCATTAGTGCTCTAAGCAAATTTAACACTGTATAAGAACCCGTAGTATTCATTAAAAATAACCCTAAAATATTATAGAGTATCATAGTAAAAACTGTATTTACTATTTCATAGCTTTTTATCCCTTTAAATACTTTCATGTTTTCACCACCTTATGGAAATTATAGCATAAAAGTGTGAAAGGGTAAATTATTAATTTCTTATTTAGTTTTATAATATAAACTTTTATGAAATTTTACTATTGTAAAAGTAGTGAAACTTTTATTTATAACTTCCTAGGATATAACCTTATTTTATTCACCTTGAAAAACTTTAGATGAATAAAGTAAATTCATATATAAGTTAAGTTTAGCTTTAAATTCCTATATTTAGGACTCAAACTCAACTATCAGTTTCTGTATTATTTTTGTTACTTTAAGACTTTTAAGGCTTAAAGTAACAAAAATGAATTTCTATGCAGTGATAAAAGATTAAATAATAAAAACCATGCATAAGTAGAGCATCTCTATTATGCATGGTTTTCTTCATATTAAATTAATACCTATTGTAAATACCTTTTCAAGGTACATAATACATGTTAAATCTATTAATCTAAGTAGTCTTTTAGTTTTTTACTTCTACTTGGGTGTCTTAGCTTTCTTAAAGCTTTAGCTTCGATTTGTCTTATTCTTTCCCTTGTTACATTAAACTCTTTACCTACTTCTTCAAGAGTTCTAGCTCTTCCGTCATCAAGACCAAATCTAAGTCTTAATACTTTTTCTTCCCTTGGAGTTAATGTGCGTAATTGACTAATTAATTGTTCTTTTAACATGGTAAAGGCTGCAGCCTCAGCTGGAGCTGGTGCATCATCATCTGGGATAAAATCTCCTAAATGGCTATCTTCTTCTTCACCTATTGGAGTTTCCAATGACACTGGTTCTTGAGCAATTTTCATTATTTCACGAACTTTATCTACTGACATATCCATATGTTTTGCGATTTCTTCTGGCAATGGCTCACGACCAAGTTCTTGAAGTAATTGTCTTGAAACTCTAATTAATTTATTAATTGTTTCTACCATGTGTACTGGTATTCTTATTGTTCTTGCTTGGTCAGCAATAGCTCTTGTTATCGCCTGTCTTATCCACCATGTAGCATAAGTACTAAATTTAAATCCTTTTCTATAGTCGAATTTTTCAACAGCTTTTATAAGGCCTAAATTTCCCTCTTGAATTAAATCAAGGAATAACATACCTCTTCCAACATATCTTTTAGCTATGCTTACAACAAGTCTTAGGTTAGCTTCTGCTAATTTCTTCTTAGCATAAGCATCTCCTTCTTCAATTTTTTGTGCAAGGTCCATTTCCTCATCTGAAGAAAGTAGAGGTACTTTTCCTATTTCCTTCAAGTACATTCTTACAGGGTCATCTATGGCTATACCTTCTGGAATGGAAATATCAATTTCTTCTTCTTCTTGTACGTCTCCAACAACGTCAATATCCATGGATTCTAGAACTTCATATATCTTCTCTATTTGTTCCGGACTTAAATCCACATCTTCTAGTTCATCCATTATTTCCTTATAAGTTAGAGAACCTTTTTTCTTTCCCTTTTCAATTAAGTTTTTTACTATGCTTACCTTTGCATTCTTATCTTTCATCACATTACCTCCTTTCCAGGTTATATGTTACTAATTTCCTTTTGTATATTTACAAGCTGTTGTGCTAATCCTAGAGATTCTTCTACTAATCCTTGGGATTCACATATCCTAATTTTATTCATAATCTCTTTCTTCGACTCCTCTAATTTAAATTTTTTCATTTCTCTGATACAATCATGAATCATTTTCTCCACATCGTATTCGCCTAATTTAACTTGGAGTTCCTGTATATTTATCCATTCTTTTGTGCATTCAACATCTTCTGCACATTTTGTATCGATTTTTGAATTTCTTTCACCATCAGGCAAGTCATGATATTTTAATATCAAGTCATAAATAATTTTATGGCTCTCTACAATAAAATCATCTCTATCTATTAAACTAATAATAGTTCTTAGAATTTCATTATCTTTATACATAAGCTTTAAAATAGTTCTTTCACCTTTTACATAAGCGGGCTCTAAATATAATTTTTGCCCAAAATCTGCATTAATATTAGGTTTTTCTTCATTTTTTGAAGTTTTTTTGTTTATTTCTCTTACGGTCTCTAAAATTGATTCTTCACTTAAGCCAGTGCTTTGTGAGACTTGCTTTACATATACTTCTCTCTCAATAGGTTGAAGTGAGGAAAGTATGTTTGCTACACTATTTACATACTTTATTATCATTTCTTTATTTGAGAAATTTATTCCATCTTCAGCTTTTTTTAGTCTATAATCTGTGAGAGGAAGTGCATTGTTTACCAGCTTTAAAAAGGCTTCTTTTCCATTTGCTTTAATATATTCATCTGGGTCTTTTCCTTGAGGGACCTGCAACACTTTTATATCAAAATTTTCCTTTTTTAAAATCTCAAGACCTCTTAAGGTTGCATTTTGACCTGCTAAATCTGCATCAAAAGATATTATAACCTTATCTACATATCTTTTTAAAAGTTTTGCTTGGTATTCAGTTAGTGCTGTTCCTAATGTTGCAACTACATTTGTTATTCCATACTGATGAAGAGATATACAATCCATATAGCCTTCTACTATAATTACAGTCCTATCCATATTGCTTTTAATCGCAAAATTTAATCCATAAAGGTGTATTCCTTTTTTAAATAATGGGGTTTCTGGTGAATTTAAATATTTAGGTTTTGAGTCATCTAAAACTCTACCTCCAAAACCAATAACCTTGCCACTATAGTCAAATACCGGGAAAATAACCCTATTTCTGAATCTATCATATAAGGATCCTTTAGGACTTTTTATTATAAGACCTAGATTAAGCAGCTCTTCTTCTTTAACACCTTTAGCTTTTAGATGGTTTCTTAAGTTATGCCATCCATCAAGAGCAAAGCCAATACCAAACTTTTTTAGGGTTGAATCATTTATCCCTCTATTTTTAAAGTATGAATATGCCTTTTCATCTCTTCTTAAATTATTATAAAAGTATCTTGCTGCTTCTACATTGATGTTATACATCTTATCATATTTAGCACGTTCTACTTTTTTTTCTTTATTCTCTTCTATGTCTATTCCTATTCTTTCAGCAAGTACCTTTACAGCTTCCGGAAAGTTTAGATTTTTTGTCTTCATAACAAAAGTTATTACATTTCCAGCTTCTCCGCACCCAAAACACTTATATATTTGTTTTTCTTTCGATACAGTAAAAGAGGGTGTTTTTTCATGATGAAAAGGGCACACACCAATGTAATTTCGTCCTGTATGCTTTAATCTTATTGAATCTGAAATTACATCTACTATGTCATTTTGTTCTTTAACCTTTTGTATGACTTCTTCTGAAAACACTTAAAGATTTCACCTGCCTATAAAGTCCATACCTAATCATTTTCGACAAAAACTCTTATATTCCTTCTTTTGTTTGAACTTTTTTTTATTTTTTTGTAATAATTGCTATTATTATATTCTGTGCAAAGTTGATTTTTCCTTCATGAAAATAAACTTTTAATAAATTATAAATAAATTCATGTCTATAAATTCATTTATTTATCGTGGCAAATATATATCATCAAACAAACTTAAGCAAAATTCATCACTCATTCCCGCAATATAATCTGCAACACCTTGATTTAATCCTTCTTCCTTTGCAATTTCTTTATAAAATTCAGGAAGCTTTTCTGGATGATTATAAAAATATTTATAAACATGAGTTAGGACAAATTTCGCCTTATCTCTTTCCACTTTTAGAATATCCCCGTTATATACATTTTTAAACATAAAACTTCTAAGACCACTTAAGGAAGTTTCTATATCTGAAGATAAGGATACTATGCTGTTCCCACTTTTAATATTTTCTAGGGTATTGTATATACAATCCTTCACTAAGGTATCTATTCTATCTCCATGACCTTTTCCTAGAGTATTTATGTACTCTGCTGGAATTTGACTTTCTGTTAGAAGTCCTGCTCTTATAGAATCATCAATATCATGATTTACATAGGCAATTTTATCACTGTATTTTACTATCTGCCCTTCAAGGGTATAGGCTTTTTTAGAAGTACTGGAGAATCCACTGTGATATAAAATTCCATCTAAAACTTCCTCAGTTAAGTTTAATCCTGCTCCATTTTTTTCTATGCGAGTTAGCACTCTAACACTATGTTGATTATGCTTAAAGCCTTGTGGTAGCAGTTCATTCAATACTTCTTCTCCATTATGTGCAAAGGCTACATGACCTATATCATGGCCTAGGGCAATGGCTTCAATCAAATCTTCATTAAGACCTATACCTCTTCCTATAGTTCTTGCAATTTGAGCTACCTCTAAGGTATGGGTAAGTCTTGTTCTGTAATGGTCATTCCAAGTTTTAATATAAACTTGAGTTTTTAATTTAAGTCTTCTAAAGGATTTGCAGTGTATTATTCTGTCTCTATCTACCATGTAGCAGGTTCTTATATCATCTTTATTTTCTTCTTTTTTTCTTCCTCTTGTATTAAAGGAGTAAGCAGCCTCAGGTATTAATGTACTTTTTTCTACATTTTCTATTCTTTCTCTAATTCTCAAAACAATCCCTCCATATAACTATATATATCGATAACCCAATATAAATCTTCATACCTAAGTGAGTACATTTTTAACATATAAGGAATGAAAATTAACACTCAGCTAATATATAAAAACTGCTTTGGTTACCTTAATTACTTTTTATATGAATTTTGTTAATGGCGAATAAAATTCATCATTAATAAAATAAATTCACATCATGGGAGCTATAAGTTACCTGTGGAAGTTTGTGTAATCCAGAAATAATATGCAACTTATATATAAATATTACTATATATTCTCCTTTTAATGTGTAATATTTGTTACCTCTTCAATAATATACTTGTATTATAAATAATCTGTTTATAGGTAACCAGATTAAAGCTTAACTTGTGCATGATTCCTACCCTGGTTCCCTTAAGAGTTTATGGATATGAATATGTTAGCTTTCATCATGGAACTCTACGGAGAAATCTCTTCAATATTTAATTTATGTTTGTTAAGAAGTGGTTTCTCCAAAAGAGATATGCAAGCTCAATTAATGTAATTCTCTAAGTTTCTATTAATATTAAAGAATTGTCATATTTAAAGATGTATAAGGTTTTGAACTTGTTTATCTATATATGAACATGGATTGTAATTCAAATTCTAAACTCCACACTTACATGTATTTATTTATATGTTTTACTGCAAATATTTTTAAGGGGTGTTGTTATGGCTGGCATTGCTGAAAGTAAAAACAATATAGAACTATTATCTGAAAAAAATGTAAAAAAATACGTACTTCCTTATTATGGGTTACATAATGCTAAGGTATCTCAGGTTAAGTTAAAAGATACTGATAAGCAAAGAGCCGTATATAGAGTTACTTATAAGGATAAAGAGTACTGTCTTAAGAAAGTTTACTTTCCTTTAGAGGAGCTTTTATTTGTTTATTCTGCAGTAGAGTGGTTATATAGATATGACATAAAGGTTCCTAGAATCCTATCTACTTTAAGTCATGGAAGATATGTTAATTATGAAAATATGCTATTTATACTAACACCTTGGATTGATGGGGACAAATGTGATTTTGATTCTGTAAAACATGTACTTTTAACTAGCGGTAACCTTGGTAAAATTCATAAAGTATCCCAAAATTTTAAACCTATCTTAGGCAGTGCTGAAAAGCTAGGTTGTTCTAATCTTCATAATTCACTAAATAAACATTATGATAATTTAATGACTTATTCTAATCTAGCCTTTAAATACAATGATAGGTTTTCAAGAATATATTTAGATAATGTGGAAACTAGCCTTTTATTAGCAAGTTTATCTAATAACATTTCTAGTACAATAAACACTGATAACCTTTCAAAATCTCTCTGTCATAATGATTATGTAAGTAAAAATATTATTGTAGATAATAATGATATTTGGGTAATAGATTTTGATAAGTGCAAGTATGATTATTGTGCTCTGGATATTTCCTATTGTTTAAGAAGGCTTTTAAGAAGAGATGGCACAAAATGGAATGTAGAATTAACTATAAACTTTTTAAATCAATACGAAAAATATAACACTTTAACTATTGATGACTATAAATATATTCTCTCTTACTTAGCTTTTCCTCAAAAGTACTGGAAGATATCTAGAGATTATTATGCTAATATTTCTAAATGTAATAAAAAAGCTTTTATATCCTTGATTGAAAAAGTAGTTGTTCAACATGAAGATCAACTCACTTTTGCTCGTAAATTCACAGAGTATATTGAGTTTAAATTTGGTGTAAAACTATAAGAGCTGGCTTTATTAGCCAGCTCTTTATTAATTATTTTATGTCATTATTATTTTTTTCTAATAGCCCACTACTGTCTTTAGGTAGTCCTTGAATATCAATTTTAATATCCTTGCCAGTTTTAGCTTGAATTGTACTTGACTTCATAACATCAGTTAAATCAAAACCTATAGTTTCTTTAACTGCTTCAGTAACAGCTTTTAGTGCTCCAACAGTATAACCTGTTACATTAGATACACCATCTGAACCTTCTCCGGAACCACCTATAATAGTAATGTTTCCAATCTTTGATAATGGCTCTGCAACAGCCTTTGCAATCTCTGGCAACTTCTCAATAACCATTTGTAACTTACCTGATTCATCCATTTTAGCAAGGGCCTCAGCTTTCTTTTCAAGAGCTTCTGCTTCTGCTAAACCTTTAGCTCTTATAGCATCAGCCTCTGCAAGTCCTCTAGTTTCTATAATTTTTGCTTCTGCAAGTCCTCTTGACTCGATAATCTTAGCTTGTGCCTCTCCCTCTAATTTCAATTTCTCTGCTTCTGCTTCAGCTCTCTTTAGCTGTTCAAACTTATTAGCTTCTGATTCTAATTCTCTTCTTTTTCTTTCTGCTTCAGCAGGTTTTAGAACTGTTTCCATTAATTCTGCTTCTTTCCTTTGTGCCTTCTTTTCTGCCAGTTCTATTCTTCTTTGCTCAGATACAATCTCTATTTGAACTTCAGCTTCAGCTATTTCTTTATCACGTTGCTTCTCAAGAAGCTTTGCATCCATTTCAGTACCCTTGGTTTCCTTGGATGTTATGTTAGATTGAATTTGATAAGCTGCATCTGATACAGCTCTCAAAGCCTCTTGCTCTTTCTTGTAGGCTAAAATTTTTAATTGTTTATTTTTTTCTGCTTCAGCCACTTGAGTCTCAGCCTCTAGTTCTGCCTGCTTACCTATTTTACGGGCTTCAGCTGTTCTTATTTGCTTTTCTTTAGCTGCTTCAGCTGTTCTTATTTCTCTTTCCTTGTCTGCCTCAGCTTCAGCTATTGATGCTGCTGATTTTACTTTAGCTATTTGCTCTTTACCTAATGCCTCTATATAACCCTCATCATCTGTAATGTCATTTATAGTAAAGGATTTTAGTTCTAATCCCATGTCACCAAGCTCAGTTCCTGCTACTTGTTGAACTTTAGCTGCAAAGCTTTCTCTATCATTGTAAATATCCTCTACGCTCATTGATGATACAATTTCACGAAGTTTACCTTTGCATACTTCAGAAGCTTGTGTTCTTATAGTATTAACTGTTTCAGCTTCTTTAGTACTATTAAACTGTTGTACTGCTGCTAATATGCTGCCCTCATCATTCTTTACCTTTATAACTACTACACCCTCAGCATTAATGGTAACTCCTAAAGCTGTCTTTGTTTGTCTTATCTCCACAGGAAACATAATATTTTCTAAAGTAATTGTGTCTATTCTCTGTATCACTGGTATTACAATTGTTCCACCACCAGTTACTACCTTAGGTTTTCCTAGTCCTACAATTACTGCTGCCTTATCTGAAGGCACTTTTTTCCAGGTACTCAATATTGCAATAAGAACTAGTATTAATCCTAGTATAATGAGCCCTATAGGTCCAAATATTGAATTAAAAATAGCATCTCCCATTGTTATCCCCCTATTTACTTAAATTTTATATCTTACCTTTCGGTAGTATAACATAACAAATTTTTTTCTCTCTATCAAAATCTGATATTATTACCTCTTGTCCTTGGTTTATCACGTATTCACCTTCAATACCTGCATAAGGACTTAGGGTAGCTCTATAAGTTATTGTGGCCCCAGTACTATCTTTTAATGATATAACTCCCTCACTATTAGGTGTTATTCTTAAAACTACAATACCAGTGATTCCCATTAAATCTCTAGGCTTTAATGCCAAGGGATCATTGGATTTCAATTTACGCACAACAAATTTGTATACAAGTACATATGCTGCTATAGAAGCAATCAAAGATATTCCTAGTAGTAATATAAGGAGTATAGTATTACTCATAAATCTTATAAAAAATAATCCAGAAGAACTAAATACTATTAGTGCAAAGGAAAAGCACATTACATTAAATGGAATAAGTCCATCAAAGTCTATATCTGGAATAAAATCCAAACTTCCTAACAAGATATCTAATAAAGGAATTATAAAACCTATGAGCAAACATATATCTAACACCTTTTTTAACAAATCCATGGTCACTATATATCCCTACCCTCTATACAATTTACCTAATTTATTTAATCCATAATAAAATTAAACAAACATGCTTATATTTTGTTTATTCACAGACACCTGATATGACATTGTTCTATTTTTATGTACATAATATTACCTCTTCAAAGGTTTATTATAGTATAACATCCCAATTATTGTATGTAAAGTTAGTTATCTGTAATTTCTTCTTTCTTTTGGAATTCAGCTATAACCTATAATTTGTAATAAAAATAAGGTACTGAACTTAAAATCCATGAAGGAAATTAAGATCAATACCTTATATTCTTTATAGTGCTATGCCTTAAACTCTTAAGAATAAGATTTAAATCATAACTATCTATTTATTATTTATTTTTTTCTTGGGTTTTTAACTTCTGCTTGAGCAGCAGCAAGTCTTGCAACTGGAACTCTGAATGGTGAGCATGATACATAGTTTAATCCTATGTTATGGCAGAACTCAACTGATGATGGGTCTCCACCGTGCTCTCCGCATATTCCAAGTTTTATATCTTCTCTAGTTTGTTTTCCAAGTTTTACAGACATTTCAACAAGTTTACCTACACCTGTTTGGTCTAATCTTTGGAATGGATCTGACTCGTAGATTCCTTTGTCATAGTAATGCTTTAAGAAGTTACCAGCATCATCTCTTGAGAATCCGAAAGTCATTTGAGTTAAGTCGTTAGTACCAAATGAGAAGAATTCTGCTTCTTTAGCAATCTCATCAGCTGTTAATGCAGCTCTTGGGATTTCTATCATTGTACCAACCATGTACTTAAGCTCTATTCCTCTTTCAGCTATTATAGCATCAGCAGTTCTTGTTACTATATCTTTAACATACTTAAGCTCTTTAACTTCTCCAACAAGTGGAATCATTATTTCTGGAACGATGTCATAACCTTTTCTTGTTTTAACATCTATAGCAGCTTCTATAACTGCTCTTGTTTGCATTTCAGCGATTTCTGGATAAGAAACTGCTAATCTACATCCTCTATGTCCCATCATTGGGTTGAACTCATGTAATGATTCAACTGTAGCTTTTAGCTCTTCGAAAGTTATTCCTAATTCTACAGCTAATTCTTTAATTTCCTCATCTACATGTGGTAAGAACTCATGTAGTGGTGGATCTAAGAATCTGATTGTAGCTGGTCTATCAACTAACTCTTCATAAATTCCTATGAAGTCTTGTCTTTGCATTGGTAATAATTTTTCTAAAGCAGTTCTTCTTGAAGCCTCATCTTTAGCAACGATCATTTGTCTGATTGCCATGATTCTGTCAGCTTCAAAGAACATGTGCTCAGTTCTGCAAAGACCTATACCTTCAGCTCCGTATTTAACAGCTTGAGCTGTATCTCTTGGAGTATCAGCATTTGTTCTAACTTTTAAGCTTCTTATTTCATCAGCCCATGCCATAAATGTTCCGAAGTATCCGCTTATTTCTGGCTCAACTGTTTTAATTTGTCCTGCATATACGTTTCCTGTGCTTCCATCGATAGATATGTAATCTCCCTCATGGTAAACAACTCCGCCAACTTCAAAAGTTTTAGCTTCTTCGTTAACTTTAATATCTCCACAACCAGCTACACAGCAAGTTCCCATTCCTCTAGCAACAACAGCTGCGTGAGAAGTCATTCCACCTCTAACTGTTAATATACCTTCAGATGCAATCATTCCCTCGATGTCTTCTGGTGAAGTTTCAAGTCTTACTAAAACAACTTTTTCTCCTTTTTCATGAGCAGCTTTTGACTCTTCAGCTGTAAAGTAAACTTTACCACAAGCAGCTCCTGGAGATGCTGGAAGACCTTTAGCTATTACTGCAGCATTTTTCATGTCTGTAGCATCAAAGTTTGGATGTAATAATGTATCTAATTGCTTTGGCTCAACTTTAAGAATTGCTTCTTCTTTAGTTAACATTCCTTCTTCAACTAAATCAACAGCTATTTTAAGAGCAGCTTGAGCAGTTCTCTTACCATTTCTAGTTTGTAGGAAGTATAACTTTCCTTCTTCTATAGTGAACTCCATGTCTTGCATGTCTCTATAGTGTTTTTCTAATGTATTTACTATATCCATGAATTGTTTGTAAACTTCTGCATTTTCTTTTTCTAATTGCTCTATTGGTTGTGGAGTTCTGATACCAGCAACAACGTCCTCACCTTGAGCATTCATTAAGTACTCAGCAAATATTTTCTTTTCTCCAGTTGATGGGTTTCTTGAGAAAGCAACTCCTGTACCAGAAGTTTCTCCTTTGTTTCCGAATACCATCTCTTGAACGTTAACAGCTGTTCCCCAGCTTCCTGGAATATCGTTCATTCTTCTGTAAACTATAGCTCTTGGGTTGTTCCAAGATCTGAATACAGCAGTGATAGAAGCTATTAATTGCTCTTTTGGATCGCTTGGGAATTCTTCTCCCTTAGCATTTTTGTAGAAAGCTTTGAATTTTTTAACTAACTCTTTTAAATCGTTAGCATCTAATTCTGTGTCAAGTTTAACACCTTTAGCTTCTTTCATTTCATCCATGATCTCTTCAAAATGTTTTTTCTCAACTTCCATAACAACGTCAGCAAACATTTGAATAAATCTTCTGTAAGAGTCATAAGCAAATCTTGGGTTGTTAGTTTTGTTTGCCATAACTTCTACTGTATCATCATTTAATCCAAGGTTTAATATTGTATCCATCATACCAGGCATTGAAGCTCTTGCTCCAGATCTAACTGATACAAGTAATGGATTTTCTAAACTTCCAAATTTCTTTCCTGAAATGTTTTCTAATTCAGCCATTTTAGCATGAATTTGCTCAACGATTTCTGGAGCTATTGTTCTGTTATCATCATAATATTTGTTACAAGCTTCTGTAGTTACTGTGAATCCCTGTGGAACTGGAATTCCTATGCTTGTCATATCAGCAAGGTTTGCACCCTTCCCACCAAGAAGATTTTTCATAGAAGCGTCCCCTTCGCTAAAAAGGTAAACGTACTTTTTGTTTTCCATGGTATACACCCCTTCAATTTAATATCTATAGTTTAATAAATAGAAAGCTTTAGGCATCTGAAAATAAATAACAAGTCCAAGATGTGAAGTATATTTTGTGTTCACAAGCTTGCTTGTGCAGACAAGGAAACAGGTTCCGCAGATAGTGTGGCTATCTAAGGGTTCTGTTGACGCAGTATAGCACAAAATAGACGAGCAGATTGACTTATTTATTTTTTGAAGATGCCTTAATAAAACTTCTACTCATCTTCACCCATTTTTACAAATAATTGCGTAATAGTAGTTTTAGAAACTTTACCTACTATTTTAAGAACTTCTTTATTTCCTTCTACAGTTTTCTGTACTACTGGCAAACTGTCAACTTGTCGCTCTATTATCTTCTTTGCTGCATCTAAAATTGAATCTTCTTCGTATACATAAACTATATTAGGCATTCTTGTCATGATTATGCCAACTGGAACCCTGTGTATATCAATTGTTCCCATAACCATCTTAATGAAATCTTTCCTTGAAACTGCTCCCACTAAGTTGTCATTGTTAGTGACGAACAAAGTTCCTGCATCGTTTAAGAAAAGATTTAGAATTGATTCATAGACTGTAGCATCTTCAGAAACCACAGTTGGTTTAGACATTACATCTTTTACCTTTATCTTTATAAAGCAATTTTTACTGATTTCCTCTGATGGTTTTTTCCCAAATATGTATCCAACCTTTGGTCTTGCTTCTAGGTATCCACTCATTGTTAATATTGCAAGATCTGGTCTTAGGGCGGAACGTGTTAAACCCAATTTTGCAGCTAAAGCTTCGCTGGTTATGGGTTGATTTTCTTTAACTAATTTAATTATTTCTTGTTGTCTTGCTGAGAGTTTAATATATTTCGCCGCCTTTCAATATGAACTAAAGCAGATTTACATAAGTTATATTTAAATAGATAAGTTGACATAATTTCCATAGTTTTTATTATACCATGATATTATAACAAGTAATACAATTTTTCAATGTTTTTCTTAAATTAACCATAAAATAATGAGATTTTTATTGAAAAATAAACTAACTATCTGTTATTTTTGTTAAATATTATGGAATTTATACATTTTCCATAATAAAAACTTAATTTATGAAAACATTTTCATAAAAATGAAAGGTTTTTTTATGATTTTAGGTATGTTTTTTGCAATTTTAGTTTAAAATATGAGTTTGTAATAACTACGTTGAACCCAAAATTATAAATGAAATTTGTAGGCTAAACCTTCTTTAAAATAAGTCTATTAACCAAGCACCTTCAAACGTTATACTTAGAAAATAATGAATATACCACTAAGAAATTACTTCATTGTAGATATTATCACAAGTAAATACTAAAGCCATGAATAAGTAGACAACTATATGCCCTACTATCCATGGCTTCCGTAATATAAAGAACCAAAATGGAGATTTAACTTACATATTAAGTCTAACTTGCTTCACCTAATACCTTTTGGTAGAGAAAGCACTCCCACTCCAAAGTCCTATACTAAATAATAAATATTGATTTTACTGTTCAGCTCTAATACTAATACTAAACCATTAAGTTGCTACTCTTCTTTAGGTTCTTCTTTAGGTTCTTCTTTCTTTTCCTCTTCCTCAAACTTTACAGTGTAAGTGAAGGTGTTAACTTCATTTTCCTTGCTGTCTGTATTGCAGTTGCTATGATTATCAGTTTTATTGTTAAACTTGTCTTTGATATCCTGTGCCATATCATTAGCTTTTTCCTTTGTTTCAGTGAATACAGATTTTATAATCTTATTTACTACTTCTACTGAACCATCTTCTTTTGTTATCTCAATTTGAAGTTTAGTTATGATAGCCGCAGCTGCTCCTACCATAAGAAGTATTGGCTGCAGTAGTGCTACAAGACCAATGGCAAGGCCTGCATTAACTGGAATGTCTACAAGAGTTTTTTCATCCTTTTTAACCTTTATTCTGGTAACATTTCCTTTTTTAACAACATCCTTAAGCCAAGCTATAAATTCATCTACTGTCATTGAAACATCATTCATGAAAGATTTTTCATCCTTATCTGTCTCTTTCATTTTCTCATGGTAAATTAAAGCATCCACCACATCTCCATTGCACTTTTCAAGTAGTTCTTTAGCATCGCTGTAACTTAAGTTAGCTCTTTCTCTTATTATGTCTATTTTCTCTAAAGTAATTTCACTCATAATAACCCTCCTCTATTCTTTATCTACACTGACTTCTGGTATTAGATTAAAATAATCTAGCATGGACAAACTTTTAGGTCTTCTTGTATAATTTAAGAATATGAAATTTGTAATTATTTTATACAGTTCTTTTTTAGTTGTTTCATCCACAGACAATCTAGATATTTTCTCTAATTCCACAGAATTTAAAAACTTTAACACATTATATGTACTCTTTGTTATTTGTGTTCCGTGAACTTTATTACATTCCTCACAAACAGCTCCATAAAATTGAAAAGATATGAAGTTAGAAAAACTAATTTTTTTGTCACAAAGAGCACAGTTTTCTAGCTGAAGTCCATAGCCTGTAGCCTTTAATAGCTTTAATTCAAAAGCTCTGGCTAATAATTCTAAGTCCACTGCCTTTGTTTTCATCAAATAAAAGGAGCTCACTAAGTCTTTAAAAAGACCTAAGTAGTTTTCTTCTCCACAAGCTATGTCTATAAGTTCATTAAAATAGGAACCATATATCAAAGTTTCATAATCATTTAAAATATCTTGAAAAGATTCTACAATTTTTCCTTCATTTAAATTATAAAGACCTCTGCCTTTATATATTACATATTCTCCAAAGCAAAAGGGCAGTGTTGTAGAAAAGCTCTTATTTTTACTTTTCTTAGCCCCCTTTGCAATGGTAGAAATCTTTCCTAAATCCTCACTAAAAAGCCACACTAATCTGTCATGTTCTTTATAATCCTGGGTTTTAATAACTACTGCTCTTGTTTTTATAGTATTCAATGAATCAACCCCTACGCGGTTTGGGCTTATTTATACCCTAATTCCTTAAGCATAAACTGACTATCTCTCCAATCCTTTTTAACCTTAACCCAAAGCTTTAAAGTCACAGGAGAGTTTAAAAACTTCTCTAAATCTTGACGAGCATAGGTAGAAATTTTCTTCATCATTGCTCCGTTCTTACCTATTATTATCCCCTTATGAGAATCCTTTTCACACAATAGGTTGGCTTCTATGTTATATCTACCCTTTTCATCCTTTTTCATATGAATTATTTCCACAGCAATACCATGAGGTACTTCTTGAGAAAGTAATCTTAGTGCTTTTTCTCTAATGGTTTCAGTGACAATAAATCTTTCCTGCTGATCAGTAATCATATCTTCTGGGTAGTACATTGGTCCCTCTGGAAGATGCGCTTCTATAAGTTCAATAATCTTATCTACATTTTTACCATTCATTGCTGATAGTGGTACTATTTCTTTAAATTCAAAGACATCAGCATAGTTAGTTAAGGTTTTTGCAATTCTATTTTCTGGGTTTTCATCTATCTTATTAACTAGTAAAAATACAGGTACGTTACATTCTTTTAACTGCTGGAGAATATGCATATCTCCTGCATTTACTTCCTCTTCAGGGGTGGTTAAAAATAGTACAACATCTACTTCATTTATTGAGTCTTTTGCTACCTTAACCATGTACTCACCTAGCTTATGTCTAGGCTTATGCATTCCTGGAGTGTCCACAAACACAATTTGATGTTCCTTAGTGGTATGAATGGTTTGAATGTTATTTCTAGTGGTTTGTGGTCTACTTGAAACTATAGAAAGTTTCTCCCCCATAATATTATTCATTAAGGTTGATTTTCCTACATTTGGTCTTCCGATAATTGTTACGAATCCTGATTTGAACATAATTCCTCCTTATTTCTGTAAGTCTTCTTTAGTAAAGGCTCCTGGAAGTATTTCTTCTAAAGTTTTCTTTACATATTCTTCTTCATTTTTAACTAATATTATTTCTATATCCTTACTTGCAAATTCTGCAATTACTTGTCTGCATATCCCACAAGGTGCAGTGAAAGTAGACATATCTCCTACTACTGCTATTCTTTTAATTACTCTATGACCTTCAGATACTGCTTTAAATATTGCTGTTCTCTCACCACAGTTCGTAGCCCCAAAGGATGCGTTTTCTATGTTACAACCTGTGAATACTGTACCATCTTCCGTTTCAACAGCAGCTCCTACTGGAAACTTTGAATATGGAACATAAGCTTTTTCTCTTGCCTCTATTGCTAATTTAACTAATTTTTTATCCTCCACTATAATCCCTCCAAAAATTCATGTTATATAAAATTCAGTAACGATACTTTATAAATATATGAAATTCTACTTTGTATTCTTTTAATAATAAGTTGCTTTAAAATATCTTATAATGTAGAAGTAATATTTCAACTTATATATAAAATTTATCTTCATCAACATATTGATACCCTTGAAATTCTAATGCAAATAAAACCTTATCTAATTTATTAATTTATATAGATTTACCACTCCGAAATTTAAAGTATTAACAAGCTTAATCTTCCCAATAATAACTCTAAGACTTATCAAAGGAGTTATTATTATGGGA
>NZ_JAGGLL010000032.1 GCF_017874425.1 Clostridium punense
CGTTCGTCCTGAGCCAGGATCAAACTCTCAATTTAAAATTGATGTTCGAGCTATGCTCTATTTATCGCTGACTTGTTAAAGTCATTTTGTGAACTATTAGTTCACTAGAATTAACTGGTTTTACCTTTTTCTCTGTTTAATTTTCAAAGACCAATTTAGTGCTACATTGTAGCAGCGCCATCAACTGGCGACTTGTATATCTTATCACTTTCAAAACTTATTGTCAACACTTTTTTATTTTAAAATTTTTATTTCAATTTCAAAACTCTGTTGAAGTTTTCTTAGTGTTTGTGTCCGTTCTTAAGGACAAGAAATATCTTACCATAATCTATTGATGTGATAATCACACAATCCTTACTGTGGCTAAAATAACCCTATAATATCTATAAATTCCTTTAAATATCTCTATTTTTTAATTATTGATACACTAGGAAGTGTTTAGCTTAATTATTATATATTGTATATCTTAAAACCCCTAATAATATAAAAAAGACTAAGCTAGATTGTTATCTAACTTAGTCTTTTTTCACTGTGAAATCTACTAAATAAAGTTATTAAGGACTATATTTCATCCTCTAACTCTTTTACTTCTTCTAATTCTTCTTCTAAATCCTCTTCCATAACATCATCATCTTCAAAATCCTCGTCATTATCTAACTCTAATGCTACATCTGATCCATCATTTATTATATTTTTAGATTCTTCTAGTTCTATCTCTTCATCTTTTGCATCAACATAGTTAATCTTGGCTATAGCAACTATATTTACGTCTTCACCAGTCTTCATTAGGGTAACTCCCATAGCATTTCTGCTAGTTGTAGAAATATCACTTACATTAATTCTAATGATTATACCATCACTATTAATAAGCATCATTTCATCTAAATCCCTAACTACTCTAGCACCAACTAATCTACCAGTTTTTTCTGTAACTCTATAGGTTTTAAGGCCTTTTCCACCTCTTCTTTGAAGCGTGTACTCTGAAATATCTGTTCTCTTTCCAAAGCCTTTTTCACTGATTACTAATAATTCTTCATTAGGTTTTGCAATAATCATAGAAACTGCAATATCATCTTCCCTTAAGGTAATAGCCTTAACACCTGTTGCAGTTCTACCCATTTCTCTAACATCTTTCTCACTAAAGCGTATAGAATAACCACACTTAGTTACAAATACTATTTCACTATTTCCAGTGGTAATTCTAACCCCTATAAGCTCATCATTTTCTCTAAGATTTATAGCATTTAGTCCATTCTTTCTTATATGCTCATACTTATCAAGAGAAGTCTTCTTAACGATTCCTTCTTTAGTACCCATTACAAGATAATTATCCTTATCAAAGGTTCTTAAAGATATTACAGCTTGGATTGACTCACCAGCTTCTAACGGAAGTATGTTTACTATATTAGTCCCCTTGGAAGTTCTGCTTCCCTCAGGAATTTCGTAAGCCTTAAGCTTATAAGCTTTTCCTCTGTTTGTGAAGAATAGTATGCTATTTAAAGTAGGAGTAATCAATACATGCTCTACAAAGTCATTTTCCTTTGCATTTACGCCCTGTATTCCTCTGCCCCCTCTTTTCTGAGCATTATAAGTATCCACTGGCAATCTTTTTATATAACCAGTATGAGTTAAGGTGATAACAACATCTTCTTCGTCAATTAAATCCTCTTCATCCATGCTATAAGGATTTTTCTCTATAACAGTTCTTCTCTCATCACCATATTTATTTTTAATTTCAGTTAACTCGTCTTTAATTATACCTAATAAGATTTCTTCATTTTCAAGAATAGATCTTAAGTATTTAATAGTTTCTAAGACTTCTTTATACTCTTCTTCTATTTTTTCTCTTTCAAGACCTGTTAATCTTTGAAGTCTTAAATCAAGTATTGCCTGAGCTTGCTTATCTGTAAGCCCAAATCTAGCCATTAAGCCTTCCTTAGCTTCACTACCATTTTTAGAACTTCTAATTAAATTTATAACTTCATCTATGTGGTCTAAAGCAATTTTAAGACCTTCAAGTATATGAGCTCTAGCTTCTGCCTTATCTAGTTCAAAGATTGTTCTTCTTCTGATAACGTCCCTTTGATGATTTAGATAATATACGAGCATTTGTTTCAAGTTAAGTACTTGTGGCTCATTATCAACTAAAGCAAGCATTATAATGCCAAAGCTATCTTGCATTTTTGTATGCTTATAAAGCCTATTTAATACTACATTGGCATTAGCATCTCTCTTAAGTTCTATAACTATTCTCATACCATCTCTATCTGATTCATCTCTAAGGTCTGAGATACCATCAAGCTTCTTATCTTTAACAAGCTCTGCAATATGTTCAATTAAGTTAGCCTTATTAACTTGATAAGGTATTTCTGAAACTATAATCCAGTTTCTTCCCTTATGTTCCTCAATTACAGCTCTAGCTCTTACAAGAACCTTTCCCCTACCAGTTTCATATGCACTTCTAATTCCACTCTTACCTAGAATTATTCCAGCTGTAGGAAAGTCTGGGCCTTTTATTTTTGTCATCAACTCTTCAACTGTAGCTTCACTATTATCAATAAGCATTATTACAGCGTCAATAACCTCATTTAAGTTATGTGGTGGTATGTTTGTAGCCATTCCAACTGCTATACCTGATGAACCATTAACTAAAAGATTAGGAAATCTAGATGGCAATACTAATGGTTCTCTTTCCTCACCATCAAAGTTTGGTCCAAAGTCTACAGTTTCCTTATTGATATCTCGAAGCATTTGAGCTGTAATTTTACTCATTTTAGCTTCTGTATATCTCATTGCAGCAGCAGAGTCTCCATCTACAGAACCAAAGTTACCGTGTCCATCTACTAATGTGTATCTAATTGAAAAATCCTGTGCCATTCTAACTAGTGCATCATAGACAGAGCTATCACCATGTGGGTGATACTTACCTAAAACGTCTCCTACAATTCTGGCACATTTTCTATATCCCTTTTCTGGTGTTATTCCAAGTTCATGCATTGAATATAATATTCTTCTATGAACAGGCTTTAAACCATCTCTAACATCTGGTAGAGCACGGCCTACTATAACACTCATGGCATAATCTATATAAGATTTTTTCATTTCATGTCTTATATCAACGGGTAATACCCTATGTTCATTATTCATGTACTACACCCTCACTTTATTTCCTAAAGGTTAAATATCTAAATTCACAACCTTTTTAGCATTTTCTTGTATAAATTCTCTACGTGGTTCAACTTTATCTCCCATAAGAATAGTAAATATCTCGTCTGCAGCCATAGCATCCTCTACAGTAACTTGAAGTAACGTTCTAACCTCTGGATTCATTGTAGTATCCCAAAGCTGAGTTGCATTCATTTCTCCAAGACCTTTATACCTTTGGATATCAGTATTATTGTCTTTACCGCCAAGTTCAGCAAGTAAATTATCTAATTCTGAGTCACTATAAGTATAATAGTCTTTTTTAGACTTTGTAACTTTATATAATGGTGGTTGTGCAATAAACACATGTCCTTGCTCAACTAGCTCTTTCATATAACGGTAGAAGAAAGTTAATAATAGTGTTCTAATATGAGCTCCATCTACATCGGCGTCCGTCATTATAATAATTCTATTATATCTTAATTTTGATACATCAAATTCTTTGCCTATTCCTGCTCCAAAGGCTGTAATCATAGACCTTATAGTCTCTGAATTTAGAATCTTATCTAGCCTTTGCTTTTCAATATTCATGATTTTTCCTCTTAAAGGAAGTATTGCTTGGAACTTTCTATCTCTCCCTTGCTTTGCAGAACCTCCCGCAGAATCTCCCTCAACAATGTAAATTTCGCATTCTTCAGGGTCTTTAGAGGAACAATCTGCAAGCTTTCCTGGAAGAGATGTGCTTTCAAGAACAGATTTTCTTCTTGTAAGCTCACGAGCCTTCTTAGCAGCTTCCCTTGCTCTTGCTGCATTTAAGCCCTTCTCAATAATACTTTTACCAACTCCTGGATTTTCTTCTAAGAAGGCACTTACCGTGTCTGCAACTACAGTTTCTACAATACCTCTAACTTCACTATTTCCAAGTTTAGTTTTTGTTTGTCCTTCAAACTGTGGGTCTGTTAGTTTAACAGAAACAATAGCTGTTAATCCTTCCCTAACATCTTCTCCAGATAGATTCTTATCATTTTCCTTTAAGAATCCAAATTTTTTAGCATAGTCATTTAGAACTCTTGTTAATGCTGTCTTAAAGCCAACTAAATGAGTTCCACCTTCAACAGTATCTATATTATTTGCAAAGGAAAACAAATTCTCTATATAAGTATCATTGTACTGAAGAGCAATTTCAACTGAAGTAGAATCCTTCACCCCTTCTACATAGATAGGTTCATTATGGATTTTACCTTTATTTCTATTTAGGTATTCTACGAAGGATTTTATTCCTCCCTCATAGTGAAAATCTTGTGCTTTATTATTTCTTTCATCACTTATTGCTATTTTAATACCCTTATTTAAAAAAGCAAGTTCTCTTAGTCTTTGACATAAAGTATCATAATCATATTCTAGTTCTTCGAATATATCTGGGTCCGGTTTAAAATGGGTGGTAGTTCCATGGTCCTCAGTATCTCCAAGACATTCGAAAGGTGATATAGTCTTACCTCTTGAAAAGGCTTGTTTCCATACATGGCCATCTCTTTTTACTATAACCTCACAAAGTTCAGATAAAGCATTTACAACAGATGCTCCAACTCCATGAAGCCCTCCTGATACTTTATATCCCCCACCACCAAATTTTCCTCCAGCGTGAAGAACTGTCATTATAACCTCTACAGTAGGAATGTTCATCTTTGGATGTATACCTACTGGCATACCTCTTCCATTATCTTTTACTGTAATTGAGTTATCTTCATGTATTATAACCTCAATCTTATCACAAAAACCCTGCAAAGCTTCATCTATACTATTATCAACTATTTCGTATACTAGGTGGTGAAGTCCTCTTGAGCTAGTACTACCAATATACATTCCTGGTCTTTTTCTTACAGCCTCAAGACCTTCAAGCACCTGTATCTGATTTTCATCATAAACTTGATTATTACTCATTTTCATCCTCCTAACTTAAACTAAAGCTCACAATATACAATATCTGTTCTTTTGCTTAAAGTAGCTGAAGAGATTGGAGAAAGATATATTTTACTCTTTTTATCAACCTCTGCTATTACGAAGGATTTAGGTTTGTCCTTTGTAATTCTCTCCACAAACCCATCTTCTTCTGCCATTCTTAAAAATTGACTTGTATCTGGACTATACATAGTGGCTTCAATATCGAAAATTCCAATAACATCTTTAATTGGCACCACTACATTTTCACCTAAATGCAGAAACATTGTGACCCTCCTTAATTTTATCCTTCTTCTATATGACCATTTTTAACCTTAAATATCTTGAATACTTCACTTTTTAAACTGCTTTTTATATCATTCATACCTGTACAGGTAATCAAAGTTTGAACATTTTTTATTGAACTTAATATATATTCTTGCCTTTTTGTATCAAGTTCAGACAACACATCATCTAAAAGAAGAAGAGGAAATTCACCAGTAAGCTCTTTAATAATATAAAGAGATGCAAACTTAATTGAAAGCACTGATGTTCTTTGCTGCCCCTGAGAACCATAGACTTTTACATCCATGTTATTTATTAAGATAGTTAAATCATCTCTATGGGGACCAACAGAAGTTACTCTTCTTTCCATATCTCTTTTTCTATTATTAATTAATGAGTTATAAATTTCACCCTTAATGTCCTCTGTTAACTTTAATGATGTATTATATTTAAACTCTATAACCTCTTTATTTTGAGTAATCTCCTTGTGTATCCTACTTCCATGTTCATTTAGTTTTGTTATATACTTTAATCTTTCTTTTACTATATAACTTCCTAAATCTGAAAGTTGAATATCATATATGTCCAACATATCTGGATTACTGTTATATCTTTTAAGCACAGTATTTCGTTCATTAAGCACCTTTTTGTACATGGATAAGCTATAGTAGTACCTAGTGTTTAACTTACATAGTTCTATATCTATAAATCTTCTTCTGTAAGACGGTGAATCTTTTACTATATTTAAGTCCTCAGGAGAAAACATAACCACATTCAATACTCCAACTAGTTCCTGAAGCTTGGTTATCTTTATAGAATTTATATTTATTCCTTTTTTTCCTTCTTTAAAAATTTTAATTTGGATTTTTTTATCTAACCTGTCTTTGGATATATATGTGCTAATATATGCTTCGTCCTCATTCCAGTTTATTAGCTCTTTATCCTTGTTAGTCCTGTGGGATTTTCCGATACTTGTATAATAAAGTGCTTCTAAGATATTTGTTTTACCTTGTGCATTATCTCCTACAAAAACATTTGTTCCATTGCAAAATTCAAGATTTAATTCCTTATAGTTTCTAAAATTCATCAAATTTAAATATTTAATATACATAAAACACCTATTAAATTATATCATAATATTTTAGTCAAGTGTAAGTAATTGAGTAAAATAACTGTAATTACCTATACCTATTATTTTACTACATTGAATAAAAGTTTCAAATGTTTATATTATATTCAAATAAACCCTAAAAAACTCTAAAATATTTATAAATTTAAAAGAGGCTGTACCTGCCCAGCCTCTATAATAATTTATTTAACTTTGTATATTTCACCTTGAAACTCTACTTGGTCACCTTTATACAATTTTTTTCCTCTTTGAGTCTCTACTTCACCATTGACCTTGATTTCACCACTTTGTATAAAAAACTTAGCTTCTGAACCTAAAGTAACGGCCCCAGTAAACTTTAAAAAAGAATCTAATTTTATAAACTCAGTAGTTATTTCAACTTCTACCATTTTATCACTCCTAGTTATTATTTAAAAGTCTTACTGGCAATAATAAGTAAGTACAGTTATCTTCATTTTTATTTCTAACAACACAAGGCGTTACTGGAGAGGTAAGTTCCATTATAATTTCGTCCTCTTCCATGATTTTAAACACATCAATAAGGTATTTAGAGTTAAATGCAATTTTCAAACCTTCACCTTGCAGATTAATATTTACTTCTTCTCTTGCTTTTCCCAATTGAGAATTAGAAGTAACAATCATAACATCTTCTTCAATATCTAATTTTACCAGGTTAGTATTTCCATCCTTAGCCATTAAAGATGCTCTTTCAATACAACTTAGCATATCATCTCTTCTTACAGACAGTTTTAGTTTGTATTCTTGAGGAATAATTGAGCTATATTTAATAAATTCTCCTTCTAAAAGTCTAGAAATAACCTTTGTATTCCCAAAATTAAATAAAATTTGGTTGTTAGTGAAGGTAATTTGAACCTCGTCATCACTATCATTAAGTATTTTTGAGATTTCATTTAAAGTTTTTCCAGGAATTACAGCTTCTTTGTCATAACTGCAATCTGTATTTTCACTTCTAAAGGCCACTCTATATCCATCTAGTGCTACTAAATTTAGTTTTTTATTCTTTATTTCAAACAAAACACCAGTAAGTATTGGTCTTGTATCATCCTGAGAAATAGCAAATATTGTGGATTTTATCATATTTTTTAAACTTCTTTGTGATATTGATAGCACTACATCTTCATCAACTATAGGTAGATTTGGGTATTCTTCCCCACTCATATGTATAAGTTGAACAATGGATTTTTGACAAATAATCTCTATATTATTATTTGCTATCTTAGTAATTTCAATCTGATCATTAGGTAACTTTCTGACAATCTCACCGAAAAGCCTAGAATCTAGGACAATTTCTCCCTCTTCTATGATGTTTGCTTCAATTTTAGTTTCAATGCTTACATCTATATCTGAGCCTATAAGAGTTAATGTACTATCTTTTGCTGATATATATATTCCTTGAAGTATAGGCATTGTAGATTTTCCTGTAATTGCTTTTTGAACTGTAGATATGGCATCTTGTAGTAAACTTTTTTCAGTAATAAATTTCATAAATAAATCCTCCTTTATACACATGAAAAATACACGGTAAGATAGACTAGATAATAATAAAAAAATAGTAGTAATAGTAGTAGGGGCTGTGGGTTTGTGGATAAGTGCCTCAACCCCATATAAACTAAGAAAAATTGTATAAAAATAATTGTGGATAAATTCCGAGTTGAAAATTACATTTATCCACAATGTTAACAAGACAACAATATTAACTTTTTTATCAACAATGCTAATTTATAAATGTATCAACAACTGTTAATTATAGAGTTTTTATTTTTGGCTGATTTTCTTAGTAAGCTCTGCAACAGTTGATTGTAAGTTATCATCCTTTTTTAAGCTTTGGGATATTTTCTCATAGGCATGAATTACAGTGGTATGATCTCTCCCACCAAATTCTTCACCAATCTTTGGCAATGAAGTATCTGTAAGTTTTCTAGATAAATACATAGCAATTTGTCTTGGAAATGCTACATTTCTAGTTCTTCTTGAGGACTTAAAATCCTCTATCTTGAGTCCATAGTAAGAAGAAACTATATCTTGAATAAGTTCTATAGTAATTTGTTTTGCATTTTTATTTGAAATAATATCTTTAAGTGCCTCAGAAGCTAGCTCTACACTAATTTCTCTATTTGTTAGTGAAGAATAAGCAACTATTCTTATAAGTGCACCTTCTAATTCTCTAATGTTAGACTTTATGTGAGTCGCAATATATACCATTACTTCATTTGGTATATTTAGCTTTTCTACATCAGCTTTCTTTTTCAAAATTGCAATTCTTGTTTCAAAGTCTGGAGCTTGTATATCAGCAATAAGTCCCCATTCAAATCTTGAACGCAGCCTATCCTCTAAAGTAGGAATTTCCTTTGGTGGTCTATCACTAGATAAAATTATTTGTTTGCTGGCCTCATGTAAGGTATTAAAGGTATGGAAAAATTCTTCTTGTGTACGTTCTTTCCCAGCAATAAATTGAATATCATCTATTAGCAGTACATCCACATTTCTATATTTGCTTCTAAATTCCTCATTTTTATCATCTTTTATAGAGTTGATAAGTTCATTAGTAAACTTTTCTGAGGAAACATAAACAACTTTGGATCTAGGGTTTATGTTTTGAATATAGTGTCCAATAGCATGCATCAAGTGAGTTTTTCCAAGTCCAACGCCTCCATATATAAATAAGGGGTTGTAGGCTTTAGCTGGAGATTCAGCAACGGCAAGGGATGCAGCATGAGCAAACCTGTTACTATTACCAATGACAAAAGAGTCAAAGGTGTATTTTGGATTTAGCGTAGCAGACATCTCATCATTTACTATCAAGGTAGGTTTTGATTCCTCAGACTTTTTATTAGATTCTAATTCAACAGCTTCTTCAGATATAATAAAAAACTCAATATTATAGGATTTATTAAACACTGCTTGTATAGAATTTTTAATCAAGTCTTTATATCTATTTTCAAGGATATCTTTTGTGAAATTGTTAGGAACACCTAATCTTATAGTAGTATCACTTATAGACATCGGTTCAATGCTTTTTATCCAAGTATTAAAGCTTACTTCAGTAAGCTCGCCCTTAAGTGTGTTTAAGGTTTTGTCCCATATTTCTCTTACTTGGGTGCTCATTTCATATCCTCCCGTTCTATGAAAAAATTATTTATATAAATGAGAAAAAATTATTCACATAAGACTAACAACAAATAAACAATAATACTAACAAATTTATGACACATTTAGAGTTGTTGACAAATGTCCAATAAATTATTCACATGTTTATAATTATATGGATAATTATGATTACAAAAAGTTATTAACATATGTAATAAGATAATTATTCACATTATTAAACTGTATAAAATCCCGGATATTAGACTATAATATCCTAAGAAAAACAAGTAATATACAACAAAGAAACAAGTTATACACATATTTATCAACAGGTTGTGCATAACTTTTAAAAGTATAAGTTATTAACAGTTATGTTTACATGATATCAAAACTTAAAAAGCTATTCAAGAAGTTATCCACAAAAAAACTAATAACTTATATAATTTATCAACAAAATTATGTAAAAACTAACATTCTTTTGTCACAATAGGTGTCTTGACATTAATAAACCTTGACTATATAATCTAATAGTAAAACGATAAAATAGTAATAACAAATTGCTATAAATAAAATGTAGGAAAAAACAGAAGGGGGTGGAGCGCATGTTCATGACATACCAACCTAAAAAGAAACAAAGAAAAAAAGAGCACGGATTCAGAAAGAGAATGAGCACTAAGTCTGGAAGAAACGTTCTTAAAAGAAGAAGACTTAAAGGAAGAAAAAGATTGACAGCATAAGGGCCGCAGATGTGGCCTTTTTCTGCAATTTAATAAAGTTACTTAGGAAAGTAGGACGCAACTTAAAATGAAAGAAGAGAGATTGAGAAAAAATCCTGAATTTAGATTAGTTTATAGAAGAGGTAAGTCTTTTTCAAATGCTCTATTAGTACTGTACATCTTTAAAAATAACAAGAATATAAATAGAGTAGGAATTTCCGTAAGTAAAAAGGTAGGAAAAAGTGTAATTCGAAGCAGAGTAAAAAGGTTAGTAAGTGAAAGTTATAGGCTTAATAAACAGGGATTAAAACAAGGGTATGATTTGGTTTTTGTTGCAAGAACTGCTTCTAATAATAAAAGTTATAAAGAAATAGAAAGTTCAATTAAGGACTTATTTAGGAAATCAGGTCTTAATAATGTTGAAAAAAATATTACTAAAAGTAATTAAATTTTATAGAAAGTACATATCACCACTTAAAGCACCTTGTTGTATCTATGTCCCCACATGTTCTGAGTATGCAATAGAAGCAATAGAAAGATATGGGGCAATAAAAGGTGGTTTTATGGCATTAAAGAGGATTCTAAGATGTCATCCGTATCATAAGGGTGGTTATGACCCAGTAAAATAAAATATTAGGAGGGTTTAAATTTGACGACATTCTTAAATAAAATGTTTGAAAATTTTTTTAATGGCATTCATGGATTAGTTCAAAATATGGTATCAGATCCAAATTGGTCTTTTGGTATTACTATAATACTGTTTACTGTTGCTATTAGGGTATTGTTATTACCATTAAGCATAAGACAAACAAAATCTACAGCAAAAATGAGTGCTATTCAGCCAGAAATAAAGAGAGTTCAAGAAAAGTATAAAAAGGATCCTCAAAAAGCACAGCAAGAGGTTATGAAACTTTATAAAGATAATAATGTAAGTCCAATGGGTGGATGTTTACCAATGCTTATTCAGTTTCCAATAGTAATTGCAATGTTTTATGTGTTACAGCATATTAATTATGGAGACGCAAGCTTTTTATGGCTAAAACCATTATCATCACCAGATAAAACTTATATAATGCCGATAATTTCAGGTTTAACAACTTATTTATCTACTAAATCAATGCAAGCAGGCGGAGATGATGCAGCAGCTAAGCAAGCATCTACAATGAATATTGGTATGTCCATATTCTTTGTTTTTATGTCTCTTAAGTTTTCAGGAGCAGTAGTATTTTATTGGGTTGTAAACAACATAATTCAATTACTTCAAAACTTATTACTAAAAAAAGAATTTAAAAAACCAAATACAGAAGTATTATAATATAGCCTATTTTAATAGTAGAAAGGCGGTGCCTAGGGTATGAAAACTATAGAAAGCATGGGGAAAACTACTGAAGATGCTATTAAAAATGCATTATCAGAGTTAAAGGTTACTGAAGATAAGGTTACTATTGAGGTTTTAGAAGAAGGTAGCAAAGGATTTTTAAATATTATTGGTGTAAAGCCAGCTAAAGTTAGGGTTACAGTTAAAAGAGATTACATTGCTGAAGCTTATGATTTTTTAAGAGAAGTTTTAAATTCTATGAAAATTAAGGCTGAAATAAAAATTAAAGAAGAAGGCAATGATGTAAAAATTAATTTAGTTGGTCCTAATATGGGGATTTTAATAGGCTATAGAGGAGAAACTTTGGATTCTCTTCAATACTTAGTAAGTTTGGTTATAAATAAAGATCACAATAATGAGTATAAAAGAGTAATTCTAGATACAGAGAACTATAGATTCAATAGACAAGAAACTTTAAGGAAGCTTGCATCAAAAATGGCTTATAAAGTTAGAGTTGGTGGAAAGACCTTAAAATTAGAGCCTATGAATCCATATGAAAGAAGAGTAATACATTCTACGTTACAAAACGACCCTTATGTTAAAACTTATAGTGAGGGTGAAGAACCTTATAGAAGAGTAGTTATTGAATTAAAGAAAGCTTAATAGGCTTTCTTTTTATTATGTTTAGATTAAAACTTATCATATAAAAAGTTCAATTTGATACATAATAATACAATAAGTTAATGACATAGCTTAGAGTATAATTTATAATAAGCTTGTATATTAAAAGCTAGCAATATAGAAGTTATTGCTAGTTTAATTTATATTTTCTATTAGATTATAGGATATAATTGGAAGTAAGGGACAAAATATAGATATATTTGTTTAAGTATAGGGAACCAGAATTAGAACTTAACTTATACATGAGTCCTGATCTGGTTCCCCTAAGGGTTTATGAAGATAAATTTTATTCATACTGAATAAATTAAAGTATGGTTCCAAAGCAGCACGAAAAATGAACCTGTTCAAAATGAAATAAAGATAAGAATATATTAAGATAAGAAGATAAGAAGATATAGTATTTTAGCTGGTTATAACTGTTATATAAATAATTAAACTTAGTTTACTTTATATTTGAGCCAGCAACTATAATATAGATACTTTCATAAATAGGAGTGATAAACATGAAAGATTTTGATACTATTGCAGCTATAGCTACTAGTTTAGGAGAAGGCGGTATTGCAATTGTCAGAGTATCAGGAGATAAGGCTTTACAAATTGTTTCAAGGATTTTTAAAGGAAGAAATGGAAGAACCATTGATGATATTAAAACTTACACTATGAGATATGGATATATTATTGATGAAAATAATGAACATATAGATGAAGTTATAGTATCTTTTATGAAGGGGCCAAGAAGCTTTACAGCTGAAGATACAATTGAAATAAACTGTCATGGGGGAGTAGTAGCTACTAATAAAATTTTAGAGCAAGTGATAAAAAATGGAGCTAGACTGGCAGACCCAGGGGAGTTCACTAAGAGAGCCTTTTTAAATGGGAGAATAGACTTATCTCAAGCAGAAGCAGTAATTGATATTATTAGAGCGAAAACAGATCTTAGTATGAAATCTGCCCTTATGCAAAGTGAGGGAGGAGTATCAAAGGAGATTAGAAGACTTAGAGAAACCTTACTTTCAACTATAGCTCATATAGAAGCCACAGTTGATTATCCAGAGGACGATCTAGAAGAGGTTACTGCAGATATGGCTGTAAAACAACTTTTAGAGATTAAGGATGAAATAGGGGAGCTAATTGAAACATCAGAAGAAGGCAAGATATTAAGAGAAGGTTTAAGTACAGTAATAGTTGGAAAGCCTAATGTAGGTAAATCTTCTCTATTAAATGCTTTAACAAAAGAAAATAGAGCTATAGTAACTGATGTACCAGGCACTACAAGAGATGTAATAGAGGAATATATAAATATTTCTGGAGTTCCAATTAAGGTAATTGATACTGCTGGAATTAGAGAAACGGAAGATGTAGTGGAAAAGATCGGGGTAGAAAGATCTAAGGAAAAAATAAATGAGGCTGACTTAGTTCTTTTAATGTTGGATTCTAGTAGAGAGTTAGATGAGGAAGATAAAGAAATAATAAGCCATATTAAAGATAAGAAATATATTGTTTTATTAAATAAATCTGATTTAGATGTTAAAATAAATAAAGATGATTTAAAAGAACTTAATTCAAAGTATATGATTAACATTTCTGTAAAAACAGGTGAAGGAATAAATGAAGTAAAAACTACCATTAAAGAATTATTCTTTAAAGGAGAGATAAATGCAAATAACATTATTATAACCAATACTCGCCATAAAGAAGCTTTATTTAGAGCTAAGGAAAGTATAGTTAGTGCTATAGATGTATTAAATAATACTTTTGCCATAGATTTAGCTTCTATAGACATTAGAAATGCTTGGTCATATTTGGGCGAAATAACAGGAGATTCTCTTGAAGAGAATATTATTGATAAAATATTTAAAGAGTTTTGTTTAGGAAAGTAGGTGAGCTTATGAAATATGTTGCAGGAGATTATGATGTAGTTGTAATTGGAGCTGGTCATGCAGGTTGTGAAGCTGCACTAGCTACAGCTAGAATGAATTGTAAAACTCTAATGTGTACTTTGAACTTAGATAGTGTAGCATTTATGCCTTGTAACCCTAATATTGGGGGAACAGCAAAGGGACATTTAGTCAGAGAAATAGATGCTTTAGGTGGAGAAATGGGTATTAATATTGACCATACCTATATTCAGTCAAGAATGCTAAATACATCAAAGGGCCCAGCAGTTCATTCTTTAAGGGCTCAAGCAGATAAAAAAAGATATTCTGAAAGAATGAAGAATGTTATTGAGAAAGAACCTAATTTATATCTAAAGCAACTTGAAGTTGTAAGCATAGATGTTGAAGATAATAAAGTTAAAGGAGTTCTTACTAGACATGGAGCTTATTTCACTTGTAGAGCAGTAATTTTAACTAGTGGTACATATTTAAAATCTCAAGTAATAATTGGAGAAGTAACCTTAAATGAAGGACCAAGTGGGCTATTCCCTGCCAATGAGTTATCAAGTTCTTTGGAATCACTTGGAATATCCCTAAGAAGATTTAAAACAGGAACTCCAGCTAGAGTCAATAGAAGATCCGTGGATTTTTCAAAAATGGAGGAACAAAGAGGAGATGAAAAGGTAGTACCTTTTTCATTTATAAGTGAAAATATTGAAAGACCTCAAGTTTCTTGTTATCTAACTTATACCAATGAAAGAACCCATGAGGTTATAATGGAAAATATACATAGATCTCCGTTATATAATGGTTCTATAAAAAGTACGGGACCTAGATATTGTCCTTCCATAGAGGATAAGGTAATGAGATTCAGAGATAAGGAAAGACATCAATTATTTGTTGAACCAGAAGGAGAATATACAGAAGAACTTTACCTTCAAGGGATGAGTAGCTCTCTTCCAGAAGATGTACAAATAGAGATGCTTAAAACAATTCCAGGGCTTGAAAATGTGGAAATGATGAGAACTGCTTATGCAATTGAGTATGATTGTATAGATCCAACTCAACTAAAACCAACCTTGGAATTTAAGCATATTGATGGATTTTTCTCAGCAGGGCAGGTAAATGGAAGTTCTGGATATGAGGAAGCAGCAGGCCAAGGAATATTAGCAGGAATAAATGCTGCATTAAAACTTCAAAATAGAGAACCATTAGTTTTAAGTAGATCTGATGCTTACATTGGAGTTTTAGTGGACGATTTAGTTACTAAAGGAACTAATGAACCTTATAGAATGATGACTTCACGTTCAGAGTATAGACTGCTTTTAAGGCAAGATAATGCAGATTTAAGATTAACGGAAATAGGATATAAAGTAGGACTAGTTACAGAGGAAAGATATAATAAGTTTACTTCTAAAAAAGAGGATATAGAAAAAGAGATTGAAAGAATAAAATCATTGCAGATAACTAACAAAAGAGAAGTTAATGAGTTTTTAGAAAGTAAAGGTTCTGTAGCATTAAGAAAGCCTATTAGCCTATACGAACTTATAAAACGTTCAGAGTTAGACTATTATAACGTAGCTGAATTAGACTTAGAAAGACAAGAACTAAGTGAGGCAGTAAAAGAGCAGGTTAATATAGTTTCTAAGTATGAAGGTTATATTACAAAACAGCTAGAGCAAATTAATCAATTCAAAAAGTATGAGGAGAAGCTTATACCTAAAGATTTGAATTATGAAGATATAAAAGGTTTACGAATTGAAGCAATACAAAAACTAAACAACATTAGACCTATTAGCATAGGGCAAGCATCTAGGATATCTGGAGTTTCCCCTGCAGATATTTCTGTTCTGCTTATTTATTTAGAACAAAGAAATAGAATTAATGCTAATAGTGACAATATAGAGAAAAGTGAATAGACCTTTGGAGGTATTTATGGAGTATTTTGATATTTTAAATGAAGCTAGTAACAATGAAGGCTTGGAATTCAATGAGGATAAATATAGTAAATTTATAAAATATAAGGAACTTATTAAGGAATGGAATGAAAAAGTTAATCTAACAGCTATTACTGAAGATAAAGAGATAATACAAAAACATTTTATTGATTCCATTAAGGTTTTTAAATGTGAAGAACTAAAGAATGCAAGAAAAATTATCGATATAGGTACTGGGGGAGGATTTCCTGGAATACCTATGAAAATAATAAATCCTACTTCAAAAATTGTACTTTTAGATTCTTTAAATAAAAGAATTAACTTTTTAAATGAAGTTATAAGAGAACTAAACCTAGAAAATATAGAAACTATACATGGTAGAGCAGAGGACTTTGCAAAGGAAGTTAAATATAGAGAAAAATTTGATGCAGCAGTTTCTAGGGCAGTAGCAAATTTGGCAGTACTTAGCGAATTTTGCTTACCTTATGTAAAAGTTGGAGGATATTTTGTAGCAATGAAGGGTCCAGCAATCGATGAAGAGATGAAGGATGCAAAAAATGCTATAAAACTTCTTGGGGGAGAAGTAGAAAAAATTCTAAAAGTAGATATTGAAGGTAGTGACTTAAATCATAATTTAGTCGTAATAAGAAAGATTAAGGAAACTCCTAAAAAATATCCACGAAAAGCTGGAATGGTAACTAAAAATCCTCTAAAATAATGTATAATAATATTTGTTAAATTATAAGAAAAAAGAAGGGATTTTGAAACTTATATAGAATTGTAAATATAAGGAAATATACAGAGGGATGGTACATTATGGAAAAAAATGTTAGTTTTATATCTACAGATTTAATAGCTCCAAATACTTATCAACCTAGGAAAGTATTTAATGATAATACTATAGAAGAACTTGCTCAGTCTATAAAGGCTTACGGTATAATTCAGCCACTTTCAGTTAGAAAACTAGGAGAAGACAAATATGAGCTTGTAGCAGGGGAGAGGAGACTTAGAGCTGCTAAGCTTGCTGGTCTATCTGAGGTTCCTGCTATAGTGGTAGATATAAGTGATAAGGATTCAGCTGCCATTGCACTTTTAGAAAATTTACAAAGAGAAGATTTAAATTTTTATGAGGAAGCTTTAGCTTATTATAATTTAATTCAAGATCATTCTTATACTCAGGAGCAGTTAGCTCAAACTATCGGCAAAAAGCAATCTACTATTGCTAATAAGTTAAGAATTTTAAAACTGCCACCTGAAATAACAAATACAATTATTGAGAATAAGTTAACTGAGCGTCACGCAAGAGCCTTGTTAAAATTACCTACTGTAGAATTACAAAAAGAGGTTCTTGAAAAGGTTGTAGAAAAATCTTTAAATGTTAAAAATACTGAAGAGTTAATTGATAGAGAACTTTTAAAATTAGCTAATGGCGAAGTTGCCGCAGATGGCAAAAAAAGAATTAAGGGAATATTCAATGCTGCGATTTATGTTAACACTGTAAAACAAGTGTTCGATAAATATGGAATTGATGCTAAATATAGATCAAAAGAATTAGAAGATAGTATTCAAGTTACTATTACAATTCAAAAAAAGTAAATTAATAGATAAATTTAAGGCATATGTTTCACATGAAACATATGCCTTTTAACGACACTTGGTAGAGAAAGTTCTACTAAGTAGTAGAACTAAATATGCTATAAATATGATAAAATTCTAGAACATTGAATAATTTTACAAGATAAATGTTATTTCAATCACATTAAAGATAATAATTATAATATTATTTCAATAAAATTTAATAATATTATACATAAGTACTTTAATAAATTTTATTATAAAGCTATAATAATTAATATAACATAAAATTCTGTATAAAAAACTGTAAGTTCATGGATTTCATATATTTAATATATAGAATTTATTTATAACTGAGTAATGAGTTTATAAATCATCTATTTATTATATAATTCATGATTTTAGATTAATATTATATAAGCTTATCAGTTAAAGTTATGTTTAAATTTATATAAATTTGTAGAAAAGCAATGACAAGGCTTATTAAGTATATTATTTACACCTTGGTTCTATTTTAGTGCCTTTATGTGAATAGAGTAGATTACAACTGGGATATTTACATATTAAAAACAATTAAAATATCATAGGATATATATGAAGGTTAATTCTTCATGAAATTTTAGAAATAAGAGAAAGATTGGGGGTTAGAATTGTGAAAGTAATATGCGTTTTTAATCAAAAGGGAGGAGTAGGTAAAACTACTACTAATATTAACTTATGTTCATACTTAGCTATGAATGGTTATAGGGTTTTAGCAATTGATATTGACCCTCAAGGTAATACAACTAGTGGCTTAGGCTTTGATAAAAGAGAATTAGAATTTTCTATGTATGATGTATTAACATCAGATAAGCCACTAAAAGAGGTAATAAAAAAATGTGAGGTTGTGGAGAATTTTCATATAGCTCCTTCAACTATGCAACTTGCTGCAGCTGAAGTAGAATTAATAAATGCTCCTCATAGGGAGACAATTTTTAAGAGAAAGTTACAGGAACTAGGAGATGAATATGATTACATATTTATTGACTGTCCACCTTCTCTTGGCATACTTACTATTAACGCGCTTACAGCAGCTCATTCAGTACTAATACCTATTCAGTGTGAATTCTATGCACTTGAAGGAGTAAGTCAACTAGTTAATACAATACAGCTTATTAAAAAATCCTTAAATAAGACCCTTGAAATTGAAGGTGTTGTTATGAGTATGTATGATGCAAGAACAAAACTTTCAAATGAAGTAGTAAGTGAAGTTAAAAAGTACTTTAAGGAAAAAGTGTATAACACTACAATTCCTAGAAACATTAGACTAGCTGAATCTCCAAGTTTTGGCCTTCCAATTATGCTTTATGATGATAAGTGTAAAGGGGCAGAAGCCTTTGAAGATCTTGCAAATGAGTTTTTAAAGAGACAAGGGGGAAAGTAATATGATGAAGAAGTCTGCACTAGGAAAGGGACTAGCATCTTTAATTCCAGAAGACAATATTGAAACAGAAGATAGTAAGTCCATATTAACTGTATCAATTAACTCCATAAAGCCTAATGAAGATCAACCAAGAAAGTACTTTGACCCAGAAAAAATTATGGAGTTAGCAGAATCTATTAAAGAGCACGGAATAATTCAACCTATCGTTTTAAAAAAGGATGGAGATACTTATACTATCATTGCTGGTGAAAGACGATGGAGAGCCGCAAAGTCAATTGGATTAAAAGAAGTTCCTGTGGTGATTCTAGATTTATCTGATAGACAAGTATTAGAGGTTTCATTAATTGAGAATATTATAAGAGAAGACTTAAATCCAATAGAGGAAGCTTTAGCTTATAAAAAGTTAATTAGAGACTTTAGTTTAACTCAAGAGGAAATTAGTAAAAAAGTTTCTAAGTCTAGAAGTGCTATAGCTAATTGTATGAGATTATTAAATTTGGATAAGAGAGTTCAAGAATACTTAATTGATGGGGTAATATCTGAGGGCCATGGTAGAGCAATTCTTGGAATAGAGGATAATAATGTTCAATACGAGGTTGCACAAAAAGTTATAGATGAAGATTTAAATGTGAGACAAACAGAAAAGTTAATTAAGACTTATGGAAATGAAAAAGCTCTAAGAGAAAAGAAAAACATTGTAAATCCATATCACAAGGATATTGCAGCTAAGTTAGAGGGATATTTTAATACTAAGGTAGTGTTAAGTGAAAAAAGTAATAATAAAGGCAAAATAGAGATAGAATATTACTCTGAAGATGATTTACAAAGAATAGTGGAATTACTAAAGGTTTAATGTTTCACATGAAACAAAACATAGGAAGGATGAGAAGAGGCAATGGATAATATACTAACCTTTATTAATGAGCAGCAACTTTACATAACAATTGCACTATGTGCTTTAGTTTTAATATTAATTATAGTAGTAATTACTTGTTTAACAGCTTTGAATAAGTTAGAACGTAAGTACAAAAGACTTATGAGAGGAACAAATAGCAAAAACATAGAGGAATTATTATTAAGTTACTTAGATAAAATTGATGAAGTTAAACAAGTTTCAGATGAAGTAAAGACTCTTTGTGATGAAACAACTAAGATAACTACTAATTGCGTACAAAAAGTATCTATTATTAGATATAAGGCCTTTGAGGATATTGGTAGTGACTTAAGCTACTCAATAGCTATGCTAGATGGTAAGAATAATGGTATTTTAATAACAAGCATTTATGGAAGAAATGAAAGTACCACCTATGCTAAGCCTATAGACAATGGAATCTCAAGATATGATTTATCTGAAGAAGAAGAAAAAGTATTACATCAGGCTATAAATACAGAACACTAACAGGTAAGGTGCTAAAATTAGGATTAAAATTCTAGTTTTAGTGCTTTTTTATTATTTAATATATTCCTTTGATTAATGAAAACCTTAATTTTTTTATATGTAAGTAATGGGTCATAAAGATGAGAGACAAGTCTTAAATAAAAGTACAAAAGGAAAATAAATGTATATAGACTTGAAAATATAAATAGATTAAACATTTTATTTTATGTCAATACTACTCTAAGAGGTGATTAATTCATGAAAATTGCAGTTTCACGTGAATATGATAATATTGCACAGGAACTATCTAATAAAGGTTTTGAGGTTTATTTAGAAAATGAAAAAAATGAAAATTATGACGTAATAATATGTAATTTAAAAAATGATGACTTAATAAAATATAACTTTGGAAATACCTATAAAAAAGATGGCACATTAATTATAGATAAAGGCAGTAAATCAGTGAATGATATTGAGAATATAATTAAAAGTAGAGAATTTAACGTTAAGGATAAGTATGAGCATAATATGTAATTCTGTATTATTATAATAAACTTGTGACCTTACATTACAATTATATATTAATCCTAAAAGCTAATTGGTATTTTATATTTAAATAATTTTAAAATTTACATTTATTATTCTATAAAGCAATTTGTATTAAAAAAATAAGCTAGATACAAGTTGAGTTCGCTAGGCATGCCTACATACGGGGACTAAATATTACTATGTGATAATTTGTGTTTTAAATAATTCAAATTGTGTATAATTTAAGTACTTGCATGGATAAAGTGAAAATGTATGTTTAGTTATTTTTTCTATTGTTTCATGTGAAACAATAGAACTTTTTATTATACAATTTAGCTTAATAGGAATTAATATAAGGAACTCACTCGAAATTTAAATGGTATATTTAAGATGTGGTATATTTTTATACAAATATAGCTTTAAATTACCTATTATTAACTTTAGAAAGTGTAAGAATTAATATCATCTTAGTTATTAATAAGCATAAGATTTATGACCTTAGTAAAAAAATGATGAGCATATAATTTCATAACTAACAAAAACTTGGCTCCATAACTGTAGAGTTAAGTTTTTGTTAGTTATATGTGAATATGAAAGAAAGTTATTATATTAATATATAAAATGAAATAAAGATGGTGAATAAATATAGATAATTTTATTTTGCATTCTCTTTAATATGAGTTGTTAAAAATTATTATATAATGAAAAAATAATATTTAAAGATATTATTTAAACTCATAGGCTTATGATTCAAATCATTAAAACCTAAGGTTATTTAGATGATATAGAAGAAGAATTAGAAAAGTATTTAGAAAAATGAGAAAGTTTAAAAATATATATTTATACGTTGTTTATCACTGAGTTACTATTATGCTTAAATCTAATATTACAAATTTCTACTATATGAGTTTTAACTTTCTAAATTACTTATTAGTTCAGTAACTATATCTTTTGAGAGATGGACAGAGCTTTTTTTACCTCCTATAGTTTTTAAGACTGTATGATAAATTCCAGTAGATATTGCTTCGGCAAGTTTCATAACTACATATAGGCGAGTATTTTGAAGTACCATAAATTCTAAAGATCCAGAAATATTCACAATACCAGTGATACTTAAATCACCAACTTTAGGTAAGTCTTTATTAAGAGCTGCACCAGGGCTTAGAGGTTTTGATTCTATAACAACCTTTCCTACATTTTGTAGAGCTCCTAAAGAGGCATCTATTGCAATTATAAAAGGATCAATATGTTTTACATGTATATCATTTAATACATCCCTTATGTTTTTAGCATGAACAGGATTCTCTAGGTTTCCATAAATATGAACCTTGTCCCTAATTAAAAATTTCAACTTATCTCCAACTAATGGTCCTAGACTATCTCCAGTAGACCTATCAGTTCCAATACATAATATTACTATTTCTTTATTAGATTTAATAACAGGCAGTAATTCTTTTGATAAGGCTTCTCTAATGTTATAAGCACAATCATGGGATAAAGAATCAAAAGTTAATTTGTTAATCATAAATGAACCCCTCCTATATAAAATTATTGACATATAAAAGGGGTTGTATACTTTTATTTATAAATATTTCCACAAGATAAACTGGTTTATAAAATGTTTTTTAAGTAAGTAAATAATTAAGAGCCAGTTTGTAGAAATGTATTAAAGTTTATGAACTTTGAAAAACAAATATTCCTCATGAGAGTAAAAAGTCCCAAAGTATAAGTTCAATAATATTTTTGCTTTATAATATTTCAAGGGAACAAACTTTACTTTTAAAATAAATAACTTCTAAAGCTATTGATTAAAATTAACTTTAGAAGTTATTGAAGTGCTTTTATGTGGTTATTATAATGTAAGCTTTTATTTTAAGGTTTATCTATAGTTTGAATTATTTATTACTTTATTGATAGCTGAAAGTGCATATTTAACATCTTTTAAATCATTAAAATATCCAAAGCTAAAACGCAAAGAACCATTTGGATAAGTACCAATGGCCTTATGGGCTAAAGGTGCACAATGAAGTCCTGTTCTAGTAGTTATTCCATACTCTGAGTCTAGATAAAACCCAAGTTCGCTATTATCTATTTTGCTTGAATTAATAGATATAGTTGAGGTTCTGTGAGCAACATCCTTATGTCCATAAACTTGGATCGTGGGAATATTTAAAACGCCCTCTATGAATTCTTTTGTTAAGAAATCCTCATGCTCCTTAATAGCAGTTAGTCCTTCGGCGTTAATAAACTTAATTCCTTCAAGTAAGCCAGCAATACCAGGGCCATTCATGGTTCCGCTTTCAAATTTATCAGGTAGAAAGTTTGGTTGAATTATATCAGAAGATACACTTCCAGTTCCACCTTCTATAAGAGGGGTACAAATGTTATTAAATTCCTCACTAATTAAGAAACCACCGATTCCTTGCGGACCAAATAAGCTTTTATGACCAGTGAAAGCAAGTGCACTACAATTTAGTTCATCAAAATTCAGGTCTAAAACACCAGCAGTTTGAGCACTATCGATAATAAAATAAATCCCTCTTTCCTTACATATATTGCCAATGTCTATAAGTGGTTGTATAGTACCAGTAACATTTGACCCATGAGATAGTACTACTAGCTTAGTATTAGATTTAATTTTCTGTTTAAATTCATCTATACTTATTTCCCCAAGAGTATTTGCATTTAAAATATCTAGTTCTATGGTTCCAGCATTAGATAGGCTATTTAATGTTCTTAAGGTGCTATTGTGATCCATTGCGGAAGTGATTACATGCCATCCAGCTTTAACAGACCCTTTTATGAGCATATTTAATGAGTAGGTTATATTTGGAGTAAAAATTACATTTTCAACCTGTTCAAAGTGGAAAAAATTTGACAGGGTATTTCTAGCTTCAAAGATTACCTTGTTTCCTTTAAGAGAAGAACTAGAGGCACCTCTTCCTGGATTTGCACCAATGTTTGTCATGTAGTTCATTATGGCATTATAAACTGAAGTTGGCTTAGGAAAGGTAGTTGCAGCATTATCTAAATATATTTGCATAGTAAATAAGTCCTCCTTGCAATAATGTTAATAAATTTAATAGGCAATTCAAATAGATATAAGTTATCTATTTGTAATAAAAATAGTTATTGCTAATTTCCTTTGATATAATTAAAGAATATACTAATAAAATTAGAATATACACGTATTATAATAAATATATTAAGAGGAAAATTCAATATTGTAGAATATTTATTTAATTTGCAATGCTACCACTTTAAAGTAGTGGTGTGATGAATTAACATATAAGTGAGTAAGCTAAACTTATTAGAATTAAGTAATATATATATTAGAATAATATCATAATATAAAGGTTAATAAAAATATTTAAAACCTATAAGAATAAAGGGGGAAGACTTTAAGTCGACATTATGAGTAATATAATTAATTGCAAGGGAATGAATTGCCCACTTCCAGTAGTGAATACAAAAAAATACTTTGATACTATAGAAAAGGGAATAAGTACTACTATAGTAGACAATGAAGTAGCTAAAAATAATATAATTAAGTTTGTGGAAAATAGCGGCTTTAAATATGAGGTGGAGGAAAGAGATGGCCTTTATCATATATTAATAACAAAGGGTGAAGGCATCAAAGAGGATAAATCTTCAGAGGTTAAAGAATCCAATGATGAAATTTTTACTATAGTTGTAGGGTCAGATAAATTAGGTAATGGTGATGATGATTTAGGCATAGCTTTAATGAAAAGTTATTTATTTGCCTTATCTGAAGCTGAAAAAATTCCGAATAACTTAATTTTTCTTAATAGCGGTGTAAAATTAGTTGTAGAAGGGTCCTTAGTTTTAGATAGTCTAGAAAAACTTCAACAAAGAGGTGTTGAAATCCAAAGCTGTGGACTATGTCTTGATTTTTATAAAATAAAAGATTCATTAAGAATTGGTGAAATTACAAACATGTATGCTATAATAGAAATTATGAATAACTCTAAAACTATAAAATTATAGCATAATAAATAGGAGAGATTTTAATGAATAATTTTTATATATTAACTTTTAATAATACTCATGAAGCAATGAAAGCTGAGAGTGCGTGTTTAAGTTCACAAATAAAGGTTATTATGATGCCAACTCCAACTTATATAACAAAAAGCTGTGGTATAAGCCTTAGAGTAGGTAAAGGTGATTTTGAAGGCTTAAAAGAGCTCATAAGCGATAATAAAATAACTTATAAAGGTGTATTTGAATTGAACGAAAATATTCTTAAACAAGTTGAGTTGTAAGAATATAGTATAAAAAATAAGTAATGTCTATGGAGATATTACTTATTTTTTATATAATATACATATAGGTTTTTATAAGAATTTAAAAAACTTTAAAGTTTGATTAATATTAGGTAAATATTAAATTATAAATTAAACTTTTTAATATGTGATCTCCAGTAATGAAAATTAATTTCACTATAAGGTTACTGAATGAAAACCTAGTTTATAAATATATAAACTTTATTAGAACATATACTTATGATTTTCAATCTAAGTTTCTAAGCTAGAGTTATAGGTATTACATAATAGGTATAAAGATAGGAGTCTGATTATATGAAAGAATTTGATTTACATGATATTGTTGAAACAAAGAAAACTCACCCTTGTGGCAGCAAACAGTGGGAAGTTATAAGAGTTGGAGCAGACGTTAAAATAAGATGCTTAGGCTGTGATAGAATAGTAATGTTACCTAGAAATAAGTTTGAGAACAGCATTAAGAAAATAGTTAAAAAAGGTGAAGAAAAGGGAGAAAAATAAACAAGCAGAGCAGGTTAGCTCTGCTTATTTATTTATATATTATATGATAAAATACTTATTATATAATTATAGATATAATTTCTACATTATATGAAAACTTTAAGTAGCTTATATTAAAGAAAATGCAATTATATTTTTATGTAATAGCTTTATTACATTCTATATACAATAAAATCTTTAGTATTTTTACCATTTTAGGATAAACTTATTAAGGAAAATAAACAAGAGAGATTTAAAACATATGAACTCTTGAAGTGAAAGTATTGATAATGAAAGAAAAATAATATTTAAGTTATATATCTTAATTTATAAGTATATGTAATAATGGGAATATATAGTATAATTATATTATCCATTTATTGTAAAAATTTTTAAAAGCTTTCTGTTGTTGCATAAATATAGAAAAAAAACTAAAATAGATTTATAACCTCTGGGAAAGGGTGGTTTAGGTGAGAAAAGAAGATTTTAATATTATGTCCAATGTTAAAGTAGTAGAAGGGTTAAAGGCAGAACTACTATGTGCTATAGGTGACCTTTTCAAGCTTTTAAGTAAGGGCAGCAATATAGCACAAGAAGCATTACTAGACTGCATATCTGGTGCAATAATAATGTTATATATATTAGCAGAGAAATTAGGATATTCACATCTAGCCGTTGATGAAAGTATGAAGAGAAAGTTAAAAATAGGTATGGTTGAGGACGATCAGATGGAAAGAGAGGGAAAAAGTTTAAGTAAACTTTATAATCACATAAGAGAAAGAAGTTAAAGGAGGGAATCATGGAAAAAACAAAATTTAATACTAATGCAATGGTAGAAGCAGCACTTATGGCAGTTTTTGTTATAGTTATATTAATTGTAACCGGTTATGTGCCAATTTTATCTTTCTTTGGTACTTTAATTTTACCAATACCCATTGCAGTATTATATTTAAGACAAAACTTTAATATAACTCTAAGCTGTATAGTGGTAAGTACAATAATTACTGCACTTTTGTTTAATCCAATAATATCAATAAATGCAGCAATTAATTATGCTTCAATAGGATTAACCTTAGGTTACTGTATAAAAAGCAAAAAAAGCGCTTACGTTACTGTGTTAATGCTAACTTTAGCTTGTATTCTAACAAATATTTTAAGTGCTCTCATAATGCTTGTTTTTATAGAAAAAACTAGCTTGATAACTTTCTTAACTGATTCAGCCAACACTGCTATAAATAGTTTTAAAGCTTCTTTTGAAGAAGCTAGAAGTTATTATGTGAACATGGGAGTTAGTGGTAAACAGTTAGAGCAAATGGATCAAGCACTGACTATGATAAATATAGAAAATATGCTACTCATGTTACCAGTAAGCATTTTATTTTATGGATTTATGGCAGCTTATATAAACTATATAGTTTCAATAAAAGTTTTAAAAAAATTAAGATATAAGATAGAGGAAGTTTTACCTTTTAGTAATTTCTATGTTTCCAACTTAGTAGGAGCTGCATTAATTGGAGTTACTTGTATTGGTATTATATTAAGTGGAAAAAATGTTTATGGAGCTGAGTATTTCTATAAATCTATGATTTCTATAATAAAATTTATTTTCATTTTAAATGGTGTTGCAGCAGCTTCATATTTCATGGAAAAAAAGAGATTATTATCTAAAAGGGTTACTACTTTACTAATATTCTTTTCTTTTATCGTTGGATTAGGAGAACTATATTTTACTATTGGTTTTGTAGAAATGATATTTGACTATAGAAGACTAGACCCCTATAGAATAAGAAAGGTGTAGTTTATGGATAATAAGGAACTGAAATATAATTTTTTCAATCTTGGTAGCAGTAAGGTTTATATGATGTTAATTGCCATATTAATAGGCATAATTTTTTATTTTAAACATTTTGTAATTGGTATTGTGTCCTTAATTTTTTATATAATTCTTGTAGTATATAATATATATACTATAAAAAATAAGAAGTCGGAACTAAAAAAGTTTATTGAATCAGTATCCTCTAAAATGGATATAGCAACTACTAGTACTTTTGTTAAATTACCTTTTCCTTTAATAATGGTTGGAAATAAAGGTAACATACTTTGGTATAATCCTAACTTGTCTTCTAAGCTTGAAGGAGAACAAATCTTAGGAAAAAATATTAAAGAGTTTATAAAGGAATTTAATATAAAACAAGTAATTGAAGGTAAGAGGGAAGTATACAACAACATTCCAATAAAAGATAGCTTCTATGATATATATATTAATATTATAGATATTGAAATTTCTAATGATGAAAACGATAAAATAATACTATTATATTTTTATGATGTTACTGAAAAAGTAAAGCTATTGAAAAATATTAATGAAAATAAAGAAAGTGTAATGCTTATTGAAGTTGATAATTTAGATGATGTTATTAAAACTACGGCAGAGGGGACAGCTCCTCAGCTAGTAGCAGATATTGAAAGAACCATAAATAGCTATGCTCAAAACCTAGATGCTATGATTAAAAAGTATGCTTCTAATAAATATGTATTAACCACTAAAGATAGACATATTGAAAAAGAAATGGAAAGAAAATTTGAGATTTTAGATGCCATTAGAGAAATAAATGTGGGAAATAAATTAGCGGTTACATTAAGTATTGGTATTGGACGTGGAGGAGAAACACCTGCTCAAAATCATGACTTTGCAGTAACTGCTAAAGATTTAGCTTTAGGCCGTGGTGGAGATCAGGTAGTAGTAAAAAGTTTTGAAAAACTATCCTTCTATGGTGGAAAGACTAAGGAAGTAGAAAAGAGAACTAAGGTAAGAGCTAGAGTTATAGGTCATGTATTACTTGACCTTATTAATGAAAGTAGTAATATATTTATAATGGGCCACAAAAATCCTGATATAGATTGCCTTGGTTCAGCCATTGGAATGTACAGCATAATTAAGTCCTTGAATAAAGAGTGTTATGTAGTTTTAGATGGGCCAAATAATGCTGTTAAGCAAATGTTAGACGTATTAGATGAAGATGGTTCTTATGTTGATACCTTTATTAATATTGAAAAAACTAAAGTCTACAAAAATGAAAAAAGTCTATTAATATTAGTAGACGTTCATAATGAGGGTTATGTGCTTTCTATGGATGTGGTCAATTCTTTTGATAAAGTAGTAGTTTTAGATCATCATAGAAAAGCTAAGGACTTTATTCAAGGAACTATATTAAGTTATATAGAGCCATATGCTTCTTCTACCGCAGAGCTTGTAACTGAAATAATTCAGTATATGGTGGAAAAACCAAAACTAAGTAAAATAGAAGCTATTGGACTACTAGCAGGTATTTGTGTTGATACTAAAGATTTTTACTTCAAAACTGGGGTAAGAACCTTTGAAGCAGCAGCATTTCTGAGAAGACTTGGTGCAGATACCATAGATGTGAAAAGAATTTTTACTGATGATTTAAATGTTTACTTAATGCGTGCTGAAATAATTAAGGCAGCTCAGGTTAAAAATGGAATAGCAGTGGCAAAATGTCCTCCAAATATAGAAGATACTGTATTAACTGCCCAAGCAGCGGATGAATTACTAAATATTACAGGTATCCAAGCATCCTTTGTTATTGTTAAAATGGAAGGAGACGCTTATATTAGCGGTAGATCACTTGGTGATGTTAATGTGCAGGTAATACTAGAATCCTTAGGTGGGGGAGGCCATATGACTATGGCTGGTGCAAAACTCAAATCTATGAGCTTAGATGAAGCAGCAGAAAAGTTAAATGAGGCCATAGACAAATACTTAAGGGAAGGTGAAAAGTAATGAAAGTTATATTATTACAAGATGTTAAGGGAGTAGGAAAAAAAGGAGAGGTGATTAATGCTTCAGACGGATACGCAAGAAACTTTTTATTTCCTAAGAAATTAGCTCAAGAAGCCAATGATGTTAATATGCACATTTTAAATAAGAAGAATGAAGCAGATAGAAAGAAGAAGCTTGCTGAAATTGAAGCAGCTCAAAAATTAGCTGGAGAGCTTAGAGATAAGGTTGTTAAGCTTTCAGCTAAAGCAGGAGAAAATGGAAGGCTATTTGGAGCCATAACAAGCAAGGATATTGCTCAAGAGCTAAACAAACAACATAATGTAGATATCGATAAAAAGAAACTTGTAATGGATACTATAAAAACTATGGGAACTTTTGATGTGGAGATAAAACTATATCCAGAAGTATCTACAAAGATTAAGGTTGTTGTTTCAGAGTAATGCCCAATAACTTTAAAAGCTGAAGGGAGGAAATGCATTAGAAGGTTTATGATACCTTCTAATGCGACTTAATTTTGAGATTACAATCTATTAATGAATTCAATGGCTTTGATTTTGATAAGACAATATCAGTAGATATGCAAGTAGAAGTCATGTTTGAACTTCTTTATAAGGTGCTAGATGAAGGAACAATAAAAGCTAGAACCGTTAAGTACAAGCTGCAAAAATATATAAATAGTAAAGATGTTTATAAAAGACTTTATGCTTTAAATAAGATTGTTACTAATGGTAAGGGAGTTGAAATAACCCCTAACAGCAGTAATGCATTAGAGGTTTTACAAGCAACTAGCAAGGCACTTAGTGATGTAGTTGCTAAAAGATATGTTCAAAATAAAATTGAAACTCAAGTAGAACAATACTTAATGGAAAAACAAGACAAGTATGTAGATGAGCTTAGGCTTGGTATACTGAAAAAACAAAAGGGCCCAGAGAATGCAAAGACTTTAAAAAAATATGCTGAATTAGAAGTTTTAGATTCTAAAAAGCTTACTCAGAATATAATGTCTATGTTAAGACCAGAAAGTTTTTCTGAAATTGTGGGACAAGAAAGAGCCATAAAGTCTCTAATTTCAAAAATGTCTTCTCCTTACCCACAACATATTATTTTATATGGACCACCTGGGGTAGGAAAAACTAGTGCTGCAAGGTTAGCTCTAGAAGAAGCTAAGAAGCTTAAGTACACTCCTTATGAAAAGAGTGCTAAATTTGTGGAGGTAGATGGGACAACCTTAAGATGGGATCCAAGGGAAATAGCAAATCCGCTTTTAGGTTCAGTACATGATCCTATTTATCAGGGAAGTAAAAGGGATTTAGCAGAGACCGGAATCCCAGAACCAAAACCAGGTCTTGTTACAGAGGCTCATGGTGGAGTATTATTCATAGATGAAATCGGGGAGTTAGATTCAACTCTTCAAAATAAGTTATTAAAGGTTTTAGAAGATAAGAGAGTGGAATTTTCATCTTCTTATTATGACCCAGATGATGAAAACACTCCTCAGTATATAAAATTTTTATTTGATAAGGGAGCTCCAGCAGACTTCGTACTTATAGGAGCAACTACTAGAGAACCAGGGGAGATAAACCCAGCCTTAAGATCAAGATGTACAGAGGTATATTTTGAGCCACTTTCAACTAAAGATGTTGAAAACATTGTATTAAATGCTGCTAAAAAGTTAAATATTAAGTTAGAGCCTGGCATTGCAAAGGAAATTAGCAGGTATACAATAGAAGGAAGAAAAGCAGTTAATTTGCTAGCTGATGTATATGGATACGTATTATATAATAAGGGTTATGAGGAAGGCAGCGAAACTCTTATAACTATGGAAGATTTAAATGAAGTTATTTCTATAAGCAGAATGAAGCCTTATGAAGAGGTAAACACCAATGATGAAAAAGAAATTGGTCAAATATATGGACTTGGAGTAGCAGGATTCTTAGGTTCAACTTTGGAAATTGAGGCTGTAGTTTTTGAGGCTAAAGATAAAGGGGCAGGAACTGTAAGATTTAATGAAACTGCAGGTTCCATGGCAAAAGACTCTGTATTTAATGCAGCTTCTGTTATAAGAAAGATAACTAATAAGGATATTAAGGATTATGATATACATGTAAATATTGTAGGCGGAGGAAAGATTGATGGACCTTCTGCAGGAGCAGCAATAACTGTATGTATAATCAGTGCGCTTTTAAACAGACCTATAAAACAAGACATTGCAGTAACAGGAGAAGTATCTTTAAGGGGTAAGGTTAAACCAGTAGGTGGAATCTTTGAAAAAGTTTATGGTGCTAGAAGAAAAGGTATCAAAACTGTAGTTGTACCAAAAGACAATGAAAAAGAAGTTCCAGTAGGTCTTGAAGATATAGAAGTTAAGGTAGTATCAACTATTGAGGAATTATTAGATATAGTATTTTAAACCTTAGATTTTATATAAAATATAAAAACATAGTTAAAGCCTTAGAAGTTAGGGTGAGTTATTGTGGTTTAAATATTATATTTTAATTGTTATAAGTACTAACATTATATGTTTAAATTTTAAACCCTGCTATAATTACATGGCAGGGTATAATTTATACATTCAGCAAGCTAGAGAAAGTATAAAGAGTTTATATATTTATAAATACTTGAAGTAATGAGCTTGTTCGAATATTAGTTTAGTAATCATATTTATTATTTTTATGAACCTTGCTTGAAGGGAGATGAATACATGGAAGAAACTATTAGAAGTATGCCTCAAAACCTAGATGCAGAGCAGTCGGTACTAGGTTCTATGCTTATAGACAAAACTGCTATAGCTCAAGCTGTAGAGGTATTAAATGCAGAAGACTTTTATAGAGATACACACAAAGTGATTTTTAGTGCTATAAGAGACTTATACCAAAAAGATATACCCGTTGATATGATAACACTTCTTGATTATTTAAAATCCACAGAGAAGCTTGAAGAAGCTGGAGGGATTACTTACATAAGTCAAATTAGTGCTTCAGTGCCCACAACGGCTAATATAGCTTCTTACATAAAAATTGTAGAAGATAAGTCCACTTTAAGAAAACTTATCAGAACTTCTACAGAAATAATAGAGCAAAGTTATAATAAGCAAGATAATGTAGACGCAGTAATGGATTTAGCGGAAAAGAAAATATTTGGACTTTCTCAAACAAAAAATTCTAGTGACTTTGAGCCTATGAATGTAGTACTTGAAAGAGGATTCCTAGAGATTGAAAGACTATTTAATAACAAGGGGGATACTACTGGAGTTCCTAGTGGATTTAAGGATCTTGATGATAAAACCTCTGGCTTTCAAAGCGGAGACATGGTTCTTATTGCTGCTAGACCTTCTATGGGTAAGACTACCTTTGTTCTTAACTTAGCTCAACATGCGGCACTTAGGGCAGGAAAGAAAATAGCTATTTTTTCCCTAGAAATGAGTAAAGAGCAGCTTGCTTATAAACTCTTATGTGCAGAAGCTAATGTAGATATGTTAAAGCTTAGAACAGGTAATCTTGAGGATAAAGATTGGGAGAGTATTGCAAGAGCTTCAGGACCACTTGCAGCTGCTAAAATTTTCATAGATGATACTGCAGGTATTTCTGTAATGGAAATGCGTTCAAAATGTAGAAGATTAAAACTTGAACATGGTATAGATATGATAATAATTGACTATCTTCAACTCATGAGTGGAAGCAATCCAGATAATAGACAACAAGAGGTATCTGAAATATCAAGAAGTATTAAGGCTATAGCCAAGGAGATGAAATGTCCAGTAATTGCACTATCACAGCTTTCACGTGCGCCAGAGCAAAGGGCAGACCATAGACCAATGTTATCTGACTTAAGAGAGTCAGGTTCTATTGAGCAGGATGCTGACTTAGTTATGTTCTTATATAGAGATGAGTATTATAATAAGGAAACGGAAGAAAAAAATGTGGCTGAGTGTATAATTGCTAAGCAAAGAAATGGTCCTGTTGGAACAGTAAAGCTTGCTTGGCTTGGTCAGTTTAGTAAGTTTGGCAATTTAGATGTAGTTCACCAACAATAATCACCAGTTATAAAAAACTATTATAATAGGGGAAGCAAGGTTAGGAATGTATTATAATGAAAAGCTACCTTGGTTTCCCTATTGATTTATATAATTTTAGTGAAGCTTATATGGTGGATAATTAAGATTTATTTAGTCTCATAGATAGCAATACGAATACTAAGTAGCAAAGTATATACAGCTACTTTATCATTAACATTTTCGCTAAAATTATTTTCAATAAATTAATCTTTCATAAAGAATTTAGAGTAATATAAACATAATATTAATCATAAGGATATAATATAACTTTGAGAGAAAGGTGGTATCCTTATGCTATGTGTTAAGTGTAATTACATTAACGATAGTAATGCACGGGTATGCTCAAACTGTGGACATAATCTTTTAATAGAGGAAAGCTTTGATGAAATAAATTCTAAACATGTAAAAAACCAAAACATAGTTACTTCTTCACAGTCTGCAGAAGAGGCTGAAGAAGTAAGTAATAAGAAGTGGTCTATGGTATTAATTTTATGTATACTCTTAGGACTTATAGGGTTTCATAGATTCTATGTAGGAAAAGGAGGTACTGCAATTTTAATGCTACTGACCTTTGGAGGCTTTGGAATATGGACTTTAGTAGATTTGGTAATTATTGCATTGAATGAATTTACAGATGAAGATGGAAGAAAAATAAAGAGAAATAAAAACTCTATTGCAGAGGTAGCATAAAGATGTGATTTAAGGTCACATCTTTTTTCATAATTATTATTGTATAATTATTTTTAATTTGATAATATTCATTTAGGCATCTTCAAAAATAAATAAGTTAGTATGCTTGTCTATTTGATTTATACTGCGTCAACAGAATCCTTAGATGGTGCTACTAGTTAAGGACCCTGTTTCTTTTTCGCCACAAGCTTGCTTATGAACTCAAAATATTCGTTACATAGTTTACTTATTATTTATTTTCAGATGTCTTATGTGATAAAACATCATATGGGCTTATTAAAGCTAAGTTGAGGAGAGATTACATGGTAAATAAGAAAATAGCAGAGTTTAATAGGAATGATAAAATAGAAGGATATTTTTTAGTAAAAACTGTGGATTGTAAAATAACAAATAACAGCAGCACTAATAAGTATTTGGACTTTAACCTTACAGACTCTACAGGAGAGATTAATGCAAAGCTTTGGGAGTGGAATAATGAGCTTGAGCAAATGTTTAAGGACAATATGGTAGTAAAGGTTAGAGCTGTAGTTAATGAGTATAGGGGAAAACTACAATTAAAAATTGAAAAAATAAGAAATATCACTTCAGAAGATAAGATTAATATTGATGATTTTGTGTTATCAGCACCTTATAAATCTGAGGATATGTTCGATACCATACTAGAATTTACGGAGAAAATAGGGAACAAGGATATAAGAGGTATTGTGGAAAATATAATTTTAAAATGTAGTAATAAGATGATGCACTATCCTGCAGCAAAGTCTAATCATCATGCCATAAGAGGAGGGCTACTGTATCATACTACTACAATGTTAAAAGCTGGGGAAAAACTTTTAGAGGTTTATACTCATTTAAATAAGGATTTGCTATATGCAGGAATAATCCTTCATGATATTGCCAAGATTTATGAGATGGATTCTAGTGAATTAGGCATAGTTTCTCAATATACTGCTGAAGGTCAGCTTTTAGGTCATATAATCCTTGGAATTAACTTAATCGATAGAGCTGGTAGAGAACTAGAAGCAGATAATGAAGTTATAATGTTACTTCAACACATGATTTTATCTCATCACTATGAGCCAGAATACGGAAGTCCTAAAAAACCTATGATCCCTGAAGCCGAAATGCTTCATTATTTAGATATTTTAGATGCTAGAATGTATGATATGCAAAAGGCGTTACATGATGTTAATGAAGGGGAATTCTCAGAGAAGATATATAGCTTAGAAAATATAACTTTATATAAATCTAAGATTTAATATATAGGGAATCAAGGTAGATTGAACTTATACAGGAGTCTACCTTGATTCCCTTGAATCTTTTAAAGATATGGGCAAGGCAAAATATATATTAGGAGCCTATAAAGCTATTTAAGTTGCTTATTAAAAGTAATTTAAATAGCTTTTTATTTATCCATCTTTGTAGTTGTGGTTACATAAATTTCAACTTAAAGGTTCATGATAATTTTATATGAAAGTAAAAGGAGAAGGTAGTACATAGACGATTAACGAATTATTTAAATCTAATTAATATAATTATTCGTGTTTTCGTTGACTAAAGTAAGTGTACTTTGCTAATATAATTATGGGGTGATAATAATGAATAACTTATATGACATTATAATCGTTGGTGCAGGTGCCAGCGGAATATTTGCTGCTTATGAATTAATGGCTTTAAATTCTAAGGCAAAGGTTTTAATGATTGAAAAAGGTAATAGTTTAGAAAAAAGAAAGTGCCCTATTAATGGAAAGACTATAAAAAGTTGTATTCATTGCAAATATTGCAACATAATGAATGGATATGGAGGAGCAGGAAGTCTTTCAGATGGAAAATATAATATTACAAACAATTTCGGTGGAGATTTATATAAATATATTGGAAGAGAAGAAGCTTTAGATTTAATGTATTATGTAGATAAAGTTCTCTGTGATAATGGAGGAAGTGATGCAAAACTTTACTCTACAGCTAATAGTTCTCTAAAGACTAAAGCACTTCAACATGATTTACACCTACTAGATGCAAAAGTAAGACATCTTGGTACAGATAGGAACCTTAAGATATTAGGAAACATGTACAATCATTTGAAAGAAAAAATAGATATGATTTTCAATACAGAGGTTAAGGAGATTTCTAAAGAGGAAGGTAACTTCATAGTTACTACTGATAATGGACAGTATATGTGCAAGGACTTAATAGTAGCTAGTGGGCGTTCAGGGTCTAAGTGGATATCTAAGGTTTGTGAGAATTTAGGAATAGAAACTAAGAGCAATAGAGTAGATATTGGAGTTAGGGTAGAGCTGCCAGCAGCAGTTTTTGAACATATAACCGCTGAGGTTTATGAAAGTAAAGTAGTATACAGAACTAAAAAGTATGGGGATTTAGTAAGAACCTTCTGTATGAATCCACATGGAGAAGTAGTAAATGAAAATACTAATGGAATAGTAACAGTAAATGGACATAGCTATTCTAATCCAGAACTTCATACAGATAATACAAACTTTGCCCTACTAGTTTCCAATAATTTTACTGAACCCTTTAAGAATAGTAATGAGTATGGAGAATCTATTGCAAGACTTAGCAATATGCTTGGTGGAGGAGTGTTAGTTCAAAGGTTTGGAGATTTAGTTAAAGGAAGAAGAACTAATGACCATAGACTTAGCAAGAGTTTTACCAACCCAACCTTAAAGGCTACACCAGGGGATTTAAGCTTAGTAATACCTAAGCGTCAATTAGATGCTATAATAGAGATGATATATGCTCTTGATAATATTGCGCCAGGGACAGCCAACGAAGATACCCTTTTATATGGCGTTGAAGTTAAATTCTATAACTCTAATATAGAAGTAGATAATAACTTAGAAACTAAGATAAAAGGCCTATATGTGCTTGGAGATGGTTCAGGAGTAACTCATTCTTTATCTCAAGCTTCAGCTAGTGGAGTATATGTAGCAAGAATTTTAGAGAAAAAGTATAATTAGTTATTTAACTCATTAAATTCTGTTTAATATGATAAATACTAAAATGAAGGCAAAATTTATAAGTGAGCAGAGTTTAATTTTTGTAAGGCAGTTGAGTAGTGTTATTTTAACCCAACTGTTCTATATATGATTTAGTAAAAGAAAGAGAGGAATTATTATGTCATCATACGTAGTATTAGGAGCTCAATGGGGAGACGAAGGAAAGGGGAAGATGACTGATTACCTAGCAGAAACTGCAGAGGTTATTGTTAGATTCCAAGGAGGAAATAATGCAGGTCACACTGTAGAAGTTGGGGAGAAGCAATATAAACTTCATCTTATACCTTCAGGCATATTATATAAGGAAAAATTAAATATAATTGGAAATGGAGTAGTGGTGGATCCAGAAGCTCTATTTAAAGAAATGGATTATTTAGGAGCTCTAGGAGAAGATATCACTCCAGAGAGATTATTAATAAGCGATAGAGCTCAAGTTATAATGCCATATCATAAGATACTTGATGAGCTAAAGGAAGAAGCAAGAGGAAAGAATGATATTGGTACTACAAAAAAAGGAATAGGACCTTGTTATACAGATAAGGTTGAAAGATGTGGAATTAGAGTCTGCGATTTAATAAAACCTGAAGTTTTAAAAGAAAAGCTTCAAGAGTATTTAGAGATGAAGAATACATTAATTTCAAAAGTTTATGAAGGAAAAGAGCTTAATTTTGATGAAGTTTATGAAGCTTATGTTAAGCATGGAGAAAGAATAAAACCATATGTGACAGATACATCTGTTAAAGTTTATGACAGTATAAAAGCAGGAAAGAAAGTGTTATTTGAAGGAGCACAAGGAACTCTACTTGATATAGATTTTGGTTCTTATCCTTATGTAACTTCTTCTAATACTGTAGCTGGAGGCGTTTGCACTGGAGCAGGAATAGGACCTACTATGATTGATGGTGCAATAGGAATTGTTAAGGGGTATACTACAAGAGTAGGAAAGGGACCATTCCCAACAGAACTTAATGATGAAACTGGAGACTGGATTAGAGAAAAGGGCTTTGAGTATGGAACAACTACAGGAAGAAGCAGAAGATGTGGTTGGTTAGACCTTGTAATACTTAAAACAGCAGCTAGGATTTCAGGTCTTACAAGCTTTGGAGTTACTAAAATAGACACTCTAGCAGGACTTGAAAAGTTAAAAGTATGCGTTGGTTATAAACTAGAGGATAAGGTTATTGACTACTTCCCAGCAAGCTTAGAGGATTTAGCTAAATGTGAACCAATATATGAAGAGTTTGATGGTTGGGATGAGAGCATTAAGGATGCTAGAACCTATGAAGAATTACCTGAAAATGCAAAGATATACTTAAAGAGAATAGAAGAGTTTACAGGAGTTAATATTTCTATCATATCTGTAGGTCCAAGAAGAGACCAAACTATGATGGTAAATAGCTTATAATTATTATAAATAGGGTACTAAGTTTGGAATAATCTGACTTAGTGCCCTTTTAGTTTTACTAGCAATGATGAAATCTAATGGAAAAAACTATAGGGTGAATTGTCTTAAAAGAATGTAATTATAAGCAAGGGATAAGTGTATTTCAAAAATAACATTTAGAGGATTTAATTTAAAAAAACCTTCACGCATAAGTTTATTTTCCAGCAAAGAAATTTTACTAGAAGATACAAGTATGGATACTTATAAGATGATATTTAATAAATCTATAAATAAAATTCATTAATAAAAAAATAAAATAAATTTTGTAACATAAGTTACACTAATTATTTCTCCTTGATGCTATAATAGACACATAGAGAATATTAAAAATACATTATAAACATAATATAATTAAAATAATTTATGAGGTGATAGATATGAAAATACAAAAAACAATGACAATAGGTGAAATAGTTAGAACTTACCCACAATCTCCAGAAATATTAATGAGATTTGGAATGGGATGTGTAGGATGCCCATCAGCTCAAGCTGAAACCTTAGAAGAGGCAGCAATGGTTCATGGAATTAACTTAGAAGATCTTTTACAAGAATTAAATAAAGCAGTTGAATAGTTTCTATAAAAGATAAGGTAAGAAGAGCGTGTTCTTCTTACCTTATCTTTTACTATTAGTTTGAACTTAAGGAATTATAGATTGATTTTATTGCTGTATTAGCACTACTCCAAGCCCATTGTAGATTAAAGCCACCACAATCTCCATCCACATCTAGGATTTCTCCCCCGAAATATAGCTTAGGAACTAATTTAGACTGGAGAGTGACATTATCTACCTCAGTAGTATTAACTCCGCCTAAGGTCACTTGAGCGTTATCAAAGGAGTTAGTACCTGAAACAGTAAAAGTCCAATTCTTTAGTAAGCTATAAAGCTTATACCTAAGATCATAAGAAATATTATAGGTAGCTTCATGGATATCTTCAATGCCAACTTCCTTTAGTATAATTGGAATAAGTTTTTTATGTATGATTCCAATTAGATTTTCTGAAATAGAACGATAAGAAAAGAGGGCAAAATGATTTTCTAAGAAATTTATCAAATCATCCTTAGAAAACTGATCCATCATATCAACTTTAAGAGAAATACTTTTATTGTTCTGGATACCTTTAGAAGCAATTCTACTAAGTTGAAGTATAGGAGGGCCCGAAATACCGTAGTCTGTAAAAAGAATTTCTCCGGTTTCTTCCCTTTTTAATGTTCCATCTACTAATATAGATGCTGTACCATCAAATTTAACGCCTGAAATAGCTTTTAATTTACTATATTGAAGTTTAAGTTGAACAAGGCCAGGGGAAGTGAAAATAATGCTATGACCTAAGGTTTTAGCTAGGTTATAGCCTGAGCCATCAGAGCCTGTCTTAGTATAGCTTTTTCCTCCAGTACATAGAAGAACATACTCAGAGGTAAATATATCTCCATTTTCAGCCTGAATCTTAAAACTCTTATCTTTTTTTATACTATTAATTTTAGTATTAACATGGATTGGAATTGATTTATCCTCTAAATTCATCCTAAAAATATCTAATACAGAGGAAGCTTGTAAGGACATGGGGTACATTTTACCCTCATCTAAGGTAGTTAAATAAATCCCTAAAGTGTTAAAATAATTTATGGTATCCTCTAAAGTGAAATTATCTAAGGTAGATTTAAAAAATAAGTCATTATCACTGTGATATCTTAAGTAATTTATCTTAGAATTAGTTATATTACATCTTCCATTTCCTGTAGTTAATAATTTTTTTCCTATTCTATCTGTGCCCTCAACTAGCGCCACATTTATTCCTAAGTCCTTAGCCATAATTGAAGCAGTAATACCACAGGCTCCGCCACCTATAATAATTAAGTCATAATTCAATATTAAGTCTCCTTTCTTAATATAAAGCTATATATCTAAGAGTAATGGGTTTTTATATTTTTTTCAAGAAACTATAGCTTCTAACATTTATAATCATATTTATACAAGTTTAGTTATTAAAAGAAATAACCTAGGTTAATCTTTGAGCTAATTATAGGTTCATTATACAGTATAAAGGTCATAATAGTTTTATAGAGCTAATAAAATTTAATAACAGTATAAGTATTGTCAATAAATAGTGCTATAAACCTATGAAATTAGACAATAAAAAAATTACCAAAATAAAAAATAAAAAAAGTTTTAAAATAATGTTGACATACGTTAAAAATTTTTGTATTATAGAACATGTCGGGTGAGCCGAAAGGCGAAGTAACTCGAATAACAAAAGATAAATGACATATGGCTCCTTGGTCAAGCGGTCAAGACACCACCCTTTCACGGTGGTAACAGGGGTTCGATTCCCCTAGGAGTCACCATTTGCGGTCGCATAGC
>NZ_JAGGLL010000033.1 GCF_017874425.1 Clostridium punense
TACATTAATTTCTATTGAACCGCCGTATACCGAACGGTACGTACGGTGGTGTGAGAGGTCGCTGAATAAAATAATTATTCAGCTCCTACTCGATTACATAAAAATCAAAAGTCAATACTTAACATATATAAAAGCAAATTACGTTAGTCTACGTAAGGCTTTTCTGCAAATGAAATTAATTCCCATTAGGCAAATATGAAAAGATAAAAGCTTCTTATAAAAAATTGTATAATATCATGTGGATTTTCAAGTTGAAAAATAAGAAAACACATTATAAGAATTTGAAGAGTGTCTATTCACTCTTTTTTTATTTTTAAAATACTTATTTTTAAAATACTTATTTTTAAAATAATTTATGTTTTGGTAATAATTCAAGTACATCCTTAATAACAATTAAGTAAGAAAGGATGATGAATATGTTAACTAAAGATATATTGGATATACTTCCTAACACAATCAAAAAGGAAATTCAATCATGCAATAAATTAGACAAGGTTCAAGAATTTAGAGTTAAAGCTAATAAACCCTTATTTCTAATTTGTGATAACAAGGAGTTAAGATTTAACTATATTTGTACCCTTGAAGATATAAAGATAATTTTACAGAGAATGAGTAACTACTCTATATATGCTTTTGAGGACGAAATCAAACAAGGTTATATAACTATACAAGGTGGCCATAGAGTAGGACTTTGTGGTAGTTGTGTTTTGGATAAAAGTTCTATTAAGACCATTAAAAATATAGCATCTATAAATATTAGAGTGGCTAGAGAAGTGGTTGGTTGTGGGGGGAAAATCTTGCCCTATATCATAAATGATAATAGAATCCATAACACTATAATTATATCTCCACCTAAATGTGGAAAAACAACAATTTTAAGAGATTTAGTTAGACTAATATCCGATGGAGTTCCAAATTTAAATCTATTAGGAAAAAGTGTTTCAGTAATTGATGAGAGAAGTGAAATAGGAGCTTGTTTTAGAGGAATGCCCCAAATGAATATAGGGGTTAGAACAGATATATTAGATGGATGCCCTAAGAGTGAAGGAATTGTGATGGCAATAAGAAGTATGGCTCCTGAGGTAATAGTATGCGATGAGATAGGCACCTATAAAGATATGGAAAGTATAATCCTTGCCCTGAATTCAGGGGTGAGCTTAATTACAACAATACATGGCTTTGATACAGAAGATCTTTATAGAAGACCAGTATTTAAAGAAGTTCTTGAAAATAAAGTTTTTAGTAGAGCAATAGTTTTAAGTAATAGAAGGGGCATTGGTACCATAGAATATATATATGATTTTACTAAAGGGGAAAAAGTAAGGAGGGAGGTCTGTGATTAAAATAATTGGCATACTTCTAATTTTAATTTCTTCTACCGTAATAGGTTTTATGTATGGTGAAACCATGAAAAATAGGGTAAAAGAACTTAATGAAATACAAAGAGGGGTTCTTATCTTAAAAAATGAAATTAACTTTATGCATTCTTTACTGCCAGATGCGCTTATGAGAGTGTCAGAAAAGTGTACAGGTTCTGTGAGTAAAATTTTTAAAGATGCCTCACACATACTAATGACTAATGAAGAAATAGATGTGCATGCAAGCTTTAAGAAATCTGTAGACTTAAATAAGTCTATTTTGAACCTTAAAAAGGAAGACATAAGCATTTTTCTAGATTTAAGTAAAAGTTTAGGCGAGTTAGATGTAGAGGGCCACAATGATATGTTTAATTTGGTTTCGGACAACCTTGATAAAGCAATAGTTGGGGCAGAAAATAATTTAGATAAAAATATTAAAATGTATAGATATCTTGGTTTTTCATTTGGGGCCATGATTGCAATAATTTTAATTTAGGAGGGGTAACAATGTTAGATATGAGTACAATTTTTAAAATAGCTGTGGTTGGGATTGTAATGATAATCCTTGAAAAAGTATTAAACAGCGGGGGAAAATCAGAATATGCGGTTATAAGCAATCTAGCAGGAGTGATTATTATTTTAATGCTAGTCATTAGCTTAATAAGCAAGTTGTTCAACTCAGTTCAAACATTATTTTACTTTTAGGAGGGTGCTATGGAGATAATTAAAATTGTTGCCTTTGCACTAGTTTCTCTATTGATTGTATTGGTGGTTAAAAATGAAAGAGGAGACATTGCTCTATTTTTAAGTTTAATTGCTGGGATTATGATATTTATTTTTATGGTAAGTAAATTAACCATAGTGATAAATTTTCTTCAAAGCTTATCTAATAAGGCCAACATAGATGTAATTTATTTAGATACGGTTTTTAAAGTACTAGGAATTGCTTACTTATCATCCTTTTGTAGTGAAATCTGCAAGGATGCTGGAGAAGGAAGCATAGCAGCAAAGGTAGAATTCGCAGGAAAGATACTAATACTAACTCTAGCTATACCAATTCTTATGGCTGTAATGAGAAGTATATTAAAGATAATGTAGAGGTATAAATATGAAAAAAATGCTATTAGTTCTAATGATGATACTATGGATACCCTGGAATGTTCAAGCTGCAGAAGAGATAAAAATTGACCAAGAGCAAATTAATAAAGTAAATGGTTTATACAACTACATCTCTAATATGCAGAATGAATATGACCTTTTACGAGACATGTCACCTAAAGAGTTTGTTGATGCCTATATGAAAGATGGACAAGGTGCCTTTAAGGGAAAGAAATTAACCACAATAGCGCTATCTTATATTTTCAAAGAAGTTGTAGCCTCCTTTAAGATAGTTGGAGGACTAATTATTATAGCAGTGGTATGTTCACTGCTAAACAATCTACAAAGCGCCTTTAGTAATGAAAGTATATCAAATGTTGCATACTTTGCTTGTTATGCAGTGCTGATTACTATAATAGCTAAGGGTTTCTATGTAGGGGTGGATTTAGCTCATGATGTAATTCTGGATATTAGTAATTTTATGGCAGCCCTAATGCCTGTGCTTATTACATTGCTAGCCAGTATGGGAAGTTTTACTGAAGCTATGGTTATGGATCCTATCATAATGGCAGCTTGTAGCATAGGAGCAAATCTATATGCAACTGTAATAATACCCATGATTTGTATGAGCTTTGTGCTTGATTTTGTTAATAATATTTCTGATAGATACAATGTAGATAAACTTACAGATCTCATAAGAAAATGTGCTCTTTGGTCACAAGGAATTCTCCTAACAGTTTTTGTTGGAATTATAACCATAAGGGGTATTACTACTAGCAGTTTAGATTTAGTTACTACGAAAACAGCAAAATATGCAGTGGATAGTTTTATACCTGTGGTAGGAAAGACCTTATCAGATGCTATTGCTACAGTAGCAAGTTACACCATGCTGCTAAAAAGCTCAGTAAGTGTTCTAGGAGTTATTGTTTTAATTGGAATGGTTTTAGTTCCGGTTATAAAAATAGTTGTAATGGCCTTTATGTATAAGCTTACAGCTGCATTGTTACAACCGGTTAGTGATAAAAAAATTACTGCAGTAATTGATTCTGCTGGAGGCTCATTAATCCTTTTAAGCACATGCTTACTTAGCGTAACAATAATGTTTTTTATTATGATAACCATAATAGCATCCACAGGTAAAGGACTAATACTAGCATAAAATCTTGTGAAGAGCAGGTGATATTATGATTGAAGCACTAAAATCTTGGATAATTACAATTTGCACTGCAGTTTTCTTTACTACCGCAGTACAAATGATACTTCCAGAAGGCTCACTAAAGAAATATTGTAATTTTGTATTAGGCTTAATAATTTTAGTTGTGATGATTAACCCCATAATAAAAATATTTAATCCTAATGTAAATATAAATAACTTGATTGAAACCTCATCAGCATATATTTCAAATAAAGAATATGAAAATGATTTTGATAAGTATAGGGATGTTAATATTAATAATACCTTAAATGCTTTTAAATCAAATTTAGAAAAACAATGTATAAAAGATTTAGAAAAGACCTTTGGTAAGGACAAGTACAGAGCTAAGGTCAATGCACAGTACAATAAAGAGGATAGTATTTTTGTAATTAATAGTATTGAGATTGGCGTAAATGATGGTTCTGTGGAACGAATCAAGAAGGTTGAAATAGGTAAAGAAAGTGTTACAGTGGATAATCCAGATAAAGTAGATAATAAAAAGGCTACAGAAATAAAGGATTATATTAGTTCTAAATATGATATATCCAAAAATAAAATTTATATATACAGAGCAAATTCTGTATATAACATAAATTGAACTCATGATTAAAAAGGGGGGGAATTTTAATGTTAGAGGAGCTAAAAAATAAGTTAACCATGATAGTAAAAGGTGAAATAAAATTAGTAGATAGTTCACCAGAAAAACAAGAGGAAGAAAAGAAGGGAAGCAAGAACAAAGGAAAAAATTTTGTCTCAAATATGATGATTTTATTTTTAGCAGGAGTTCTCTTAGTAATTGTTAGCACCATATTTAAACCAGATATTATACCTAGTGCAGCAAATAAAACCAATGAAAAAACAATACAAACCAGTGGGCAAGGTGGGGATACGCCTACCACAGATAATTCCTATAAAGAAAGAGTTCAAAATGAGTTAATGTCAACTTTAGAACATATTGATGGAGTTGGTAAGGTGCGTGTAATGATGTACTTTGAGGGCGGAGAAGAACAGGTTCCTGCATTTAATACAGATGAATCTAAAAGTAGCACAGAAGAAAAAGATCCTTCAGGAGGAACTAGAAAGATTACACAAGATGGTGGTGGAAACACCGTGGTGATGACTAATGATGGAAGCAACCAGCAGCCTTTTATATTAAAAAAATATAATCCTAAAATCACAGGTATATGCATAGTTGCAGAAGGTGCAAGTGATAAAATTACTGAGCTTAGAGTACGTCAAGCGGTAACAATATTATTCGGATTGCCAGAAAATAAAGTTCAGGTATATCCTATGAAAAAGTAGCATATAATGTGTTAGAAATAAAAATTTGGGGGGAATAAAAATGAATAAAAAACAAACTATAATTATTTCTGTACTTTTAGTATTAATCGTGTTTGCGGGGTATTTAGCAACCCAAGTAAATGGACCACTTTATGTAACTGATGATCAATTTGTTGGTGATACTGCAAAGACATCAGCTAAGAGTAACTTCTTTGCAGAAGCTTCACTTAAGCGTGATCAAGATCAACAAAAGGCAATTCAAAGCTTAAAGAGTTTACTTGATGATGCTAATGTTCCAGCAGAACAAAAAGCTCAAATTTCAATAGAGTATAAAGACTTAGCTCTTCAAACTGAGAAAGAGGGAGAAATTGAATTAACATTAAAAGCTCAAGGTTATCCAGAGGCTCTTTGTACATTAGACAAAGAAAAAGCTACAGTATTTGTTAAATCTGATAAAGAATTGAGTGACCAACAAGTAAGACAAATAAGAGATGTAGTAATGAGCAAATCAAACATTAAAAATATTGAAATTAAGGTTGCTCAATAACATTTGTAAATTTATTCTTAATCTGATATAATATCATTAGTAACTTTTACCTAATTAAAACAAGGGGGTACTGATATGGAAGAAAATATTTATAATGAACAAGAAGTTGGAATTGTAAAAATTTCAGATGAAGTAGTAAGTGTAATAGCAGGATTAGCTGCAGCTGAAGTAGAAGGTATTGCAGGCATGAGTGCTAGCATAGTTGGTGAAATTAGTCAAATCTTTACTGGCAAGAAAAATGTTTCTAAAGGTGTTAAAGTTAGTGTGGAGAACAACAATGCAATTATTGATTTATATACAGTAGTTGAGTATGGAGTTAAAATTCCTGAGCTTGCACAAAAGGTACAAAGCAATGTAAAGAAGACAGTTGAAACTATGACTGGTTTAGCTGTATCAGGTGTTAACATTTATATACAAAATGTTATTCTCCCAAAATCAGATAAAGAAGAGGCAATAGATTAATAAATGAACACCCTCTGAATTCAGAGGGTGTTTCCATGTTTTCATTTTTATTTTCACTATAACTTATTTTTAAAACAAAATAATTAGGCATAAAAGTTTTAAATGTATAAACTTCTGCATAAAAATCAGGAGAAATGCAATTTATACTGTAATTTAAATAAAAATATGGTTAAGATATTATATATAGGGAACCAGAGTAAAAATCTAACTTAGATATGAGTCCTACCCTGGTTCCCTTAAGGGCTTATGAAGATGGGTAAGTTTAAATTCTACCAGGGAACCCTATAGTAGAGATTTTGTATTCATTATATAAACTTCAATTTCTAGGGAACCAAAGCTAAGACATAACTTACACATTGAACTACCTTGATTCTCTTAAGTCTTTTAATAAGATGAGTAAAATAAATTTTCATCACATAAGCCTATAGAACCCAACATTAAATTTAACAATATTTTGGAAGCCGTAAGTTTCTATCTCTATAAGGGGTTGTTAACCAGCCTTGCAGTTGCTCAACCTAAGCAAGTTGCTTTGATGATAGGACCAATTTACTTCCAAAGTTGTTAACAAAATGAACTTGTTCATTATTTAAAAGTGACTTTTAGATATAAAAATACACGGAGGTATAATATGAATAGAAGAAAATCAAGAGAAATAGCAATGCAGTTACTATTTGAAATGTCAATTAATAAGGAAGACTGTAGTTTTATTATACAAAATTTTAAGGAAAATGCAGACATAGATTTGAAAGATATAGACTTTCAGTACATAGAAAGAGTTCTTAACGGGGTACAAGTCAATGGAAAAGAAATTGACTCAACAATAGAAAAATACTTGGTAAAGTGGAAAATCGAAAGATTACCAAAAATGAACTTAGCTATCTTAAGAATGGCAACTTTTGAGATATTATTTGAAGCAGATATTCCAGAAAGAGTATCGGTAAATGAGGCAATTGAGTTAGCAAAAGCTTACGGTGATGATAATGCGCCATCCTTTATTAATGCAGTCTTAAATAACTTAGTTAAGAAGTAGTTAGGTATTATTATGGGAATACGATTAAATGGTGTTGAATTAGCGAAAAAGTTTAAAGCGGAAATTAAAGACACAATAGCTAAAGAAAAAAATATGGGAAAGAGAACTCCATCCTTAGCTTCAATTATTATTGGAGAAGACGGAGGATCTTTGTCTTATATTAAGAATCAAGTTAAGATTAGTGAAGAACTTGGAATTAATTATGAAGTTTTAAGGTTTCCTAAAAGTATTAGTGAAGATGAAATAATTGAATATCTTGAAGAGCTTAATAAAAGTAGCAATGTAGATGGCATAATTTTACAACTTCCACTACCTGGTGCTTTTAATGAAGGAAGAATTATTGAAAGTATATCTTATAAAAAAGATGTAGATAGCTTAACGGATATAAATATTGGGAAATTTTACAAAGGTGAAGAGAGTTTTATCCCTTGTACTGCAAGAAGTGTTCTTCAATTAATCAAAAGTACCTGTGATGATTTAAGAGGAAAAAAAGCAGTGGTGGTGGGAAGAAGTAACATTGTTGGCAAACCAACATCTTATTTGTTATTAAATGAACACTGCACAGTAACCATATGTCACTCAAACACAAAGGAGTTAAAGGATATATGTAAATCGGCTGATATTCTTGTGACAGCACTAGGAATTCCAAACTTTATTACAGTAGATTATGTTAAAAAGGAAGCTATTGTTATTGATGTAGGAACTACATTAGTAGACGGAAAAATAAGAGGAGATGTAGATTTTGACAGTGTAATTGAAGTGGCTAGCTATGTAAGTCCTGTTCCAGGGGGAGTGGGAGCTATGACAACTACAATGTTAATGAAAAATACCTGTGAGGCGTGGTTAAAAAATGTATGCGAAGATACTTACAGTAACAGCAGTAAATAATTATATAAAGAAAATAATAGACAATGATTTTATATTAAATAACTCAAATGTAAAAGGTGAGTTATCAAATGTAAAAATACATAGTAGTGGGCACATTTATTTTTCATTAAAAGATGGGTTTAGTAAAATAAACTGTGTTATGTTTAGAAGCAATGCAGCTAATTTGAATTTTATTCCTAAAGAAGGAATGAATGTAGTTGTTTCAGGAAATATATCTGTGTATGAAAAGGAAGGCAGCTACCAATTATATTGCAGTTCAATGCAATTAGAAGGTGAAGGGGAACTGTTTATTGCTTTTCAAAAGTTAAAGTTAACCCTTGAAAATGAGGGATTATTCGATGTATCTAGAAAGAAACCACTACCTTTATTTCCAAGAAGGATAGGAGTAATTACATCCCCTACAGGGGCTGCAATAAGAGATATTATCAATGTAGCAAGAAGAAGAAATAAAAAATGCGACATACTAATTTATCCAGCTCTTGTTCAAGGCGTTGCTGCAATAGATGATATTGTAAAAGGTATAGACATCTTAAATAAAACAGAAGAGGTTGATGTAATTATATTAGCTAGGGGCGGAGGATCTATTGAAGAACTTTGGGCCTTTAATGAAGAAAAGGTTGCAAGAGCCATTGCTAAATCAAAGAAACCAATAGTCACTGGTATTGGTCATGATACAGATTTTACAATTGCAGATTTTGTAAGTGATAAAAGAGGGGCAACACCCTCTCAAGCAGCTGAAATAGTTGTAGGTAATTATGAGGAAATTAAGTATAAATTAAATAGTTACAAACATAGATTGCAAGGTTCCATAGACAAGAATCTTCAAAGAGATTATACAGAATTAAGTATAGCTTTAAGGACCATAAAGCTGTATAGTCCATATAATTATGTGGTAAATCAGTATAATAAACTAGAAAGCTTAAAAAATAACTTAGAATTCAATATGAAAATTAGTATTAATAATAAAAACAATAAGTTAACAAATATAGAAAGTACTTTAAAGTCATATAATCCTTTGAGTATACTAAACAAAGGATATAGTATAATTCAAGATAGGGATAAAAAAACTATTTCATCTTTAGAAAATTTGAAAGATAATTCTAAAGTTATAGTAAGATTAAAAGATGGAGATGCTCTATTTAATATTAACTATGCGGAGGAACAAAATGGCTAAGAAGAAGGAAAGTTATGAAGATAAAATGGAAAGATTAGAAAAGGTAGTAGCCCATATGGAAAGCAGTGAGTTAAGCTTAGATGAATCTATAGCAAAATATGAAGAAGGTATTAATTTGTATAAAGAGTTATCAAAGTTATTACAAGAAGCAGAAGGTAGAATAAAGCTTCTTAATGATAATGGAGAAGTTGACTTTGCTCAAGAATAAATTATATTATTTAAAAGAGGGAAAACTATGGATTTAAATATTTATAAAGACAAAATAGAGCAGTGGGTAAGAAATTACTTCAATAATAAACCAATAGAAAATAAATTTTATATAGAGCCAATGACCTATAGTTTAAAAGTAGGTGGAAAAAGAATTAGGCCAATACTCATGATGATTACATATAACATGTATAGTAAAAATATGGACTCAGTATTGCCATTCGCTGCTGCAATGGAGATGATACACACCTATTCTCTGATACATGATGACCTGCCTTGTATGGATGACGATGACTTAAGAAGAGGTAAACCTACAAATCACAAGGTTTATGGTGAAGCAATTGCAACCTTAGCTGGAGACGGACTATTAAATGAAGCTATGATAATTATGTTTAATGAATGCTTAGATGGAGATATAAAAAAAATAGCTACCGGATGTATTATCTCTAAGGCTGCAGGGGCAGAAGGAATGATTAAGGGACAAATTATAGATATAGGAAGTGAAGGTAAGAAGATAAGTGAAGCTGAATTATTAGAAATGCATAAAAACAAGACAGGTGCACTAATTAAAGCTTCTATTCTATCAGGTGCTACTCTAGGTGGTGCTTCGCAGGAGCATATTAAGCTTCTTAATGAGTTTGGAGAAAAGTTAGGATTAGCTTTTCAAGTTAAAGATGATATATTAGATATTGAAGGTAATCAGGAAACTTTAGGGAAAACTCAAAGTGATTTAGATAATGAAAAAACAAACTTTATTACTATGTACGGCCTAGAAAAATGTAAGGATATTTGTACGAAGTTAACAGAAGAATGCTATGAACTGCTAAAACAAATAGATAGAGATACGGAAGAGTTAGCAGCAATTACAAAGTTTTTATTAGAAAGACAGTATTAGTATAACTATGAATATTTTAAAATACATATTTCTCATAGTATGCTATAATTTGTTCTAAAGGCGGTGACCATAGATAACATGGGAAAATATTTAGAGAATTATAATGACGTAAATAAAATTAAAAACATGAATATAAATGAACTTAATGAATTTGCTGAAGAAATCAGAGAGTTTTTAATAGATAAAGTTTCAAAAACCGGAGGGCATTTAGCTTCAAACTTGGGTGTTGTGGAACTAACAATTAGTCTATATAATGTGTTCAATTTTAATAAAGATAAATTGATTTGGGACGTAGGTCACCAATCCTATGTACATAAAATACTTACAGGAAGAAAAGATGATTTTGATACTTTAAGAAACTTTGGAGGACTTAGCGGGTTCCCAAAAAGAGAAGAAAGTAAATACGATATGTTTGATACAGGTCACAGTAGCACATCAATTTCAGCGGCAGTTGGAATGGCTAGAGCTAGGGACTTGCATGGAGAGAAGTATGATGTTGTTGCCGTAATCGGTGACGGTGCCTTAACTGGTGGTATGGCCTTTGAGGCATTAAATGATGTAGGGTATAATAAAACTAAAATGACTATAGTTCTTAACGATAATCAAATGTCTATTTCAAAAAATGTGGGTGGACTATCTACATATTTGAGTGAATTAAGAATGGGAACTATTTATAATAGGTTCAAAAATGATTTTAACTCAACTATAGAAAAGATACCAGGAGTTGGCAAAGGTGTAGTGAATTCAATAAATAGAATTAAAGACTCCGTAAAACAATTAGTAGTGCCTGGTATGTTATTCGAGGATATGGGAATAAAATATTATGGTCCTATAGATGGGCATAATATTAAAGAGTTAAGTAAAGTTTTTAAAAATGCTCAAAAGGTTGATGGACCTGTGCTTATCCATGTAATAACAACAAAGGGAAAGGGATACAAATTTGCTGAGAAATTTCCCCACAAATTTCATGGAGTAGGACCGTTTGATTGTGATAGTGGAGAATTCAGTTCTACAGGAAATAAATCCTATTCTTCAGTTTTTGGGAATACCATGGTTGAAATGGCAGGAGTGAACAAAAATGTTGTTGCAATAACAGCAGCTATGCCTGAAGGAACAGGATTAGATAACTTTGCTAAAAAGTACCCAAAAAGATTTTTTGATGTTGGAATTGCAGAACAACATGCTGTAACTATGGCTGCTGGAATGGCAGTTCAAGGATTAAGACCTGTATTTGCAGTATACTCAACTTTTTTACAAAGGGCTTATGATCAAATTTTGCATGATGTGGCATTACAAAAGTTACCTGTGGTTTTTGCTATTGATAGAGCAGGTATAGTTGGGCAAGATGGAGAAACTCATCAAGGACTTTTTGACCTTTCTTATTTAAGCCATATGCCAAATATGACTATAATGAGTCCAAAATGTACAGAAGAATTGAGAACTATGCTCAATTTTGCTGTAACTCAAAATTATCCTATTGCAATTAGATATCCTAGAGGTGGCGATGGATGCAATATTCATTTATCACCTTTAACGACTTTCAAGAAAGGTAAATGGGAAGTTATTGGTGCAAAAAAAGGTAAAATTCTTATAATTGCCACGGGAAAAATGGTTCAAAATGCAGTAATAGTTAGGGAGAAATTACAAAACATAGGGATAGAAGCTACAGTTGTTAATGCTTGTTTTGTGAAACCTATTGATAAACTTCTAATTGAAGAATTTATGGATAAAGGCTTTTCTATTGTAACTATTGAAGATAACGTAATAACTGGTGGACTTGGAAGTTTGGTTTTACAATTTGTTACTAGTAAGTGTTATCAAGGGAAAATTCTTAATCTTGGGTTTAAAGATGAGTTTGTGCCACATGGTAATGTAGACATATTATACAAAATCTATAATTTAGATGTAGATGGTATATATAGTAGTATTTTAAATTTATTATAGACTAAGGAGACAATATGGTGGAGGGAAAAATAAGGCTTGATGTACTTGTGGTAGAAGAAAATATAGCACCTTCTAGAGAAAAGGCTAGGGAATACATATTAAGTGGAAAAATCTTTGTTGATGACAAAGTAGAAAGAAAATGTGGGAGAAAAGTAAGTGAAGATGTTAAGATAGAACTAAGAGGAGAGGTTATACCTTATGTGAGTAGAGGGGGACTTAAGCTTGAAAAAGCAATAAAGACTTTTAGCATAAATCTTAAAGATAAGATTTGCTTGGATATTGGAGCTTCTACTGGAGGATTTACTCACTGTATGCTTAATTTTGGGGCCAAAAAGGTATATGCTATAGATGTAGGGAGTGATCAGTTAGCCTGTGAACTAAAACAAGATGAGAGAGTTGTATCTATGGAAAACACTAATGTTAAAAATTTAACATTGCGTGATGTTGGAGAGTTGAGTGACTTTGCATCTATAGATGTTTCTTTTATTTCCTTAGATAAAGTTATTCCAAGTGTATTAAGTTTAATTCATAACCATGGAACCATTGTTGCTTTGGTAAAACCACAATTTGAAGCTGGAATTGGAAGGGTAAATAAAAAAGGAGTGGTAAAAGATAATAAAATCCATATTGAAGTATTATATAAGGTAGTTACTTTTTTAAAGGAAAATAACCTTAAAATAATTGGATTAGACTACTCCAGTATTAAAGGGCCAAACGGAAATATTGAGTATTTAATATATTTCACCAAAGATAAAAGCTATATAGAGAGTTTCAATACTAGCAGTATTTCTGATGTAGTATTAAGATCCCATGAAATACTAAATTCGGAGGATATATGAGAAAAATAGGTATAAACATAAATTCTGATAAAGATGAAGATGGAAAAATATTAGAACATGTATGTAAAATTATAAATAAATATTTTCCCCTCAGTGAACTGTTTATATATAAAGATTCAATTAATTTACACGAAGAGTTTAGCAAAGAGTTAGATTTGCTTATAGCTCTTGGTGGAGATGGTACTATTTTAAGAGTAGCCAGGGCAATTGAGAAATACGAAGTACCAATATTAGGAGTTAATATTGGTCATTTAGGTTTTCTAGCAAGTGTGGAAATCACTGAGCTTGAGGAGGCTATAAAGAACCTACAATTAGGTAAATATTACTTTGAAAATAGAATGATGTTAAAATGTACTCTTCCTAAAAGAGGGGAGGACAATTATTATATCGCTTTAAATGATATTGTAATTAACAGAGGTACTTTATCTAGAGTTGTTAACTATGAAATTTTTATTGATGACAGTTTTTATGCTAGGTATAAAGCTGATGGATTAATTATTTCTACACCAACTGGGTCTACAGCCTATTCTCTTTCAGCAGGAGGACCCGTAATATACCCAACCCTAGATGTAATAACTCTTACGCCAGTATGTCCAATTTATTTTGGAATTAATACTATAGTTCTAGATCCAAAAAACAAAATAAATATTAAAATTAAAGCAAATCATGAAAAGGTGTATTTAACCTCTGATGGTCAACATCTTCTCCAATTAAATAATGATGATGAAGTAGTTGTTGAGGCCCTTTCAAGAAAATGCAAACTTATCAAATTCGATAATTATGACTATTTTAGTATACTTAGAAAAAAAATAGTATTAAGATCTAGAGATTGTGAGGGAGATAATTTATGAAAGAACAGCGTCATGAAAGAATTTTAGAAATTATTAAGAATATTGAAATTGAAACTCAAGAAGAATTAGCTGAAGAACTTAAAAGCAGAGGAATAAATGTAACTCAGGCTACTGTTTCAAGAGATATAAAGGAACTAAACTTAATAAAGATATTATCGCATAATGGAACATATAAATACGCACAGGTATCTCAAAATAGGAATGCAAATATAAGTGCATTAGCTACTATTTTTTCTAATACTGCAATTTCAGTAGAAAGAGTAGATAAGATTTTAATAGTCAAGACTATATCTGCATCAGCATCCCTTGCAGCAGAGGCCCTTGATTCTTTTAATCTTGAAGGCATAGCTGGAACCCTTGCTGGAGATAATACTATTTTTATTGCTGTTAGGACTGAAGAAAAGGCAGAGGAACTATTACAAGAAATAAAAAAAATGATTAATGAATAGGATGGTAATTAATGCTATTACAATTAAATATCAACAATTTTGCTCTTATTGAAAGCTTATCTATAGATTTTCAACAAGGCTTTAATGTACTTTCAGGTGAAACAGGGGCAGGGAAGTCTATTCTTATTGATGCTATTAATTTTGTTTTAGGTGGTAAGTTTAATAAAAATCTTATTAGAACTGGTGAAGATAAAACTGTAGTAGAAGCAGTATTTTCCATAGAAAATATAAAAACCAAGCAGGTTTTGAGTGAACTTGAAATACCCTATGAAGATTTAGTTATTTTAAGTAGAGAGAGTTTTCAGTCAGGAAAAACTGTTGCAAAGGTCAATGGAAAAACCCTTCTTTTAGCAAAAATAAAAACTGTAAGTGAGACCTTATTAGATATCCATGGTCAACATGAAAACCAGAATCTTTTAGACAATAATAATCACATTAGGTATATAGATTCCTTTGGAGAAAGTAAACTAAAAAAAAGCCTAGAAGAATATAAAGAAAAATACGAGAAGCTTTCAGAAATTGATAGCAAAATAAATGAACTTCAGGGAAATGAAGGAGAAAAAGAAAAGAATATTGATTTTCTTAAATATCAAATAGAAGAAATAAATAATATCAATCCTAAAATTGGAGAAGATACAGAGCTTGAAGAAAAATTCTCTTTACTTTCAAATGCGGAAAGAATAGAGAAAAGTTTAGGAATTTCTTATAAAATCTTAAAAGATAGTGATGATGGAGCCACTTCTGTTATTGACTCTTTAAACTATGTAATTAGAGAATTAAGAAGCATTCAAAAACATAAAGAAGATATAAAAAATATTACAGATGCTTTAGAGAATACTTACTATTTAATTGAACAAAATATTGATGAAATTAGAAATTTGAAAGATAGTATTTATTATGATGAGGGAGAATTAGAATATATAAATTCTAGAATATATCAATTATCCCTTTGCAAAAAAAAGTATGGTGCCACAATTGAAGATATCTTAAGCTATAAAGATAAAATAGAGAAAAAATATGAAGAATTAATTAATAGTACTGTTATAGTTGAAAAGCTTCAAAAAGAAAGACAGGAAATTGTTTTAAAGATGAAAGCTATGGCTGCTAACATGCACAATATAAGATGCGCAATTAGTGAGGAATTAGAGTCGCTGGTTAAAAAAGAATTAGATTATGTAGGACTTGACAAAAGTACTTTCAAAATAAATGTAACTGAAACTGATCATCTAATGCATAATGGCAGTGATAAGGTATACTTTACAATATCAACAAATCCTGGTCAGCCTTTAGAACCATTAGAGGAAATTGTTTCTGGAGGAGAGCTATCAAGAATTATGCTAGCTTTAAAAACTGTATTTGTAGATAAAGATGAGATTCCTTCTGTAATATTTGATGAAATTGATACGGGAATAAGTGGAAGAATTGCTCAAAGAGTTGCAGAAAAGATGTTTTTAATATCAAAGAAACACCAAGTTTTTTGTGTAACACATCTACCACAAATTGCTACCATGGCAGATAGCAACTACTTAATTGAAAAACTTTGGACTGAAAGCACTACCTATACTAAGGTTAAGAAGCTTAAAATGGAAGAAGTAGAGTATGAGATAGCTCGAATGATCGGTGGAAGTGAGGTTACAAAACTCACAATAGAAAATGCTAAAGAAATGATAAACTTAGCTGCTGAAGTAAAAGGAAAAATAAAAGAATAATTTATTAATTATGTACATAAAAACTTCAAATATTGTTAAAATATAACTATGAATTGATCAGTATCAATTCATAGTTTTTTTTATAATGTGTCACATCTCAAAATTTTAATATTATATTATAATATGAGAATTTTAGTTGCAAATAATACTAATATGAATTTATTTTGGGTATTATTCAAATATAATAACAACATAATATTTTTAAAAATGGGGTAATTTAAAACTAGTATAGAAAATATATGGGAGGTATAGCATTATGAGAAAACGTAAAAGTGTTTTGTGCTGGATATTAATACCATTGATGCTTTTAGTCTTTGGTAGTTATAATTTTATAAAGCATACTTCTATAACAACAAAAGTACAAAAATTAAATGAAGCCGTAACTTCACAATATAATAAAAAAGGAAATTATCTAACGGCTTCTCAGAGTAGTTTTAATAATGAAAATAAACCATATGCTAAAGCTTCCGATATTATGCTTTACCCTGGAGGTCAGCCAGTAGGAATAAAATTAAGTACAAAAGGTGCCCTTGTCATTGCCCTTTCTGATATTGATACTTCAGAAAGAAAAATGCAAAGTCCAGCAGCAGCAGCTGGTATACAAATCGGAGACAGTGTCATGGAAATAAATGGTGCTGCTATTAAAAGTTCAGAGGATATTGCTACAATAGTAAATAGGTGTAGCGGTGAAAAAGTAAAGATAACTGTAAGCCGAAATGGGGAAACATTTAATTTTGAAGTTACCCCTGTACTAAGCAAAAGTGATGAAAAATATAAAATTGGTTTATGGGTAAGAGACTCTACAGCTGGAGTTGGAACACTAACCTTCTATGATCCTAAGACTAAAGGATTTGCAGCGCTTGGCCACCCTATTACAGATGTGGATACAGGTAATATAATGTCTGTGGAAAATGGAGAAGTTATTGCTTCTAATATAGTGTCTGTAAGAAAAGGTATAAAAGGAAATCCAGGAGAACTTAGGGGCATCTTTATAAATGAACAGCAATCTTTGGGTGTAATTAAAAATAACACAGAGTGTGGTATTTTTGGAAAAGGAAATGATAATTTAATTAATGAAAAGTATAATAAACCCATGAAGATTGCTCTAAAAAATGAAGTTAAAGTTGGAAAAGCACAGATTCTAACAACTATTGAGGGAAATGAACCTAAATTCTATGATATAATCATAGAAAAGTTACTACCACAAGAAGAGCCTGGGTCAAAAAGTATGATTATTAAAATTGTAGATCCTCAGTGTATTGAAAAAACTGGCGGGATAGTTCAAGGAATGAGTGGAAGCCCTATAATTCAAAACAACAAAATTGTTGGAGCAGTAACTCATGTTTTAATAAATAAACCAGATACTGGATACGGAATCTATATGGATTGGATGCTAAAAGATGCAGAAATTTTCAAAAATGGCTATGAATAATTAATAAAACATTGTACAATAAAGATGTTGGTTATTTTACTATAATCTAGCATCTTTTATTGTATTATTGTGATGTTTACCTTCTAAATAAAAAATATTATATATAAAAATAAATTTTTTACTAGTTTTAGAAGGAATTATTATAGTTTTGTCGAATTTGTATATATGTAGAAATGGTAATTTTTAGTAGAAGGGGAGTTATTGAATGGACCAAAATTGTATTAATGTACTAATTGCTGATGATAACAAGGAGTTTTGCAATATTTTAAATGATTATTTATTAAGTCAAAAAGATATCAATGTGGTTGCAATTGCAAAGGATGGAATTGAAGCTCTAAAGTTAATTGGAGAGAAAAGACCAGACTTAATAGTTTTAGATATAATCATGCCGCACCTAGATGGGTTAGGAGTGTTAGAGAAATTAAATACAATGAATTTAAGCCCTATGCCAAGAATAATTGTATTATCTGCAGTTGGACAAGATAAAATAACACAAAGAGCTATTACATTAGGTGCAGATTATTATGTAGTTAAACCTTTTGATATGGACGTATTTACAAAGAGAATAAGACAAATGTTCAACAACACTATTTCTAGTGATGAGGAAAAAAGAGCTATTGTAGTAAATGACATGTCAGATATCAAAATAAGATCAAACAATGAACCAATGAACTTAGAAGCAGAAATTACAAGCATAATTCATGAAATTGGAGTACCAGCACATATTAAGGGATATATGTACTTAAGAGAGGCTATAACTTTAGTTGTAAATGATATAGAATTATTATCTGCTGTTACTAAAGAATTATATCCTACTATTGCTAAAAAATATAACACTACTGCAAGCCGTGTTGAAAGAGCTATAAGACATGCTATTGAGGTAGCTTGGAGCCGTGGACAAGTAGATACAATCAATAAGCTATTTGGGTACACTATTCACAATGACAAAGGCAAGCCTACAAACTCTGAATTTATTGCTATGGTAGCAGATAAATTAAGATTAAAAAATAAAGTAAGCTAAGTCAGTAAAATGGCTGTTAAACAAGAATTTTCAAAAAGTTACATTTAAGTTGTTTATACCAACTGAGGACTTTTTATACCAATAAATATAATTAAATTTTAAAGACACTTGTATATCAGAATTGTAATGATTTTAATATAAAAGTGTCTTTTCGTTTGTATAGAATTAAGAAAAATTTAATGATATCAAAGGATTCATTAGAAGAATTTATGATTGATTGCATAAAGGAAGATATAACTACGTAAAACTTTGAGATTGAGTTTCAAATACGGAATATTTAAGTAACCATATAGAAATGAAATCTAATCTTTTTTGAAAATAATATCACAAAATTTTATGTTTTGGTTATAATTATAATTAAAGAGAATAAACTAATATAGAGAGGATATAGTGGCATATATCCCCTCCAAGTTATTAATATTAGTCACTACCTAGTATTAGTAAAAGAATTTTATACAGATAAATCAAATACAAAAGAGTTAACACTCTATCAGTGACTTTTTTAGGTGTTGGCTTTTTTGTTTTGTTGTTACACATTTTTATCACCTCCTATTTTATTATATGTGCAACTTATATGTTATATGTCTAAGTTGCCTAAGATAGCAGTATATGTTTTCAAAGAAATTTTAGAACGGTTTAAATAATGAAAAAGGGACTAGAACATATTAAATTTCCTAAAGAATTTATGCTAGATTCTTCACATGAAAGGATTTTTCAAATTTCTATGGAATATATTTATAAAGATATAGTAGTAATTAGATGTGAAGGGGTATGAGATATTGAAACCTATTTTATCAAAAACTTTATTTGGTATGGGTACTATACTGCTGGTATGCTTTTTTGGAGGTTTAGTATATATACATTATGATTATTATACTAATACACTTCCTTCCTATTCTTCTTATCCAATAAGTGTTCCTATTATAATCCATGGAGTAATATTTTTGTTTCCGAGCATTCTATGCTTTATAATATCCAGAGTGCTAAAATCAAAATAAAAAACTAACTTTTAGTTTTATAATTTAAGTGACTTTTGGGATTAATGTATTCATAACATTGTATAACTAGAGATATGAAAAATGTAAGAAGATAAAAAGAGAGTAGATGTATAATAAAATTTACTACTCTCTTTTAGTTTTTAATTGAAATTACCATATATTAAAACATGAAGGAAAACAGAATATGTGCTTTAAATTTTAAATACATATATTAAGTGAAAATTTGAATTAGGTAATTTTCTTATTTAGCCTTTCAGCTATAGGCTTCCTTAGTAAAAGTTTAGTTTATTTATCTTAAAAAAAGCCTTAAGGGAATCATGGTAGTACCCATGTATAAGTTAAGTTTTTATGCTAGTTATCTAAATATAGCTTCACTATATGATGCTATGAGTTTTACAAGTGAGCTTGTACAATTATAGAAATTTTAAGGAATATTCTCCTAAGTATTGTCATAGATATGAACTAATTCATTGATTAAAACTAAGGGGGAAATATTTATGACTTTCAGAAACCTTATGGAAAATTTTAATAAACATTTTAGAGATAACTTATTGATGTACCTATTGACTATATTATTTCTATGCACAGGCATTATTTTGGGTATTTATAGCGTGAAATATATGAGCAACAATGATAAAAGCAGCTTAGTAAATTACATCACATCACTTAGCCAATCTAGTACTTTAGAAGGAATAAATAATAAAGCAATATTTTTTGAGGCTTTAAAAAGCAACTTGCCAATAATTATTGGATATTGGTTTCTAGGGTTAACCATTGTAGGTATTCCAGTGATATTAGTTTTATGTATTTTTAAAGGTTTCTCCATTGGATTTACTATTAGTTTTTTTGTATATAGTTTAAAGGATAGAGGACTTCTCTTAGCTGTTTTAGGCGTTTTACCACAAAATATAATTTATATTCCTTGTGTTATCTTAGCTTCTGTTTTATCAATTCAATTTTCTCTTGGGATGCTGAAAGAAAAGCTTAATAAAGGATATAAGGGGTCAAAAGGAAGTAGTGTTGCAGGATATAGTGTGTCGTTCTTATTTCTTATAGGATTTATGATACTAGGATTTTTACTTGAAGCATTCATCACACCTTCTCTTATAAAGTTTGCACTAAAAGGCGTGAGTATGTAGTAGCATGAGAAAAGATATAAAGAAGTTCTTATTTTACTACTTTCAGTCTTTACTAATATTAGTGATTATGGGTATAATATTACCATATTTAATTGATAACTTCCTGCATTATTTAACTAAAGACTCAAACATATACCAAAATAGTATTCTTGTATCAAAAACTATTAACAAACAATTAGAAATATTGTATAATTATGTTTATACTTTTAAAGTTTTGATTAGATAGTTGGTAGTGAGTTATAATAACCATATTTAATTTCTAACCATGTACTTAGTTTTTCACTAATAAAACTAAGAATATGCAAATAAACTCTTGAACAACTATAGCTTTTCTGCATATAACTATAAGAAAGTATAAATATTGAAAACTTTATATATAGAAAGAATGCAATAAAGATACTGATAAATATATCTAATTTTATTTTGGATTCCCTTTTATATAAATTGGTTAAAAGTATTTTATAATGTACAAGTATTATTGCAAATTTTATAGATTATTTTAAAATATAAATATTAAGTTATTTTTAAAGAAGTGCCACTATTATTCTTATAAAAATTATTCTAGTAAGGAATAATTTTTAATGTTTAATAGATAGGCACATCATTTATTTAATATATGTTTTGTACAGGCTTTATCGCATACTTATTAAAACCATTAATATTAATGTGTTTAACAACATTTTTGAAGCTTCAAGTCTGCCATCTTCTAAGGTGGCAGTTGCTCAGCCTAGAAAATGTGCTTTGGTGGTAGTGAAAATCTTATTCCAAAGTTGTTAAAAAAATGAAATTGTTCATTATTTAATTGGTATGCAAAAGTAAAATCAAGAGAATAGTAATACTAAATAATATTGAGGCATCTTCAAAAAATAAATAAGTCAGTCTTCTCGGCTATTTTGTGTTATACTGCGTCAAGAGAACCCTTAGATAGCGCTACTATCTGCAGAACCTGTTTCCTGGTCGCACAAGCTTGCTTGTGAACTCAAAATATCCTTTACATCTTTGACTTGTTATTTATTTTCAGATGCCTTAGTAAGAAGAAAGGAAGATAATATGAAGAGAAAAGTTACTTTGATTGTTCTTGATAGTGTAGGCATTGGAGAACTACCAGATGCAAAGTCATATGGTGATGAAGGTAGCAACACATTAGGAAACATCGCAAAAGCAGTTAAAGATTTTAAACTACCAAATTTAGAGAGAATAGGGCTAGGAAATATAGATGAAATGGTAGGGTTCCCAGTTAATAATAATGCAACGGGAGCCTATGGAAGATGTGCAGAATTATCCAAAGGCAAGGATACTATTACTGGACACTGGGAAATAGCAGGAGTAATACTCGAAACACCATTAAATACTTACCCAAATGGATTTCCACAGGAAATAATAGAAGAGTTTGAAAATAAAATTGGAAGAAAAACCTTAGGTAATGTAGTTGCTTCAGGAACTGCTATAATTGATGACCTTGGTGAAGAGCATATGAGAACAGGCTATCCAATAATATATACTTCAGCAGATAGCGTGTTTCAAATAGCTGCTCATGAAGAGATAATATCCATAGATGAGCTATATAAAATGTGTGAGATTGCTAGGGAAATGCTTGTAGGAGATAAAATGGTAGGAAGAGTAATTGCAAGACCATTTATCGGCTCAGGAAAGGGTAATTTTACTAGAACTTCAAATAGACATGACTATGCCATAGAACCATTCAGCAAAACTATGCTTGAATATATAAGTGAAGCAAACCAAAGCGTAATGGCTGTGGGAAAAATTAAAGATATTTACACTGGTAAAGGGGTTACTGATTCCATTACTATAAAAAATAATATGGATGGAGTAGAAAAAACTCTTGAATTCATGAGAAGTGATAAAAATGGATTAATATTCTCTAATTTAGTTGACTTTGATATGAAATATGGTCACAGAAATGATGTTGAAGGCTATGCAAATGCACTAATAGAGTTTGACAACAGATTACCTGAGATTATAAGTGCATTAGGAGAAAATGATATACTTATGATAACAGCAGATCATGGTTGCGATCCAACAACTGAAAGTACAGACCACTCTAGAGAATATATTCCTGTTCTTGTGTATGGAAAGAATATTAAAGAAAATGCTAATATTGGAACTCGTAGTGGGTTTAGTGATATAGGAAAAACAATTTTAGATTTATTAGAAGTTGAAAATGAATTAGCAGGAGAAAGTTTTGCGAAACTAATACAAAAGTAGATAGCTAAGAAGCTTTAGGAGGATAATTATGGAACTAAATATAATAAAAGAAAGTGTTGAGTATGTAAAGAGCAGATTAAATTTTGAACCAGAAATTGGAGTGATTTTAGGCTCTGGTCTTGGTGATATGGCAGATACTCTAGAAGAAAGAGTAGTAATTAAATACTCAGAGGTGCCTAACCTACCAGTATCTACAGTGCATGGCCATGCTGGACAATTTGTAGTAGGAAAACTAGGTAATAAAAAAGTAATAATGATGCAAGGAAGATTCCACTTCTATGAAGGACATAAAATGAATGTTCTTGCACTTCCAATATATATAATGAAGTATATTGGAGTAAAATCTCTAATTGTTACTAATGCTTGTGGAGGAGCAAACACATCTTTTGTTCCAGGTGACTTAATGATTATAAAAGATCATATAAACTTTGCTGGAAGCAATCCACTAATAGGAAAGAATGAAGAAGAAATTGGACCGAGATTCCCAGATATGTCCACTGCCTACGATAAAGAATATATTCAACTTGCTAAAGAAGTAGGAACAACTTTAAATATGGATTTAAAAGAAGGAACTTACATGATGTTTACAGGTCCAACTTATGAGACGCCAGCTGAAGTTAGAATGGCTAGAATTCTTGGTGCAGATGCTGTTGGTATGTCTACGGTACCAGAGGTTATAGCTGCAAGACACTGTGGCTTAAGAGTATTAGGAATATCTTGTATTACAAATATGGCTGCTGGAATATTAGATCAACCTTTAAATCATGAGGAAGTTATTGAAACTTCAACTAAAGTTAAGAGCAAATTTATCTCTTTAGTTAATGATATAATACAAAAAATTTAATTATATAATTATCATATTCCTTCTCAATTGGGAAGGAATATGTATTTATTCATTATTTGAGGCACTTACTTAGTTAAATTTTAAATTCTAAGTTTTAATTTCTAAGTTTTAATTTAGTAAGTGTTGTGTTCTTATATAAATTTAAGCACAGTATTTGAAGAAAGTTTCTCAAAGAAGAAATATGAAGTTCCTTATTTAAAAGAATTTCTATGAAAAAAGAAAAACTAAGGAAAGTTTGGAGGGTTTATCATGGATTTATTAAAAAGAATGGAAGAAGCTAAGGCATTTATTCTTGGAAAGTATAGTGAAAAAATTGATGTTGCTATAATACTTGGAAGTGGCTTAGGTGGAATTGTTAATGACATTGAAGAGCAAAAAACAATAAAGTATTCTGACATTCCAGGGTTTCCTGAGTCCACAGTAAAGGGCCATGCAGGGGAAATGATAATCGGAAAGTTACGTGGAAAAACAGTATTAGCTATGAATGGAAGATTCCATTATTATGAAGGTTATGATATGGAAACAGTTACTTTTCCAGTAAGAGTAATTAAAGCTTTAGGCATTAAAGATATAATTATCACTAATGCTGCTGGCGGAATGAATCCTAACTTTGAGCCAGGAGATTTAATGATTATTACAGACCATATTAATATGATAGGTAACAATCCTTTAATTGGAGGAAACTTTGAGGAGTTAGGTCCAAGATTCCCAGATATGTCCTGTGCATATAATAAAGAATTAAGAAAAATAGCTTTAGATTCTGCTCAAGACCTTGGCATAAAAGTTCAACAAGGGGTTTATTGCCCAGTGTCAGGACCTACTTATGAGACACCAGCAGAGCTTAATATGTTAAGATTAATTGGTGGAGATGCGGTAGGTATGTCTACAGTTCCAGAAGTAATAGTTGCAAATCATATGTCTATGAGAGTACTTGGAATTTCTTGTATAACTGATATGGCACTTGCTGATAATTTAGAACCTCTTGATCACTCAAGAGTTGTTGAAACTGCTAATAGAGCAATGGCAAAATTTATATCCTTAGTAAAAGAGATAGTAGAGAAAATTTAAGGTAGAATTTTTAATTTAATTTTTTAATATATGTTTAGGCAGAAATATTCACAGTGAATTTTAAATATATTCAACTATTTTTTTACTTATAAACTAGTGGTTCTGAAAAATAGTTTTTGAATAACTGTAATTTCTATCTGTGAATATCTTTAGAAATTTGATTCAACTTATAGTATAAAACAGTGTTGGATTTTAAAATTATGTATGTTTAGATAGGAGGTGGATGTTTTTAGATTTTCTAAAAACAATAACTATGAGAATGTATGATTTAATTCTTAAAAAGAGAAACGGTAATGAATTAACCAAAGAAGAAATTAACTATTTCGTAGAAAACTACACAAATGGGGAGATTCCAGATTATCAAGTATCAGCTTTACTTATGGCAATCTTCTTCCAAAAAATGAATGGAAGAGAAACAGCTGACTTAACAATGGCTATGGTTAACTCTGGTGATATTCTAGATTTAAGTGAGATAGAGGGTATTAAGGTTGATAAACATAGTACAGGTGGAGTAGGAGATACTACAACTTTAGTATTAGGACCTATGGTTGCTGCTTTAGGTGTGCCAGTAGCTAAAATGTCAGGTAGAGGACTTGGACATACTGGTGGTACTATTGATAAATTAGAGTCCTTTAAGGGTTTTTCTGTAGAAATGCCTAGAGATAAGTTTATAGGTAATGTAAACAACATAAAAATAGCTGTTGGAGGACAAACAGGAGAATTAGCTCCAGCAGATAAGAAGCTTTACGCTCTTAGAGATGTAACGGCAACAGTAGATAATGTATCGTTAATAGCTTCAAGTATCATGAGTAAAAAAATTGCAGCAGGAGCAGACTGCATCGTTCTAGATGTTAAAGTTGGAGAAGGAGCTTTTATGAAAACTCCAGAAGCAGCACAGGAATTAGCAGCTGAAATGGTTAGTATAGGAACAAATGTTGGAAGGAAAACCGTAGCTATAATTTCAGATATGGATCAACCGCTAGGACTTGCTATAGGAAATGCTCTTGAAGTAGAAGAAGCAATTGATACTTTAAAGGGAAATGGACCAAAGGATTTATTTGAACTTTGTTTAACCCTAGGAAGTTATATGGTAACCCTGGCTGGAGCAGCAAAAAATGTAGAAGAAGCTAGAGAAAAGCTTCAAGAAACTATAACTTCAGGAGCTGCTATAAATAAATTAAAAGAATTTGTTAAGGCACAAGGTGGAGATACTGCTTGCATAGACGACACTGCATTACTTCCTAAAGCTAAATATGTTGTTCCAGTTATGGCGGACACTGATGGAGTTATAGAAAAAATTCATGCTGAGAGTATTGGATTAATAGCTATGGAACTTGGAGCAGGAAGAGCAACTAAGGAAAGTATAATTGACTTAGCTGTAGGAATTGTGTTAAACAAAAAAAGAGGTGAAAAAGTATCTAAGGGAGATGTTATAGCTTATATACATAGCAATGATGAAAGCAATATAGAAAAAGCTAAACAAGATATTTTAAGTAATTATGTAATTTCACCAAATTATGTAGATAATATTCCATTAATTCATCATATAGTAGATTAAGTAAAAAGTCAGATTTTTAATCTGACTTTTTGTATTTTTGGATAATATATGAGTCTTTAGGTAAAAATAACTCTATAAAAAACATTATGGAGGTAAGCTATGAAAAAGAGAAGTGCAATACTTAGTTTATTACTATCAATGATATTTTCACTACAACTTTGTGCAGTGCCAGTTAAGGCTTTAGCACCAAAGACAAAGGAAAATGCGCCTGCTAATAATGCAGTTGGTTTTGAGCCAGATGCTAGATCAGCTCTATTAATAGAGCCAACTACTGGAAAAGTTCTATACGAGAAAAATTCAAAAGAAAAATTTGCTCCTGCTTCTGTAACAAAGATAATGACTATGCTTTTAGCTATGGAAGCGATAGACAGTGGTAAAGTTAAGCTTTCTGATAAAATAGTTTGTAGTGAAAAAGTTAAGTCCATGGGTGGAAGTAGTATGATTCTTGATACTGGCGAAGTTAGAACAGTAGAGGAAATATTAAAGGGTATAGCAATTGCATCAGGAAATGATGCTGCTGTTGCTATGGCGGAATTCTTAGAAGGTAGTGAAGAGGCTTTCGTAGTTAAGATGAATGAAAAAGCTAAAGAACTAGGAATGAATGACACAACTTTTAGAAATTGTACTGGATTAAGTGCTGATGGACATTTATCTACAGCTAACGATATTGCATTAATGTCTAGAGAATTACTTAAACATCCAACTATACTAAAGTATTCATCAATTTACATGGAAACTATTTCTGATGGTAGAAAGAGTCCAATAGAATTAGTTAACCATAATAAGCTTGTAAGATTTTACAAAGGTTGTGATGGTTTAAAAACAGGGTTTACTCAAGAAGCTATGTACTGTATTTCTGCTACAGCAGTAAGAAATGATGTAAGAATGCTAGCAGTAATAATGGGTGCTCCAAGTTATAAACAAAGAAATGCTGATGCAAGTAAACTAATGGATTATGGTTTTGCTAAATTTGAAAGTAAAAATATAATTGCAAAGGATTCAGAAGTTGAAAAAGTAGCTCTAGATAAGAAAGGTGAGAAGTTCTACATTGCAAAAGCAAAAGATGATGTCAAAGTAACCCTTGAAAGAGGAACAGAAGATCAAGTGACTAAAAAAGTTACTATTGACCCAAATCTTAAAGGCTTTAAAGAAGGAGATATAGTAGGATATTGTGAAGTTTTCGTTGGAGATAATCTTGTTAAGAAGATTGACTTATACAGTGACAGAGAAGTAAAACAATCACAATTCCTTAATAACCTTAAAAATATGCTTACAGATATTTTTGATCACGCTATATAGATTAGTTTAGTTTAAATAGAATATAAGTTATTATTACTATGGAAAGATAAAGGATTCTATGTTTTAATTCTAACTTATTCAGTATGAATTAAAATTCTATTCATAAACCCTTAAAGGAACAAGGTGAGGACTTACGTATAAGTTAAGTTTTAAATCTGGTTCCTTATAATGAAAGATATAAAAATAAACTCCTAAAATTTAGGGGTTTATTTTTATTCATTCATTATAAGTTTATACAGAGGTTCCATGATGGGATGTTAACTTATTCAGTATGGATAAAATTCATCCGTATAAACTACTAAAAGAAGTAGTATAGGACTGATATAAAAATTAGATTTTAACCACGGGGCCCTATGAAAATAACTTCTAAAATAACTTTTACTTTAAAGATGAGGGTACAAGTTATGAAGATGAAGTTTATGACTGGACTCATTAGATTATTATGTAGAAATAGTGTTGCAACTTATATATTTAAGATGAATTTTGGATTAAAATGAGTTATAATAAGATGAAACTTACCTGGTAAGGGATTAAAAAATTCTATTTAGGAGAAGCATATGTCGCTTAGTATAAAGATAACCAATTTTGAAGGCCCTTTTGATTTATTATTACACTTAATTAAAAAAAATGAAATGGACATATATAACATAAGAATATTAGAAATAACAAATCAATACTTAGACATTCTAAAGCAGATGAAAGAAATGGATTTAGATATAACTTCTGAGTTTATAGTTATAGCAGCAACTTTAATAGAAATTAAGTCTAAAATTCTTCTACCAAAGCCTAAAGTAGAGAATGAAGAGGAAAATGAAGAAGATGCTGCAAAGGAATTAATTAATAAAATTGTCTTATACAAAAAATTCAAAGTTGCAGCAGAATTTCTTTTAGAAAGAGAAAGAGAAACTGGAATAATGTTCAGTAAAAAACCTGAAATAATTGAAGAAAAAAATTATAAGGAAACCACAGCAGACTTATTAAAAAACATTACAATGCTAGATTTATATAACATATATAATGAACTTATGAATAACTACTTAAATAAGGCTAACCCTGAGGCAACCATTGAAGATAAAATAAAAATGGAAACTTATAAGATAGAAGATAAGATGGGTGAGCTTCAAAATATAATTAAATTAACTCCAAAAGTTCATTTTACTAATCTTTTAAAGAGTTATAAAAGCAAAACAGAAGTTATAGTAACTTTTTTAGCATTACTAGAACTTATTAAATTAAAGAACGTAAAAGTAATTCAAGAAGGTAATTTTAAAGAAATTTATATAGAGAGGATTGAATAGTATGGATAGCATTTCATTAGAACAACTAGAACTTGAAGATACTTCTTATAAAAATGTTTATTATTCAATTATAGAAGCTCTATTATTTGCTAGTGGTGACCCATTACATATTAATACTATAGCTTCAATAATTGAAGGTTCTATAGAATTTACTGAAAAACTTATGGATGATATGATAAGAAACCTTGAGAGTGATAAAGCTAGAGGAGTAAGAATTATCAATACTAATAGTGAGTATCAAATGGTTACTAAACCAGCAAATAGTGATCAAATACAAAAGCTATTAAAAACAAATATAAGACAATCACTTTCAAGAGCTGCTTTAGAAACCCTTGCAATAATAGCCTATAAACAACCAATAACTAGAGTTGAAATAGAGGAAATTAGAGGTGTAAAAAGTGATAGAGCTATTACAACTTTAGTAGAAAAAAGTCTTATAAAAGAAAGTGGAAAAAAAGAGGTAGTGGGAAGGCCTAACCTGTATAATACCACTGATGAATTTTTAAAGCATTTTAACTTTAACAATTTGGACCAATTACCTACTCTAGAGAGTTTTGTTAAAGATATTGATCTTGATGTTGAAGCGGTAGAATAATATTAGATTTATCAGAGGTAATTAATTGGTTAATTGGGACCAGTTATCATAGAAACTATTTAATAGAAATTCATAAAAACTAAAAAACTGTGTATACACAGTCTTTTAGTTTTTATAAGTTTTATTCAGCAGGGTCACATGGGTCAAAAGGAACGGTTCCTTTTGAAGGATCTTTTACAATTGTTTCTGCACAGCATTCTTTTTCATTCTCATTATCTTTACTAAACATATTTTTAAACATATCCATAATTTGAGGAACTGTATCTACAATCTTATCGTAGGTACTATGATGATCCACAGGAAGCATTCTTATAGATTCTCCTCTTACAACTAAGAAACCTACTGGCTTAATTGATATTCCTGCTCCAGAACCTCCACCAAAAGGATGTCTATCACATTTATCTACTTCTCTTATGTTTTCAAATTCTGTTCCTCCTGATGCAAAACCAAAGGATACCCTAGAAATAGGTATTATTACTGTTCCGTCATAGGCAGTAACCGGTTCACCTACTACAGTATTTACATCAATCATGTCCTTAATACTTTCCATGGTACTTTTCATTAAATTTTCTATTGGATGATTATCCATTTTGAGCTTCCTCCTTATATTTCACCTTAGGTATTTTAAGTTTTTTAGATCCAAACTTTAAGTTGTAAATAATAATAATGCATATATATATAACTTTTGCTAAATTAATGAAAATTATACTAGTAATTTCAAAATTTAAGTAAAATTTGTTATAGGTAGGTTTTATTTCTGATTTAAAATCTTTTAAGTTAAAAAATAAACTCAAACTTGCGGCTACAAAGCTAAGTAGTTGGTGCAAAAGACCATAAGCAAAGGCAGTATATGCAGCATCATCTAAGGAATAATTAATGTTAATTTTCATTTTAAGGGATAACTTATATTTATTTTTTCTAAGTAGCCTTATAATCTTTTTAGCATTATGAGGATTAACTAAATCTTTATGTATAACTTCTTCCTCAATTTTATCATTTGCTTTTACTGAGGCTTTCTTTATTTTCTTTTTCAACCTTTTAGTTATATTTATTTCTTTATTATATATTCTAATGTGAGCTTTTTTACCAGAAAAACTCAGTGTTATTTTAAGTGGAATAGGTAACAATAATATTGCTAATATTATAAAAAAAATAATAAGTAAAGTTTTCAAATTAAGGCCTCCAAAATTTTTATATTCATTATTATATCCATTAAAGTATGGTGTATACAAAAATGGTTAATTTTACATTTAAATTCTACTTAAGGGGTGAAATTATGAGAAAAAAGCTTTTAAAGTTTTACTCAATGTTAATTATTGTGGCAATATTAAGTAATATATCTATTGAAGTTTATAGTAAACCATTAAGAGTTAATGCAATATCAGCTATTGCAATTGACGGAAATACAGGGATTGTTTTATTTGAACAAAATGGTCATAAGGTAATTCCAATGGCTAGTACTACGAAAATAATAACTTGTTTAGTAGCACTAAAATACGGAAATTTAGATGAAAAATTTGAAATATCAAAAAATGCTGCTTCAATTAGAGGATCAAAGGTTGGATATAAGAGTGGAGAGACGGTTACTTTAAGAGAATTATTGCATGGACTAATGCTTAAATCAGGAAATGATTGTGCCATAGCAATAGCAGAAGGAATGAGCGGATCTATAGAAAAGTTTTGTAATTTAATGAATGAATATGCCTTACAAATTGGACTTGTAGATAGTCATTTTGAGTCTCCTCATGGACTAGATAGTATGTATCATTACTCTTCAGCCTATGATTTAGCAATAGCCACAATGAAGGCTAAAGAAATAAAGGAGTTTAATGATATAGTATCAGCAAAGCTTGTTGATGGTGCTGAAAATGGATTTACAAGAAGTTTTCAGAACATAAATAAGATATTATATCAAATACCAGAGGCTAATGGTGTAAAAACTGGATATACTGGTGGGGCAGGAAAATGCTTAGTAAGCTCCGTTAAGTATGATAACAGCGATATAATAATCGTAACTTTGAACTGCAGTAATAGATGGGAAGAAACCAAAAGAATTTATGATTTTGTGAAAGAAAATTATACCTACAAGAAAATAGTAGCTAAAGATGAAATTTTAGGTCAAGTTTCAGTAGGAGATGAAAAGAATAAAATAGATTTAGTTAGTGATAGAGATATAATTATACCTGTAAAACAAGATCAAGTTATAGGCAAGGAAGTGCAAATACCAAAGGCCGTAGTAAAAAAAGATGTAGAAGCTGGAGAAAACATAGGAATGGTGGTAATTACCAATGAAAAATCAGTACTTATGAAAGCTCCCTTAAAAACTACAAAAGGATTTAAAGACAAGAACTTAATACGATTTATAAAAGAAGCTTTTTAAAAAAGTTGAAATAGGTTATAGGCTATATCCATAGGTTAATATGGGTATAGCTTATTTTTATGCATGTAGCACCTTAAGCTATGTCCTTGGATTAAAAATCTTAACCATAATTGAAAAGGTCTCCTCTACTAGAATATATTTAGGTTTCAAGTAATAGCTTTTGCAGTAACATTTATTAGGAACTTAAATATTCTAATAGTATAGTAAGCTAGGAGGATTAAGCATGAGTTATGAACCATATAACTGCATAGATTGTGGCAGTGAATATTGTCCATGTCATTTAGCTGAATCAGGGAATTGTATTCTTTGTTCACACCTAGATGGTAAGGACTTTTGCGATTGTCGTAATTGGAACGGGGTATGTATTTATCAAGAATTTGTTGAAAATAACTTTAGAGCAAAGCCAGGAAGAAAATATAATAGCTTTAAAATAGTATATAAAGAAAAAATAGAAGATAGAATTTTAACTTTTAAAATAAAAGCTAGTGATAAATTAATTAGTGATTTAGTGAATCCAGGTTCCTTTGTATTTATTAGGAGACCAGACTGTGAATCAACTTTTGATACTCCCATATGTGTTATGGATTGTGATACTAAAAATGAAACAATTACCTTAGCTATGGAAATTAAGGGTGTAAAAACAAAGGCATTAGATGATTTAGAAGTGGGACAAAATATATTGGTTAAAGGACCATTTTGGAATGGAATATTAGGGCTTAAATCAGTATTAGAAACAAAAAATAAAATATGCTTACTTATTGCTAGGGGTATAGGGCAGGCTCCCATGGTGCCAGTTATAGAAAGGCTTAAGCAAAATGGAAATAAACTAATTGTAATCATTGACAAAAAGCCTTTTGAAAACATCTTTATAAGTCCTATTTTAGAAAAGCATGATTGTTCAGTACTAGAATGTACTACTTTGCTTCAAGGGGGAATTCTTAGCGAGGAGTGCAGAAAGTTACTCTGGGAAATTCTTTCTAAAGAAGATATTTCTCTAGTTCACTGTGATGGAGCGGATATATTGAATTATCAAATAATGAAAATAATAGAAGCTTTTAATAGAGAAATTCATTTTTCTTGCTGCAATAATGAAAAAATGTGTTGTGGAGAAGGGGTATGTGGATGCTGCACAATCATGAATAATGATGAGAAATTAAGAAGACTTTGCAAGATGCAAACAGACCCTAAATATATATTTGAAGGGAGGAGACTATTTTGAAGGTTGTAGTTATTGGTGGAGGTTGGGCAGGATGTGGAGCAGCCATAACTGCTAGAAAAGCTGGTGCGGAAGTAGTGCTGCTTGAAAAAACCGATCTACTTCTTGGAGTAGGTAATGTAGGCGGTATTATGAGAAATAATGGCAGATACACTGCAGCTGAGGAACTTATAGCCCTTGGTGCTGGAGATTTAATAAATATAACAGATGCAAATACAAGGCATAAAAATGTGAATTTTCCTGGACATGAACATGCATGGCTTTATGATGTAAATAAAATAGAACCTGCAGTGAGAAGACATATAATAAGTCTAGGAATTGAAGTAAAAGTGGTTACAAGAGTTGTAGATGTAGAGCGAATGGATAACAGAATTACAGGTGTTTACTTATCAGATGGAACCTTTGTAGAAGGCGATGTATTTGTTGAAACAACAGGCTCTACTGGACCTATGGGAAATTGTTTGAGATATGGTAATGGATGTTCTATGTGTGTTTTAAGATGCCCTGCCTTTGGACCAAGAATAAGTGTTAGTTATAGAGCAGGCATTGAAGATATAAAAGGAGAAAGAGATGAAGATATCTACGGTGCTTTTAGTGGTTCTTGTAAATTGGCTAAAGAAACCCTTTCAAAAGAAATTGCAGAGGAGCTAAACGAAAAAGGCGTTGTGGTTTTAAAAGTTCCTCAAGAAGATATAAATTTAGATAAATTAAAGCAAAAGGTTTGTCAGCAATATGCACTAAAAGAGTTTGCTGAAAATATAGTGCTGCTAGACACAGGTCATGCAAAACTAATGACTTCTTATTATCCATTAGAGAAGTTAAGAAAAATTCCAGGCCTTGAGGATGCTAAATTTGTAGACCCCTATGCAGGAGGAAAAGGAAACTCCATAAGATACCTATCAGTGGCACCAAGAACTGATGACTTAAGAGTTGTTGGCCTTGATAATTTATTCTGCGGTGGAGAAAAAAGTGGCTTATTTGTTGGCCACACAGAAGCTATTGCAACCGGTTCTCTAGCGGGATACAATGCGGTGAGAAGTCAACTAGGTATGCCATTACTTATACTACCAAGACTTCTTGCCATTGGCGATATCATAGCCTTTGCTAATGAGAAGGTAATGACAAGAGAAGGAAGAAGAAATAGATACACCTTTGCTGGAGCAGAGTACTTCCAAAGAATGAAGGATTTAGGACTATACACTTTAGACACTGAGGAAATTAAAAACAGAGTAAAAAGATTGAACCTTGATAATATATTTAATCAAAAATTAATATAGAAATTTAAAGGAGCAGAAATGTTTGGAGTTTCTGCTCCTTTAGGTTTTTAAGGAAAGAAACAGGTGGAAATACGGTATAGCTAAGGATATATTTTTATAATGAGGGCATGTAATTTGTAGGGGAAGAACTAAGCTATTTCAATTGAAATCCTCTGAAACCTGCATAAACACTATATATTGTTATAAATATTTAAAGATAACCATAAGTATTGTTATGTTCAAATATTTTTATATTGTTAAAAAGATATATTTTCTTAGGAAAACACACTACTTAAGCAAGTATAGTTGTTGAAGATTCATGGGGCTAAGCTTTGTAAGTCAGCATTGTAGCTTGAAGCTTTTCTGTGAGAGATTAGAGGAGTTAGCTGAGGAATATATAGCTATGACTTATACAGTGGTGAATAGATTTAGTTTTAAATAGGAGAAGGGGTTAAAAAGTAAGTCATAACATTTGTTATAATTAAAAAAAGCAGCCACTAAGAAAAGTATTCAAGGAGCTAGTACCTCCTGGAGTAATTTTCTCAGTGGCTGTTTTTCTGTGTCTTAAAATTTAAATTCAATTAATAGGTAGGTAATTTATAGATAAGGCTTTCAAGATTATTAAGTCTTAGTTGTAAAGTGCTTTTAATTTAAGTTTTATGAATCAATGAAAAGTTTCAGGTATATTTTTACAGTGATTATATGGTAAAATAGACTTACTTCAGTGGTGTTAGAATTTTTTCTAAAGTAAAACTAGTAATTTTAGCTGAAAAAATTTGAATAAGAAAATTTTAATTCCTCAATAACGTATAGTTTGAGGTTGAAGTTTATAATGAATATTATTTGTAGAATTTGAAAAAGGAGTGAAAAGATTGGATACTCATATTATAAAATCACAAATATTAAATAGGAAACCCGATTTTTCAGGAGTTATATTCCTTTCGATTAATGGGGAACCCGTTATGGAAGAAGCTATGGGAGAGGCTAAAATAAGTGAACATATTCCAAATACTGTAGACACAAGATTTCCAACAGCCTCTGGAAGCAAGATATTTACAGCTGTTGCAATATTAAAACTAATTGAGAAAGGAGAATTATCACTAGATGATTCGGTTACAGCTTGTTTACCAAACTTCTTTCCATACATGGATGATTCGGTTACAATTCTCCATCTACTTACTCATACATCAGGCTTTTGTGATTATTTTGATGAGGAAGAAAATGATACAGATGTCTCTTATGCCAGTGTATGGGAAAACATCCCCATGTATGCAATGAAATCACCTAATGATTTTTTGAGATTACTTCAAAATAAAAAAATGGAATTTCAACCTGGTTACCGTTTCAAATATAACAATGGTGGGTTTGTAATACTTTCTATGATTGTAGAAAAAGTTTCTGGCATGGATTTTCCACTTTTTATTCAGAAGTACATTTTTGACACATGTAGGATGAATAATAGTGGCTATTTTTCAATGGACAATCTTCCGAGTGATACTGCAATTGGCTATACAGACAATGGAAAAGGTGGCTTAAAAGCCAATATTTATTCTGTGCCAATCATTGGTGGTGGTGATGGAGGTGCCTATACTACCGCAGGAGACATGTATTTATTCTGGAATGCCTTGTTAAATGGGGATATACTAGCGCCTGAGATTGTACAAGCTATGTGTACTCCACAAATAAAAACTGGAGAAGATAGTAATGCCTATGGTTATGGTGTGTGGTTAGATACATGTAATGAAAGTGTTATTAAAATCCATGTTATGGGCGGAGACCCTGGGGTATCATTTAGAAGTGCCTATTACCCAAATGACAAAACCGTATACACTGTTTTATGTAATCGTGATGCTGGTAGTTATATGGCATTTAAAGTAGCGGAGGATATGATGCCTACTATGCAAGCTAAAAATATCAATATATGAATTATGTTACATTGTTCTTACTAACTTCAAATCTAAAGGTTATATAAAAACTATAAGACTAACGCCTGCAACTTTGCAGGCGTTAACTTTCTTAAAAGAATAAGTTAAATTGCTTCTTTTTTAGCCATATTATGAGTTAAATCCTTCCTTCTGTACACACTTAAGATTAACCCCACTATAGTCATATTAATAAGTAACTGGGAACCACCGAAGCTCATAAAAGGAAGACTAATACCCATAATAGGAGCAATTCCAAAATTCATTGCAATGTTAAGTAAAAACTCTGTAGTTAAAATTGCAATAAAACCAGAAACTATAAGCTTTCCGTAAGAATTCTTAGTAACCTTTGCTACACTTATTATTTTTAGTAGGAAAATTATAATTAGCGTAATTATAGCCACGGCGGTAATCCATCCAAAGGTATAGACTATATAAGTAAAAACAAAATCAGTATGAAGCTCAGGAATGGTCTTTGGTTCCATGGTGAAACCATTTCCAAAGGCTCCTGCACTTTCTACAGCTTTTTTTAGTTGCAGATATATCCATCCACTGTTAGTTGGGTCACTAGCAGGATCTAAAAAGATTGCAAATCTTCTTAATCTATAGGGTTCCAATAAAGTATAGATGAAAATACTAAAAACAGGTGATATTATACAAAGAATTACTTGTGATACCTTGGCCTTAGACATAAACATTAAGGTTATACAAGCAATAAAATATAAAAAGCTGTAGGTAATAGTACCTGTGAGTGTTAAAAAACCAGGAATTATAGTTATGAGTAAACCAGGAACTTTAATTAACCCTAAAGCTTTTAAAAATCCTAAAAGATTATTCCAATCCCAGCCTTCAAATATTCCAGCAAGAGAAACCACTAAAAATAATAAACAAAAGGGCATTAAATCAATGGTTAAAAAGCCTATATGAAAATAATAGTGGCCATTAACAGGAACATTGAAAAATAGTTGTAGAATTAAAACTACCAATGTACCGATGTAAATCTTCTTTGAATAAGGTAAAATTCTTCTGTAATCATAGAAATATAATCCTGTGATTAAACCAATTCCTAGGATATAAAATACAAGGTTCTTCTGAAACATTTTTATATAATCAGCTTCAGCCACAGCTCCTTTGCTTTGGATAAAGTACATGGTGACAAGTCCAAAGAGGGAAAAGCATAGTAGAGGTATTATAACGCCCCAGCCAATTTTTGCTTTATGAGTTTTATCTAGCTGTTTTCCAATTAAACTTGGATCTCCCATATGAGAGATTGCTTTTTCAGTTGCTTCTTCCTCAGACAAGCCAGAGCTTATGAAATCCTCTTTGAGAGTTTCGATATGATCTTGTAATTCTAGGTTTATATCATAGTGAACATCCTTATTTCTTATAAGCATGCAAACTTTATTTATATAATCCTTAACCTTATTATTTTCCATGATCAAAAGCAACCTCCTCCCATAAAATCTTATCTACTGCACCAGAGAAGAGAGACCACTCCTGTTTTTTCTCTTTCATATAAAGGTTCCCTTTTTCGGTAATTTTATAGTATTTACGTTTTCTGCTACCTTCACTTTCACTCCAATAGGACTCAATCATAGCTTCTCCTTCAAGAGCATGAAGTATAGGATACAAGGTCCCTTCCTTAAAACTGAAAACTCCATTAGATTTAAGTTCAATAACCTTTATAATTTCGTAACCATACATGGGTCTGCTATTTAGTAAGCTCAAAACAAGGGTGGTAGTACTTCCTTTTAATAGTTCTTTACTGATTTTCATAGTTTACCTCCTTTATACCTAGATATTATATGCATCGATTATCTAGGTATAATTTTAAGTGTATATTTACCATTTGTCAATAATGTTTGAAAATTTTGTAACTAGGAAATAAATATGGTTTATCTCCTAGATTTATTGACGTAGTTTGTTTTACTATAAGGCAAAATAAAAAAACACAAAGGAAATTTGAAAGGTCTATCTGTATAGACATTGCAATTGGAGCTTATTGTGTTCAAGTCTTCAGTGAAAATTGTATTATATTTTACTTTTAGGCCAAGGAAGTGGAAGTTATAGGCATGTAATTACAGTAATTATATGGTAAAATTTAAATAAGAGATTAGTGAGGAAGCGTTTAGTTAAAGTCAAACTAGTATTTAAATGTGAACTCAGATTATTTATATAATATACAAATAAAATTATACAAGACTGTCTTGTATTAACATAGATATCTTAAATGTAAAGGAGTTGATTTTATGTATATGATATACAACAAAATGTGGAGGGTGACCATATTGTAGCCCTCCTAAAACTTGGAGGAAATTATGGTTAATATTAAATTAGATAGTGTTGATTTTAGCTTAAAAGAAGAGCACGATTTTTCATGGCTTAAATCATTTGGCAAAGTTTTTGCTGTCTTTGCCCAAAATGATTCGGGGAATATAAGTTTTGGTGTTGATAATGGGGAAGACAAGTATTTTATTAAGGTAGCAGGCTTAAAAACAATAGAATCCATACGAACACAGCAAGAAGCAATAGCTGCCTTAAAAGCGGCAATGCCTATATACAAGGATATCAATCACAAAAATTTGATAAAACTCGTCAAGCATTATACTCTTGGTGAGATTTATATTGCAGTATTCAAGTGGGCTGACGGCGATTGCTTATTTGACCATTGGAATTTTGAGAAATATTACAAGAATCCACAGATTGTCCCCCCTGCAAAGTGCTTCAAGCAACTACCGATTTCCAAACGAATTGAATCAGCAGGTGTGTTATTTTCGTTTTTAGATACCGTTTCTAAAAATGGATATGTTGCAGTGGACTTCTATGACGGTAGCATAATGTATGATTTTTTAAGAGATACTACTACAATTTGCGATATTGACTTCTTTAGGAAAAAGCCAACATTCAATGATATTGGTGTAGATTACTGGGGGACAAAGAGGTTAAAGTCACCGGAAGAATATGTTTATGGTGCTGTTATTGATGAAACCACAAATGTATTTGCACTTGGAGCGTTGCTATTTGACAGTTTTTTCGGTAACTATACTGATGCTGAAGTAAGACAGCGATATAAAATGAACGCATTTACACCTTGTTCTTTTGAGAACTGGGAATTAAGCAAAGCGTGCTATGATGTTGCACTAAAATCTGTCGCTAAAGAAAGGTCTGAACGGTATGCCTCAATAAACGAATTTTATATCGCTTGGAATGGAGCTCTATTCGCTAAATAAGCATAATCTACAGTAAATTAAATACACAGTATGAATAGATTTGTATTCGGATGTTGAGCCAACAAAAACTAGCACCATAAGATTATAACTTTCATGATGCCAGTCGCTACCGCTGCTCAATGTC
>NZ_JAGGLL010000034.1 GCF_017874425.1 Clostridium punense
TGGTTTATATAAAAATCATAGACAAATTGAACTGAAAAATATACAGAAAATTAATTGCTTAATTGGAAAATTAAGTTATTCGGAATATGAGTTAATTCATCATACTTTTTCTCTATACTTCTACATATTTTTCTTTATTAAAGATAAGTTTATTTTTATAAAACCTTCTTAGCTTAAATAAAAAAAGTTCCTTTTGAAGAATTTGAAACTATTTATTGCATTATTTTGTTTTATTGTTGTTTTATTTTTATTATTCTACTTTTATAACAATTAATTGATATAATACATCATAAAACTACTATAAATTTGCAAATAAAAATAAACATTGCAACTTTTTTGCTTTAGTTCAACTTTTCCTTTAAAATAAAAAAAGGATGACTATTCATTAATCATCCTCTATCACATCAATATACTGTTTTAAGGCTAAAGGATTATTTAGTATAATCTTTTTTCCCTCATAACTTATAATACCTTCATCAATGAATCTATTAATACATCTAGTTACTGTTATTCTAGAGCACCCTATGTTATTTGCAAGCTCTTGGTGGGTAAAAGGGGTGTCAATAAACACTTGTTCCTGCTCTCCAGCTCCAATACTACAAGAAGCAAGCCTTAAAAGCGCATCTGCTATTCTTCCTATGGAATCATTAAACACATTATTAGTTAGTTGTAACATAACAATTCTATACTTTCTTGTAATGCTATGAATAAAATATCTATATATATCAGAATCGTTTTTTAATTCCTCCTCTAAAACATTTTTATTGACTAGAGATATTCTTGCTTTTTCCTTCACTATACCCACAGTCAAACTGGATCCACCACAAAAATAATTCATTTCCCCAAAAATTTCTCCTGGTCTTAACATATATAAAAGTTTTTGATTTCCTTTAGAGCTTAGGATGCTCACTGAAACCACTCCGTCTACAACAATTCCAAAATAGTTATTATAGTCAACACTTAATATTTCATTCTTTTCATAACTTCTTAAGGTTCCCTGCTTGCTTAAGCTATTTAAAAAATAGTTTCTCATCCTTGTTTGTCTCTTTTCATCAAATAACTCATTATACATAAACTTCACCTCAATCCTCCGTTATCCAATTAATAATGCCCTTATAAACCCCAATATATTTCCTGTTATTTTTTTATCTAAGGTTTTATTAATAATAGCACATAATATAAGTGTATTCCTTTAAATAGAAATTATATAAAATTAAGGAAGTATCTTCTATTAAATTATATCATACTTTTAATATTCTTATGTACTCATATTATAAATAGAATAGTATACACAAACAAACTGCAAATTTTATAGTATTTTTACATCATAAAAAAGTAGCAGTTTAGATAAATCCGAACCACTACTTATATCTTTCTCTACTTTAGCTACTAATCATTTCATGCCAAAGCTTTCATTTTTAACTTCTCTTGCTGCAGATAAACTCTCCAATCCCCATTCTTGATATAGATATTATTATTCCTTAACTTTAATAAATCATTACAATTATAAATATAAGCGTTGGCTATTTCTTCATCTCCATTATCTAAAAGCTGTACTTTTATCAACTCTCTATTGTACTCATTTTCTGCCCTATCTTCTCCAAAAAAGTGCTCAAGTTTATCTAATTCCTGTAAGGTGTTATCATAATTCTTAACTTCAATGAGTTCTCCATACACATAGTCTTCACCATGAATCATTGCTGGATAACCGCATTCTGCAAGGTGGTAAAGTTCTCCCCTGGTTTTTGCATACTTTCTAGTAATAACTTTTCCTTTTAGGTATTTTTCATGATTAAAAAGATCTTCCATTAAGCTTCCATAAACAAAAACCTTTTTTGTCATAAACCTCACCTCCTAGCATATTTTCCCGTGTGACACTTTTATATCTTCCTCATTTTCAACTGCAGCTTTAACTGCAAGCTCTAATCCCTTAGATATTTGTTCTAAACTCATATATGGTGTATTAGTTCTAGCTATTACTTGCTCAGGAATAAATGGAACATGTATGAAACCACCTTTTAACCCTGGATATTTCTTATGTGCTAGATATAGAAGTCCATACATAATGTTGTTGCATACATAAGTTCCAGCTGTATTGGAAACTGCTGAAGGCACACTTCCTGCTCTCATTTCTTCTACCATTGCTTTAATAGGTAAAGTAGCAAAATATGCAGCTTCTCCATCCTCAAAGATTCTCTCATCAACTGGCTGATTTCCTGCATTATCTGGAATTCTAGCATCGTCAATATTTATTGCAACCCTTTCAACGGATAGTTCAAACCTTCCTCCAGCCTGACCAACACAAATTACTACCTGTGGCCTTTCCTTTTCTATAAGTTCATCAAGCTTTTCAATAGATTTCCCAAAAACTACTGGTATAGAAGCCTTTATGATATCAGCCCCAGCAATTATCTCTGGAAGCATCTTTACCGCCTCCAAGGATGGATTTATTTTTTCTCCTCCAAATGGTTCAAAACCTGTTACTAACACTTTCATACTTTTCCCTCCCAATCTTCTATCATTAGTATCAATTTAAAGTTAATTTATCTTACAATTACTATGAAAGAATTATAGTCCCTCTTCCATAATAAATCTTTTTAACTTCTATAGGTATACAACTTAGTTTTATCCTTATTAGCTATATAATCAGTAAGTAAATTGTTATTTCTTCTTACTTTATTATTGAGATTTAATTATCTAAAATGCCCACGCATACATTAAAACAATGTGAACTACAAGCATTGCTAGTGCTACTGGTGCTTGATATTTAATTACTCCATTTTTCTTATCCTTCATTTCAAGAATAGCTGTTGGCACAATATTAAAGTTTGCCGCCATGGGTGTAAGTAGTGTTCCACAATATCCTGCAGTTAGAGCCAAAATTCCTGCTATTGCTGGATTTGCTCCCTGTGCTATTACAAAAGGTACTCCAATACCTGCTGTAATTACAGAAAAAGCTGCAAAGGCATTACCCATTATCATTGTAAACACTGCCATACCTACACAGTAAGCAATAACTCCTAGAAGGATATTTCCTTCAGGTATTACACTGCTTATTCCTGAGGAAATAACTTTTCCAACTCCTGCTGCAGTAAATACTGACCCTAAGGCTGCAAGAAGTTGCGGTAAAATGTTTACCGGTCCCACTACCTGAAGCAATCTACGTCCATCTTCAGCCATTTCACTTGGCTTTCCTTTTGTATAATAAAGCCCAAGTACTGCTGCTACAAGAGTAGCTATACCAAGTGGCACAAGTGTGCCAAGCTGTTTGTTCCATATTTGTGCAATTGCAAAGGCTAACACTGCAAGAGCTAAGGCTGGTATAAATATTTTGTTTCCAACTCTATCAGCAGCTGCCCTTTTGAACTCTTCACTAGACTCACTAAACTTATTAACCTTAACAACTTTAAGTGCTGATAAAACCGCCATTAGTAGTACTAAGTATCCTATATAAACATCTTTAATGTAAATATCCTTATTCCCCCATAGCATACCAACTCTGCTAAAAGTGAAGATGATACCTAATATAGCCCAAAATAATGCTGTAGGAATTCTTGAAGGATGATTTTTATCTTTAATGGTTTTGTAGGCCGCAAAAAAGGTTACAAGTCCCATTATTACATACAAATATTCAGTTAATATATCTTTTAATAAAACCGGACTATTCATGTTTACACCTCCATTTATTTTTAAGCCTTATGACTCGTACTATTCTTATTTACTTTAGCTTTATACTTCTTATCAAATTTTTTATCATAATATAGAAATTGTATTGTTCCAAATATCATTGCAATTATAGCAACTGGTAAGGACGCTTTTGCAACTGTGAGCGCGTCTACTGTATAATTAAGCTCTTTTAAAACTCCAACTACTAAAAGTACACCTCCAGATGCAACGAAGAAATTCTGTCCATAAAAGTTACCATAGTTTTCAACTGCTGCGGTAAGTCCTTTTATAGCTTCCTTATCTTCTTCTTCAATCTTTCCATAGGTTGAATCAGCGGCTCCTTGTGCCATAGGAAGTATTAGTGGTCTTATAAACTGAACATGTCCACCTATTCTTAAGCTAAACATTGCTGCCAAGGTTCTAATAAAAAGGTAAAGGGATGTTAATCTCCCAAAGGTTGCTGACTTAAGCTTTCCAATTAAGAAGGCGGCTCTCTCTCTCAATCCATACCTTTCAAGTAATCCTATAACAGGAAGAGAAATGATAAATATAGACATTAATCTGTTTCCTACAAAGGCTTTCCCTAGTATCTCCATGATTTCATTAAAGGAAAGTCCTGCAACTAGCCCTGTAGCTATACCTGCACCAACAACAACTGCGATGGTGTCAAGTTTTAAAATAAAACCTACAATAATAATTAAAATACCAATAAGTTTAATCATTTAATAGTACCTCCTTATGAATTATCTGATATATATAAATTATCAAAATATTTAATCCACTGATGTATCCCAGGCTACAAAATTCATATTTTATTTTAAAAGTGTTCATATTTTCTTTTCAAACTCTATTTACAGCTATCACTGAATAGAAAAAACCTTTTATGTTAAGGATTTTCCTAACATAAAAGGCTAAACTTCTTCTAGGTATTCAAGGATTTTAAAAGTATAAAGTATATTAAATACTTGTTCCCCATTCATAAAATCCATTTCTAACAATTCTTTAATTTTTGTTATTCTATAACTTAATGTATTTCTATGTATAAAAAGTTTATTTGCAGTTAAATTGATATTTTGATTATTTTCTAAGTATATTTTTAAGGTCTTACTGTATTCTGTGGAATTATCCTTATCAAACTGCCTAAGTTTTAACAAGGATTCATTGCAATATCTTACTAAGTCACCTTCCACATGACTTAACAGATCATAGAACCTAAAATCTTTGTATTTAAATAATAAGCCTTCTTTATGAAGCTTTTTTGCATAATACATAGTGTTTTTTGCTTCAAAGTATCTATCCTTTACTTCTATAAGCTTTGATGCTCTACTACTCACAGCCATAGGTAGATTTTTTCTTTTAAGAAAAGGCAAAAAGTTTTCCAACAACTGTTCTAAAGATTGATGCTTAGAGTTTTTATTTAGTAAGATTATAATATCATCTTTATAGTATATGGATTTAGCACCAATGAAGGCTTCTTCAATGGAAGCTTTCAAATTTTTATCCTTAACATTTAAGGCATAAGTTGAAATATCCAAAAGAAGCACATACATTTCTTCACTAAAGTTGCATTCTGCACTTTTCATTCTTTCTAAAGCAACAGCCTCTTCAGCTATTTTACCTTCCAGCAAATCCAATAATAAATTTTCATATTTTACACCTTTTATATTTTTATAAGTAGCATTACTTTTTAGTTCTTCAGTAATTGCACTGTTAAGCACTTTAAAGATGTTCAAGTGCTCCTCTAGTACTTCCCCATCTTCCTGTAATAAAAGAAGATATGCAACTACCTTTCCACCTATAAGTATCTTGCTTACAAATTTGTTTATGCTACTTTCGTCACAAATTACTTTATAGGGTTCAATAGTTAAAGGTGATTCCTTTACTGACTTAAGTTTCTTTACTGCTGCAATAAATTCATAAGAACAATAACCCATTTCAATGTTTTCTTTCCACAGGCTATCTTTAATTTCTTTATTTGTCGATGAAGCAAGCACTGAAAACTCACCGTCTATCAAAATTATAGGATTATTTAAACTTTCTGCCCCAATTTGTAGTAGATATTTCAACCCCTTCCCTTGGGCTAAGGAATTTAGTAAGCTTGTAGCTGGATTTGAAATGTATATTTGTTTCACCACGATATTTTTTATGTAGTTCCATAATTCAAAAATTTCCTCCTCCTTGTTAACCATAATATAATTGCCTTGGTTTAATTTATCTTCTAAATATTCATCTTCTACCAATATAAAGCTGCCTTTAAGATTTTCTTTAAAGCCGTTTAATTGGGAAGCCTTCCCTATATACAATATTTCTTCTTTTTCAGGATTAAAATCTTTAGTTATAAACTCTATATCTGTAATTTCTACTGGATTTACAATGCTATAGTTTATAATTGCATTATATTCTCGTTTCAGTTTTTCAAATAAAGTCACTATTGATATGTTCACAATACCACCTCTAAGAACATTATAGTGCATGATGCACAATTACCTCAACAATTTTTAGAGATTAGCTACATAGATTAAGTTCTCTCTATATGTTAAATTATAAACAAATCTTATTGTGGAGGGAAACTTATGAAATTTCAAAACCTATTTTCAAAAGGTAAAATTGGAAATTTAGAACTTAAAAATAGAATTGTAATGCCAGCTATGGGAACTTCCTTAGCTAGTTATAATGGTGAAGCTTCACCAGAGCTTATTGCTTTTTATGAAGAAAGAGCCAAAGCTGGTTGTGGCTTAATTATTACAGAAATCACAAGAATAGATGATGAGTTCGGTGTTGGTACCCCAAATCAACTTAGTGCAACTAATATAAAGCAAATTCCTAGTCTTGAAAGATTAGCTAAAGCTGTTCATAAATACGATACTAAAATATTCGTGCAATTGCATCACCCTGGCAGAGAAAGTCATGGTCATTTGATAGACGGAAGACAAATTGTAGCCCCTTCTCCTATCGCCTGTAAGGTGTGTAAAGAGGAACCAAGAGAACTTTCAACTGAAGAAGTTGAAAACTTAGTTAAAAAGTTTGTTACTGGTGCTAAAATTGCACAAATGGCAGGTATTGATGGTGTAGAGCTTCACGGTGCTCACGGATATTTAATTTGTCAATTCCTTAGCCCTTATACAAATAAAAGAATAGATAAATACGGCGGAGATTTTGATGGAAGAATGAGATTCATAACTGAAATCATCCTAGGTATTAGACAAATATGCGGTAAAAATTTCCCAATAAGTGTGAGAATAGACGGGGATGAGTTTATAGATGGTGGTATAAACTTAGAGGAAGCAACTAAAATAGCTAAATACTTAGAATCCTTAGGTGTTGATGCTATTAACGTAAGTTCGGGAATATACGAAACTGGCTTCACTATAATTGAACCAATCGGTTTAAAAGAAGGTTGGAAAAAACACCTAGCTAAAACTATAAAAGCAGCGGTTAATGTTCCAGTAATTGCAGTTAATAATATTAAACATCCTGAAGTGGCTGAAGAGCTTTTAGGTGAAGGAGTTATGGACTTTGCTGGAATTGGAAGAAGTCAGCTTGCAGATTCCCAATGGGTACTTAAAGCTTATGAAGGAAGAAGTGAAGATATAAAACCTTGTATTTCTTGTCTTCACTGTATAGAAGAGCTTGAAAAATGTAGAGCTACTAAGTGTGCAGTAAATCCAGTTATGGGAAGAGAATTAGAGTTTGATAATTTAGTGGTTAATGGAGAAAATAAATTGGTAGCTGTAATAGGCGCTGGTCCAGCTGGTTTAGAAGCCTCAAGAACTTTAGCTTTAAAAGGCTATAAAGTTGTATTAATTGAAGAAGAAAGCGCCATAGGAGGTATGGTTTCTTTAGGAAGTAACCCACCTGATAAAGAAAAACTAACTTGGTTTATTAACTATTATAAAAAAGCCTTATCAGATTTAGGAGTTGAAATAAGCTTAAATACTAGAGCTACATTGGAAATGATTAAAGAACTTAATCCATATGCTGTATTTGTAGCTACTGGTTCCACTCCATTCATTCCAAACATAGAAGGTATAAATACTGCAAATGTATTAAATGTATCAGAGATTTTAAGTGGCAGAAATATAGTAGAAAATCAAAAAGTAGTTGTTATAGGTTCTGGTATGACTGGTTGTGAAACTGCTGAGTATTTAGCCGTTAGAGGCAATAAATTAACTCTAGTAGAAATGCTTCCTGAAATAGGAACTGGTATTTATCCAGCTAATTTATACACAGTTATTAAAAACTTAAATACTCATGGAGCAAAATTCCTAACTTCTCACAAGTTAATGAAAATCACTGAAACTTCAGTAGAATTACTAAACTTAAAAACTAATGAGCCTGTGACTATTACTGCAGATAAAGTAGTACTTTCCCTTGGAATTAAACCTAATAATTCTTTAGTTCAAGAACTAGAAAAGCATTTTTCAATAGTTAAAGTTATTGGCGATGCTGAAAAACCAGGAAGAATTGCAGAAGCGGTAAGACAAGGCTTTGAAAAAGCTTATGTATTGTAAAAGTATAGAATTGTCTTGAATTAATCTGCAAAAAATTATTCAAATAATCTTTTTTACAGTCAAAACTGAGTAAGAAGCCTTTAATTATAAAAGCAGTTAAACCCGTTTAATAACTTATATAAACTAATATAATAAAGAGAAAGAAGGTCTATTATGGAATTACAACAAGTTGTAGAAAATAGAAGAAGTATAAGAAAATTTAAAAGTGACTCAGTTTCTGAGAAGCATATTCACGAATTAATAGAAGCAGCAAGACTAGCTCCTTCAGGTACAAATCTTCAACCTACTCGTTATATTATAATAAAAAGTGAAGAAGCTAGGGAACAGCTCAAAGGATGTACACCTCTACCTTTCGTTTCCCAAGCTCCTGTGACTATAGTAGCTCTTATTGATAAGCAATCTGTAATGTCACAAGGTAATAGAATGAAAGAACTTAGAGAAGCTGAAGCTTTTGTTGATACTCCTCTTGATAAAGCAAATGAATCTTCAGAGGATTACTCAAAACGTAGAGCTACCTTAGATGAAAATGCCATCAAAGCTTACTTAACATTAAATGCAGCTATTGCAATTGACCATATTACTCTTAAAGCAACAGATTTAGGTCTTGGAACTTGCTGGGTAATGATGTTTGATAAAGAAAAGCTTCATAGTATGCTAAATATTGATGATAGATATGAAGCTGTGGCACTAATTCCTGTAGGCTATCCAGATCAAGATCCTGCACAAAGACCAAGATTACAACTTGAAGAAATACTTTTAAAAGAAGTTTAATCCAAAAATCACAGTAGAATTTCTACTGTGATTTTTAGCTATAAGGGACTCATTATTTATTACTAACTCTTATACTTAGCTTTATTAGCTAGAATATTAAAGAATATTGCTGTTTATTTTTAAGTACAATAATTAATTATATGAATTTTAAAAATATGCAGAGTAAATCAATTTAATAATAGGATTATTATTAAATTTTTTCTCTATTTACTTCCTCGTGTCTTTCTTCTAAATATTTGCAAAGCTCTTTAAATTCACTTAGCCATTTAATTTTTGCAAGCTCTCTTAAATCAATAATAATTTTAGTACTTGACTGCTTTATATATTCCATTTCATGAATCTCAGATTCTACAAATCCTTGCTTATGGCTATAAGTACAAGGCTTAAAGTTTTGCCAATTGCTTTCAAAATACTTTGTCTTTGCATAACATAATCTATATATGTGAAATACCATGCCTAAAGGAGATGCCTTTAAAGCTAAATTATGACTGAAGTACTCTTGAACAGGATATTTTTCTTGCCTTCTTTCCCAATAAAGTCTATTGTTTGGGTGAAGATTATACTTATCAATTATTTTGCACTTTTCCTCTCCTAGTTCTTCTCTCATAATTTTTTCCCTGGTATCTACATCTAAAGATTTTAACGTATCTCTATCCAAGTATAATACCTCCTAAGATTCAGCACTGAAAATCCACTAGTAAATTATTTAAAAATTTAAGTTATTAAACAGTTTAATAACTTCGGTTAAAATTAATCATAAAATATATTGGCTAGGGTAGCAGGATTTGAACCTGCGCATACTAGAGTCAGAATCTAGTGCCTTACCGCTTGGCTATACCCCATTATGGTGACCCCTAGGAGGATCGAACTCCTGACTCCACCGTGAGAGGGTGACGTCTTAACCACTTGACCAAGGGGCCATATATTTACTACACTTATAATTTTAATAGCACTTTTCATATTTTACCAATACATATTATTCATGAACCAAATAGCATCTATCAGCTTTTCTGATAATCAAATTTTTCCTCTACCTCTATCCAATTGAAAACAACAAAAATCATCAACTGCCTCATAACCTACCAGAGTGCCATTGATGATTTTTTAGATTAATTCAATATGTGGTTCTATTTTTCATATTACTAACGAAAGACTTTTCTTACATCTTAAAGGTATGAACATTATCAAGCCACATGTAAGTTTTCCGCTGTTTAATTTTTATATAGCTCCACTTATCATAAGAACTATAATTTTTACTTAGCAAATTCATTAATATGTTTTTCATAGTTTATCAACCTTTCTCATTTTTAAATTTTATTAATTATTAGTTGGAAAGCATAGCATTACTGTAGTTTTAGCATGCTTTAACTCTTTCTTTTATAATGCATTGTTTAATCTTGCATTATAGCTTTATTACTCTACGCTTTATTAGAAAAACTATATAATTGCTGTTCAAAGTTAAAAATTACATTCTCAAAGTTATAATGCTTTCAAATCTTTGATTTTTATTATGGTCTGTATCCATTATTACATCCCAGATACTTTTCGTATCTTTTTGTGGTTTATCACCAAATATAGAATTTAGTATAGCTCTCATAAATTATCACCTCCTTCATAATTTAAATTGTACTGAAATAGACTTAAAGCTTTGATATTATTGCCCCCTTTTAACATTTATATACTTATAAGTAATTTATTTCTATATTAAAGCAATAAAAAAATCATAGTATATCTTTTTGCTTTAAAAGCACAAAGACCTACCACGACTCCTTATATCACAATAATAAAGTGCATATAAAAAGCCATAGAGTACACAACCCTATGACTTAAAATATCAAAATTAGTAATTTAAACTTCGTCACCAAGGCCGCTTCTAAAAATATTTAATTTAGTTAAATTTCTGTTCATTAATGTTAAATAAAAGTTTTTCATATACAACGACCTCCTTTTAAAATATTATCAACAAAAACTATATTATCACTAATTTACAAATTTGTCAAATGTTTCTTTTAACTTTATTGAATTATATTCCAAATCTGTTTCATTTCCTCAGAACTATCTAAAAGTTCTTCCAAAGTTCCCTGAGCTTCAATCTTGCCTTCTTTCATAACAATAATATTATCTGCTTGTTGAAGTACAAATTTTCTGTTTGACACCACTACACAGGTTGGTTTATTGCTATTAAATAACCTATTCCACATAGTAACTTCTGTATCAACATCTAGAGCACTAGAAATGTCATCAAAGACATATAATTCTGCTTTTCTAGCAAACATTCTAGCAGCTGCAGTTCTCTGTATTTGTCCTCCTGATAGTTTCACTCCTTTAGAGCCAATTACAGTTTCAATTCCTTTAGGCAAAACTTCAATATCTCTTTCTAATACCGCAGAATGTATAGCACTTTCAAATTCACTTTGGGTTTCTGAAAGTCCAAGTAAAATATTTTGTTTTAAAGTATCACTAAATAAGTTAGGTACTTGTGAGGTATAGGCACTTATTGGGGGAACAAAGAACTCTGCTGGATCTTTAATGCTTTTACCATTCCAAATAATTTTTCCACCTGCTTTTGGCAGTAACCCTAAAATTGTTTTTACTAACGTGCTTTTTCCTGACCCGATACGTCCAGTAATTACAGTAAAACTTCCTTCTTTTATAAGGAAATTCACATTGTGAATCCCATTGCCAGTTTCCTCATAAGTATAAGTTAAATCTTTAATTTCTAAAATTTCTAGTTTATCGGTATTAAGTTTAATATTTATTTTGTCATCTATTGTATTTTCTTTCTTAATGCCTTCTTTCAAATATAATGGATTATGCTGAACTAATGTTTCTCCACTATCCTCTTGTAAAAGCTCTATCATTCTTCTGAAAGCTACTCCTGTTTGTTGATAATGAGCAATAAAGGAACCGAAAAACTGCGTAAAATCAGCAACAAAAGCTAAGTAATAAACAAATAATGCAAAATCTCCAACGGTAAAATTTCCAGCCTTTATTGACTGTCCAGCTAATAGTAATATTAATCCAGTACCTAAGCTTACCGTATTTTCATATATAGATTGCATTAACTGATTTAAAATACTATCCTTCAGTGTAAGAGTATGCCTAATTTTGTTTAAGCTATTTAGGTTGCTTAAAATATCTTTTTCAGCACCAGCTACCTTTATTGCTTGAACTGAAGAAAAGATTTCTCCCATAGCTCCCGTTACATTAGCAGTAGCCTCTCTCGAGGCTTCTCTATACTTTTCTATTCTTTCTCCAGCTCTTTGTGCTAAAGCTACTACTAGAACTAGAGGAGTAAATACAAGTAAAGTAATTTTAGCATTAATATTAAGTAATATTATTATAGCTACAAGTGCAAAGACTGCACTTCCAATTACATCTAAAGTCCAACTAATAGAGTTTTCAGCCTGATCTGCATCATCTCTAAAACAGTTTACCGCTTCCCCAGTAGAACAAGCTAAGGACCTAGAACCTGGTTTATCTAATATTCCTTGAAGTAAATTTCTCCTAATAAGACCACTCATATTAAATCTATGAACAATATCCACTCTTCCCCCAATGGCTATGAAAACTATTCTAATTAGAGTTACCATTATCATTAGAACTAGAAGCCCCCAAATCCCTATATTAACACTAGCATTTCCACTTAAATTATCAAAAAACTCTTTAGCCAAAAGTCCAGGTATTAGGGGTGAAATGTGAATTAAAGTCCAAAGTATGCAGTTACAAAGATAGAGCCAAGGTCTATACTTTATCATTTCCCATATATAATAAAGAGTATTTTTTTCCTTCTTAAGCTCCATTATACAAGTACCTCCTCTATTCCTTTTTGTAGTAGGTTATAAAACTTAGATTGTGGATCTTGTGCTAAACTTTCTCTCTGCCCCTGTTCTATCACAGTTCCCTTATCTAAAATAACTATATTATCAGCTCTTTGCACAGTCCATAAACGATGTGCAATTATAATACAAGTTCTATTTTTAAGAAGCTTATCTAAAGCCCTTTCTATTAACTGTTCTGTTATTGGATCTAATCTTGAGGTTGCTTCATCTAAGATTACTAACTCTGGATTTTTCAAAAAAACCCTAACAAAAGCTAGAAGCTGAGCTTCTCCTGCTGATAGACCTCCCCCTCCAGCTTGAAGCACAGTGCCCAAACCATCAGAAAGACCTTCATACCATTGATTTAAGCCCACATCATAAAGTACTTTTAATATTTCCTCATCCTTTACATTCTTATTAAACATAGTAAGGTTATCCCTAACAGAGGCTTGAAAAAGTTGAACTTCTTGTGTAACATAGGCTATTTTGTCTCTAAGCTCTTTAAATGTTAACTCTTCAATGCTACAGTTATTTAAATATATCTTTCCACTATCCACATCATAGAGCCTTACAAGAAGCTTTGCTAAAGTTGTTTTCCCACTTCCTGTATGACCTAAAACACCTAAAATCTTTCCTTTAGGAACTTGCACACATATATCCTTTAGCACTTGGGAATCCTCTTCGTAGCTAAAAGACACATTATCAAAGTTAACCTCTATGGAACCTGATGAAGTTAATTCACTTTCACCTTCATAAATTTTTGATTTTGTCCCTAAAAGTTCTTTAACTCTAGTAATACTAGCGCCAGCCTTCTGTAGATCTTGTAACTGCTGTCTAATCTGCTCTATAGGTCTTGCTAGAAGTTCTGTGTAGCTAAAAATTAGATATACTGTTCCTATGGTTATAACTCCTTTTTTAAATAAATACGCAGATAATCCAAAAGCAATAACATTCCCTAGTGTAAATATAATTAGGGTGGCTGACCACATATTATAATAATTCATCACTGCCTTAGTGGTAATAGGTAGAAGCTTTCTTAACATGTCATAAAATCTATTCATCACATAATTTTTAGCTCCACTAGAACGAATATCTTCTGTACTTGTGATTTGTTCTCCAATAAACCCGTATAACTTTCCATAAGCATCCCTATCTATTACCCAAGAATCCACCTTAGTAGACTGTAAATACCAAAGGATACAAAGCGCTGCAATAGCAAAAACTCCCAAGCTTAATCCTATTCTTAAGTCTTCTCTCAAAAGTAACAAAAGTATTCCCATAAGCAGAACTCCATTTGTGAGCACATTCAATATAAACTTAGAAAAGAAATTAAATAATGCATTGACATCTCCATCTATTCTTTCAATTAACTCCCCTGGCTGATGTGCCTTATGAAACTCCATATCTAAATTAATACAATGTTCTATTAGGTCAACTCTCAAGCCATTAGTAGCTCTCCAGCCTATATTTTGACTTAGATAAGTAGCTATCAAATTAAATCCTTGCTGTAGTATGGCTGCTCCAATAAATATAATTGCAGCTATGGTTAACCTTCTAGCAGTATCCCCTTTAGTTGCTTCATCCAGAAAATAACGTAATATTTGAGGGTTTGCTAACTGAAGAATTATATTCCCTGCCAAAACAGTTGCTAGTATTATAACACTGTTAATCTGTGACTTTAGGTATTTTGATAATAAATTCAAGTATTCTTTTAATGACACTTTCATGATTTCCCCTCCCCAAAAAAATTAAAGGTTGCAAATGAATCCCCCATTCATTTACAACCTTTTAAACTCATTTTCATAACACATAGCTTTCTTTATATATATGTTCCATTAATGATTATTCATGTTCATATAGGGTTGCCTAAGAAAAATCCTAATCATAAATATATAAACTTAATTAAAACATATATATTGTTAAAGTTATTATATTAAAAATTTATAAATTACTAAATACTCTATAATTACATTTCATGAAACAAAAATGTACAAACAAAACAGCTTCTTTCCATAAGTTATACCACTAATAGTAAATAGGTATTTATTATCTTTATTTTATAAATTTAAAAATGATTTAATAAAAATGCCATGGAGCAAAAACCCCATGACATTAATTACTATTTATTTAATTTAAAAACCTTATTAAATAACTATTATGGCTCCTTTTTACAAGGATCATAAAGCAAAAGCTACTACATATAAAACCTATGCTCACAGAAGTTTTGCTTTTTCAAAAACTTAGTATGAGACACAATAGTACAGTAACTTCAATAGTTTTAATCAGCTTTAAAATTAATTAAATTTAAAGGATTGTAATTAATGTTGTTCTACTCATATAGTTTCAATAAATTCATTCATAGTTTAACCGTTATAACAAGCAGTCCCTTGTCACACATTTTATAAACTAGAACTTTTTTTAATGAAATATAATATTTAATACTAATAATTTTAAAATTTACGCATTACAAATAAACCTTACAAACTAAGGCTTTAAACGTATTTGCACAATTTTTACTAGCAATTAATGTAGAACGTTTTAATCATTACCTTTACCTCCAAATTTAATTTGCTTATTTAGCCTATATAGTAATTTATTTTTCTATGCAAGTAAACTGCTCTTATAAGTTAAAGGCATTAACCACCAAAATAGATCATAAATTTACTCTATACAATACAATTTTAGTACTAATTTCCATTAAAGTCAATAATATTCCATAAATAAATTGTATTGGAATAAATCTATTTCACTAAACCTAGTTATAGGTTTAACCCTTTTGCTAATACTAAAGCCGCCTTATTAGTATCTCTTGAATCTATGGTGTAGGAAATACTAATTTCAGATGTGGTTACTTGCTTAAATTCAATTTCATTATCGGAAAAAATATTAAAAACAGTGCCTGCAACTCCAGATTGTTTTTTCATTCCTATTCCCACTACGGATACCTTTGCCACATTAGAATCCTTGCATATTTCAATACCTGGCATTTCATCGGTTAGCTCTCGAGTCACTTCATCAATGGCTTGTTCATCTTCTAAATTAGCTGTAAAGGATACATTAACATAGTCATGTAAAGGTGCAGTTTGACTTATCATATCAATATTTATATGGTGGTTTGCTAATTTATTAAATATAATTGATACATTTTTAGATTTATGTAACACATTGTTTATTGTTACCATTAAAATATCATCATTTATTGTAAGCCCTGTAATTGCTTTTTCTTCCATAGTTTCATCATACTCCTTTATATAAGTGCCTCTTTTTTCTTCACTACTTAAAGCTACATAGATAGGTATATTATACTTACATCCTATTTCAACAGCCCTTGTCTCCATGACTCCAGCCCCTAAGCTTGCCATCTCCATCATCTCTTCATAACTTATATTCTCTATTTTTTTCGCTAAAGGATATACTCGTGGGTCTACACTGTAGATTCCATCTACATCAGTATAAATTTCACAAATGCAGTTCAATTTGGCTGCTAAAGCTACTGCGGTAGTGTCTGAACCACCCCTTCCCAAGGTAGTAATATCGCCATTCTCATTTACCCCTTGAAATCCAGCTACAACTACTATTTTCCCTGCATCTAAATAGCTCTTTACTGTATCAATATCTATATCTGTAATTGTATTTTTTGTATGCACTCCAGTTGTTTTTATTCCTGCTTGTAACCCTGTTAATGAAATAGAATCAAAACCATACTGTTGAAAAGCCATTGAAAGCAAAGCAATTGAAACCTGCTCCCCTGTAGCTAACAGCATATCTAATTCCCTTTTGTTAGGATTAGGTGATATCTCTTTTGCCATATTAATAAGGTGGTCTGTTGCTTTACCCATAGCAGAAACTACTACTACAACCTCATCACCAGCTTTTTTTCTCTTAATTACTCTTTCTGCAACTGCCTTTATTCTATCTGTAGTTCCTACAGAAGTTCCTCCATATTTCTGTACAACAATAGCCATTGTTACTCCTCCTAGTTGATCCTAAATATCTTGTATACATATAATTACCATTGAAAGTTAAAATGTTTATCCTATTTGATATTTAAAATACTTAACTTTATTTTAAATTTGTATGTCTTATATTCTTGTATTTTTGCATAAATAAGTAAAATCTCTTGGCTTCATTGATATGTTCACACTTTAAAGTAAACATACCATTTGCATTTTATATGTTTTTTACTATTCTTATGTCTTTTAAAGAAACAACTTCTCATCATGAATTAATTATAATTGAAGTTGTTTCTCCTAACTTTCATTTATTTTTAGAATTCAACATCGTTTCTTAATATATCTTCATAATTCTCCCTTTTTACAGCTAATTTAGCCTCTCCATCCTTTGCAAAAACTACTGCTGGTCTAGGAATTCTATTATAATTACTTGACATACTATAATTGTAAGCCCCTGTACTAAATACAGCTAAAATATCCTCTGGCTCTGCTATTGGCAGTTCAATGCTTTTTATTATTACATCTCCAGATTCACAACACTTTCCTGCCACAGTGTAAGTCTCTTTATTTTCATAGTTAACCTTGTTTACAATAACAGCTTCATATTTGGCATCATACAACGCAGTTCTTGGATTATCTGTCATACCACCATCAACAAAAATAAAATTTTTCCCTCCATAGGTTTTCTTAGTTCCACCAATGCTATAAATAGTAGTTCCAGCATTAGCAACTATTGCTCTCCCTGGTTCTATCATTATCTTTGGAAGTTTAATATCAAGTTTTTTTGCATTCTTTTTAATTATATCAATCATATTCTGAAGGCAATTGGCAATATCAACTGGGGTATCATCTTGGGAGTAATATACTCCAAAGCCCCCGCCTAAATTTAATTCCTCAGTAATAAAATCACATTCATTAGCTACTTTCCCCAGAAATTGCAACATTACTGAAACTGCACCATAAAATGAGGTTTCCTCAAAAATCTGGGATCCAATATGACAATGGAATCCTTTTAAAGTCACATTATCGCTACTCTGAAACTCATTTATTATTTGGCATATTTCCTCTTGAAATATAGAAATTCCAAACTTTGAATCATTAGTTGAGGTTTGAATATATTCATGAGTATGAGCCTCAATTCCTGGATTAACCCTTAATAACACTTCAGCTTTCGATTTTAACTCCTTGCACAATCTTTCAATTAAATATAATTCTTGAAGATTATCCACAACAATTCTTCCAACCTGAGCCTTAATAGCAAGAGTAAGTTCATCCATCGTCTTATTGTTTCCATGCATATAGATTTTATTAGGAGGAAACTTTGCTTTAATTGCTGTATACAACTCTCCTCCAGATACTACGTCTAAAGATACCCCTTCTTCATGGATAATCTTACACATAGCTAAATTTAAAAATGCTTTTGATGCATATATAACTTCAGTTTCAATGTCACTATTACTAAAGCTACTTTTAAATAGTCTACAATTATTTCTAATTAACTCTTCATCAACTAAATAAAGTGGCGTACCAAATTTATTTACTAAATCAGCTACATCACATTTACCTATTTCTAGATTTCCTTTGTTATTTACACTTGCAGTTCCAAATAATTTCATAGGACTCTCCCCTTTTTTATTAATTAGTTATTTTGGAAAAACAAAAACAGCCATGAGCAAAAGGCCTCATGACTGTTATAAATAACAATAATCCTTTTGCCCCAATATGATAAGCACTCCTTTAGAAAATTGGGCAATTCTCTAAAGACAGTATTATACTTATTCAGTATAATCCCAATTCATAACTTTTATGTTAAGAACTTCGGCGAACGCCCCTTTCACATATACCTTCACGGTATATGTTACTATTGACAATTCGCGGCCTCTATATCATATTGTTTATACGCTATTTTGTTTTAACTGCTGTTTAAGCATTGAAGTGAGTATATCAAAATTAATCCATGAAGTCAATATACTTTCTATATGTATAATTTATCAAATCTCCTAACAATTAGATTTTTCTTAAATTTAACTTTTAATTTATAACTTTAAAATTTATCTCAATGCAATTCTCATGGTTCTTCTATTATTATAAGTATATGCATTTAACTTGAGTTAATAAAAAGGCACCTCAAATTTTGAGGTACCACATAAATTTACTAATTTTTAGAATAAAACTCTATAATCTTAGAATACTTTACTTCCACTGGGACTTCTTCACTGCTTGGAAGTCTTATTAATTTTCCTGAGAATGCTTCAACATTCTTCTCCAAATAAGGTGCTGAAATCATGGTGTCTGTGAAATTAGTTACAAACATAGAAGTCTTCTTAGACTTTTCTTTCAATGTAATTATGTCTCCTACACTAACCTTATAGGAAGGAATATCAACTTTTTCACCATTTACTAAAATATGTCCATGGTTCACCATTTGTCTTCCTTGTCTTAAGGTTGATGCAAAACCTAGTCTATAAACTAAGTTATCTAACCTTCTTTCAAGACTTTGAATTAATACATCTTCAGTCTTTGACTTTGATTTAATTGCATCAAAAACTACTTTTTTGAATTGTTTTTCTAGCACACCATAGTATGCCTTTAATTTCTGCTTTTCAAGTAATTGTTCTCCATACTCAGAAAGCTTTTGTTTCTTCACACCCCTATTTAATGCTTTAGGGTGATTAAATACATTAACACCTAGACGTCTTGCTACCTTAAATCTAGGTCCCATATATTTCGCCATATTATTTCCTCCTACTTTTCTAGAGTCAGCAAAATATTTTTGTAACTCTAACTATTTTTGCGGTAATAATTTGGCGCCAGTCAGCCGTAATTAAATTATAACATTTTGATTTTAAAATGCAACTGATAATAATTATCATTAATTATTTATTAACATTTTCTATACTTATTTCTTCATATCTTACAGATAAATGCTATTTCTACTTGTTAAATGTAAAATAAAAGTTTTACCTCCAACTACTATGACTTTTAATTAAGTAAAAGTCATAATTACACTGTTATTTTTTATAAAACCCTAGTCTATAACCATATTATAAAAATTTGAATATCAATTTATATATGCTAAAGTAATTATTCATAGTGACTTAAGTCATAATTCACTATATAATTGATGGAGAGATATAGCTAAAAATAGTTATAAAAACTTTATAACAACAATATGCTTTCTATAAAGGAAACTATATAGATTTTACATATACAAAATAACTAATCTAAAACTAGAATCTCACTTATAAGCAAGGAGCTTAATTTTATGATTAAACTATGGAAACTTAGAATTAACTACAAAATTGTCTTTCTCTTTATTTATCTAATTGTACTTGTAACTTTATACAAATTTAACTTAATCCCCAATGACTTGCAAAGTTTGAAAAAAGTTGTTCTTAGCAACCCTGACTCGATTTTATTAACTTTCATGTTTCTTTCTATTGTAAGAATTTTCATGGGTATCCCTGGTTCAGTATTTTGTGTTTTAGGTGGTTTAATTTTTTCTCCACTTCAAGCTGCACTATACTCTCTAATAGCATATACTACCAGCTTAATTATAGTATTTTTTATTGGAAGATATCTGTTTGCTGATAAATTAAAATCTTGGTTGATGAAAAAAAATCCAAATCTTCACCAACTACTTAGCAATAATGGAACAAAGGTCTTTACTGTAGGGCTTCTTTGTCCTTTAGCCCCTGGTGATTTGCTCTGTATGATGCTTTCCACCTTAGATATTTCATTTTTTAAATATGTGACTATAGTTCTTATTACTCACGTACCTTGGGTACTTATTTATAGCTTTTTGGGCTATAGCTTTCAGATGCCTTTACCTATAATAGTACTCCTTCTTATAGGAACCTTATTAATTACTCTATATAGTATAAAATCTTGGAATAAGGTTAAAGCACAAAAAGGTTATAGTAAAGGACTTTAATATCCTTAACTATAACCTTATTTCTACTTGTCCAAAATTAATTCTTGAAGCTTCTTAGATGCCATTCGAATATCATCTTCTCCAAAGATAGCTGAAATTACGGCAATTCCATCTGCCTTAGCTTTTATAACTTCCTTGCAATTATCTTCCTTTATTCCACCAATAGCAACTACTGGGATCTTTACATTTTCCTTAATTGATTTAAGAGCTTCTAATCCTACTAAGGTAGCGTCTTCCTTTGAGCCTGTTGGATAAATTGCCCCAACCCCTAAATAATCAGCCCCATTATTCTCTGCAAGTAATGCCTGCTCTAAAGTCCTAACAGATACCCCTATTATTTTATCTTTACCTATAATTTTTCTTGCGATTTCTAAAGGCATATCATCTTGTCCAATATGAAGTCCATCAGCTTCACTACTTAGAGCTATATCTATCCTATCGTTTATTATTAATGGAACTCTATATTTATGAGTTATCTCTTTTAATTTTTTAGCTATGTTATGAAAGCTTAGAGTGGATATATTCTTTTCTCTAAGTTGAATTACCGTGGCTCCTCCTTTAATTGCTTCCTCTACACTAGAAAACAAATCCCTCTCCCCTAAAATCCCTCTATCTGTGACTGCATAAAGGGTCACATCGATTTTATTCATAAATAACCTTCCCCCTCACTTTTAAATCCTCTTCGCAGAAATTATATATATTATCAAAAAGTCTTACTTTAAAGGTTCCTATACCTTCCCCTTGTGCCAAAGATTCATATGCCTTTTCTCCCGCAATCCCCATTGTAACAATTCCTGCTACAGCAGCTTGTAAATAATCATTTGTAGTTCCAACATAAGCTCCAATTAAGGATGTGCTCATACATCCAGTTCCTGTAACCATAGATAAAATTTTGTGTCCATTATCAACTAAGCAATGTCTACTTCCATCTGTAATTACATCTCTTGCTCCTGTTATTGCAACCACTGTATTTAACTTATTAGCTAAGTTTTTAGCTATATCAAGTGCATCTTCATCACTAGCTGTGGAATCAACTCCTTTAATCTTTACATCCATCCCAGCTATGATTTTAATTTCTGACATATTCCCTCTTATCACTGCAAACTTAATCTTTTCTAATAGTATTTTTATAGCTTCAGTTCTTAATCCTGTTGCACCAACTCCTACAGGATCAAGAATTACTGGAATATTTAATTCATTAGCCTTGATTCCAGCTTTAATCATAGAACTAATGGTTCTTTCATTTAAAGTTCCAATATTAATAACTAAAGATGAAGCAAAAGAAACCATTTCTTCTACTTCTTTAATATCATCAGCCATGACTGGAGAACCTCCTAGGGCAAGAACAATATTAGCACAGTCATTAACAGTAACATAATTCGTTATATGATGCACTAAGGGACTTTTACCTTTAACTTCTTTTAAGTTCTCAATTATTTTACTTATTAACTCCATTTCAAACTCCCCTTTAAACTTATTTTTAGTATATAAGTACTTTTAAGCTATCAAGTATGCAGCATTTTTAACACTTTAATTCAACTTAAATTTTTCAAGATACTTTTTAAAATCAAGGTGTAAAGACAAAGATTATCATTAAACTGATCCTAAGTCTTAATCCACTTAATTTTTAAAATGTAATTTCTTTGATTTATAATTACTCTCTCAAGGTATAACTAAATTAATCTTCTAGCATACCTGCCTTTTCATATAAAGAATAAAAATGGTTCGTTGGTCCAACACCTTTTCCTAGCTCTATTGAGTGCTTAATAGCTATAGTTATATATTCCTTAGACTTATTTATAGCTGTTTTTATCTCTAATCCTTTTCCTAAATTTGAAGCAATAGAAGAAGAAAGGGTACAGCCAGTACCATGAGTATTTTTAGTATTTACTCTTTCCACTTCATAAAAAGTAAAGTCCTTGCCATCATAAAGTACGTCAACAGCTCTATCTGGTAGATGTCCTCCCTTAATTAGTACGTTTTTAACTCCCATGCTACAAACTTCTTTAGCTGCTTTTTTCATATCTTCAATAGTATTAATCTTATTTCTTATTATAGCTTCTGCTTCAGGAATATTTGGAGTTATTAAATCTGCGAGTGGCACTAATTCTTTTATTAAAGTGGCCTTAGCTTCTGGGTTTAATAGATCATAACCACTTTTCGAAATCATAACTGGATCAACTACCACATTAGGTGGATTATACTGTCTTATTTTCTTCGCTATTGACTTAATAGTTTCTATTTGCGAAACCATTCCTATTTTAACTCCATGAACTTCTATATCCTTAAATATTGCATCAAGTTGTGCTTCAATTATGTCAGAGCTTATATCCTGAACTGCAAAAACTCCCTGGGTATTTTGAGCTGTTATTGCAGTAATTACACTCATGCCGTAAACCCCATGAGCAGAAAAGGTCTTTAAATCCGCTTGAATTCCAGCTCCTCCACAGGAATCTGACCCAGCTATAGTTAGTAAGTTTTTCATAAATATCCTCCTCTTGATTTATAACTCTTGTAAATGTCTATTCCATATAATGCTTTATTTTTAATTTCTACTTTTCTTTTTAATTCATAGGACTCTCTTTATGAGTTTCTGAAACCTTTAACCCAAATATCTTTCTATTTGCAATATAAATCATAGATATTATTATCATTACTGGTACTGTAGCCCCTAAAATGAATTCTATTTTTACAAAGGTATAATAAAGAATTACTCCTAATACCCAATGCAGTATAGATAATAAATCAATATTCGATAGGGTTTTAGACTTTCTTTTTAAAATGAAATAATCAGTTAACACTACTGAAAATAGTGGTGCAAATACTGAACCTATAGCGTATAAAAAGCTTTCATAGGTTTCTATAGGGAAAAACAGTGCTAAGATTAAGCCAATAATAGTCATTATAAGAGCTACATTCTTTTCCTTAAACCTATCAGTAATGCTCATAAAGGATACCCCTGCAGAATAAGCATCTAAAAATGTTGTAGTAACAGTAGATAAGGTTACCACCCCTAAAGCAACAATCCCTAAGTTAACCCCTAATAAAATTGCACCGGGATCTGAGTTTCCAATAGCTATAGAAGCCCCTAATCCAATGGCATACATAAATGAGCTACCTAAGAAATATCCAAAAAAACTTCCAATAGCATCTCTTTTAGCATTAGTACCTTGTCTTGTGTAATCAGCAGCAAGAGGCAACCAGGATAGGGGCATTACTGCCGAAATTTCAACCGCACCACCGAAAGATATTACCCCTTCTACAGTCTTGTTTAGTTCATTTGGATTCTTAAAAGTGATAAAGGCAACAAGTACCATAAGTCCTAAGAGTAAAATTACTGCTGTTGCATTAATATACTTAATTCCCTTATTTCCATACCATATCCAAAGCATTACTAAAAAAGCAATAAATATTGCCCATAATATAATATTGTTAAACTTCCATAGTTCTACCGAAATTGCATTTAAAGATACTGCCGCAGATTTAATCATAACTGCAGTCCAGCCTACTAGTTGAAGTACATTTAAAATTCCAAATAATTTTCGCCCATATACTCCAAAAGAGCTCTCTGTTGAGTTTATAGCTGACATTTTTTCTTTGCTTCCAATAATTCCTCCAAGTACAAAGATAATCGTTCCAAGGAAATGTCCAATTAGTATAGCTAATATTCCTTTTCTAAACCCTAGAGGTGCAATAAGCCCTCCACTAAAAATTTCAGCAATTGAAATTGCAGCACCAAACCATAAAGTGAAAAATGATAAACTACTTAGTTTTAACTCCGGCTCTTTCATAAATAAATCCTCCTTATAAGTAATTGATTATTTATAACCTTTTCAAGAATATTTACCAGGAGAAAAGTTCCATCTTTCTTATAAACTGGGTAGTGCTTTAAAATAAAAAAAGCATAAACCCATAGGTTTATGCTAAAATTACTTTTAAATAATTTACGGTAAGCTAAAAGATAGCTCCACCACGCAACTTCCCTACGCTAGTATTACCTAGATCAGGTTAAAGGGTCAAAGAATTAAGGTTCTTAATCTCAGCCAGCCTATCTGGCCCCCCTAGTTATATTTAGTTTTTCAGCTACATTATACCATAACTTACTTATGTTTGGTACAATCCTTTTACAGATATATAATAATTATTAATAACATATATATTTTTTTAAATAAATCAAATATTATTGAATATATTGATTAATATTGTTAAAGCATATTGAAAATGTAAATATCACCTTATTCTTTGAACGAATAAGGTGATATGAATAACTAAATCTTCTAAAGGCTTTAATACAGCAGTTTATTTCTCTAATTTAAATTCGCTAACCTTATGATTTAATTCAACTGCAATATCATTTAATTGAACTGCAAATTGTGAAACTTCCTGTGCACTAGCTAACATTTCTTCTGAAGATGCAGAAATTTCCTCTGAAGAAGCAGACATTTCCTGAGCTACTGCAGAAACTGAAGAAATTTTTTCTACAACTATATTTTTAGAGTTTAATGTACTCTCAATAGATTCATAGGTGTTTCCAATTAAAGGAGTTATATTGGATACTGCTTCAAGTATATCTTTGAAAGACCCAATTGTCTGCTCTACTGATTGTATTTGGTTACTTAGTAGATCTCCTACTTCGTCTGAAGTACTAATCACTGCTTCAGTTTCTTTTGTAATGGATAAAACAAGCTTCTTAATTTGTTCTGTTGACCCTCTTGATTCCTGAGCAAGCTTTCTAACTTCATCAGCTACTACAGCGAAACCTCTTCCCATTTCTCCAGCTCTTGCTGCTTCTATGGCAGCATTTAAAGCTAACAAATTCGTCTGGTCTGATATACTGTTTATAACTTCAGTAATATTACCAATTTGTGAAATAGTAGCTGCTAAAGCATTTACCTTATCATTAACTGATTTAAATCCTATACTAATATTTGTAAAGGAACCTAAAATTAAATCTATATTTTCTTTTCCTCCATTAGCTTTACATTCAGCGCTACTTACATTATCTTTAACTAAATCCATTTTTTCATGAATTTCATCTATTTCACTACCCAAAACTGCCATTTGATCTAAAACATACATTAAATCATTTGCTTGGTCAGAAGCCCCTTCTGCCACATGTTGAATCGCACAGGTTACTTCATTTGATGCTGTACTAAGCTGATTAGATGCATTAGTAAGATGAGCAGCCATCTCATCAGCTGCATTAGATTTTCCTTGTATACTTGTAATAACTTCTCTTAAATTAATTATCATATCTTTAAAGCTCTTTGCCAGTTCTCCTACTTCATCTTTTCTTTCAGCTTCAATTTCATGATAAAGTTCTCCATTTGCAACTTCCTTAGAAGAATTAACCAATCCCTTAAGAGGCTTAATTACATTATTTGCAATTAAAGTTAACACTATTGATATAATTACGAAGGCTAAAATACTTATTCCACAAACTATAAAAATTGTTGTTTTTATAGTAGCTTCAATATTCTTTAATGAAAAACCTATATCTATTGCTCCAATTAGTTGTCCATCTTTTTTTACTGGAACTAAAACATCATAAACATTTACTTTTTCCTTTTCATAAAAAAATGTAGATGAATAAGGCTTTCCCTCTACCGCTGCAGTTTTGCTTCCTAAATCATCAAGAATTATACCTATTCTATCCGTTTCAGAGTGAGCAACCGCCTTCAAGTTTTTATCTATAAAAAGTGCGTATACTACATTTTCACCTTTTTTTATGTTTGTAACTAAACTTTGGTAGCCAACACTATCATTAAATTTTTGTATTTTATTAGCTAATATGCCAACTTGAATAAATCCACCATTCTTTCCCCTTACATACCCATACTTATAATAATCGTTAGTTTCATTACTCTTTCTAATATTCTCCATTAACTCAGATTTCTCGCCTTTTAGTACACTTTGACTAATATGATCACTTTTAAAAACTTGTCCTAGACTACTTTGAAGATTGGAAAATATAATCTTACCTTTCTCATCGGTAATATTTATTTCGTCAACCTCAAATTCCTTTGCAATATAAGTTAAATACTCATTATTTATGATTGCATTATTTTGGTCTAAAAACTTTCCTATACTTCTAATATCGCCTTCCACGCTAGAGTTGATAATATCTAAAGCATCACTGTTCATTTCTACCTGCATAGCAGCTTGATTTGCAACTATAAATCCATCTTCTTTTAATTGGTTCATAATTCTTTGCCTAGTAATAGAAATAACTCCTCCTGTTATCGCTAGGATAGAGATTAAAATACTTATTAATGGTATAGTAAGTACTTTAAACTTTACAGACTTATTTTGTATAAAGCTCATTGTAGCTTCCCCCTTACAGTTGTATATTGAAATGTTTGCATTAAGTAATTATACTAAATATCGTACGACAAATCTAGACTATATTTTTCATATTATAACACATTTCGCCATTTAATTTCATATATATTAACTTAATTCTTAATAAATTAAAAAGCACTAAAAAACTCTTTCAAGTTTTTTGGTGCTTTATGCTTGCAAATAATATTAATGAAAGTTACTTTAATTTCACCACTACTACTAGAACTTATTATAATGTCTTAAGTGTCTTTAATTTCAATATTATCCAGTAGTGATTTTAAATCTTTTAGAAAAAACAAGTATACTATTTGAGTTTTAGCTCTTATTTCAACAAAAATTTAAAGACTTAAAAATTTATTGGATTAGCTTAAGGCAATAAATTTAGACTAACAAAGCTACTTACCTAAGCTGTCTTTATTCTCTAAAATAACTTTTGAAAATTCTTGAACAATAACAGGATCAAACTGAGTTCCACTACACTTTTTTAGTTCTTCTATCCCTTCTTCATAGGTTTTTCTTTTATTATAAGGTCTATTTGACGTCATAGCATCAAAGCTATCAACTACTGTAAGTATTCTTGCTAAATAAGGAATTTCCTCACCCTTAAGATTATGTGGATAGCCTTTACCATCATATCTTTCATGATGATGCAGTATAAGGGGAGAAAGATATTTCAAAGATTCTACAGGTCTAATTATCTGTACCCCATTAGAAGAATGCTGCTTCAATATATTCCACTCTTCATTATTTAGAGGCATTTTCTTATTTAAAATATCTTCTGAAATGTTAATTTTACCTATATCATGCATATATGCACCATATATAAGTGCCTTTTTATCATCCTCATTTAGATTTAATTTTTCTGCTAATAATCTAGAATAAACCACCACTCTTTCAACATGTCCATAGGTGTATTTATCTTTGGCATTAATAACACTTATTAGAGTTTTTATAGAGGTTACTAAATCAATGTGCTTTTCCTCAATATCCTGTTTTAACTCATCTAATATAGATGTGTATATCTCCACTCTATTTTTATTGAAAAATTTAGCTCTATACAATGCATCATCTGCACTCTTTATTAGTTCGACATCACTTTTAGCTTTATCAGGGAAAACCGATATCCCAACAGAAACTGTAAGTTTTCCATTAGGTAAGTTCTCTTCCCCCTCAAAATATGTAGTTTCTATCTTTTTTCTTATATGTTCACCAATTCGAATTACTTCTGCCTCGTCTGTATTAGGTAATATTATTGAAAATTCTTCTCCACCATATCTTGCTACAACGTCTTTTTCTCTAGCAATCTCTTTTAATAAAGTTCCTATACGCTTTAGAGCTTCATCACCCTTTTGGTGTCCATAAAGATCATTATAATATTTAAAGTAATCTATATCCATTATTATCATCGAAATAGGCTGGTTTTCTTTTTCCGATAATATCATTTTCTCTCTTAAATTTTCATGAAAATACCTATGATTATATAATCCTGTAAGTCCATCTACATTAGCCTGATTTATTAACTGCTCTATATGACTCTTTTCAATCTTAACGTAAAAACCCAAAGGCCAAGCTGTTAGTATAAATACTCCTACTATTATTAAATCATTTTCGAAATACTGATTTACATTGGTACTACTTCCACCTATTAAATCTATAGTTAATATAATACATGATGAAATTATCGCTGTTATTAAACCTTGCTTCATGCCCTCTTGTATAGTTGTAGTTATTATTATAAATAAAAATAAAAATTTATAACTACTAGTGTGTCCTCCTGTTATAAGAATAGCTATACAGAAAATAAAAATAAACGCTCCATTTTCTATCGTCTTTATAATTCTCATGTGCTTATAATTATATTTTTTAGTTGTTGAAAATGCCCAAATCGTATATATTGAAGTCAACAATAACATTATAGTAATAGAAGATATTAATGTGAAATATGTATTAGGCATTGCAAATGTTCTATTTTTTTCACCAAAGAAATATGTAAGTAGCGCAATCGCTGAAAACAAAAGAGACGTTAACTTTACTATAGATATTATTTCATGTATTTTCTTTTGCTTTAGTTCCTCAAGTCTTTTCATTTTTGTCATACCTCATCAACTTTATTAAGCATAACACTTCTTAACTAATATGAAATCGGATTCAATCCGATTTCATATTAGTTTTCTCTTAAACATTCTGGTTCTTCTGGTTGATATAAGTACCAATTACATGCAGAATTTGCTACTAAAGCAGCCATAAGAGTTGTGATTGTAGCTATTAATCCTAAAAACTTCTTATTTAACTTCTTCATTTTTATCCTCCTAAAACTTTAATATATGATTAAAAAGTAGCTCTAACTTAGTTACAAATGTATTACCGTAAGTGGTTATAGTTAATACTTGCCACAGTACTCCTATATATATAGATAAACAGTAGTTTATAACAATACTATTTCTAATGAAATAATACATAACAAGATTTATAATTACTATAACTACATAGGCACTTAAAATTATTATAGAGCCCTTTCTCATCCGTTGTCTTTTATCTTTATTCTTTATAGGTTTAGCTGGACTATCTACTGGAGCAAATTTATAAACTATAAAATAACTCCATGCAAATATTATAGCTCCAGACAGAATCATAAAATTTAATGCAACTTGCTGATTTCCCAGAAATTTCACCAAAATAGCCTGTCCAATACATATTAATGTTCCGAGAAATATACATGAAATAGAAGAACTTGCATGTGCTCCACCTGAATACTTTCTTAATATGCTGACAGTAAATGATATGATTAAGGCCTTAATTAATACATTAAATAAGACACCAAATAAAGCTACTAAAACTATAGATAAAATCATTTGAAACAAGGCAAACATACCATATGCAATTACTTCTTTTTTATTTCTATCAAAATTAAGTTCAATGGCAATTTTTTCAGCAATTTTATTACATAGCTTTTCCATTACATCCCTTCCTTACTTATCATTTATTACTGGTAAATTTATAACTAGTAACTATAACTATTGCAAAAATAAACAAGGAAGGCATTCCATATAGAATCTTAAGTTTTGGAATACTAAGTACATAATTCAAATCTTGCTTGAAAACAAATTGGATAATAATAATATTGATTAGTTCAGAAATACACTGAATCACTACAGTAATTATAGCAATAGTTATAGATTTAACCAAATCTATTTTATTAACATTATGTGCCAATATAATAAATATAAATAGGTTAAGTATGATATGCACCCCATAATGAATAGGAAGAGCTCTAGTTATAAATCCCGCTATTGCAAGAATAATACTAGAAAATATATAATTTTTGTGATTTAGCGAGGTTTTAGAAAATGCATAAGCAGCTAAAATAAATAAAAATGATTCTGGCAATCCTCTAAAAAAAAATTCTATAAACGTTAATTTATCCACGACTTATATCTCCTATCTTTAGGCCTATTAGCATATTTTATAGAACTATATATAACAATTGCAACAAAAAGTCTTATGAAAACATCGCCAATACTGATAACACTATATCCTAAATCAAATATATCTGTTAAATACTTTAGTCTAGTAGTTTCATTTCCTAATATATGTATATCATTAGCTTTCAAAAATGCCTCTTCACTGACATAACCAGTGTAATACGATATATTAGGAAATACTGGCATCTTTCCATTATTTGAACCAATTGCAATATTATTTAAAATGCTTCCGATAAAAATGCAAATTGATCCAACTATAGCCGGAATATATTGTTTATACTTTAATATTAAAAATAGAAACGCAGAAAGATAGAGTGTTTTAAAAACTCCACTGTACTTTATATAACCATAATATCCCTTAAACACAGAAATTTGCATTAACATATATATCAACTCTAATATTATTATCGGGTATACTTCCCAAGACTTAAATAATACATTAATTTTGTAACCTTTAATCTTTGCAAATAACAATGTAAGTAATATAGTTTCCAGCATAAACTTCTTCTCCTATCATATATCGAATCAATCATTACTACTTATTTTTCAACAATAATTAATTAAGTTTCCTTACAAAATTCATTGATAACCTTATAGTTTTAAGGTTATATTTCATCTATTAGTTAAACTATATAGTAAGTTTATATGTCTGTAAATTTACTATATAAGCTTATTTATCGCCTACTCTATTATATCAGTAATATTATTTAATTCCATAGTTTGTCCCTGAAATTTCTCATAAATACTTGATTATTATATATTTCTCCTTTTTCACCTTACACAATAGAACTTACAACTGCTTTTAGCGTTTATACTAAAAAGTATTTTTCTCTTAACAATTATTGATTACAAGTTGGCACATAATTACAACTAAAATATATACATATTATATGAACTCTATAATTCCAGAGGTGTTTTATGGATTTGATAACATTAGAAAAGCGTAGATTGCTTAGATATAGTTTACTCTTTCAACTATATAGAGACTTTTTTACCTATGGTTATGAAGTTTGTGTAAGCATTGATTATGTAGTTCCAGAAGATTGCAGAATTGAGATAATCGCTGCACTTTTTTTCCTTAATTATCAGCGGTGGATTTTCTTTAATATTGAAAAGGATAAAACTGTATCTGCATATATTCTAGGTCGTGGAATAGAAGAAATTGAAGATTACTTAATAGATGCTGGGCAACTGGTTATTTCAACTTTGTTTGATGGACTATTAATACCAGTAAATGAAAATAAAAAAGAAAGTGGTGATGTAACTAATGGCTCTAGTACTTGATCCTTTATATGATAAAAATGCAAACTTTGTTGGATGGCTTGAAGACCGTTCCTATGTTTTTGATAGAAACCTGAAATGGGTTGCCTATATCTTTAATAATTATGTTTGGGCTGTTAAGACTCAGAAATGGATTGGTGAACTACGCGGCACTAATTTACTTGATAGAGATGGTAAAATTGTAGCGTGGAGTACTAGTGGCCCTGTAATTGGAACTCTAAATCCTATGGAAGAGCCTCTTAATGTTGGTTTACCTCTCATGCCAGCACCTCCTTTAATTGAAGGGATACCCCTAAACCCAGGGTTTGCACCTGAGCCAATAGGAGAGTGGTCTACATTATCTTTTAATCAATGGCTTAATCAAAGGTAGGTGCTTATAGAATGCTTCAAATAGAAAGAGATTTGCTTAGGCTGCAATTACTATTTGAGCTTTATGAATTTTTATTTTGTGTCTGCAATTATAGGAATATTCAAAGACAGGAGTATAGAATTCCTAAAGAAAGAAGATGTGAAATAATTGCAGCTCTTTATTATCTTGATGACAGAGGCTTCATTACTGTAAGAAATACAGACCAGGAAGATATACTTATTATTTATATAAGGGCTAGAGGCATTGATGAAGTAGAATTGAAAATAAAAAAAGCAACTACAATAGCTTTAGTTAACAGTTATACTAGAATACTTATTCCTAATTTTGATGATGTTCCTGAGGATGATTTAAATAGAAACTGTTGCAAGTGCACCTCTAAAAATAAAGATAAATCAAAGGATAATGATAAGGATAAAAATAAAAGTGAAAACTAATAAAAAATAAACAGAAGATGGCAAATAGTCAACTTCTGTTTATTAAAATGTTTTATTATTTCTATCAAATAATATTACTTAAATTATATATTGTATTTTTAAACCAAAACTTTACTTTCCTTATTGAACATGAACTGTCCCATTTGGTTCTATATAAATACCATGACCTGTTTCTACATCATCCTTATACTGACCTATGTATTTACCTCCATCAGACCAGGTATATATTCCTTCTCCCTGTTTTAAATCCTCTTTCCAATTTCCAACATAACTTTCTCCATCTGGCCATGTATAAATTCCATATCCATTTTTTAAATCCTTACTCCAAGTACCAATATACTTTTCGCCATTACTCCAGGTAAAGATTCCATCTCCATCCATCATGTCTTCTTTCCATTGTCCTACATACTTACTTCCATCTTCATAAAAATAAGTTCCTTCTCCATGAGCTTTACCATTTAATTTTTCTCCAACGTATTTTCCACCATGAATGTGCTCTGGTGTTTTTACATTAATTTTAATTCCATCTATATTATTTTTCCCAAACTTTTTAATTTCCATTGTTCAGCCACCTTTACTCAAAATAATTGATTTTGATTTTCACTTTCATTATATATTCCCAAATACTTCTTGTCAATCATATGTACTTCTCACATAGAAATTGAATTTTGAATCCTTTTGGTTATTATTTTCACTTTATTAAAAGTTATACAGCATAGGTTTGAATAAGCTTATGATACCTATTATAAGCTATTTTGGGAAAGACTTAAAAGAAATGATGTGTTATTATCCATAGCCTAAGTTCAAACTATAGTCTTATTAATCTGAATAATTAAAAATATAATTACTTTATAGTTATGTCTTCTACTAGTTCATTACAGCTTTTACAATAATACTTAATTTCCACATTAGCTTCACACTTTTCATGTTTTACATTTTTATTGCATCCATCTAAATATTTATTTGACCAAATAATAATGGCATTAAATACATGTCTAAAATCCATTCCTTTTTCAGTAAGAATATATTCATATCTTGGTGGATGTTCACTATACAATTGCGCCTTAATTAGCCCATTTTCTTCCAAAGTCTTTATTCTCTTGGATAGTATATTGGTAGGTATGGGAGCTAAAGCATCCTGCAGGCCTTTATAGGTGTTTTTCCCATTAAATATTCTATGCAAAACTAGTAGAGTCCATTTATCCTCTACAATATTTAGAGTTTGTGCTAAATTACAATTAAAATCATAGTTCCCGCTCATTTTTTTCTCTCCTATACTAATTAACTTTTTACTTATTAAAACTAAAACTATTTACTTCCCATAGCTTCTTTAATAATTGCCTCCATAACTTCTTTATCCATAGCGCCTGGTATAAAGTTTACTATTCTGCCATCTTTTCCTATGATATAAGTTGTTGGAAAAGCATTTATGAAATAATCATTCATTAACTTGCCATCTTCATCGAAAACTACAGGGAATGTATACTCTTTATCTTTTAGAAATGCTTTTATATTATTCACAGATCCTTCTCTGCCAATATTAGGCATTGCAACTCCAAGTATAACTAACTCATTTTCATTACTATTATTTTTCTTATATATTTCCTCTATATTGGGCATTTCTTCACGACAAGGTGGACACCAAGTAGCCCAAAAATTTAGGAATACAATTTTTCCTTTATATTCACTTAAAGTATGAATCTTACCATATTGATCCTTTAAAGTAAAGTCTGGAGCAAGAAGTGGGTCCTTTCCTACCTCTCCATTGTCATTATAGTCCTCATTTTGCACTGATTCTTTATCTTGTTGATTATTAGGTAAGTTATTCTCAACAACAGCTCTTTGATCTTTATTATCTAAATCTTTGCTATTGCTTTCTTCTATCTTTGTAATATCTGTAGTCATGTTATATATATATCCTCTTACTTTATCTGCTCCTCCTAATACCATTATAATACCAGATATTATAAGGATAAGCCCACCAATCTTCTTTAGTTCATTCATATGTAGCTTCACAATATTTAAATACTTAGTCATAGTAGTATAAAAAGCTCCGAGAACAATAAAAGGTACGGTAAACCCTAATGTGTACACAAAAATCATCAAATTGCCTGATAGGGAATTTTCAGAACTTGAGGCCATAATAATTACTGATGCAAGCATTGGCCCCACACAAGGAGTCCATCCAAAACTAAAGGTAAGGCCTAAAATATATGCAGTAATAGGCTTCATATTTTCAGTTTTAATTGCAAATCTTTTCTCGCTTTGTAACATAGGGATATTTAAGTAGCCCATATAGAATAAGCCCATTAGAATTACCAAAACTCCACCAATTCTTATTATATCTTCTTTATTTGATATAAAAACATCACTTAACGCGTTGATTGATGCACCTAGAATAAAGAAAGTAGATGAAATACCCATAATAAATAAAATCGTATTTTTAAATAATTGAGTCCTTATAAAACTTCTCCTCTCTTCTTTTAAAACTACCGTAGTGCTATTAGATAAAATACTAATATAAACTGGTAGCAAAGGAACTATGCAGGGAGATAAGAATGATAATAATCCTTCTATAAAAACTAAAATCAATTTTGATGTTTCCATTTAACAGCCTCCTATACAATTATTAAGTCTAATTATATACTAATTGCTATAATAAATAAAGTAACTTTACATTATAAAGTTACTTTTAATTTTGTATTTTCTTTTCTGCACTATATCTTTGATTTGACAATTTAAAAGTAATAAGAGTAATATTATACTGAGAATTTTACATTACAGCTAATATTATTAATCCAACTCACACAAAAGTTATATATTATTCTTCCCAATAAAATTCTTATATTTATAAATTCTTTTAAGCCGCTTAATTTACTGATAATTCTTTATAAATTGAGAGTGCTAAATACTAATAATCACTCACTATTGTTTAAATTAGAGACTTTAATCTTCTAAACCAAAAAGGACTAACTCATCTTTATGTGTTAGTCCTTAAATGCTTGATCTAAAATTCATTTTTCATCAATTCTTTAACCTTTGTACTCCCTCGTTATCAATATAAAATCCATCCTTATATATTAATTGACCAACAGGCACAAATTCATAACCTTTGCCTTGAAGTTCTGGTATAAGCCTGTTTAAATTATCTGGGGTATATTTTCCATTGTTATGAAATAATACTATAGATCCAGGTTTAACGTGATTTATCACTCTTGAATATTCCCTCTCTAAGCCTAGTTGTTTCCAATCAATACTATCAACATCCCATTGAATTGATTTATACCCTAATGAATTTGCTACCTTTACTCCATTTTGATTATAGTGGCCACTTGGGAATCTAAATAGTTCTGTTTTGACACCTATGGTTTCCTTAATTACCTTTTCTGCCTCCTTAATCTCTTTAATCATTTTCTGCTCATTTATAGTCTTGAAATCTGCATGACTATAACTATGATTACCAATTTCATGACCTCTTTTATAGATTTCCTTCAATTTATCAATATTCTCATTTTCAGGATAAACTATCCATCTTCCCATCACAAAAAAGGTTGCCTTTACATTATATTTGTCAAGAATATCTAGAATTTTGTAAAGATATTCCTCATCTGCCCAGTTTACATCAAAAGTAAAAGATATTTTTTTATTTTCAGTATCCACCCTATATATGGCTTCCTTTTGAATATCATAATCCTTATTTTGTAATTCTGTAAGCTTAAGTATATTGTAGTTTCCGCATTTGCCTTCTATTGCCTTAGCCTCATAGTTAATAAACATTGTAAATATAAGTTGCAATATTATAACTTTGATTGTAATATTTGTTATCTTTTTTGGTATTTTTCTGTAGTTTTTGGTTTCCATCTCCGCATCATCATCTCCTATTCATTCTGAGATAAAGAATGAACTTAGTTTAATGTTTATACTTCTCCATAATTTTTTCAATATGTCTTAGATGATTATCATAGTCTTTAACTACACCTTTAACTTCCTTCATTATGCTATGATCTAATTCCTTATTTTCATCTATAAACTTATTTCCTTGATATATTCCCATCTCCATAGCTTTTATAGCTCTTTCACAAACTTCTAAGTCAGTATTTACTGGCATAAGTTTTACTTTTTCAAAAAACTCTGCCATAGTTCCCATCACTCCTAGTGTATCTACAGCATTGCCACCCATTTTTTCAATTCTATTTGTAATGGCTTCTTCATGAGTTTTAAAAGACTCAATAACATGTACTAGTTCATCTTTAAGTTCTTTATCTTCTGCTTTCTCTAAATAATCCTTAAAAGTTGCACCACCCATATGTATTCCTCTTAAGAATTTATTTGTACTATTTATATCTTTGTTGTTTTCCATTTAATATCACCTCAATTTATTTTTAACCTTAATTTAATCAATTATGCTATATTTTTTAACTGTTTAAATTATAATACTTTCATAACTTTACTAATTATACTAACTAAATTTTCTCTATTAAACTATACAATTTTTGCTCCATTTATTGTGAGTTGAAATTCACTATAAAGGAAGTCTGCAGCCTTTCTACAAAGAATCATACGATTTATAAATATCTCAAAATACTCCATAATTGAGCAAATAGTTGTATCTATTACTAAGTCCAACTGAACAGTACGCTCTTCTCCGTCCACTGTTACAACAGCTTTTTCAACTGCATAATTAACCCTATCATGAATATCAAAAGTTGCAAAATCATTGTTTCTTACTCTTGATCTTCTAACGTCGGCTTTATCACCAAGAATTAATGCTGCTGAAATTGGATTAATTGGATTTCCCGTACCTTCATCATGATTACCAACTGCAGATACTACTAGGGCTATTTCTTGTGGATCCATGCCTAACCTATTTAGAATGTTAAAACTAAGGCAGGCTCCTGTTTGGGCATGTTCATCTCTGTTAACCATATTTCCAATATCATGTATGTAGCCTGCTATTTTGGCTAGTTCTACTTCTCTCCTACTATACCCTAGTTCCTCAAGTATTTTTGATGCTGTATCTGCTACTTTTCCCACATGTCCAAAATCATGCTTTGTATATCCCAAAACTCCTAAATGTTTATCTCCCATCTCTATATAAGTTCTAAACTCTTCATTATTTCTAATATCTTCATAAGTTACTAATGTCATACGTTCACTCCTCTACTGTTTTAAAATTACTGAAATAATCGTCTTTACATTTAATTTCAAACACAGTATTATTTTTTCTAAATATCATTATAAAATTCCTTATTTATAAAAATTATAGTTCAATTTTAATTTTTCAACAAAGGTAAAATAAAAACCTAAAAAGCATTATTGCTTTTTAGGTTTTAGCTTATAAATTATTATTCTAATTAATAAGAATTTAGGTCTAGCTCGGAATTCTATGAGAAAGCAAACTTTCATAACAATTTATTTCTTAAAGAATAACAGATCCTTATATAAATTATAGTTATCTTTAAACTTAACACTAAGTTAAAGTTTGTATTTATATTTATATTTATATAAAAAATGAACAATGATAAAACTATTTGCTTTACCATTGCTCACATCAAAGTTAATACATTTTGTTAATGTTGCTATTATAATTATAACGTTACCCTTATACTATAAACTTATAGATTCTAATTGTTCCCCACACTTTTTCATCAATTTTAGAATATTAACAGTTAAAATTATAGCAGCGATTAATAATGCAATAGCGTAAATAAGATTTATGAACGGAATGAAAATTATTAGAAAAGTTCCAACACCTGCTACTTGTAGCCAAATAAATTGAACCCATCTATCTTCCGCTTCAAATGCAATTTCTCTTACTCCATTATGTGTAGCTAACTCTCTAACCCCTTGTAGAATATCATATACTATTAGAATGCCTATTATCAAAGATGCTATGCCTATGATTAGACTAAATCCTAACATAGTTCCAAAGTTTACACTATTAAAAGATATTTGATTCTCATATATAGCAGGTATAGATAGAATTATCATAGGTATACTTAGAGTTTTAGCTTTTCTAAAGTAATCATTCGTATATGCTAAAGTACTTAGACCAATAAAAAACAGTACATACCCAATTATATCAGGTAGTATGTCAAAATGGCCTATTCTAAAGTCTAGCATTGTAAAGAAAAAACCCCAATATAAGTTACTAAAAGCATTTTTGTACATAGACCGCCTCCATATATTAATATTTCATTATATGGAGGCTTCTGAAAAGTGATTACCATATGTATTAAAAAATTATCATGTTTAGTAGTTTAATTTATTACTTTATTCTATAAATAATGACACCTATAGCATAATTAACTATATTCCACCCCATCTATTAATTAATAGGGAAATTACCATATACATCTAAATTAAAACAAGACCATTTATCCCTATACTATAAAAAAAATAAAACACTAAGTATCAACTTAGTGTTTTTACATATTAAAATAATTGTTCTTTCAAAATTGCACAGTGAAATTTGTCTTAGGTCAAGCCCTCGACTTATTAGTATTAGTCAGCTAAACATGTTACCATGCTTACACCCCTAACCTATCAACCTGATGTTCTTTCAGGA
>NZ_JAGGLL010000035.1 GCF_017874425.1 Clostridium punense
AACTTAAATCAGAATATTGAACTAGTAAAGGGTATAGTCAACCCCCTTGAGTACTACAAAGAATAATTAAAGTTTTCAAGTGGTAAATCTATATATATAGGAGAAAATATTTATATAAAATTGGAGGAGAAGTAACATGAAAAAAGATTTTTATTCTGCAGTGGCAGACAGACGTTCATTTTATGGTATAGGTAAGGAGTCAGTAATTTCTGACGAGAGAATTCAAGAGGTTGTTGAACATGCTGTAAAATATGCTCCATCAGCTTTTAACTCTCAAAGCACAAGAGTGGTTTTACTATTAGGACATGAGCACGATATGTTATGGAATATTACAAAAGAAGCTTTAAGAAAAATAGTACCTGAAGATAAATTCAAACCTACTGAGGAAAAAATTAATTCCTTCCAGAATGGATATGGAACAGTTTTATTCTTTGAAGAAAGCTCCATAACTAAAGGACTTCAAGAACAATTCCCTCTTTATAAGGATAATTTCCCTATTTGGGCTCAGCAATCCAATGGTATGAATCAATATATCATATGGACAGCTCTAGAAGTGGAAGGTTTTGGAGTATCATTACAGCACTATAATGAAATTATTGAAGAACAAGTGAAAAATCAGTGGAATATAGAAAGTAACTGGAAGCTAATTGCACAAATGCCTTTTGGAAAACCAACAGCAGAACCAGATGAAAAGCAGTATATACCCATAGAACAGCGTGTTAGGGTATTTAAATAATAGTACTTAGAGCTGTTAAATAGTCAAAAGCAGTCTAGAAACTTAATGGTTTAAATAATAGAAAACAATGTTTTAATTTAAAAATACCCAACAAGGATAATTTCAAACTTTCCTGTTGGGTGTTTTAATTTTTATTAGTACAGAGGGAAGGTATCAGGTGCAGTTGTGAAAGAAGAGATAGTAGCTGTACCCTTTGTAAAGTATAAAACTGAAATAATTCCATCATCTACACTATAAAGTGTTTTTAAAGATGGATGAGCTTCAAGTGCAAATTCTTTAACTTCACGTCTATCATCATTTTCAACTTCTCCAGTTACACGAATCCATTGTCCATTTTTATTCATTGCAGAGATTTCTACTTTTGGATTTTCTAGCATTTGTTTAAAGCATTCTTTTGTGTTGTTGGTAAGAATATATAGTTTTCCCTCATATTCAAACACAGCGCCGAAAGGCCTTACTCTTGGTTGATCTCCTTCAGTAGTTGCTAAGTAAAAAGTACCACTTTCTTGTAAGAATTCTAAAGCTTTTTTCATAATTATTGTTCCTCTCCTAACTTTGTGATAAAATTGATTATGCAATAATAATAGCATGTACAATATTAATAACAAGTACGATTTTTTCGTAATGTAAGTATCCAATAAGATACTGTAAGAGGAGAAACCATGGAAAATATAGATAACCTTTTTGGAAAGTGTCCATACTTTACTGCACAAAAATTACTTTCAGGAAAATGGTCAATTTTAATAATGTATCATTTGAATGAGGGAACATTAAGATTTGGAGAATTGCAAAGGACAATGGGAAGTATTACTCAAGCTACATTAACAAAGCAATTGAGAATGTTAGAAGAGTTTGGATTAGTTAATCGATATGTATATTCAGAAATTCCACCTAAAGTTGAGTACTCACTTACGGATTCGGGAAGGGAGTTTCAGCCTGTATTAGAGCAGGTTAGAATTTTGGGAGAAAAGTATATTGAATCTCTTCAGACTGAAGAAGGTTAAATTGAATAGTTTTTTATAGCCATAATATTCATAGTGAATTTTATGGTTTTTTGTTATCTAGAAATCTTTGCCTTGCTGAAAATAGTGATGGAATAACTTTAATCATAATAGGTGGAGATTAAAGAAAAAACGAAGTAAGAGTAATTTTGGAGTTAACTTTATATTTAACTACTAATATGTAGAAAATGTAATTTATGTTATAATTTACTTAGAGCTAACTGTGAAACAATAATTATAAAGGGGAAGTGTAATTGTGAATTTGAAAAAGAATATCATTAGAATCCTAGCAGTTTTAATAGTATTAATTATTGTGAGAAACATTATTCCTTTTTCAAAACCTGGCATAAAAGTAACGTATAATGGAAGCAAGGTTGAAACTGCTCAGTGGGATTATATTTGGGTTCCGAAAAATAGCGGAGGAAATTCTGGAATATGTGATGTTATACCCAAATTAGCGGATAATATTAAAGCTACTACTGTAAAAGGTGGAGATAAAGTTAAATTTAGGTTTAACACAATATTAAAGCAACCAAGAAAAACAGTAACATTGCATATGGTAAATAATGAAGAAATACCAGTTAATAAGAGAGAATCTTGGAAGGGAAATAATTATTTTAGTGCGCCAAAAGAAAAAGGAGAATATGTTTATATAATTAATGGTGATTGGGATAGAACTCATGACGCTAATTATTTAGTGAAAATATGCGTTGAGTAGTAGATAAGAGGGTTATTATTGAATATAACTAAAAGGGATGGGGTTAATATGAAAAAATGGGATAAAACATTACTGATAATTATGCTTCTATGCACATTAATAATATTAAATTTTCCTATAAAAGCTACAGCAAACTCTGCAGAACCACCAGCATTGATTATACTGGTTAATAATCCACCTAAAGATCTTTCAATTGTATTGGAATCAGGCACAGTCAGTGAAAATGTTAGGTTTAGTAGGCGTGCATGGGAAGGATACTATGCTTTTTATTCGAAAGAAATTAGAGGACTTAGCAAGTATAAGTTTAAAATATCAACCGCAAAAGAGAGCTTTGAGTGCACAATTACAGAACCATTAAAGGAATATGATAACGTATTCACCTTAGATATGGCTAATAAGCAACTAATACCAGGAAAATCTAAACTGCGAGATATTCTCTTAGTAGTAATACGAGTAATACTTACACTTATAATTGAAGGAATTGTGTTCTGGCTTCTTGGGTTTAGACAAAAGAGAAGCTGGATTATATTTCTTTTTATAAATCTTTTTACACAAGGGGCATTGAACTTTTGGTTGAATTGGGGCGGGTTTGTAATTGAAAGTTACCTCATTATCAAATTATTTATAGGAGAATGGTTTGTATTTTTATTTGAAGTAATTGCTTTTCCACTACTTATTAAGGAACGACAAAAAGCTACTATGGTGGGATACGCATTTTTAGCTAATTTAGTAAGCTTATTTGCTGGAGGGGTTATCATCGCTGCTCTACCAATTTAAACTTAATAATAACAATACTAGGGATGGACTCTTAATTTACATGCAAAAGCATTAGAAAAAAATTCATAATATGAGCCACTTTAAGGAGGAAATATGGATTACAAAACTATTATGGACTCAATTTTAAAAAAATATAAAGAAATTCTTAATGAAAACTTAGTAGGCATCTACCTACATGGTTCTATTGCACTCAACTGTTTTAACTGGGAAAAGAGTGATATAGATTTTATTGTTGTAATCAATGAAAGGTTATCACAAGAAACAAAACTCCAGTTATTAAAGGTATTAGAGGATTTAAGGCTCGAAGCTCCTAAAAAGGGCTTGGAAATGAGCGTAGTGCTTAAAGAATATTGCACCAACTTTAAATATCCTACTCCTTATGAACTTCATTATTCAAAGCAATGGTTAGAAAAATATTTGGAAAACCCTTTATTATTGTGTGGAGAAGAAATTAAAACTGATAAAGATTTAGCTGCTCATTTCACCATAATTAAACATGTGGGCATTGTTTTGTATGGACAATCAATAGAGGAAGTTTTCAGAAAAATACCAAAGGAGAGTTATATAGATAGCATTAAGGGGGATATAGAGAATGCTAAGATTGAAATAATGGATAATCCCATGTATATAGTGTTAAATTTATGTAGAGTTTTAGCCTACATAAAAGAGGATTTAATTCTTTCGAAGGAGCAAGGGGCCCTATGGGGGTTAGAGAACTTACCTAAGGAGTATAGTAACCTTCTTAAGGAGGCTTTGAATAGCTATAGAACTGATATAATAATGAATATAAATAAGAATGAAGCTGGGAGCTTTTGTGAATATATGTTAGACAAGATTTTTAATTGAAAAAATTTTAGGTTTGAATGGTTTAACTCATATGTTAAGAAATTTTAATAGCCTTAAAGAGCGGAAGGTAAGGCCATTAACAGTCTAAGAGTTGATTTTATTTCAATATAGGAATAACTTTAATTGTAATTTAAAGGAGGCTTTAACTAGTGATTTTAGATATTGATTTTAAACCTATAACAGAAAGACTTGCCATAGAACAAGGAGATGGAAGTCAGTACGCAGCACATGTTGCTGAGATCATTGATGAAATTATTAATAGTTTTGCTATGAGCTTAGATAAAGTGAGGGAAGAAAACCCTGACAATGAAGAAATCCTTAGAATTGAAGCAGCTAAAGTTATTGATCAGTGGTTAAAAACCATGAGAGAAGATGTTAATAAGAGAAATCAATCTGTATTTTGGGCTAAAAACCTATTGGTCCTTTTAGTTAAAACTTTAGATGATGTTAAAAGTTATGACCCTTATTTCGGGATAATCTATAATCAGTTTAAAAACAAGTTGCCCAAAAGATATAATATTGAGAATAAATGTTAGGTAAAATAGCATTGATGTTGCTAACATCAATGCTATTTTCATGTTAGTTGCTATATATTTAATTTAATTTTTTAACAGATACGGCTCTCACAAGGATTTCATATAGGTGAGTTTTAGATTCAATATGTAGACTTATAAGCCTTGTAGGTGCGTTAAACTACAAGGGTGTATAGGGGTTTAAAGTATGATTTCTTGATTTAAAATTTATAAGATAAGCTGTTCAGAAAAAAGAGCCCCCTTGTATAGCAAATCAAGGTCTAAATTTAATTTATTCATAAACTTGAGTATTTTAATAATGCTACAAAATGAAATATTAATACAAGGGTTTTTACCAGCATGTTTCATGAATAAGTTAAGATTTCACTAAAAAAACCTATAATAGATAATGTTTTGTTGAATATGAATTTATTTAAATATTTTAGATGAATTTAATAATAAAATGGAAAAATCAAAAGAAATGCGTTTAGAATTGTAAAAAAAGCTAACTATAAAGAATAGTTTGACAAATTACCCAAAAATGATACAATTATTTTATAGGAGTGAGTGTTCACTCCGCATGGAGGGATTCAATGGATATTTCGTTAATACATAGAAGAGAAGGAATTATTATTTCAACCATAGAGGCTATAAATGAAGTGGGACTTCAAAATCTTTCTACAAAAATAATTGCAAAAAAGGAAGGGGTATCAGAAGGAACATTATTTAGACATTTTAAGAATAAAACAGAAATTATGATTGCTGTTCTTGACCATTTTAGTCAATTTGATGATGCAATTATAGAAGCGAGTGAAAATAAAAATCTTAATCCGGTAGATACAATAACGTATTTTATAACTGCCTACGCTGAGTATTATGAAAACTATCCAGCAATAACAAGTTTAGTGCAAGCATACGATACTTTAGCTTATGAGGAGGAGCTATCAGAAAAAGTAAGAAGTATTCTAAATAAGCGATTAAACTTCTTATTAAAAACTATTGATAAGGGTAAAGAAGAAGGGTTTCTTCAAAGGGAAGTAAAAACTGAACTAATTGAAGACTTAATTACTGGAGCATTTAGAGAGATTTGTTTGAAATGGAGATTATCAAATTTTACTTTTTCAATTAAGGAGAGAACATTAGAAATGGTAAATATTGTGCTTAAAGCATTCAAAGAAAACAATCGATAAATATTAGTATTAAAGATTATAGCGGGAGGTGAAAAGGTTGTCATCCAGTTATATAAGTGATCCTATGCAAGAGGTTTTTATATTTGAAACCTCACAACAACTGGAACAGCTAGAGCAGTCAGTTATAAAAGCAGAAACATCAGGCGGTTACGCTAGTGAAATTATTAATGAGATATTTAGAATAATGCACACTATAAAAAGCTCTGCAGCAATGATGCTTTATAACAATATGTCTACTGTTGCTCATAATACTGAGGAGTTATTTTATTTCATCAGAGAAGAAAAACCTAAAAATATAGAGGTTTCTTCACTCTGTGACCTAGTTTTTGAGGCAATTGATTTTATGAAATTAGAAGTTGAAAAGATAAAAAATGGAGATGAGGCTGACGGTAATCCAACGATTTTAGTGGAAAAGACAAAAGAATATTTGAAATATTTAAAACAAATAAATAATTCACTTAGTGAAACTACAAACAATGAGGAAAATAACAGTGGTATTAAAAACCAGAAGAAGCAATTTTATATAAGTTCTAATAAAGCAGTAATAAAGGCAAATCGTAACACTTTCAGAGCAACTATCTATTTTCAAGATGGATGTGAGATGGAGAACATAAGAGCTTTTACTATTACTCATAACCTAAGGGACATTACAGAAGAATTTAGGCATGTTCCTGAAGATATTATTGAGGATAATGACAGCTCAGAAATTATTAAAAAACAAGGTTTTACAATCTACTTAAAGACTGATGAATCCTTTGATTTTATGGATAACTTTTTCAAGCAATCAGCTTTTTTAGAAAAGCTAGAATTAGTTCAATTACAAAGTGATGAGGAGTATCTTAACATTAATAGGGAAAAAAGTACTAGTAATGAATTGAAAATTCCTAAGCTTGAAGAAGTAGTTGATAAGGAAACACCTTCTACAAATGTTAATCAAAGTCAAAGCATTATAAGTGTTAATGTGGAAAAGCTGGACAAGTTAATGAACTTAGTTGGAGAAATGGTTATTGCAGAGTCTATGGTTACTGAAAATCCAGATTTAACAGGGTTAACTCTAGAGAACTTCAATAAAGCTGCAAGACAGCTTAAAAAAATAACAGACGAATTACAAGATGTTGTAATGTCTATAAGAATGATTCCTTTAGGCCCAACTTTTGTAAAGATGAACAGAATTGTTAGGGATATGAGTAAAAAATTAAGTAAAGAAGTTCAGCTTGAAATAATCGGTGAGGATACAGAGGTTGATAAGAACATAATTGAGCATATTGGAGATCCACTTATGCATATTGTAAGAAACTCAGTTGACCACGGTATTGAGCCTGTTGAGGAAAGACTAAATAAAGGAAAACCTGGGGCTGGAACTATAACTTTAGAAGCAAACCATGCTGGAAGCGAAGTTTTAATTATTATAAGGGATGATGGCAAAGGGTTAAATAAGGCAGGGATTATTGAAAAGGCATTGGAAAATGGTCTGATAACTAAAGATCCAGAAGAAATGACGGATAAAGAGATATTTAATTTAATATTTTTACCGGGATTCTCAACTAAAGAAGCTGTAACAGAGTTTTCAGGTAGAGGAGTAGGTATGGATGTGGTGGCTAAAAATATTGAGGCTGTTGGAGGAGCTATTGAAGTTGAAAGTGAAGTAGATAAGGGGACAATCATAACATTAAAGATACCGTTAACCCTAGCTATTATTGATGGAATGAATATAAGGGTTGGAAAATCACGTTATACAATTCCTACAACATCAATTAAGGAATCATTTAGATCTAAGGAAGGGGAAGTATTTAAAGTTCCTGGGGGAAATGAAATGATTATGATTAGGGGAATGTGCTTCCCTATATTAAGACTTCATGAGCATTATAAAGTGGAAACAGGTATTACAAAAATCCATGATGGAATATTAATAATGTGCGAAAGTAATAGCAAAACCCTATGCATTTTCGCTGACGAACTTATAGGACAACAGCAGGTAGTTGTAAAATCATTACCTAGTTATATGAATAGTATAAAAAGAGTTAATGGACTAGCAGGATGCACCCTACTTGGGGATGGAAGCATAAGTCTTATTTTAGATATTAATGAACTATTGAATAGAATTTAGTGCATTAAAGAAGCTTATATATGTCAACCGAAATCACAATAATGAAATCATAAATAAAGCCTAAGGGGGGCTTAAGGATGGATGAGATAATTGAAATACTAAGAGACAAACTTTATAGAGCCATTGAAAATGGTAATAGTGAAGAAATATTAAAAGCTAGTATGGATTTAGACATAGAAATTGTTAGGGTGATGATTGCTGATTCTTATGTAGCAAGAAATTATAGGAATAAAAATGTGAATTATGCGGGAAGGATGTGGAAATAGTGGCTGCAATCATAGAACAATTAAGTACATATGAGGAGGAAGACACGCAAAAGGATAAATTTTTAACCTTTACTATTGGAGATGAGGTTTATGGTCTTGAGATTAAATTTGTAACAGAAATCATAGGAATTCAAGAAATAACTAAAGTTCCAGAGATGCCAGAGTATATAAGAGGAATTATTAATCTACGAGGTAGGATAATCCCTGTAATGGATGTAAGGTTGCGATTAAAAAAAACTATGAAGGAATACAATGATAGGACATGCGTAATTGTTGTAGAAGTTAAAGAAACTTCAGTAGGACTTATAGTTGATACAGTATCAGAGGTAATATCAATTCAGGAGGAACATATTGTTCCTCCACCAGATTTTAACAAGGGGTTAGGTAGTAGATATATAAACGGTATAGGCAAAGTAGGAGATGAGATTAAACTATTACTAGATTGTAATATGCTGCTTAATGATAATGAAGTTGAAGCTTTAGAAAATATATAACATATTTAGGGGGATAAATAAATGAAGTGGTTTAGTAATTTAAAAATCAGGGTTAAGCTTATTGTTTGTTTTATAATTTTAGCAGTATTTACTGGAATAGTTGGACTTGTAGGAATAACAAATATGGAAAATATGAATAGTAGAAGTGAAACCATGTACAATGCTAACTTCCTACCTGCTCAAGATTTAGCAAAGATTCAAACTTCTCTAGAGAATGTTCGTGCAACTCATTTACTAGCTATTTATGAAAAAGAGCCTAGTACAGTTCAAAATAGATTAGATACTATTGCTACCTTATCAAAAAACAATAATGAATTACTGAAAAAGTATGAAGTAACAATTGCAGATGAAGAAGAAAGAAGTCTTTATACCAACTTTATGAATACTTTAGCTTCCTATAGAGAAGCTCGTGACAGTAATTTAAATTTAATCAAAGAACAAAAATATGATGAGGCTTTAGCAGTGCTTAATAAAGTAACAGAAGCTAGATTAAAATCTGATAGTGATTTACAAAAATTAATTGATTACAATAAGAAACTTGCTACAGATGCTGTTAATACCAATGCGGCTAGCTTTAAAAGTCAAACTATGGTTATGATTATCACAATAATAATTGGTATTGGATTTGCTATTTCTCTTGGATTTATAGTAGCAAATGCAATAAGCAAACCACTAAATCTTCTAGTTACAAATGCTAATAGGATTGCTGAAGGTGATCTTGATGTAAGTATAGATATAAAATCTAAGGATGAAGTTGGTGTATTAGCTTCTGCCTTTAGAAAGATGTCAAATAATTTAAATGAAGTAATGAGCAATATAAGTAATGCTTCTGAACAAGTGGCATCGGGAGCAAAGCAAGTTTCAGATTCTAGCATGGATTTATCACAGGGAGCTACTGAACAAGCAAGTTCTATAGAGGAGTTGACTGCTTCTATAGAAGAGATTTCAGCACAAACAAAGTTAAACGCTGAAAATGCTAGTGAAGCTAATGAACTTGCAGAACTTGCCAAAGAAAATGCTGTTCAAGGTAATGGCCAAATGAAGGAAATGCTGAGGGCTATGGAGGATATTAATGAATCATCCTCTAGTATTTCAAGAATCATCAAGGTTATTGAAGAAATTGCTTTCCAAACCAATATACTAGCTTTAAATGCTGCAGTAGAAGCTGCAAGAGCTGGACAACATGGAAAAGGGTTTGCAGTGGTGGCAGAGGAAGTAAGAAATTTAGCAGCCCGCTCAGCAAGTGCTGCTAAAGAGACTACAGCTATGATAGAGGGTTCAATAAAGAAGGTGGAAAGTGGAACTAAAATAGCTACTGAAACTGCACAAGCTTTAAATAAAATTGTTGCAGATATAACAAGGGTAGCAGGTATAGTTGGAGATATATCCACAGCTTCTAATGAACAAGCACTAGGTATTTCACAAGTTAATCAGGGAATTATGCAAGTATCAGAGGTGGTTCAAACAAACTCTGCTACCTCGGAGGAAAGTGCAGCAGCAAGTGAGGAGTTATCTAGCCAAGCAGAATTGTTAAGAGAACAAGTTGGAAAGTTCAGATTAAGAAAAACCAATTATTCAGCGTACAGCAGCAGGGAAGAGTTAAACCCAGAGGTTTTAAAAATGCTTGAAAATATGGCAAACGGTAATAGTAAATATAAGCATTTTGAGCAAAATAAATCCTTTGAGGAAGCAGCAGTAACTAGTACAAAAGCAAAAAAAATAGTTTTGAGTGATAATGAATTTGGTAAGTATTAATCTATATTAGGAGGGAGTCCTTTAGGACTCTCTCTCAATTAACGAGGTGGACCATAATGATAGAAATAACGGAAAAGGAATTTAAACAGCTAGCAGAGTACATAAAAAGTAATTATGGCATAAACCTAAAGGAAGAAAAGAAAGTCCTTGTAAATGGAAGGCTTCATAATGTGCTTATAGAAAATAATTGCAGTAGCTTTTCAGAGTTTTTTAATCTTTTATATAATGATAAAACAGGAAAACTCCCTATTCAGCTTATTAATAAAATTACCACAAATCATACATTTTTTATGAGAGAAACAGATCATTTTTATTATTTTAGAGATAGTGTTCTTCCATACCTAAAGCATAAGATAACAGATAAGGATTTGCGAGTTTGGAGTGCAGGGTGCTCCTCTGGAGAAGAACCTTCTACTCTTGCAATGATAATTAGTGATTATTTTGGAAAAGAAAAATTATTTTGGGATACTAAAATATTGGCTACAGACATTTCAGATAGAGTTCTCCAAAAGGCTAAAAAAGGTGAATATCTTAATGAAGAGTTAGCCTCTCTCCCCTTAGAATGGAGAAGAGATTACTTTAGAAGAATTAACAATGAAAGCAGTGTCCTTGTTGATAATATAAGGAATGAAATTATATATAGAAAGTTTAATTTAATGGATGAAGTTTTTCCCTTTAAGAAGAAGTTCCAGGTTATATTTTGTAGGAACGTAATGATTTATTTTGATAATAAAACCAAAACTGAGCTAGTAAATAAATTTTATGACTTTACGGAGCCAGGAGGATATCTATTTATTGGGCATTCAGAATCTCTAAACAGAGGAAGTACTAAATATAAATACGTGAGACCTTCTGTTTATAGAAAGGAGTAGGGGAGAGTGGTCATTGAAAGAAGAATTAAAGTTCTTATTGTTGATGATAGTATGTTTTTTAGGGAGGTTATGGCTAGAGGGTTAGGTTCTGATCCTTATATTCAAATCATAGCTACAGCACAGGATCCTTTTGAGGCAAGAGATAAAATCTTAAAATATGAGCCGGATGTTATTACCTGTGATATAGAAATGCCTAAAATGAATGGAATTGAATTTATAAAAAGACTGCTTCCTCAGTACCCCATACCTGTCATTGTAGTTAGTACCATTAGTGAAGCTGTATTTGATGCTATGAGAGTAGGAGCTGTAGATTTTATATCAAAACCTAGTTCTAGCTCTGTGACAGCTATTGAAAAATTTCTCTATGAGCTCATTGAGAAAATCAAAATTGCTTCACAGGCTCAGTTACAGGAGAATCTTTATAGTTTAAGTAATATGAAGAGTATAGATAATATTAAAGTAGGCTCAGATAAGATAGTTGCAATTGGTGCTTCTACAGGTGGCACAGAAGCAATATATAGCATATTAAAGCAGTTACCTAAAGATTTTCCAGGCATAGTTATTACGCAACATATACCACCTGTATTTTCTAGAATGTTTGCAGAAAGACTTAATGCTCAAACAGAGTTATACTGCAAGGAGGCTCATAATGGAGATTACATAGAACAAGGGAAGGTTTTAATTGCTCCTGGAGACCAGCATATGAGAGTAAAAAAGTTTGGCGACAAATATAAGGTAGAGGTATTTAGTGGAGACAAGGTAAATGGACATTGCCCATCTGTTGACGTATTATTTGAATCCATGGCAAAAGAACTTGGACCAAGAGGGGTAGGGATAATACTAACTGGAATGGGTTATGATGGGGCTAAAGGACTTCTAAATCTTAGGAGAAAGGGTGGAAGAACTATAGGACAGGATGAGAAATCTTCTGTGGTCTATGGAATGCCTAAAGCTGCTTTTAATATTGGAGCTGTAGAAAAGCAGTGTACCTTAGAAAATTTACCAAAAGCCTTATACTCTATGATTAGGGAGTAAATGATATAATGCTAAGGTAATTAGAATTAATAAAAATTCTATATAGAAAAAGAGATGATAAGTAGTATTTTCTATGGATAATTAATCTATAAGAGCAGAAGAGGGGATTAAAAGCAAAGAATTGCTCTAAAACTATGACAATTTGTTATTTGAAGAAAAGGGTGTATAAAGTGATAGAAAACATGTTAAATAGCACAAATAATAGATTTTGGGACATCACACTAGAAAGCATAGGGGATGGGGTTATTGCAACAGACGTAGAAGAAAATATAATATTTTTTAATACAGCAGCAGAAGAAATATCTGGATGGCGTAAGAAAGAAGCTCTGGGAAAAAAGGTATATGAATTATTTGTACTTATGGATGGTAAGACAAAACAAACCATAGATTGTCCTATAAAAATAGTTTTAAAGACTGGAAAGAAAACAGGGCTAAAAAAGGATTCTATGTTGGTTACGAAAAATGGTGATGTTAAATATATTTCTGCAAACATTTCTCAAATAAAAAGTAATGAAAGAATAGTTTTAGGAACAGTAATGGTATTTCGAGATATTACAAGAATACGAACTATGGAATTAAACTTAAAAGCTGAGAAAAATAATTTTCATAAAGTATTTAATTCAGCGCCAGTTGGAATTGTTGTAACTAATGAAAATTCAATTATAACTAAGGTCAATAGTGCTGCTTTGAAATTTTTAGATAGTAATTGGGAACAAAGTATTGGGAAGAAATTTGGGGATGCTTTTTTCTGTATTGAGAGTTTTACTGGTGGTCATGGCTGTAACTGTGGAATAAACTGTGAAGGATGCGAAATTAAAAATGGAGTAGCCCAGGCAATTCAAAGAGAAAAATCAACTACCAATATCGAATTTAGCAAAGATTTTGTGAGAAATGGGCAGATAACTAAGCTTTGGTTTAAAGCTAGTATAACTCCCATGTTAGAAGATGGAAAAAGAAGTGCTGTAATTGTTATACTTGATATTACTAATAGAAAAAGAAAAGAAACAGAAATTATAAAATCAAGGGATTATTATTTAAATATGTTTGAAAGTTTTCCCTCCATGGTTTGGAAAAAGAACTCTAAGGGAGAAACTGAGTATGTAAATAAGAAATATTGTGATTTTACAGGGTTATCTAAAGAAGAAAGCCTTAAATATAATTGGGTAAAACATCTTCATCCAGAGGACCAAGCAAAAAATGAGGAGATCCATATAAATTCTTTTAAAAATAGACAGCCATATAGCTTAAAGTATAGGTTGTTAGATAGTAAAGGCAATTACAAATGGTTTGAAACCATTAATAGGCCTTTTTATAATACAGATGGAGAATTTGATGGGTACATTGGTACAGCTTTAGACATCACAGAAAGGGAAGAATCTCAAAAGGCTTTACAAAAGGCAAAAATTGCAGCAGAAGCTGCAAATAAAGCTAAAAGTGAATTTTTGGCCAATATGAGTCATGAAATTAGAACACCATTAAATGGCATAGTGGGAATGGTAGATTTAACGCTGTTAAGTGATTTAAATAATGAGCAAAGAGAGAACTTAAACATTGTAAAGTCTTGTACGGGCCAACTGCTTACAGTAATAAATGATATTTTAGATTTTTCCAAAATGGAAGCTGGAAAACTTATTATTAAGAACATTAATTTCAATATAAAAGCCTTAATTGAAAACACTATAAAGGCCCATAGTCATCGAGCTTTAAACAAAGGCATAGAGCTAAACTATTCTTTTTCCTCCACCATACCTGAATATATAGTTGGGGATCCTAATAGATTACAGCAAATATTAAATAATCTTATTAGTAATGCTATTAAGTTCACGGAGAGTGGAGAAGTATGGGTGAAGGTAAAGAGAATAAACCAAGCACAGGAGTTTATTGAAATACAATTTTCGGTTGAAGATACTGGTATAGGTATTTCTGAAGAAAACTTAGGAAAGATATTTGAAAGCTTCAGTCAAGTTGATGGGTCCTTTACAAGAAGATTTGGTGGAACAGGGCTTGGACTTACAATCTCAAAACAGTTATCAGAAACTATGGGAGGAAACCTGTGGGTTGAAAGTACCCTAGGCTCAGGAAGTAAATTTTATTTTACTCTAAGATTTAATCAAGGAGAAAGTGAGATTTTAACAAAGGAACCTGCTAAGGTAGATGTTATTCGCAAAGATAAACTTTATAAAGTTTTGCTTGCAGAAGATGATAAAGTAAATCAAATGGTTACAGCAAGGATTCTAAAAGAACGTGGATTTATAGTTGATATAGCAAATAATGGGCTAGAAGCCACAGGAATGTATGAAAAAACCCACTATGATATAGTTTTAATGGATATACAAATGCCACTAATGGATGGTATTCAAGCTACGAGAAAGATAAGAGAAATGAATACTAAGAGAAGTGTTCCAATTATTGCCATGACAGCCCATGCCCTTAAAGGTGATAGGGAAAGATTTTTATCTCAAGGAATGGATGGATATATATCAAAGCCAATAAAAGTTGAGGAACTCTTTGATACTATAAACCAATGTTTATTTATTAAAAATAGTGAAGAAGACTTAAAAGATGTAAGCATATGCGTTGATAATTGCGGAGAAGTAGTAATAAAGCAAGGGGAAGCTAAGGTTTATAGCGAAAGTGAAATTTTATTTGTAAATGAACTATCTTCTTTAGTAGAAGCTTTTAGTAGTGCAATTATGAAAGAAGATTTAGATTCTATAGAGGTTTTGGCTCATAGGATTAAAATTATAGCTAATGAACTTGGAATCGAAGAACTTAAAACCATTTGTTTTAAGGTAGAGTTATCCTCAAGGCGTGGAAATTTAGAAGAAGCTATGGAAAGAGGTTCACAAGTTAAGCACATCTTTGAATTATATAAAAATCTAATTATAGGAGGTAAAGATAATGAGAATTTTAATAGCTGAAGATGATATGACAAGTAGAAGATTTTTATCAAGGTTTTTATCCCAGTATGGGGAATGCGATGTAGTGGTAGATGGTATGGAAGCCTTAGATGCATACCTAATTTCAGTAAAGGAAAAAAGTCCCTATGATTTAATATGTTTAGATATAATGATGCCTAAGGTTGATGGAGTAAGGGTTCTTAAAGCTATAAGAGATTTTGAAAGTCAAAGGGGACTGCTTCCAGAAAAAAGAGCAAAAATCATAATGATAACTGCTCTTGCAGAGACAGATTATGTTAAAAAAGCCTTTGAGCTAGGATGTGAGGCTTACGCAGCTAAGCCAATTGATACAGAGAAATTAGTGGAAGTAATGGAAAACTTGGGAGTCATAAAAATACTAAGCAGTAAATATGAAGGGTAATATTTAACATCACCTTAAAGGAGTCTATAGCTACATGATTTAAGATGGTAATTTGAGAATAAAGATAAAATTTAAATAAGGAATAAGTGTTTATCAAAATACTTGTGAGTAAAATAATCTAAAGAAAAAGTGAAATTTTAAAGCTGTGATAAGATGATTTATGAATTATTTTAACACAGCTTTTCTATAAGTAGAATTATAGAAATTTCATAGTAAAAACACTTTATTTATGATTTAAAACCTTAAGGGACCAGGGTAAATCACAGTGCCCATTGAGTCTTATACTTCATTGCATATATTAAAAAAGTTCTCTGTTCAAAAATTTTTTACTTACATCGAAGAATTTTTTTGTGATAAAATCATATTGCTGAAGAGAAGACCTCATAAGGGGTTATATACGTTTAAACAATTTTACAACCTTAAAGAGTTATAATTTCAACTTAACACCAATATACTCCTACTATTAAGATTTATTAGAGAGGGGGTAGTTAATATGTCTAGATATACAATGCCAGATTTAAGCAAGTTTCCAAATTGCTGTGCCTTATCAGAAAGAGGAAAATGCACCAGGCTAAAACTTTTTAAATGTGAAGGTGAGCAGTGCCCTTTTAGGCGAAGTAAGAAAGAAGATGAAGATTCACTACTCAAGGCCTATAAGAGATTGTTAGCCTTAGATAAATCTGTTCAAATGTATATCGCTCATAAGTATTATGATAGCGCAATGCCGTGGAAAGATAGCATTGGTTAAGCTATTATGAAAGTAATTTTTAAAGTCTATGTTTCAGGATAGACTTAATGGCTGGGTTACAAAGAAAGGTTTATAGCTATACTTAAGGCTCTGCAGCAGGGGATATTAAATTAATAGAGATGTATAAATTTTTATACAGGTCAATATGTAAACGTTTACTATACTTAGTGGATAAAAGTATAGTTTTAGTAAGATGGTAGGATGATTTAGGCTAATAGGGATGGAAGAAGATTTTACATAATAGAGCCCTTTGTTATATGAAGCGAAGATTACTGGATTAAACAATAGATGTATAGAATTCTGATAAACCTTAAGTTTTAAATATGGTTAAACACACAATTTACAGGAGGGTACAGTAATGAACATAGTAAATGAAAATGTAAATCATAGTGTTTTTGGTACAGGAACTATTATAGAGTTAAAAGATAACAAAATATCAGTACAGTTTCAGGAGAGTTTTGGAACAAAAGTGTTTTTATATCCGGATGCATTTGAAAGCTTTTTGAAGGTGAGTAACCCTATAGTTGAACAAGAAATCTTACAAGAATTAAAGGTAAAACAACAAAGGGAAGAAGTTCTTAAAGAAAAGCAGCGCAAAGAACAAGAGTTAAGAGAAAAGATGGAGAAATTAAATCCGCCAAAGAAGAAGCGTGTAAAAAGAACATAATTTCTTAAAAATGTAGATATTTTAAGAAGGGAGAAAGAAAAATGTTTAATATAGGAGAATTAATAATATACTCTGGACACGGCATCTGTAAAATTGATGAAATATGTGAAAACACCATTTCAGGAATTACTAAAAAGTATTATGTATTACACCCTTTAGAAAGTGCTGAACTTAAAATTAGTACTCCAGTAGATAATGACAAGGTAAAAATGCTAGAGATTATCCACAAAGACGAAGCTGAAGAGATTTTAGAGTCCTTTAAGCAGACAGGAGTAACTTGGGTGGAATTAACTAGTCATAGAGAGCAGTTGTATTCTGAGATTGTAAAAGAAGGAAATCGCAGAGAAATTGCTAAAGTAGTTAATACCCTACTACGCAAAAAGCTAAAAACAGAAGCTAAAGGAAAAAAACTCTACGAGCAAGATAGAAGACTCTTGGAATTTATTCAGCGTATATTGTTCTCTGAATTAGCAATGTCACTAAACACTACTTATAAAGAAATCTATGATAAGATCATTGTCAACATAACCATAAGCCAGCAATAGAAAATTTAAGTAAGCAATGTTCCTTCTCTTAGTCCAAGAGAAATAATAATCATGTAGAAAATACTGTGACTCTAAGGGAGTTATGCTTCTCTTAATCCCATTTTAGAAAGTGGCAATATATATAAAAAAGAAAAAATAGTGAGTAGACAGTGATTCTTATAAAATGAAAGGCGTTGAATATAATGCAAATTAACAATGAAAAGATTGCGGCACTAGATGCTGCAATGAATCAAATAGAAAAGCAATTTGGAAAAGGTTCCATAATGAAGCTTGGTGACAATAAAATGATGGATATCGAGGTTATTCCAACAGGATCCTTGGCTTTAGATATAGCTCTTGGAGTTGGTGGAGTACCTAGGGGAAGAATAATTGAAATCTATGGTCCTGAATCCTCAGGTAAAACCACAGTTACATTGCATATTGTTGCAGAAGCCCAAAAAAGGGGTGGAGCTGCAGCCTTTATTGATGCAGAACATGCTTTAGATCCAACCTATGCAAAGAAGGTTGGGGTAAACATTGAAGAGCTTATTGTGAGTCAACCTGATACAGGAGAGCAAGCTTTAGAAATAACAGAAGCTCTTGTAAGATCCAATGCTGTGGATGTAATTGTCATTGACTCTGTAGCTGCTCTTGTACCAAAGGCTGAAATTGAAGGGGAAATGGGGGACTCTCACATTGGATTGCAAGCAAGATTAATGTCTCAAGCCTTAAGAAAGCTTACAGCAGCCATTAATAAATCTAAATGTGTTGTTATATTTATTAATCAGCTAAGAGAAAAAATAGGTATAATGTTTGGAAATCCTGAAACTACAGCAGGGGGACGTGCCCTTAAATTTTATTCCTCTGTAAGACTTGATATAAGAAAATTTGATACTATAAAAGTGGGAGAAGATACTCTAGGAAACAGGACTAGAATAAAAGTAATTAAAAACAAAGTGGCACCACCTTTTAAAGTAGCTGAATTTGATATAATGTATAATGAGGGAATTTCTAAGGAAGGTAGCTTAATTGATTTAGCCGTTAATGAAAGCGTAGTTGAAAAAAGCGGTTCTTGGTTTGCTTATAAAGATACAAGACTAGGTCAGGGAAGAGAAAACTCAAAAGTTTACTTAAAGGAAAATCCTGAAACAGCGAGAGAAATAGAAGGTTTAATTAGAGAAAAAAATAAGCTGCCACAAGTGGAAACAATGGCAATAGCAGAAGTAGTAGAAGAGCACACTGAGGAAGCTGGTTAGTTCAAGGCAATTAACGCTTAATGACAATGATGGAGAGTTAGAGGAATTAATTATGAAGTACCTCAAATAAACTAAAAAGTATTTTTGATTGATATTCTATTGATAGAAGTAAATCTAGGAACTCTAATAGATATTTTAGGAAAAATGATGATTGATTAACTGAATACCTAGCATTATAATACACATATAATTATTCAATAAGTGTTTATTGGAAAGTGAGGAGCTATCATGGACATTTATATCAGTCATATCGACAAAAGTTTCGATAAAAAGCAAGTGCTTTATGGAATTGATTTTTCTATTGGTTCAGGTGACATTGTTTGTTTGCTTGGCCCTTCAGGTTCAGGGAAAACTACCTTGATTCGCTGCTTAATTGGTGCGATCAAAGCTGAGAGGGGTCAAATAAAGTATGGTGATATTGTAGTGCCAAACTTAAAACTTATGCAAACAATTGGTTTTATGCCACAAAATGATGCCCTTTATGACGATTTAACAGGCGAGAACAATCTCAAATTTTTTGCAGGTCTGAACAAGATGCCCGCTAATCAGCAGAAAAGTAGGATAAACGAAGTATTGGACCTTGTTAAGCTAATAGGTGACAGAAACAAGTTAGTTGCAAACTACTCTGGTGGAATGAAAAAACGTCTTTCACTTGCAGCGGCACTTATTCACAACCCGCAAGTTTTACTTTTAGATGAGCCTACTGTAGGGATTGATCCAATTCTGCGTAGATCTATTTGGGACGAGCTAAAAAAACTTAAAAAACAGGGCGTAACCATAATAGTTTCAACACATGTTATGGATGAGGTTTCTGAGTGCGATCGTGCGGCACTAATTTATAATGGTAGGTTGATTAACTACGATAATGTTGATAACTTGCTTGCAAAAACTAAAACAGGCAAGATTGAAGAACTATTCTTCATAGCTGCAGAAACTTATGAAAGGGGTGCTTCAAATGCTAAATCTAGCTAAGAGAGTTATACTCCAAGTTATGGGTGATAAGCGTACTGTGGCTATGATTTTATTTGCCCCGCTTTTAATTTTAACTTTACTTTCATTATTACTTGGGAATATCAGTTATGTCCCAACTATTGCTGTTGATAAAACCATACCTGCACCGATTGTTTCAGCTTTAAAAGAACAAGATGCAACCATCATCACAATGGAAAATGATGTGGATAAAACACTTTATTTAAAAGACAAAAAAGCCGATGCTGTTTTCTCACTAAACGGACAATCACCTAAAATTGACATACTTGAAGCTAACACAAAAAGTGGCAAAGCTATGAACTGTATACAAGATGCACTTTCCGAACTAAACCCTACAGCAAAAATGCAAATTAACAGAGTATATGGAGATTCTGACTTTTCAACATTTGATTCCATGGGATACATTTTCTTAGGTATTTTTGCGTTTTTCCTTGTGTTTGTAATTTCTGGAACAGCACTTGTTCGTGAGCGCAGTCAAGGTACACTTGAACGTTTGCTAATGTCCCAAATAAAACGTTATGAAGTAGTACTTGGTTACACTTTAGGGTACAGCGTATTTGCTGTTGCTCAGGCTATTTTAGTTTCGTTGTACTCAATGTTTGTGTTACATCTTCCATTTGAAGGGAATGCCTTTTGGGTTGTTATTACTATGGTACTAACATCCATTGCTGCAGTTGCATTTGGTGCCACTGTTTCTATTTTCTCAACAACCGAGTTTCAAGTATTACAGCTTATTCCACTAATCATAGTTCCACAAATTTTCTTTTCAGGATTGATTCCTCTTGACACAATTCCTTATGGACTTGGTAAACTGTGTTACTTAACACCAATTTATTACGGCTGTTCGGCACTAAAGCTTATCATGGTGGAGGGTCAAGGTATTAGTGCAATTTGGTTATTCTTAGTGGCACTGCTGGGCTATGCATTAGTGCTATGTACTATAAATGTAGTGGCACTTAAAAAGTACAGAAGTATATAATTTAAGGGTTTCTTATTATAGTCAAAATTTATACATTCTTTCTGCATTCATCAAAATATTCTGCTCCTTTCTGGGATATTAATTTCTGACTTATGATGAGTCTTAATTATAAAAAAGCTACTTTGTTTGCAGACAAGGTAGCTTTTTTTATCTTTAGTAATATAAATTAACGAATACTGAAATTATGGGGGGTTAATAAATAGCCTATAACTTGAATGAACCTCATGTCATGGAACTAACAGTGCAGGTTCTTTAAACAGTATATTAATCATAGTGAAGTTAAAAACAATTTTGTGCGTTTATTTATTGCTGAAAATATATAAATTTTTAAGGGGAATCAATAATATGCTTCTTATGGTATAATTTTACTAAAGCAAAAGGGTGGTAGGGTATTATAAGAGATTAAAGGGGGAGTATATTTTGATATCAATACCATATGTATTTATAGCTGGGATTTTAATAGTAATTTGGTCAAGCTATAGATTTATAGTACTAAAGAAAATGCAGAAGAAAAATATGAAAAGAGAAATAGTTGTGAATGTGTTTTTCATTTATTTTCTAGTGGTAATCGGTTTAACCATATGTAAAAGGGCTATGTTGGAGTTTAGCTTTTATCATAGCTTCCATACTAATTACATACCTTTAGTTGAAACAATAAAGATGTTTAAAAATAATACCATGGGCATAGGGTATGGATTCTATAATGTTATAGGAAATATATTGTTATTTATGCCCTTAGGTTTTTTTATACCTTTACTTTTTCAAAGGAAGAATAATGTTAGAGCAGTAGCTAAATATGGCTTCATCACATCCTTAACCATAGAGATTATTCAGTTTTTTACAGCAATAAATTTAACTGATGTTGATGACCTAATTTTTAATACCCTAGGAACAATCTTAGGCTTAGGTATTTTTAACTTATTCAATAATTTAGTTAAAAATACTAAAGTTGAAAAATTAATTGCAAGTATAACTAGCACATTTCATGGAGGTCTGGTAAAACTTATACTTAAACCACTAAGTATTATGATAGGCATAGTTACAATTTTTAGTGCTGCTATGGTTTATAATTCTACAATGTCTGGAGATTTATCTAATGAGGAAATAGCTAGAGAGGTATTTAAATATAGACCTAATAAAGATTTTGTAGTTGAAAAAGAAGTTTTAGGGTACAAGCTATTTCTTAAAGATGAGGGAACGTATATCGACTTAATCTCCGTAAAAAAAGTTTTTAATAATAGATGGGATAAAAATGGAATAGGTAGTCAGTTTGAAAAAATGAGGGGGGATTATGATATTCGAACTATTCATGAGGAAAATTCAGTGGGAGTTTTAGTGTATGGAAAGAACAAAGGTGCAAGTAAAATTGAAATAAAATTTAATGGGAAATCCTATGTTGAAGAATTAAAATTAGAGAAATATTTTATTGTAGCGTTTCCTAGTTTTGAAGCTTTAGATAAAAATACTGATATGTATAATGTTTTTAATGGGAAAGAAAGCAAAGACTTGAGTATAAAGCTTTATGATGCACAGGGTAGGGAGTATAATGAGATGAAGCAGAGAGAGTAAAGTGTATATTAGAGTAAGCTAACTAGTGCATATATTTTTTATTTTATAAACAGAAAGGAAGAAACTTACAATGGAGAGCAAACTAAAAATTGAAACAGATAGATGCATAGTAAGAGAGTTTAAAGAAAAGGATTTAGACTCCTTCACCACCTATAGAAATGATGAACAGTGGATGAAGTATCAGGATTTTAAAAAATTAACAAAAGAGCAGTATAGAAAAGCTTTAATAAAGCCCTTAGATATAGAAAAGGGAATGCAACTTGCTATAGCAGACAAAGTTACAGATGAGCTTTTAGGAGATTTGTACCTTTCAAAAAAAGAAGAAACTATTACAATAGGATATTCAATTAATCCTGCCTATGCTAGAAAGGGATATGTTAGTGAGGTTTTAAAGAGCTTATTACCAAAACTTAAAGAAGAATATCCACAGTTTGAAATAGTAGCTATGACTGATAAGGAAAACCTTCCTTCGAAGAGTTTATTGCTTAAATTAGGCTTTGTATATGATGGATGGATAGAACAGTGGCAGTCAGAAGTCTATATTTATTCAAAGTAAGTAAAACCTAAATAGCTATAATTATTAAAAAAGTAAGAAGGGTTGAAGGGAAACTTAACTTTAATCTTTCTTACTTTTTTATATACTTTAATAACGGTGTAGAAACTCTAGCTCCGACATCTTTTATAAGTGGCAAATGAATGGCTTTTCAACCACTAGATTTAGAAAAATAGCTTTGTTCAACAAATTTTATTTGTTCAATTGGAATTTGATTTCAAAGGAATGGCACAAAGTGGATTTATTCTTATTTAGTGAGAAAATATACTAAGAATGACCCTACTTTATTATAACTATCTAAATAACCTTACTAATTAATACAGTAATTAAAGTAATAAAAACCATTTTAACTGGGAAGCTGAGTCCTTTATAATTTGAGTCCATAAAGTCATTAACAGCCTTTTCTCTTCCACCCTCATTTATGCTTAAAATATGTGAATACATTGCATTTCCCCTAAGCCCATAGGAAGCTCCTGAAATTATTATGCAGATTTTTACAGTGATTATATAACTAAAGACTGTTACCTTATTTCTTTGAATATAATTCTATTAATTACGTTTTATGGAGGAATTTTCAATGAGAAGTATTGCTGTTAAAGAACATGTTTTTCAAGAGCTAATCCCTAAAGAACAGGTAATTCCTTTTACTATGTTTTATGCTATAGGAGAAGATAAGGATTCCTTTTTTATAACAAATGATAACAATATAATTATTGGACAACAACGTCCTACATCACCTTTATGGGTTTATATTAAAAATCAGTTAAGTAGTAATGAAATAAAAGAGGTTGTGAATATCATAGGAGAAAGGTTAGTACTAAATCCTAATCTTATGGTTGATGGAGAAGATAGAAATATTAAGTCTATACTAGAAGAGGTTTCACGTATTTTTGGAATTTCATTTAAAGTTAACATTTCAAAAAATTCCTATGTTTGTCATAATACTATAAAACCTGAAAAAGGTTCTGGTCACCTTTCCAAAGTTAATGAAAGTGATTTAGAAACACTTACTATATTTTCTAGAGATAATTGGGAAGATATCGGTTTTGGACTTCTTACACCAGAGCAAGCCATAAAGTTTGCAAAACGAAAACTAGTTAAAAAGGATTTTCATGTTTGGAGAAATGAAGATGGAAAAGTAGTTGCCATGGCTTCTGTGCATAAACATGGTAAAATTGCCTTTACTGATGGGGTGTTCACAGATAGAAATGAGAGAAATAAAGGTTATGGAAAGTTCTTAGTGCACGAAATTACAAAAGAGCTACTAGGTGGTGGATTTTTGCCCATATTATATGCAGATCGTAGACAGGTTGTTCCTAACCATATATATAAAAGTATTGGCTATGAATACTGCGGGGAGATTACAGAATATAGGTTTTTAAGTATTTAGTTGTAGGTTACAAACATTGCATTTGGATTTCAAAAGTTGCGTTTCACTTACAAATATTCAGTTATCACTTACAAACATTACATCTGGAATTACAAAGTAGCTTCTCATCTTACTATTAACAAAGGATATGGGAAGTTGATGTTATAATTAACCTAGGAATATGTTGAGTCAATAAAAACATACCTAAATTTAATAAGTATTTATTGATAAACAATAAATATTGTGGTATTATAGACATATAAAATAATTTTGAGGTGATTTTTAATGAAAAAGTATTCAACAACTTTCTTAAAGATAGCTGTTACGCTTATTGGAATTCCCGTTCTTGCCCTATGTATATTTTGGGTGCCTGGATTTGTGGGCTACATTCATTTTCCTATTATAATGGGTGTGTACCTATCGGCGTTAACTTTCTTCTTTGCTCTTTACCAAGCTATTAAGCTTTTAACCTATATCGACAAGAATAAGGCTTTCTCAGAATTATCCGTAAAGGCATTAAAGAATATAAAATACTGTGCAAACACAATCAGTGTTATATACTTAGTAATTGTACCATTCATATTCCCAATAGCAGATGCAGATGATGCGCCTGGTCTTGTGGCATTCCCATTAATCATTATTTTTGGAGCAATGGTTATTGCAGTGTTTGCTGCTGTACTTCAAAGGCTTTTACATGATGCTATAGAAATGAAGTCTGAAAATGAATTGACGATATGAGGTGAAAAACATGGCAATTATAATAAATGTTGATGTGATGCTTGCTAAAAGGAAAATGAGCGTTACAGAACTTTCAGAGAGAGTTGGAATAACCATGGCAAACCTCTCTATACTTAAAAATGGAAAGGCAAAGGCTATTAGATTTTCAACTTTAGAGGGGATTTGTAAGGCTTTGGACTGTCAACCAGGGGATATTTTAGAATATAGAAGTGATACTTAAGGAATTTTAAGTTCGAAAAGTAATTTGAATTTGTGAGGAAGGTTTATTTGGGGGAAATATATGAGGATTAAATTAATTCAACCGGCTATGCTGCCACGACCTATGGATACTAAGTTGAAAACAAGAATGTCTCCTTCATTAGCTTTGTTAACACTAGCTAAGCTTACGCCAAAGGAACACGAAGTTGTTATTGAGAACGAAAATATAGAAGCTATAGATTTCAATGAACATGTAGATTTGGTAGCAATAACTGTAACTGTAGATGTTATGAATAGAGCTGTGGAAATATCAAAGGAATTTAAAAAGCATGGAGTAACAGTTATAGCAGGTGGCATACATATTACAGCAGATCCACAGGGAGCCATAAATTCTTTTGATGCTATATGTGTTGGTATGGCTGAGAGAATTTGGGGAAAAATACTTAGGGATAAAGAAGATAATTCTCTTAAAAAGGTATACTATGATATGGATAATATAGATGGAGAAGAAGTAGTGTCCCCTGACTATTCTGCTATTGATAGTAAAAAGTATTTATACACCAATATAGTTAGTACGAGCAGAGGGTGTCCTTTTAAGTGTGATTTTTGCTATAATAGCTGCAAAGACACACTTAAGACTTATATTAGTAGGCCTATAGAAGATGTAATTAGGGATATTAAAGCATTAAAAACAAGACATATAATGTTTATTGACGATAATTTTATTGGAAATCCCAAATGGACCAAAGAATTGTTAAGAGAAATAAAACCCCTTAAATTAAAGTGGAATGCAGCAGTTACTTCAAATATTGTGGACATGCCAGAGCTATTAGATGAAATGAAGGACTCTGGTTGTGAAAGTCTATTTATAGGTTTCGAAAGCATAAATAGTAAATCAATTGATTGTGTCCATAAGGTGCAAAATAGTGTAAATAGATATGAGAAGCTTGTAGAGGAGATTCATAAAAGGGGAATTATGATAAATGCAAGCTTTGTTTTTGGATTAGATGAAGACTCTGTATCAGTTTTTAAGGATACTTTAGAATGGATAGTTAACAACAAGATAGAAACTGTAACTTCACATATCCTCACTCCTTATCCAGGTACAAAGCTATACTCATCCCTCCTAGAGGAAAATAGAATTGTAGACTACAATTTATCAAATTATAACACTGCTCATGTGGTATATAAACCGAAGAACATGACAGATGAAGAGTTATATAAGGGGTACCTATGGATATATAAAGAAGTGTACACTTTTAAAAATATAATAAAAAGATTACCAAGAGCTAAAAAACAATGGATTCCATATCTAGCTTTTAATTTGTTTTATAGAAAGTTTGGAAAGTTCACTGAAGCATTGTGTGATATAGTTTCCTTCAAGAATATAGGAAGATTCTTTAGATGGTTAGCTTATTCTATAAAGTAGGTAGTTAAAGTTATATATTATAACAGTCTATAAGCGAATAATATATTTGCAAAGGGCAGAGATGCTATAAATTGTTGATAAGTATATGGGGAGTTTCAATATAGGAAACTGTAAGCCTTAAACAGTAGTTATAAAGCAAATTCTATGGTGAACTTTTCTTTAAATATAAATTAAGGGAACTCTTAAAGTTACCTTAAAACATAGGATATAATCAACAATATTCTTAAATAGAGATTAAATTTGAAATAAAGCTTAAAAGATATATACAAGCTTAGTTTTATGTATTAGATTCCAATAAGATAAAAAACATAAGGCATACCAACATGGCATGCCTTGTATTTATAATGTAGTGAAATTTTCTAAATAAGTTTGGACTAAAGTATTTTGTGGAAGATTAGGTCATCCACATACTCACCAGTAACTTCATCTTTATGATGTCTTAATACGGTGCCACCGTGTACAAAGCCAAGTTTTTTTACAGCATTTAAAGAGGCTTTATTATCACTGTATACGTAAATTCTCGCTATGTTAACCCCTTCAGTTTTCATTTGCTCTAGAGCAAAGTTAGTAAGTTCTGCTGCAAGACCTATACCACGCGCTATGGGGTGGGTAGCTGCGGTTAAAAAGGCAGCATGAGATTTCTCTTTAGTTGTTTCACGTCTACCTCTAACAACACATAAAATTTCGAAAGGCTCCTCATGAGACACAGCAACATATGTAAGCTGAGAAGCATTGTCTACAAAATTCATAACTTCTTTTTTGTCATTAAGTTCTGTAAAGGAGATATCTGCACCCTCTGTTTTTAATAATTCTATTAAAAACCATACCCCGTCAATGTCCTTAGATTCCATTTTTCGTAAATAATAATTCAAGATAACACCTCACTAATATGTATTTCTAAGTAAAAAAACTTAATTTTGCTTATGCTATAGAGAGTGTGGAAAATTCATCGTAATTAACATATAATTCCATTGTATCATAGGAAACAAAGCAATCATAGTAGCTAAGTTGATCCTATGGGTTAATATGGATATTATTTTTGCAATTAATTATCTTTATTTTACAAGATTAGAACCAAAAGAAGTTTAAGATATGAGTAGGTGACTAAAAATAAGTTTTTGTATGGGATAATTTTTTCCATGCAAATCATGCCTATTGAAATTAACTTACATTTCTAAGGTGTTTCAGAAATAAACTTGCTAGGTAGTAAATCTATAATAAGCTTTATAAATGTAAAAACATAATTCAACAAGTGTTTTTCAGAGGAAGGAGATATATTCTTATGGATAATGCTAAAGACTCAAAGAAAAAGATGAACAAAAAAATCTTTACGATATTAATAATTTTGGCTATTTTTATGGGTTGTTTTTTTGCTTACTATAAATATGAGCAAAGTAAAGTAAAGTTTAATCCTGAAGGCTTTTCAGTGGAAACTAACAGTAAGGACATTGAAGTAATAACTAAAGAGTGGATGGAAGCATATACTACTCAACTTAAGGCATGGTATGTACCTAAAACACAAAGGGTTAAGGAGTATTATATAGAGACCATAGAAATCAAAGAAGCCAATGTGGTTCAAGTTAATTTTTCTATTGTAATGGAAAAGTTAAAGGAGAGTAGTGCAGTGAAATGGAATGGAGTTTTAGAAGGCAATAAAATTAAATGCCAATGGGTGTTAAGATTCCAAGAAGAGGCTAACCAAAAGGGGAACCCTATTTACACCGCAGTTAGAGTTCAAAGACCTGCTGCATATGATTTAGAGAAGTATCAAACTAGTGGAGAAAAAGAAAGAGATGAGTATAAACAAAAGTATGAAGCAGAGATTCCATATAAAAATCAGGAAAACACCTATAAAATACAAGATAAAATCTGCTATGTGAGCTATGATGGTGGAAGTAATTGGACAAAAGTTCCTGTCCCCTTAGAGAAGTTAGTAGCTGTAGGAGATGGAACACCTTATTTTAATAAACTTCAAGAAAAAAGTTATACAATCACTCCTGAAAAAACTGCTTTTATCTATGGTGGCACTAGAGAAATACCTTTGACCATCACCTATTCTGAGGATAAAGGAGTTACTTGGAGAACTTCAGAAATAAGTACATCTCTAGATAGTGCAAGAGTAAGGTTTTGTAGCTTCCCAACTACCAGAGTTGGATATGTTATTTCTTCAACAGGACGAACTATGTCTCAAGAAGAGCAAGTTATTTTTAAGACAGAGGATGGTGGTGAAACCTGGAAGGAAACAGGCCATGGACCGAGAACTAACCTTTTACAATCAGGCGGATTTATTGATGAGAACATAGGGTTTATGAGCTATCCAAAGATAGAAGGAGCTGAAACTAATATTTACAGAACAGAAGATGGAGGAAGAACTTTTGAACCAATTACGCTTCCCGTGAACAAACAGGAGTGGATGGGAGTAACTTTCGAACCTTTTATTCAACCAGAAACACCTTATATTGAAGGGGATCAACTATTTCTTTTAGTAGGTCAAGGGCCAGAAGGTGACTTTAAGGGAGGGAAACTCATGGCAAAATACAAGTCCCAGGATAAGGGTAAAACTTGGACATTTGTTGAATTAGTGGAACCACCATCTAGGGAAGAAGGTTAGTTAATATAGAAGTAATATAGAGAGAAGCTTAAGCTTTCTCTCTACATTACTTCTAATTGTTTTATTAACTTAAAAATAACTGAAATATATAACCTGCTAAGATACCACCAGTATAAATGGTTCCTATATAAAAAAGCATAGCTCTCTTTTTTAAGAAGGTAGATAGTCCTGCAATAACAGGAATACCAGTAGCTTTTCCTGTTATCATAAAGGCAAGTACAACTCCTTCTCCAGCACCAGAATTTATTAGTGATTTTAATAGAGGTAAGGCGGAGGAATCGTTAAGGTATAAAGGAAGACCAATGGTTGCCGCTAGTGGAATTGAGTAACTTTTATCAGCGCTGAATAAAGTCATAATAAGGCTTTGAGGAATCAGAATCTCTACAAATTTACCAATAGCAATGAAAATTATAAAGTACAGAAGAATCTTTTTAACTCCTATATTAATAAACTCCTTTGCTAGTTTGTCTAATTTATATTTTTTAACGAATCCAATTGAGGAATTGTTAGCTCTTTCATCAGTGTAGCTAATTTGTTTTTTTACTGTAGCTGTTTTGATTTTTAATTCACTTGAATCTTTAAGTTCTAGTATATTATTAGAAGCACAGCAGTTTTCAAGAGTATTAACTTCTTTATCTCTAGTATAGCAACTTTCATTATTAGTAATATTAATGGTTGAATTACAACAAATACTCTCATTACTAACATTACTTTCAGAACAGCATCCTACAGTTTTATTTGAGATTATTCTAAATTGATTTTTAAAGAACTTTGTTTTCTTCTCTAAGTAGTTAGCTAAAAAGCCTGCAAATACTCCAAGGACAATGGAGGATATTAACATGGCAGTAGCAAACTCGCTTCCAAAGAAGGCTGTTTCAAACATATATTCAGAAGGACTAGTTAAGGGAGAGGATATTAAGAATGCCATTACAGGTCCCCAAGGCATTGCAGATGCAAACATGGCAAATAAAACTGCCATTGTACCACAAGCACAAAGGGGAGTTAAAGATCCAAATAAAATTGCACCAGGTATAGACACACCAGACTTTTTCATCAGCATATTTTTAAGCTTTTCAGAATCAACATAGACACTTATACTTACAGCTAAAATTATGCCAATAAGTAAGATATACCAGTCAGCCTTAAGGTAGCTCCAAATACTCATTATAATTTCTATAATAAAAACTTCCATAAAAAAATCTCCTTTTTAATTAATTCAAAATAAATTTGTATCAAACATTATTTGTATTATACAAATATAAACTTCAATAGATTACAAAATTAATGTAATCTATAATATGGCAATATATTTGCATCATACAAGCATGTGATAAGAATTTTAACAACAATTTGGGTTAGCTTTTTCAAAGGCTTTAAGTAACTTTGATACACAGCTAAGTATATCTAGGACTTCACCATCTGGAATATTTTTAATTATTTTTTTATAGTATTCATTAACAGAATGGCTAAGTTCTTTTGCAGCATTAATACCTGAATCACTTAGGCTTACAACTACAACCCTTCTATCTGATTCATCTCTATCTCTATTTATAATCCCATCTCTAACTAACTTATCAATAACTCGTGTCATGGTGCTAGAATCAAGATTCATTTTTTCACTTAGCTCGTTCATAGTTAAACTTCCAACCTTTAAAATTTCCAACATAGCATAGCACTGTGAACTGGTAAATCCATGAACCTTTATTTGGTCTCTTTCAAATAACTGAAAAACCCTGACTAATTTTTGAACCATTTGTCCAACTTCCTCAACACAGCAGGTATCGTCATTGTTAATTGTATTGAGCACTTCAATTGCGGAGTATTTTTCATCCTCTACTTTCATCTAATCACCTCATTTCAAAATAATTGTATCATACAAGTATTTCGAAATCAATATGGTTTTAAAAGCTTTAATAAATGAGTATTTCAATAAATCTGTAATAGTTGTTATTTGCAACTATTACAGATTATAATTATATTGAGGTGGATATATGGAAATTCAAAGTAAAGTTTACTTGAGAGAACTTATTAGATTACTTGTTAGAAATTTAGGACTTTTAGAAAAAATTGAGGCAAGTTGTTGTGAAATTACCATTTCCCAGTGCCACGCAATAGTAGAAATCGGTAGAATAGAAAAGTTATCACTTAATGAACTAGCTGAATTATTACAATTAGATAAAAGCACTATAAGTAGAACTATAAATAATTTAGTAGATTTAGGATTAGTACAAAGAGAGGTATCACCTGAAGACAGAAGATATATAACTATAAATTTGACCAAGGAAGGCAAAAAAATTTATAAAAATATAGAGGATAGTATGGATGAATATTACTTAAATATATTTAATTCAATTACAGAAGAAAAACGTAGCCAAGTACTTGAAAGTTTAGAGCTATTAACTGACGCTATCAAAAATAATAAATGCTTTTAGGAGGGGATGGAGTATGAAATTTAAAGTTAGAGTAGGTAATATAAATGATGCTAGTTCAATTACTAGGATTTATAACCAAGGTATAGAGGATAGAATAGCAACCTTAGAAACCAGACTTAGGAATGAAAAGGACATGACGGAGTGGCTTACAAATAGAGAAGAGAGATATAAGGTTATTGTTATTGAGGATGATGATAATATTATTTATGGTTGGGCTTCTATTAATGTATTTAATTCAAGATGCTGCTATAGCGGGGTTGGGGATATTTCAATCTATATTGGAAGAGAACATCGTGGTAAAGGAGTTGGTAAAATACTTTTAAATGCATTACTTCATGTAGCAAAAGAACAAGACTTTCATAAGCTAGTACTAAGTACCTTTGATTTTAATAAAGTAGGACATAAACTGTATAAAGCCTTAGGGTTTCGTGAAGTGGGAACTTATATGGAGCAAGGGATTTTAGATGGTAAGTTTGTTAATATAACTGTTATGGAAAAATTGCTATAAGATTAAATTAACAGTGAGCTAATAGGCTGAGGAAAAATGCTTAGCCTATTTTTATTTAATTGACTTCTTTTTTTTATTTGTGTAACATATGATTATAAACGAATATGATAATATGAGAGGTGAAAAAATGGATTTATTACAAGTGATGAAGGCTTTATCTGATGAAACACGTCTGAGAATTCTTTATTTACTAAAAGATGGGGATTTATGTGTTTGTGAACTAGAATTACTTTTAGAAATAAATCAGTCAAATGCCTCAAGGCACCTTAATAAGCTAACTAATGCTAAAATCTTAGAATTTTATAAGGTAGCAAAGTATGTTTATTATAAGATAAACCCAGAAATTATTGAGGAATTTCCATTTATAAAAGAAGTTATAAATGACCATGGGAGTAAAATAAAGCAGTGTAGTTTAGATTATGAAAAGCTTAAAAAATATAGAGCTAGTGGCTTAACCTGCGATGATTTAAAGCAAGGAAACATTGACTATGAATGTGGCTGCAAAAATAATTGCCAAGGATAAATAACGAATGTATATAAAGGAGAAAAACTATGAAACCAAAAGTAGCTTTTATTTGTGTACACAATTCCTGTAGATCTCAGATGGCAGAGGCTTTAGGGAAATTATTTGCTAAGGAAGTTTATGAATCTTATTCAGCAGGAACGGAGACAAAACCGCAGATAAACCAAGATGCAGTAAGAATAATAAAGGATTTATATAATGTAGATATGAACCAAAGTCAGAGTTCAAAACTTTTAAGTGATATACCAGAGGCGGATATAGTTATAAAAATGGGATGTAATGTGGTGTGTCCAATTGTTCCAGGAAAGCACATTGAAGATTGGGGCTTAGAGGACCCAACTGGTAAAAGTGATGAGGAATTTATAAAAACTGCAAGAACTGTTGAAGAGAAGGTTAAGGACTTAGCTAATAGGATTAAAAATGGAGAAATTAAATTGTAAAAGTAAATACTTTAGAAGAGTTTAAGCACTTAGAAATAGTGGAGTGCAAACTTAGTAGAATTGTATAGAAACTAGGCAAGTTAATTTTAATAGCTGAATTTAATAAAATTTCAATAAGATAGAATCAAATGCTTAGACAAATAAAAAAGCACATTGAAACCAGTTTACATAAACAAATATTTAAGGAGGCAAGTTATGTCTGTAGAAAATAAAAAAGAAAATATGGGGATAGGGTTCTTTGAAAGATACCTAACTGTATGGGTTGCTATTTGTATTGTAGTGGGTATTCTTGTAGGTCAAATTTTGCCTATTATTCCTCAGACTTTAAACAAGTTTGAATATTACAATGTATCTATTCCAGTTGCTATTTTAATTTGGTTAATGATTTATCCAATGATGCTGAAAATAGATTTTTCAAGCATTGTTAATGCTACTAAAAAGCCAAAGGGGCTTATTGTTACTTGCGTAACAAATTGGCTTATTAAGCCATTTACCATGTATTTAATTGCTGCATTTTTCTTTAATGTAGTTTTTAAAACTTGGATACCAGTGGATCTTGCTAAAGATTATTTAGCTGGTGCAGTACTTTTAGGGGCAGCTCCTTGTACAGCTATGGTATTTGTTTGGAGCCATTTAACTAAGGGTGACCCAGCTTACACACTAGTTCAAGTGGCTGTAAATGATCTAATTATTTTAATTGCTTTTACTCCAATTGTAGCTTTTTTATTAGGAGTAAGTGATGTTTCTGTACCCTATGGAACCTTGATTATGTCAACTATTTTATTTGTAGTTATACCTCTAACAGCAGGATTTATAACAAGGACTATAATTGTTAAAAATAAGGGCCTTGAGTATTTTAATAATGTGTTTTTAAAGAAGTTTGATAATATAACAATTATCGGATTACTTCTAACTTTAATTATAATTTTTTCTTTCCAAGGGGATATTATAATTAACAATCCACTTCACATAGTGTTAATTGCAGTGCCATTAACAATTCAAACCTTTCTTATATTTGGAATTGCTTATGGATGGGCAAAGCTTTGGAAATTACCACATAACATTGCAGCACCAGCTGGAATGATTGGAGCAAGTAACTTTTTTGAACTTGCTGTGGCTGTTGCCATTGCACTATTTGGTTTAAAGTCAGGGGCTGCTCTAGCAACAGTGGTTGGGGTACTAGTAGAAGTACCTGTTATGTTAACCCTTGTTAAAATTGCAAATAATACAAGACCTTGGTTTACAAGTGAAAATAAATAAATGTAAAAGGGTCGGATTTTGCCGACCTTTTAATTTTATAAACTCAACTCTATAAAGTGAAAAACAAAATAACTAAGTTTATCCCAGAATATGCATACTGACCTTTTCTGTGTTTAATATAAGGTATCAAAGAAGTATCATGGCTAAGGTTATAGTATGTCAGATGATTTTACTTTATGTAGTAGCTCCACTGATAATGAAATTTTAACTACCAACTAAAAGAGGTGTACGTACTAACTTGCAGTGATTATAAATTAATAGATTTAGGACACTATATAAATATATATACAAGTTGTCAATTTAGGAAAACACCACTTTTACGCAGTAGTAAAAAGGATAATCTTATTTTTAAATAGTTATTACCTTGAAAGCAATTGTATGATCATAAACTAATATAATCATATAATGTTGTAATAAATAAAAAATATATAATTAATAATGAAGGAGGATTATATGAGCTGGGAATATAAGACAATAGGAATTAATGAATTTGAAGGGCTTAAAGATACATCTAAACTACAAGAAGAACTTAATAATTATGGAGCACAAGGGTGGGAGTTAATATCAGTGTTAAAGCCACAGCATACTGGTGAGGGATGGTTACCTAAAATTCAAAATGATGTAGTAGTATTTAAAAGAAAGACTGGAAACTAGTATTAACTTGTACTTAGTATACTTAAGATAAATCAAATATGATTCAAATGTAATATATATGTACTTTAAAACAAATTAATATAAATATTTTAAGGGGAGATAGGAATATGAAGTTAGAACTTTTTGAAAAACCAATGTGCTGTCCTACAGGAATTTGTGGACCATCTGTAGATGAGACCTTAGTAAAATTACAGGAAAATATAAAGATTTTACAAGAAAAGTATAGTGATTTAAAGGTAGAAAGATATCAACCACAAACTCATGGACTTCAATTTATGGCAGCCAAGGATGTATCACAGTTTGTAAAGGAAGAAAAAATGAAAGCTCTTCCAATTACAAAAGTAAATGGGGTAATTATAAAGAAAGGTGAATATCCAACTTTAGAGGAAATAGAAGAGGCACTAAGGAGTGAATAAAATGACACCTAAATTTATCTTTTTCTCTGGAAAGGGTGGAGTTGGTAAGACCTCAATGGCCTGTACAACGGCTATTTATAATGCAGATAAGGGGTTAAAAACATTAATAGTTACAACGGATCCTGCATCTAACCTTTCTGATGTGTTTGAACAAGAAATAGGGCATAAAATAACTAAAATAAATAATGTAGATAACCTTTATGCCATGGAAATAGACCCGGATAGGTCTACTGAAGAATATAAAGAAAGACTTTTAGCTCCAATGAGAGAATTGTTTTTCGATGAAGATATGATAAAAATAGCTGATGAACAGCTTAGTGGCCCTTGTACAGCAGAGATGGCCTCTTTTGATAAATTTATTGATTTCATGGGGGAAACTGAGTATGAGGTAGTAATTTTTGATACTGCACCAACAGGGCATACCATAAGGCTTTTGGAATTACCTGTGGATTGGAGTAAGCATATTGAAGAAGCCTCAAAAGGCAGCGGACAAACTTGTATGGGGCCAGTGTCCATGATTCAAGAAAGTAAGGGTAAGTTTGATAGAGCCATTGAAAAGCTTAGGGATACCAGTCAAACAGAGTTTATTTTTGTCATGCAACCAGAAGCTACATCTTTAGACGAAACTTTACGATCCTCTAAGGAATTAATGGAACTAGGAATTAAAACTTCAAAAATTATTATTAATGGGTTCATTCCTAAAAAAGAAGCTGAAACACCCTTCTTTGAAAGTAGATATAATATGCAGCAAGAGTATTATAAAAAAGCTAAGAAAACTTTTAAAAATATTCCCATGGATACCATGGAGTTATTTCATACAGAGCTGAAGGGAGTAAAGAGGTTTAGGGTAATTGTAGAAGCTCTTTACAAGGGAAAAACACTAGAAACCCTGGAAGATAAAAATGAATTAGAAGATATAAAAGATGTTACACCAGATAAAGAGGATGTTAGTAGCTTAATCTACCCAGTTAAAGGAGCACACAAAAATATCTTTTTTTCAGGTAAAGGTGGAGTTGGAAAAACTGTAATGGCCTGCATCACTGCAGTTAATACTGCGTTAAAAGGATATAAGACTTTACTTTTAACTACTGATCCTGCTGCTCATATTGGAAAAGTCTTAGATAAACCAATAGGAGATAGTCCAACAAAAATTGAAGGAATAGAAAACTTATATGCAGCAAAGATTGATCCAAAGGTAGCCTTTGAAGAATATAAGAATTCAGTTTTAGAGGAGGCAAGGAAAAGGTTCAATGAAAGTACTGTTCTTACTATGGAGGAAGAGATGAATTCTCCCTGCACTGAAGAAATGGCTGCTTTCCAAAAATTCATATCCTATGCTAGTGAAGAAACTTATGATGTTATAGTATTTGACACAGCACCTACAGGGCACACCTTAAGATTATTAGAGCTTCCTATGGATTGGAGCAAGCAAATTCAAGTGAAAGCAGGAGTAAATGCAGAAATCAGTGAAGAAGACAGAGTGCAAAAAGAAAGATTTGATAAAGTTATTTCTATGATGAAGGATAGAGAAAAAACTACTTTTGCCTTTGTAATGTATCCTGAAAAAACTCCAATAATTGAGGCTTATAGAGCTTCACAAGAGCTTAAGTCTACAGATATCGAAACTCAGCTGGTAGTAGCTAACTTAATAATACCAGAAGAACAAGCTACAACAGATTTTTTTAAAAATAGGAGATATATGCAGGAGAAATATCTAGTTGAAATAAGAAACACCTTTAACCAAGCTAAAGTTATTAGAGTACCTATGTATCCTAGAGAAATAATTGGACTCAACATGTTAAAGGAAATAGGAGAAAGTATATTATAAAATTACATTGAACTATAGATAACAGGTGATGTTAATAAATATCACCTGTTTTTTTAATTAATCTTCTAATCTATGACAACCTGTTGTCATAGTTACTATGATATATTTTACATATAGTTAATAACCTTTTTAAAAGGCAAGCAATAATAATATTTTGACCCTTCAAGCCTGACATATTCTATAATAGGACGTTGAACAGCCTTGCAGTTATTCAACGTAGATAAATTCATTTGACCACAGTGAAAATCGACTTCTAAAGCGAGTAATGAAATTAATGTGGTTACCCTTTAGAGTTAAAGCTATAGCTAAAAGCAGCTTTTGAAAAAGAATTAATTTATTAAATGAAGATTAAAGCCCAATAAATACTTAAGGCAATTTAGAATTACAAATTATTCAATAGAAAGAAGGAATACTATGAAATTTGAATGGAAAAAGCGAGAAAAAAGTTTATATTTACCTAAAGAAAAGCCCGTTTTAATAACAGTGCCAAAACAAAAGTTTTTTATGATAAGTGGAAAGGGAAATCCAAATAGTGAAGAGTTCTCTGAAAAAATAGGTATACTATATTCCTTAGCCTATGCCGTTAGAATGATGCCAAGAAAAGGTTATACTCCTGAGGGTTATTTTGAATATACAGTTTATCCACTTGAAGGGGTATGGGATCTAACAGAGGAAGGGAGACTATCTGCCACACTTAGAAAGGATGAGTTACTTTATACTATTATGATTAGACAACCTGATTTTGTCACTGAAGAGGTGGTTAATAAAGCTTTTGAAACTGTTAGAAAAAAAGGAGACAATCCCTTGTTAAATGAAGTAACCTTTGGAACTATGGAAGATGGGTTGGCTGTTCAGATGCTGCATGTGGGTTCCTATGATGATGAGGTACAGAGTTTTCAACAAATGAAAAACTTCATTAAAGAAAATAATCTTGAAATAGTAACTTTAAAGCATAGGGAAATTTATATTTCAGATTCAAGAAAAACTGAAAAAAGTAAATTAAAGACGGTTTTAAGATACCAGGTTTGCTATAAATAATGGGGTGAATATGACTCTAATATTTTAAATTTTACTTTAGTAATGAATGTAAAAATAGAGAATTCTATAGTGACTATTTTCTGATATTATTAAAAGTCTCTCTTTTGAGCCAATATTGATAATTAATATAATATAAAACTGGGCAAACAATTTTACTTGTCCAGTTTACTTTTTTTGTCTAACGTAAGAAAAATACTAAAATATTATTTCTTCTTATCCTTCTTCTTTTTATCAAAAAAACCCATAATTAGCAATGTCATAAATAATGCTGTTAATATATATAAGGAGTGTTCCAATAATTTCACCTTCTAACACAGAGCTTAGTTTAATATTCTATATTTTTATTATACATGTAACTCATATTTCGCATAACTATTTTTGGTAATTTTGTAGTTTATTTTTGTAATAAATGTATAGTTATTACTGGATTTAAAGTTATTATAAAGTA
>NZ_JAGGLL010000036.1 GCF_017874425.1 Clostridium punense
ACAAAAGCGCAAAATTAATGATAGGGCTTTAGAGGTAATTAATTCCTTAATTCACTTAGATGAAGTAAGTTAATTTTGTTGTAAAGTGGTGTTAAAATACTATATCTTTATCATTATCTACTATTTTATTCTTTATTAGAGGTTAGAACAATAAAAATCATGGTTCACTTTTGTTAGAACTTTAATATTATATTATATAGAGGAATATAATGGGGATGAATTAACTTTGGAGAAGAATATATTTCATCATTTAGATAAGCGTAAGATATTTGATATAAAGAGTGCTATTATAACCTTGATAATTGAAGTCATAGTTGTGACATTTTTTATAGCTTTTCACATTTTAACTAACATTGCAAGTAGCAATGAAATAATAACATACTTTTCTAAATCAAATTTACTAGAAGTAATGATTAATGGATTTATACTTTATGCAATTATTTATATAATACTCTCAGAAAGAAGGCAAAAAATCGTTGAAAAACAAATGTATGAAAGTGTATTTAAGCATAATTTACACCCAGCTTTTATGATAAATGAAAGGGGAGAAATTACAAAAATTAACGATGCAGCAGAAAAGATGTATGGTTATAAAAAAGAAGAGATAATAGGCTTAGATTATAAGAGGTTCTTGTCCGCTGATGAGGTGATTAAGTCACAAGAAGTGATAACCCAAGTATTAAAAGGGACTGCACAAAAACAGGAAACTAAAATACAGCATAGAAGTGGTTATGAAATAGATGTGGAGCTTAATGCTATTCCCATAATTGTAGGAAGCAAGGTAGAAGGTGTTGTAGGCTTTATAAAGGATATTTCAGAGGAGAAAAGAAATAAAAAATCCCTAGAAAATGCAAACAAGTACCTAAAGGAAATATCAGAGCTAGATGGACTTATAGGAATAAAGAATAGAGGTTTTTTCGAGAAGGAAATGAAGGAGCAGTGGGACATTGCTCTAATGAATGGCCGTAATTTATCTTTGATACTTTTAGATGTAGATTTTTTTAAGACTTATAATGATACCTATGGACATATTATAGGAGATAAATGCCTTAAGCAGGTTACTGAAGCAGTATCAAAAGCTATCAGAAAAGATTTGGATACTCTATGCCGTTATGGGGGAGAGGAGTTCATTGTTATTTTACCTGAAACCGACTGCTGTGATGCCTATGTTATAGGAGAAAGAGTAAGAAGCAGTGTAGAAAACTTAAAAATTCCTCATATAAAATCAGAAGCAAGTAACTTTGTCACTGTTTCTGTAGGAGTATCTAATACTATTCCAAAAGAGGGAGAAAGTTATGAAGACTTAATAAGCAGAGCAGATGAAGCAATGTACATGGCAAAGAAAAATGGAAGAAACAAGGTTACTTTACTAAAGTAGCAATATTGCAATACTGCAAAGTGTACTTATTTTAAGAGAAACCGCATATTTACAACACTCAGATTTATAAAGGTTATAAGTCTTGCAGTGAGAGGGGGACTACTTTTGTGGTTTACTCATAATATAAGTTTTAAAAACTATTTAGTTTCTCAAAAAAAAGTTTACTATTAATAGGAAAGCAACAGGGCATTTACTAAGTGTCTTGTTTTGCTATATAAAGACCCCTACATCTTTTAAAGATGCAGGGGTTTTCACTATAAACTATTGCTTAGGTTGGGATTTTCCATCATATTTTTCTATCCACTGTTTTAAGATATCTTCTCTATTTGCAGCAGCCCATTTTAAATTGTTGTTAATGATTTGATCTAGAGGTTTAGAAGGGAAACCTTCAGGTATGGAGCTTCCTACGTCTAAGGTTGTAATAGCGTAGTTTTTACCATACATAGTCATAACTTCTTTTCCAATGGCCCAATCTAAGAAGATTTTAGCTTCAGGTTTTATTTCCTTCTTTTTAATTAAAGCATTTGCTTCTAAGTCCCAACCAGACTTTTCAGTTGGGAACACAACTTCTACAGGGTAACCCTCTTTCTTAAGTTGAATAGCCTTCCAATCGTAGGATATTCCAATTGGGTATTCTCCTGAAGCTGCCATTTTAGCTGGGGCTGAACCTGAGTGAGTATATACCCCAATATTTTCATGAAGCTTATCCATGTAAGCAAAGGCAGAGTCTTTTCCCATAAGCTGCATCCAAGCTGATACTGAGATAAAGCCTGTTCCAGAAGACTGTGGATTTGGCATTACAATAAGCCCCTTATAAGCTGGATTTATAAGGTCTGCATAAGACTTAGGAATTGGTAAGTTTCTTTTTTCTAATTCCTTAGTATTAACTGTAATTGCTGTAATGAAGGCATCTATACCTACCCAAGAAGGGGTTTCACCTTCTCCTTTAAATTGTGCTGGAATATTTTCAACACCCTTTGGAGCATAAGGTTCCAATGTTTTTTGCCCATCTGCTAGTAATAGGCTTGTAGCAGCTAGTCCCCAAACTACATCTGCTTGAGGATTATCCTTTTCAGCAATAAGCCTTGCAGTAATATCTCCTGTGGCAGCTCTCACAATATTTAGGTTAATTTCAGGATGCTCCTTCTTAAAAGGCTCAAGGTAAGTATTAATTTGAGCTTCTTCAATGGCAGTATAGATTGTAAGTTCCGTAGGCTTTTTAGTGTCGGCCACTGTGCTAGTTTCTTTTGTTTTAGAAGAGCCACAACCTGTTAATGTAAGAGTTAGAGTTAATGGTAAAAGTAATTTGCATAATAAGTTTTTTCCTTTCATAATAAACCCCTTTCAAGCTATATGGATTTAGTAACTTTCCATTTTTGTGATGATTTTTTTATATTCTTAGAAATTGTCTCATAGACAACCTTTACTACTATATTTGTTAAGAGTATTAATACAGCCATGGCTGCAGCGGATCCACCATCTCCATTCTCACTTAGCTTTAATATGGAGATGGAAGCTGTTTGAGTCTTAGGCGTGTACAAAAATATAAGTGCTGAAACAGTAACCATGGAATTTAAGAAATAGTACATAGCTACCTCTAGAATAGCTTCTAGAGACAGAGGCAAGGTAACCTTGAAAAATAATCTGTAAAAGGGCACCTTCATAGATTTTGCAACGATTTCAAACTCTTCATCCAGCATCTTTAAGGCTGTAGTTGAGGTCATAAAAGATACGGAATAGAAGTGAACTATATTTGCAAGAACTAGTATTCCAATGGTTTTGTACATAAAGTTTAATGGATTATTGCTGCTATTAAAGAAAAATATATAAGAAAGACCAATAACGAGGCCAGGCAGTGCTAAGGGAATCATAGACAGAAAATATCCAACCTGTCTTATAGCCTTAAATCGCTTAATTTTTTCTATGAAGTAAGCAGCAGTAAAGGTAAATACTGTTCCAAAGGCTGCGGTAAGGAGAGAAACCTTCAAGCTATTAATATAGGTATCCCAACCGCTATTCATTAAACCACTAAATTTATAGTGCTTTAGGGTAGGCTTTATATCATAAGGCCATAGATTAATAAAAGAACCAAGGGTTGCAGTTAATATTAGGGTGATAATTATAATAGCTGTAACTGAGCAAATAAAAAATAGAATTCCATCCCTAAGTTTATTTTCTTTTATCACATAGGTGCTTGATTTAGCGCTTATGGTAACTCCCTGCTTTTTCAGCGCAAGTCTATCAATAAAAAAGGCTATTAAAACAGGAATTAGCATAACTATAGAAGCTACAGCTCCCATGGGCATATTAAATTGACCTACGATTTGCTTGTATATGTCTGTGGCTAGTACATTGTAATTTCCTCCGAGAATTTTAGGTGCTCCAAAGTCAGTAAAACAGAGGATGAAGGTAACAAAGATGGAGCTGATTAAGGAATACTTTATACTAGGCAAGGTAATTCTAAAAAAGGTTCTAAAGCTACTGGTATTAAGAACCTGTGCTGTTTCATATAATCTATAATCTGCCATAGAAAGACCTACAGATAGTATTAAAAACACCTGAGGAAAAGCAAAGATTACCTCAGAGATAATAATCCCCACAGGACCATAGAGATTTATATCCATACCTAGGGTTGTAAAAATTCCTTTATTCCCAAATAAATAGATTAAAGCTATGCTGTATAGCATACTTGGTGCAAATAAAGGCAAGATGGCAACAACCTTAAAAAAACCTTTCAGCCTCATAGCAGTTCTATGAATTCCATAAGCATAGGCAAAGCCTAGAAAAACTGCTATGAGAGAAGAAAGTATAGATATAAATAGGGAATTACTTAAAGAACTTAGTAATGCCGGGGTGGTAAAATAAACACTAAAATTTTTAATTCCTATAAAGTCTCCCTTTGTATCAGTAAATGCTTTTGCAAATAAGGAAGTAAAGGGAAGGGCTATAAAAATTACAAGCAGTACCGTGATTAGGAAGATGATTGTTCCTTGAAGGTACTTTTCATTTAAAGAAAATTCCTTATTGACCTTTGAGTTTTGTTTTTCCATAGTATTCATCACCTATGCACAACTTTCTTTATTAAGTTTTACAGCATTTTCATAGGAAAAATTAAAATATATTGTGTCTCCAACCTTTATGTTATGCTTTTCTATTAAACTAGTAGGTAAGTTAACTTTAATATTAGTGGATTTATAGAGCACAGTGCCTAAATAATGGGATCCCTTATACTCTATATCCTGAAGAGTTCCTGTAAGGGCATTTTTACACCCAGTATCCCTAAGAATTACATCTTCAGGCCTTATGGCATAAATTTCTTTGCCTACCATTGGTTCAATAAAGTTTATAGAGCCTATAAAGTCAGCCACAAAGGAATTTGCAGGAGCTTTATAAATCTCCTGAGGGGTTCCAATTTGCATTATTTCTCCACTGTTCATTACCACAATCTTATCAGCCATAGTTAAAGCTTCTTCTTGATCATGAGTAACCATAATTGTAGTAATATTAAGCCGCTTTTGAAGGGTTCTTATTTGGTTTCTAAGCTTAACTCGAACCTTTGCATCTAAAGCTGAAAGAGGTTCATCTAGAAGTAGAAAATCTGGATTAGGTGCAAGAGCTCGGGCTAAGGCAACCCTTTGCTGCATTCCTCCTGAAAGCTCACTAGGATACTTTCCATCACAATCTTGAAGTTCTACCAGCTCCAATACTTCTTTAACCCTTTTTCTTATATCGGGCCGTCTCACTTTTTTATTTTCAACACCGAAGGCTATGTTTTTATAAACTGTCATGTTAGGAAACAAGGCATAGGATTGAAAAACTATACCAAAGTTTCTTTCATGGGAAGGTGCTTTAGTGATATTTCTACCATTTAAAAACAGCTTTCCTTCATGGTTGTCTTCAAGGCCACCGATTATCCTAAGAAGTGTAGTTTTCCCACAACCACTAGGACCAAGTAAGCACACAAGCTCTCCTTTTTCTATAGAAAGAGAAATATGTTTTAAAGCTGCTAGGTTACCATAGTTTTTGCTAACAGCTTCTATCTCTAAAAAACTCATATAAATCTCCTTTGAAATTAATAAACAATAGTTGTGTTCAAATATTGAACACAACTTAATTTTACCTTAATATTCCTAGAGAGTCAATGAGATATGTTCATTTTATGAACGTAATATCGAAATTTAAATGAAGGGAAAAATGTTCCAAGAAAATATTAATATAGTTTTAAAATTAGAAAAAAAGAAACATTTATGGAAAATATAAGTTGCTTAATTTTGGGTTTAATTGAGATTGTGATGAAGTAAAAGGAAAAGAGACTTGCAGAGAAATAAAAGGAAAAATCAGGGTTAAACTGAGATAATTCGCAACTTAACTATGTTTTATTTTTGTATGAAATGTTATATAATAATTACATAATATGGTGAATTTTACTATATAGGGATTTTAGGTTAGTTATGCAACAATATTAGGGGTGACTATTAAAGTGTGGGATGAAAATAATGATATTTAAGAGGGGGCATGATTCATCAGAATATAGGTTATGTAGAGAACAAAGACATATTAGCCAATGGTAGGTTAATGTAATTATAAGTGAGGAGTAAATATGGGGAAGTTTAAAAAGACAATAATTTTTACTTTGATTATAATAGTTGTAATTTTGGGAACTTGTGGTTTTTATTATGTAAAAAGAAATTTGGTGACTAAAGCTTTAAAAAAAGAGCTAATACCATTAAAAACTGTAGAAGCTTCCAGTAGCTTTGAAGATATGGAGCCTTTAAAAGAGGTGCTTAAAGACAAACAAATAGTGGCAATGGGAGAAGCAACTCATGGAACAAGCGAGTTTTTTAAGATGAAGCATAGAATGCTTGAATTCTTAGTGGAAGAAATGGGTTATAGAGTCTTTGCCATAGAGGGGGACTTTGGAGCTGCAGAGATTATCAATGATTATGTGTTAAAGGGTGAAGGAACTGCAAAGGAAGCTTTAGGAGCTATGGAAATGTGGCAATGGGACACTACAGAAGTTTTAAACATGATAGAGTGGATGAGAAAATACAATGAAGACCCAAGCCATGAAAGAAAGGTTAAATTTTATGGTTTTGATATGCAAAGTAAGGAACATAGTGTTAGAAGTCTATTTAAATATTTAGAGAAAACAGATGAAACTGTCAGCAAGGAGTATAGACAAAAATTCGAAAGATATATAAATAACAGTATAAGGGTTCTTAAGAGAGAAGATTATGATTCTGTGCTAACACATACTCCTGAATTAATGGGCGTGTTAGAAAAAAATAAAGAAAGCTTTGTAAGCAAGACTTCAGCAGAAGAATATAATAGAGCAGTTCAGCATTTAAAAATAATAAACAAAAATGCTAAGTACTTTAAAGCTAGAATTGTGGATGTTTACGGAGTAGATTCTGAGTCAAACAATTTAAGGGATGAAGCTATGGCTGAAAATGTTAAATGGATAATAGATTATGAAAGTAAACTTGGCAATGAAAAAATTATGCTTTGGGGTCACAATTTTCATATAACTAAATTAAGTCCAGATTTTACAGCAATGGGAGAACAACTAAGTAAATTATACGGGGATAAATATTACTCTGTTGCTTTTGATTTTCATGAAGGTTCCTTCAATGCAATACAATCAGACTCAAGAGGCTTCTATACAGGTGGAGTTATGAAATTTACTATTAAACCAATGAAAATTAAGATGCTTTCCGATAGCTTTGTTGACACGGGAATTTACTTAGGTTTTCTTGATTTTAAAAAGGCTTCAGAAGAAGAGGAAATTAAGGAATTAATTATGAAGCAACAAAGAATACACTTTGTTGCGAATGGATATGTAGACAATGAAGAGTGGTTATATAAAAGAATAACTCCAACAAAGTCCTTTGATGGACTAATATTTATTAAAGATACAACTGAAGTAACAAAGATAATTAGATAATTAAAAAGGGGGATATAGTAAGATGGATATGGACAATAAAGAGCTGTATGAGAACTTACCTGAGGGGTATTTAGAACAAAGAAGAAAAAGAGATTTACGCTATGTGTGGAGCTTGTATGCATATTGTGTTTTTTCAGTATTAGTTACCTATGGCATACTATCCACTGAAAGGGGGACTATTGGAAGTTTACTTTTCTATGGAGTTATGGGTATTAATGTAATCACCATGATGACAAGCTTCACAAATAAAAGAATCTATAATAATATTCCAATGCCTAACCATGGGGATATAAAGGTATTTACTAAGAAAGAGGTACTATTATATGCATTACCTATAATAATAATATTGCCCTTTATATTCGGAACAATGTACAGATACTTGAGCTTTATTGTGCCTGCCTATGTTGCAGCTAGCATATTTACTAGACCTAGGGATGCTTTTGATAAGGCCAGAGAAAGGCACTATTAATTATCATGGGAGGTAATGAAGTGAAGAGAGATAACAAGGAAGTATATGAGAATTTACCTGAGGGGTATTTAAAGAAGAGAAAAACATGGGATTTATTTTATGTGTGGAGTTTGTATGTATATTGCATTTTTTCAGTGTCGAACACCTATGGCATAGTACCTATTAAAAAGGGCACTTTTGTCTTACTATCAGTTGTAATTATAGGTATAAACGTATTCACTTTAATGATGAGCTTCACAAGTAAGAGATTATATAATAATATTCAAATATTTAACTACGGAGATATAAAGGTATTTACTAAAATGGAAGTGTTACTATATGCACTACCCGTAATAATAGTTATACCTTTTGCATGGAAAACAATGCTTTTCTATTACTTCTTTATTGGTGGTGTATATATGGCAACTAGGTGGATAAATAGACCCTTGGATTTCTTTGACAAAGTAAATAAAAGGCACTATTAATTATAAGGAGCATACGTAAATGAGAAACACTATAGCTGTAATTTTTATAATGGTTATTGCACTATTATGTTCAGGAAATTATATAAAGAAAAATAAACAGTAACTTATAGTTTATACTATAAGTTTATCACAATAATTAAAAGCTTTAGTTTGCATGAGACTAATTATAAAATAAGAAGCTTTAATGTTCACATACTAATATTAGAAACAACAGGGGGAATTGGCAATGAATATAATTAAAAATCGTGATGAAGGAACTTCCTTTTGGAGGGCTATGGGAGTATTTATTTTATATGTTCCAATTGTTTCATCAACAGTAGTTTTTCTTGTATTTGAAACAATTAAAACCTTGATGCATATTCAAGACAATACATTTCCAGGACTTTTACTTGATCAATTTAAAGCAGTAATAGCATACACAATGGCTATAATACTAATGATAAAATCTTTCAAGGCTGAAGGATTAGAGAAATTAAGTATAAGGGGAAGAACAAACATTAATTGGATTATTTCAATACTCATGTTATTTATAGGTTACTATTTATTTAGCCATAGTACCTTTGGGTTATTATTAGAGCAAATACCTATGCCTAAGTTTATAGAGAGTACCTTTGATAAAATTGCTTCCAACAACTATTTGATGTTTTTTTCTCTTACAATTACAGCACCAATTTTTGAAGAGATTATATGTAGAGGCATAATATTAGAGTTATTTTTAAAAAGATATACTGATTATTCAGCTATAGTATTATCAGCATTTATATTTGGATTAATGCACATGAATATTTCTCAGTTTATTAATGCATTTATCATAGGGTTAATATTAGGTTATATTTACTTAAAAACCAGATCTTTAGCTCTATGCATACTGGGTCATTTCATTAATAATTTTATAGTTGCTACTATGAGTGTTATAAAACCAGACTATGTTTCAAAGTATAATTTAGTACAATTAATTATTGGTATTATATTTATTGCTTTAGCAATATATGTAATAAGGGAACAGAGAAACAAAGAGGTATTTAAGAAAAAAACAGTAAACCTAGAACAATAGGAATAAAAAAGGAACTAACTTAAGCACTAATGACTTAAGTTAGTTTTTTTGTTGTTTTCATGTAAATTAAAAGACCAGCGGCTTATTTATTTTTAATTTGAACGAGTAAATTTTAGAGTTTAAATAACTTCAATAATAAAATTGATATAATCTATTTGAGTATAGCTTATAGTTTTATTATATTTCTTAAATTCTTTCTGAAGAAAGTCAATGCTAGAATAATATTCATCCTCAATCTCACATATTTGTTCTTTAGTTAAGCTAGCAAATAGTCTGTCTTTAGCTTCTTCATTCTCAAACATTAAATCACCAATAACTATTTTCCCATTGTCCTTTAATACCCTTATAAGTTCACCTATGGCAATAATCTTCTCTTTATCATCTAAATGATGAAAGGCATAGGTGGAGACTATAATGTCAAAGGTTTTATTATCATAAGGAATTTTTAAAAATTCTCCTAATCTAACCTTTAATTTTGGATTTTTTTCCTTTGCCACATTTAACATTTCCCTAGATTGATCTATCCCCACAATGTTATGGCCAGCTTCAAAAAATCTATTAGCTAAATTTCCAGTTCCTACACCTATTTCTAAAATATTAGGGTCTTGTTTATTGAAGGAAGTGGCGATGTTAAAAACCTTATCTAATATTTTATTATAATTTTTATACATTCCTAAGGTGCCTATATTTCTAGTCACAGCTTTATCATAGGTAGATGCCCAACTATTAAAGTCCCACTTATCCTCCCATTGATTTTTTAACATATTTATTTCATTAGTTTCACTAATAACTTTCAATATATTGGCTTGTTTATTACCTTCAGTGTCTTCATATATAGTATCTATAATTTTTTCTAAAGAAGTTCTTATTTGAATTAGCCTATGAATTTCATTATTAACTATTTGCCATTGCTTATGAAAATGATCAAGATAATTGTTTTTAGTATTCTTTGATAGAAGTTCCTTAATGTCTTCAATGGATAGTCCAAGAACTCTATATAAAAGTATGGACTGAAGTTTTATTAAATCTTCCTCAGTAAAATATCTATAATCATTATTCTGGTTTCTTTCGGGTTTTATTAAGCCCTTCTCTTCATAGAATCGTACTTTGTTAGTTGATATATTAAACATTTTAGCGGCTTGTTGGATAGTATACATATATTAATCGTCTCCCTTACAGTATCTTATAATGCAATTGTAAACCTTTGCCTAAGGTTAAGGTCAAGAGAGTAATTAAATTATGATATGATATTATTAAAAGAGCTATTAAAGAAAGAACCGTGCACTATGGAATAGAAATCCTCTAGAATTTATCTTCTAAACAAAGCATATTATTAAAAGTAGAGCAAAAAATTAGGGGGCTTTATTATGTTAACAAGAAACTTAGAAAAAGCTAAGGAGGCTTATAAAGCTAGAAATGTGGAAGAGAGCAAGAAGGCACATTTGGGAGCATCAACTGAAAATCATAAGATGGAGGGAAATTACATCAAAAGCTTAGTCTATGGAGGAATGGATGGAATAATTACAACCTTTGCAGTGGTGGCAGGAGTTGTAGGAGCTTCTTTATCCTCAGGAGTTATATTAATTTTAGGTATGGCAAATTTACTTGCGGATGGATTTTCTATGGCTATTGGTGATTATCTAAGCACTAAGGCTGAAATGGAATTTAAAAAAGGAGAGAGAGCTAGAGAAGCGTGGGAGGTAAAAAATTACCCTGAGGGTGAAAAGCTAGAGCTTAAAGAAATATATATGGCAAAGGGGATAAATGAAGAGGATAGTAACCAACTTGTAGATATTATTTCTAAGCATAAAGAAGCTTGGGTAGATATAATGATGGTGGAAGAGTTAGGAATACTAGAAGATAGTGAATCACCATTAAAAAATGCCTTAGTAACCTTCTTTTCCTTTGCAGTCTTTGGTTTTATACCAATACTTGCTTACATTATAGGAATAAAAATTGACTTTATAGAACAGAATGTTTTTGCTTTTGATTGTGTACTAACAGGAATAACTTTATTTATTTTAGGTGCTATTAAAGCTAAAATTACAGGTTTAAACTGGATAAAGTCAGGAATTGAAACCTTGATAGTTGGGGGTGTTGCAGCAGGAATAGCATATACTGTTGGAATACTATTATCTCTATTTTAATTAAAACATTATTCTATTATAAAATCTAAAGTATATGTAGCAATAATACTTATAATAATTGAAAGATTTTTTCTCAAAGGGATTAACCTAGGTTAACCCTTTTATTATGATATAAATTAAGTTTTAGATTTTATTTTCTCAAACAGTTAATCAAAAAAATAACAACTTAATCTTAGTTAAATTTAAAATTAACACTTTGAACCCTATAAAAGGCAATTGTGCAACTTGAAAAGGGTTACATAAAGTGACTTAAAATAAATATATAGTAAATATCATAATTATTAAACATATTTATCATGATTAATATGTAAATAAATAGATTATTTTCAAATATTTTAGTAAAAATAAGCTTTAAAGTAACAAAATACTAGTGTATAATAAATATTGGCAACAGATAATTTTCGATAATTTGTTAACAATAGGATTGAGTAAGGATTATCTAAGTTTATAAAGTTACTTCTTACAAAAGTGGCGCTTAGAAAAAAGTATTAATATTTAACTCACCATGGGGATTGAGTTAAGGACTTCTAAAGGTATACTTAATTATGTTCATTTCGGGAAGTCCTAAAGGATTTAAGGTAGGCTTACTTGCAGAATAAGCTCTAGTCTTGATTCCTGAAAAGGGGGATATGTGTATGGTAAATTATGAGTACTTAACAAAAGAGCAGCTTATTAATGAACTTAAAGAAAAAGATAAGTATATTTATGACTTAAAAAAGGCTAATGAGGAAGCTAAAAACTATGCTGAGCTAAAAACAGAATTATTTTCAATTATTTCTCATGAACTAAAAACACCACTAAATATAATATTTGGAGCAATACAGTTAATAGAAAACATACATAAAGAACAAGAAAACTGTAAGTATTGTAGACCACTAAATAAATACTTAAAGACTATGAGGCAAAATTGTTATAGACTGTTAAGACTAATCAATAATTTTATAGATATGAACAAAATAGAAATAGGTTTCTTTAAGTTAAACTTAACCAATAATGATATAGTAAAAACTATTGAAGATATTACACTATCAGTTGTAGAGTTTGCCCAAGCAAAGCAAATAAACATTATTTTTGATACAGAAATAGAAGAAAAGATTATAGCTACAGATTCTGAAAAAATTGAGAGAGTTATACTTAACTTACTATCTAATTCTATTAAGTTCACAGACTCTGGAGGAATTATCGAGGTATATATCAAAAACCTAGAGGAAAGTATAGTTATAGCTGTAAAAGACAATGGTAGTGGTATGCCTGAAGAAATGTTAGAGAAAATATTTGATATTTTTAGCCAGGTAGATTCATCCTTAAGAAGACAAGCTGAAGGAAGCGGAATAGGACTTTTCTTATCTAAATCCATCATTGAAATGCATGGAGGAAAAATATATGCAAAGAGTAAGTTAGGTATTGGAAGTGAGTTTATTATAGAAATTCCTACGAGGATCATTGAAGATAGTAAAGTTGCAGAAGTAGCTATTTCAGCTGAGAGAAGGATAGAAAAAATACATATTGAATTTGCAGATATTTACTCGTAAGAACACTTGAGTGCCAGAAATACAATGAGTATTTATGAGACTAATATTGATAAAGCCATGCATAATAGAGATTTAACTCTACTTATGTATGGCTTTCATATTATTTAGGATTATCATTTACCCTGTGAAAATGCTAGGTATTCAATTAAAGGTAAGCGTTAACCAATCTTCGCTATATAGTTTATTCAAAATCCTTACTTTTGTATATTCTCATAGAAATTAACATGGAAACAAGAAAAATGATGAGAACTATAATAACTAAAAGAGCTTTAGACACTAGTGAAGGTGTGTTTAAAAGTAATTCTTGAATATTTTTAGCTATAGCACTATTAGGATGAGAATTAGCATAATCACCTATAAAACTAGGGATAAACATAAAAGCCATAAACAGTATTATATTTGCAACTTTCATTTTAATTATTCCAAATTTAAAGTAAAGAGGATAAAAGATAGATGCAAACAAAGCGCCACCAGTGATAACAAATGCAATATCCTCTATGGAAATAAGTCTTTCAAAGTTTGGAAGTCCAATATAAAAGCCTATGGAACCTAGAAGTACAGAGCAAGCAATACCATAAGTTGCAAAAGCAAAAATAGCAAGATATTTCGCAATCACAATATCTTGACGCTTTATTGGAAGGCTGTTAAATATAATGTAGGTCTTATTTTTATCATCATAGCCACAAGAATAGTAAATTAGAATATAAACTACAGCAAAGGGAGCAAGAGTATATACGGCACCTCCATTAGGAACTATGCCTTGAAAAGCATAGGCTGCAAAGATTACATAGATAAATCCAAAAAGCAACATTTTCTTTTGCACTAGAAATTCTTTAAGAATTAAATTATACATTAGGCATCCCTCCTTACTGTGTAAACCATGATATCCTCTAAGGAAGGTCTTTCAATTATGACCTCTCCATTAAATTGCTTTTTTATATTATTACTGTTTGTTAGACCCTCAAAGCCAAAACTATTTTCACGAATTGCAATGAATTCCTTTCGAATATCAGAATCTAAAAGTTCCTTTTTGCCTTTGATAATAGCATAATCCTCTAAAACTTTATCCTTTGGTTGAGAGAATACAATCTCCCCATTATTTATAAAAGTTATATAATCTGCTATTTTCTCTAAATCATTTGTGATATGAGTAGAAAAGAAGATGCTTACATTTTCATCTTGGATTATTCCATAGAGAATATCTAGAAGTTCACTTCTAAACACTGGATCTAATCCTGCAGTAGGCTCATCCATTATAATAAGCTCAGCTTTATGGGATAGAGCAATGGCTAGGGAAAATTTCATCTTCATTCCCTTAGAAAGGTCTTTGATTTTTTTGCTAGAAGGCAATTTAAATTCCTTTATATATTTATCAAAGATTTTATTATCCCAATTCTTATAAAAGGGTGATAAAATGTTTTTCATATCCTTAATAGTCAAATCTTCATAGTAGTAATTTTCATCATACACAAAACCAATTTTAGACTTTATTTCTTTTTCATTATCTATATTGTCTTTACCAAAGATGTTAATAGTACCGCTATCCTTTTTTACTAAATTCATTATAAGTTTGATAGTTGTGCTTTTTCCTGCACCATTAGGACCTATAAAGCCCATGACAAAACCAGGTTTTAGAGAAAAACTCACATCTTTTAAGGAAAATCCTTCATAGGATTTATTCAAATTCTTAATTTCTAATATATTTTCCATGGCGATTCCTCCTTTAGGAAAAATTTTATGTAATCCAAACAAGCCTTAGTATCTGAAGTTGAAATTCTATTCGTTAAATAGTAGTCTAAGCATTTCTTCAACCTCTGAAAGGGTTAGTCCCATTAATTTGCTTTCTGTAATTACTTCAATTAATTTGTTTTCCAATTCTTTTAGCCTTTTTTCTTTTAGTAATTCTTGATTCTGCCCCGATACATAGGATCCTTTCCCAGGTACAGTTTCAATAAAGCCCTCTTTTTCAAGCTCTTCATAGGCACGTTTCGTTGTGATAACACTGATTTGAAGCTCTTTTGCTAGGAGACGTATTGAAGGAAGTAATTCTCCAGCAGTAATGTCCCCTTTCATGATAGCACCCTTTATTTGACTAGTTATTTGTTCATATATTGGTTCACCGGATGAATTAGAAATAATAATATTCATAGCTAGCTCCTTTATGAAAGTATATACTGTATATAAACTATATATACAGTATATACTGATTAAATTTATGTGTCAATAGTAGATGTTTAACAACATTTTGGAAACTTCAAATCTGCCAACTTCTAAGGTGTCTGCTTAGCAGACTTGCAGTTGCTCAGCCGAGGTAAGTTGCGTTGGTGTAACAAATACAGTTTGTTCGGTGTAAATCTGCTTCCAAAGTTGTTAATAAGAGTAGGTCGTGTTAATTATAAATTTAGGTTACAAAGTGTTTATGGAACAGTGATCGTGGAAAGCTTATGATAAGGAGCACTTTGATGAAATTTAAAAAAATATGCACACATACATTCCCTTAGGAATATGATATATAAGGGACAAGCAGTATGGAGTCCCAAAAAAATTTAAAGAGGTGCAATATATGAACGGATTCGCAGGAACAAGCCTTAATAATTCAGACTATCGCAATGCTTGTGGGTATCAGGATAGTTATAGATTTTCTAATACTCCATTTAACAGTGAGGTAGTCACCTATGCTGGCCCAGCAGCTAATGGGGGTGGAGACTGTGCTTTAATTCATGAACAATTTGCAGTAAACTTTACAAGGAATTTAGCTCAAACAGGACCACAAACTATCTACACTGCTACACGTTTTATACGTTGTCAAGATAGTGCTGATATATTCCCTTTTGGAACTATCATAGCAAGAAACCTTTCTGCATTTCCAATAACTATAATAATATCAGGAGATACAGGACAAACAAGGACAATTCCACCAAACTCAGAAATAGTAATAGTATCAAATTCTATAGGACAAGTAGATATAGATGAGTCACTAACTCAAAATGGACAAGCTAGGTTATTGCTCCTATTTGATTTATACTATCCAGCTTTCCCAGCAGTTTAACGACTTTTGTAAGGATAATTATCCCATTATTTTTAGTGCTTAAACAAGTTTATGGAGGAGGTAAATCTCTTTTGAAAGTGGATAAACAAAAGAGATTTGTTCGTTATTTAATATATGGGGCAGAGCTTAGGCTCTGCCTTTTAAATTTTATATTAGAAGTCTAATTTTAAAAAGTAAGAAATTATATTTTAAAGATTATGTTATAATAATAAGTATAATAATGAAATTATGAAGTATGTTATAGAATTACTATAACAGTAAAAACACGCTATAACCTTGAAAGTTATAATCTATAAAAAGCAGGAAGGGAAGTGTATAATTAATGCCTAATTTAGATTATCACGATGATAATATAACTGTAGAATGGATAAATGGTATAAAATATATGAGTCCATCTCCTCATCCAAATCATGGAGTGGTATATAAAAAGATATTTACCAGGATAGCCAATTATTTAGAGGGTAAAAGCTGTGAGTTGTTTCCTGATAAAACTGACTTATGCTTAGCTAATCCTGAAAGTCCTGTAAACATAGCTGATTTAAAAAAACCTCTTGTGCCAGATTTATTCGTTGTCTGTGATAATAAATTTGAGCTTGTAGGTAATAGTATTGTAGCAATTCCAGACTTTGTGTGTGAAATAGTAAGCCCTAGTTCTGTAAAAATGGATAATATTATAAAAAAAGAACTATATATAGCTAAGGGTGTTAAGGAATATTGGATATTAGATTATTTTGATAAGACTATTACTGTTTGTTTTAAAGGGAAAGAGAGTGTTTTTTCCTTTGAGGACGAGGTGAAAGTTAATATCTTCAATGACTTAACTGTATGTTTAAGAGATATAAGATTGTTTGAGGTGTAGTTTTATTTTTATCCATAAGGTATAACAAAAAGAAGGTAAAATTAATTTACCTTCTTTTTCTTATAGCCTAACTAATATTCAATTTTCCATCATAAGTCAATCCATTTTTGCAAACAATTCTAAAGTCATAAATTTCTTGGTCGTGATTTAGACCACAACAGTCAGTAATATGATTATGAGAAATCCAAAGGGAAGAATTATGCTCTTCTTTAAAGTCTAAGGTATCACCTAAAACCTCTTCCACCTTCAGGTAATGCTTAAATCTATTTTCCTTCTTCTTCTTAAACATAATGCTACAAGGACTACTATCTTTAAGATTAATTTCTTCCTTTTCAATAAAGAGTTTATACTCTGAATATATGGTTTCACTTACTTCTTTTTTCACTTCAGTAGGGACGAAATTTACCTTAGTTCTTTCTGGCGAAGGTTTTATAGGACCCTTTTGATGAACTACGTAAGCAACTCTTCCACTCCAAGCAGGAAGAAATTCTTCAAGAGCATATTTTAGAGATACACCTTCTTCATTTTTAGCCCCAGGGTCATTTACTACTACATATTCCTTGTTACCTTCTACGACAAAACCCTTTACTACAATGATATGTCCAAAGGTAGAAGAGCAGGCACCATTGCTTATAACAGGAAGGTTTTTATCACAATCTGGTCTTTTATATCTAACACTTACAATTACAGGATTTCCTTTTATTAATTCTCTTTTCAAATCCTCCACTGAGTTAAAGTAGGCAACATAGGACTCAAATCCAAAGGTTGATATATAGGCAGTGTTAAATACCCAGTTACCAAAGCCTTCATAGTGAGAATCATAGAGACCAAAGGCTACTTCTTCAGGGGTTATATCTACTCTGTGATATTTCAATACCATGGACGTACTAGTTGCGCTACACATCACTGAAGCAATTTTGGGATCCTTTGTCATTTGGGAGTAAGGGTATACAGGAAGAATTCCTTCATAGTGAGTTATTACCTCTGGCCTAAAATTATCTTCATAAACTGTAGGAATGCTCTCACCTTTTAAAGTGTTTTTTATTGTAGCAGCTACAAGGCTTAAAGAGGGAGTTGCTTTTCCATCCTCAGAGAAGAATTCTATTTTGTATTGAAAAGCAGTAGCTGTAATACCATCCCCCTTAACCTTTAGGGTATCCGTACTAATGGAGGCCAGGTTATCTGAAATATCCGTTGCACTACTAAACCTATCACTAGTTGTAGCCCAAGTCCCAAAGGAGAGCCAATGACTCCAAGTGCCTTTTACAAAAACTCTTCCCCAAATTTTTACTCTAGTATCCTTGGGAGTGCTTGCATTCCAGGATAAAATTAAATATTCAAAGGGGGAAGTTTCAATAATATTAGAGGTATAGGTGCCCTCATTTTCATAGGTATCTACATTGCATTTTAGTTCTATTAAACTTTTATTCTTCAGTAATACTGTGTTGTTGAAGAAGCCATCCAAAAAAGTCTCAGGAGCATTATGAATTATTAAGTTTCTAGCTTTCATATTTTACATTCCTCCTAAAGAGTAGCATTTTAACCAATATTGAATACTTATACAGTATATTTAAGAAAAAAATATTAAATTATCTATTAATTTATATGAGATTAGGATTTTTTTAATTTATAGTAAGAAGTCTTAGGAAATTCACCATAAGACCATATTTAAGTTTACTCCTGACTATATTATACCATAAATTTACAAGATAAGAATTATTTTCATGATTTTAAAATTTCTAAATAACCACAGGAGACAGTTTTAAAGTGAAGTTTTAAGAAAGTATAAAATATTAATGTTTTATACATATTTTGTATTCTGCGATAATATCATGTGGTAAACAAGTATATTTGTCTTTACTATAGGTTTTTATTTGAGCCTCATTTATTTTTATGGACTCATTAAAATAAATTAATGGAAATTACAGGGAGGGGAGCAACAGCTTAAATATAACTACTAAATCTTAATAAAATACCTTTGAATATTATTAATTTTATGCTGTCATAATATGTATAAAGAGGTGATAGCATGAAATATTATACAATTGTTCAATTCTCAAAGTTAGTAGGAAGAATCATTCAACCTTTAAGACTATGGGATAATGGAGGGAATTTAAAACCACACCATATAACAGAAGGTGGACACCGCTATTATTCTGAGCAACAAATTAATCAAGAAAGTATATAAAGCCAAGAAAATGATTAAGGAGTTGTTAGAAAATGATACTAGCGAAGAAAGTTAGAATTATCCCTAACCTAGAGCAAGAAGAAAAATTATGGCAATCAGTAGGAACGGCAAGGTATATATATAACTGGACACTTGCAACACAAGAAGAAAATTATAAAAATGGTGGCAAGTTTATAAAAGATGAAGATTTGAGAAAAGAATTAACCATCTTAAAGAAATCAGAGCTTAGTTGGCTCAATGGGGTATCTAATAATGTTGCAAAACAGGCTGTAAAAGACGGTTGCAATGCTTATAAAAACTTCTTTAAGGGGTTAGCGGATAAGCCCAAATTTAAGAGTAGAAGGAAAAGCAAACCATCATTTTATAATGATACACATAAATTAAAAGTAAAAGAGAACTTAGTATTGATTGAAAAGGTAGGCTGGATTAAGACCGCAGAGCAGATACCAATGGATATTAAATATACCAATCCCAGAATAAGTTTTGACGGGAAGTTTTGGTATATATCTGTAGGCGTTGAGAAAAAGGAACCTATACCTGAAAATACAGGTATATCAATAGGTGTGGATCTTGGACTTAAAGATTTAGCAATAGTTTCAAATATAGATAAGCCCTTTAAAAATATTAATAAAACTAAAGAAGTTAAAAGACTAAAAAAGAAATTAAAAAGAAAACAAAGACAAGTTTCAAGAAAATATGAAAAAGGTAAAATTCAAATAGGAAAGGAAGGTGAAAACCGTTATAAGTTTACTAAAACTAATAATATAAAAAAACTAGAAAGAGAAATAAAACTTATTCAAAGAAGGCTTTCTAATATACGTTTAAATCATATTCATCAAACAACAACTGCAATAGTGAAAACCAAGCCAAGCAGAATAGTTGTTGAAGATTTAAATGTAAAAGGTATGCTTAAAAATAAACACCTATCAAAAGCTATTAGCGAACAATGTTTCCATAAGTTTATGAATATTTTAGAATACAAAAGTAAATTTAATGGCATTGAATTTGTTAAAGCAGATAGGTTTTATCCTTCAAGCAAAACCTGTTCTTGTTGTGGAACAATAAAGAAAGATTTAAAACTTAAAGATAGAGTTTTTACCTGTCCATCCTGCAATAGCAACATTGATAGGGATAAAAATGCATCAATAAATCTTTCAAGATACAAGGAATCAGCATAGTATCAATAAAAAAGATAATGCTGATATGTACTGTTCGTTACACAGGAATTTAAGCCTTTGGAGCAACATACAAACTGGAGTAGTCTTATGATAAAATAGGTTGCGGTGAATAAGGAAAAAATCTCTAAACAGTAGATTTTAGTAGATTTTATGTAACGGGGACTCATGAAAAGGAAGTTAATAGCATTAGTAATGGTTGCTACAATGTTACTATCTGGTTGCGGCAAAGGTAAAACTCCAACCAGTGCAGATTATTCAACGGTTTATTCAGGAGAGTACACCACATTAAACTACTTAGTGACTGCTAGTGAAAATGAATTTGCAGCTGCGGCCAATGTGGTTGATTGCTTAGTTGAATATGATAAAAATGGAGTTGTTCAACCTTCTTTAGCAAAGGAATGGAAGGTATCAGAAGATGGACTCACCTGGACCTTTAAGTTACGTGAAGGAGTTAAATGGTATACCAACGATGGTAAGGAATATGCTGAAGTTACAGCACAAGATTTTGTGGACGGAATGAAGTATGTACTTAATTCCAAAAACAACTCAAGCACAGCTAATATTGCTTATGGAGCTTTAAAAAATGGAGAAAAGTTTTTTAAAGGGGAACTTACTGACTTTTCACAAGTTGGAATTAAGGCTAAAGATAAATACACTGTGGAGTACACCTTAGAAACTCCAAAACCTTATTTCTTATCTATGGTTACTTACGTTTGCTTTATGCCTGCAAATGGTAAGTTCTTAGAAGAAACAGGAGATAAGTTTGGAACAGATAATACAAAAATTCTATATAACGGAGCTTATATTCTACAAACCTATGAGCCACAAAGTAAGAGAGAGTTTGTAGCTAATGAAAATTATTGGGATAAGGATCATGTTTACATTAAGAAGTTAAACTACATCTATAATAAAGAAGCAGCAACCCTATCACCAGAACTTTATTTACGTGGTGAAATCACAGACACTTCTGTGCCATCTTCTTCTATAGATGAGTGGATGAAGGATGCTACAAAGAAAGAGCAAGTAAGGCCTGCTAGTACTAGTTTTTATTCTTTCTTCTATGCCTTTAACTTTAATCCAAAGTTTGCACCAGAATATGAACCAGATAACTGGAAGAGAGTTGTTAATAACGTTAACTTCCGTAAATCTTTAGCAGCAGCTTTAGATAAGAAGGCAGCAATGTTAACTTCTGAACCCTATGAGCCAGAAAGAAGATTAAGCAATACAATAACTCCAAGGAACTTTGTAAGCTTAAAGGGAACAGATTACACAAAACTTGGAGACTTAAAGAAAATTTCTGAGAAGGATTCCTTTGATACAAAGGCTGCCCTAGAGTACAAAACTAAGGCTATGGAAGAGTTAAAAGGTAAAGCAACCTTCCCAGTAAAAGTTTTAATGCCATATAACACAGGTTCTACTGAATGGACTAACCGTGCTCAAGTAGTAGAACAGCAAATGGAAAAGGCTTTAGGAAAAGATTATATTGATATAGTTTTACTACCACATCAGCCAACAGGATTCTTAAATGGAACAAGACGTGCAGGTAACTTTGCATTCATGGAGGTTAACTGGGGCCCAGACTACTTAGACCCAGAAACTTATACAGACCCATTCACACCAGACAGCAATTACTGTTGGCCACACATGGCAGAAGGTTATGCAGAGGCTAATGGGAAGAGTAAATATGAGAATTTAGTAAATGCTGCAAAAGCTGAAACCCTTGATATTAAAAAACGTTATGAAGGCTTTGCAAAAGCTGAGGCTTTCTTAATCAATGAAGCCTTCGTAGTTCCTTATGGACTTGGTGGCGGTGGCTTTATGGCTTCAAAACTTGATCCATTCACTTCTGAATATGCACCTTTTGGAGTATCTAACTATAAGTTCAAGGGCATGGTTATCATGGATAAAGCAATGAACACTGAAACTTATAAAAAGAAATTTGAAGAGTGGGAAAAAGAGCGTGCTAAAGCTCTTAAATCAGCAGAGTAAAAGGCTGTAAAAGTATTAGAAAAATCTAGGCAGATTAATAGCTGAATTTAGTAAAAATTTTAAGTTGGATTTCTAAGGATAATATTACTATACACATTCCAAAATCATAGAAAGCCAATGGAAAGTTCAATATGAGGCAAATACCTTCTTCATGTTCTCAATGGTTAGAAGAAGCTTTATTAAGATATGTAAAGATTTTAAAAAATTTATAAGAGCAAGGATTGCAAAGGGTAATCCTTGCTTCTTAGGCATCTTCAAAAAATAAATAAGTCAATCTGCTCGTCTATTTCGTGATATACTGCGTCAACAGAGCCCTTAGATAGCCCCACTATCTGCGGAACCTGTTTTCTTGTCTATCACAAAACATCCTTCACATCTTGGACTTGTTATTTATTTTCAGATGCCTTAACCAATACAACCTCTAACAAAGGGAGTTGATGTAATGTTAAAATACCTATGCAAAAAAGTTGGCCAATCTATATTTACACTATTTATAGTAATCAGTGCGGTATTTCTTTTAATGCGATTAATGCCTGAGGAAGGCTACTTCTCAGGAAATTACGATAAACTAGATACAGAGCAAAAAGAGATAATTTTAACTAACATGGGTCTTAGAGATCCACTACCTGTTCAACTTGGAAAGTTTTATATAAATCTAGCTAAAGGAGATTTAGGAGAATCTATAAAATATCGCCCTAAGGTTCCTGTAGGAGAAATTATTAAAACAAAACTTCCTTATTCTATAGCTTTCGGAGTAGGGGCAATGGCTTTATCTTTAACTTGCGGCTTATCCCTAGGGGTAATGATGGCAAGAAGTAAAAAGAAATTTTGGGACAAGATTGGTACAGGGTATATAGTATTTATCAATGCTGTACCTGCAGCTGTTTATTTCTTGTTCCTTCAGTTATATGTAACAGATGGTTTAAACCTACCAATGCTGTTTAATAAGAATAATCCTGCCAGTTGGATACTTCCTCTTGTATCTATGTCCCTTGGAAGCACTGCAGGTTATGCTATGTGGATGCGTAGATATATGGTAGATGAGTTAAATAAAGATTATATAAGACTTGCAAGGGCAAAGGGATTAACTAGCACAGTAATTATGTTTAAGCATGTTATGAGAAATGCTTTTATTCCCATGGCTCAGTACTTACCTTCCTCCTTACTTTTAACTATCTCAGGGTCACTATATATCGAATCATTATATTCTATTCCAGGTATGGGGGGCTTATTGGTTGATGCTATTCAAAGGCAGGATAATCCACTAGTGCAAGCTTTAGTTTTGATATTTGCAGTGATAAGCATTTTGGGGCTTTTCCTTGGGGATATCATGATGGCTATAGTAGACCCACGTATTAAACTTGAGAAGAAGGAGGGGGCAAGATAATGAGTAAGAAGTTTGATAAAACTGCTGATGGCATTAATGATTCCTTATTTGAATTTGCAGAATATGATGCAGATGCAGCAGAACGTACAGGGTACTCCAATTACTCTTACTGGCGTTCTACTTGGCAGGTGTTTTTAAAAAATAGAACTGCTGCTATTTTGTTGATTTTGATGTTTGTCATAGTTGTTTTTACTGTAATTCAACCCTACCTTCCAAATCAGAAGGTTCCAACAGAAATTTACACCAATGCTTCAGGGGTACAGCTTAGAAATCAAGCCCCTAATGGTGAGTTTTGGTTCGGAACAAACTCCATTGGGCAAGATTTATGGTCTCGTATTTGGAGTGGAACTCGTACATCCTTATTTATTGGGGTAGCTGTGGGAGTTTGCGAAGCCATCATTGGAATTTTTGTAGGAGCTTTATGGGGATATGTGAGAAGTCTAGATAAGTTCATCACTCAAATTTATAATGTTATAGATAATATTCCAACTACTATACTTTTAGTTTTGCTTGCTTATATTTTAAGGCCAAGTATTTCTACTTTAATTTTTGCCATATGTATGACCAGTTGGGTAGGTATGGCTAGATTTATCCGTAATCAAATTATAATAATTAGGGATAGAGAATATAATCTAGCATCCAGATGTCTTGGAACTCCAACCTATAGGATTATTTTAAAGAACTTACTTCCTTATCTAGTTTCTGTAATAATGCTTAGAATTGCCCTTGCAATACCAGGGGCTATAGGCTATGAGGTGTTTTTAACTTATATAGGTCTTGGATTACCTTTAGATACACCATCTTTAGGAAATTTAATTAATGAAGGAAGACTTATAATGATGTCACCTTCTTTAAGGTATCAACTTATATTCCCAGCCATAGTGCTTTCTATAGTTACCATATCCTTCTACATTCTAGGGAATGCCTTTGCAGATGCAGCAGACCCAAGAAACCATGTTTAGGAGGTGCCTTATGGAAGAAAAAATAATCTTATCAGTGAAAGATTTAGTGATAAAATTTAATCTTCGTGGAAGAGTACTTACAGCTATAAGGGAAGCTTCTCTTGATTTAATTCAGGGAGAAAGTCTGGCTATAGTTGGAGAATCTGGTTCTGGAAAATCAGTGTTTACAAAATCCTTTATGGGGCTTTTAGATGGAAACGGATGGATAGAGTCAGGAAGTATTATTTACAAGGAAGAAGATTTATCAAAGTTTAAAACAGAAAAACAGTGGGTGAAAGTAAGGGGAAAAGAAATTGCAATGGTATTTCAAGACCCAATGACTTCCTTAAATCCTCTTAGAACCATAGGAAGTCAGGTTCAAGAATCTGTGGAACTTCACCAAGGTTTAAAGGGTGAGGAAGCTAAAAAAGTGGTGATTGAAATTCTAAAGGATGTAGGAATTTATAACCCAGAGGAAAGATATGACCAGTATCCTCATGAATTCTCAGGGGGAATGCGTCAAAGGGTAGTAATTGCAGTAGCAGTTGCTTGTAATCCAAAGATTTTAATTTGTGATGAGCCCACCACAGCTTTAGATGTAACCATACAGGCCCAAATACTACAGCTACTTAAAAAGCTCCAGGGAAAGTATAAGCTAACAATAGTATATATAACCCATGATTTAGGAGTAGTTGCGAAGGTGGCAGATAGAATTGCTGTTATGTATGCAGGGGATATTGTGGAAATTGGAACTTCTGAAGAGGTGTTTTATAACCCTCAGCATCCTTATACTTGGGCATTGCTTTCTTCTCTTCCGCAACTAGGAATTAAAGGGCAGCCACTTTATTCTATAAAAGGAACTCCACCAAACTTGTTTAATGAAATAAAAGGAGATGCCTTTGCACCTAGAAATCCAAAAGCACTTAAAATTGATTTTGTGGAAAGACCACCTTATTTTCAAATAAGTCCAACTCACAAGGCAAAAACTTGGCTATTAGACCCTAGAGCACCAAAGCTTGAACCGCCAGAATTAATTAAATCCTTAAGAGAGCAATGGGGGAGGGAATAATAGATGGGCAAGAGAAAAAGTAAGAATAATAAGAGACCTAAAGTCTTTGAAGATAATGGTGCTAACAAAAACATGACTAATAATAGGGGAACAAAAAACGAAGAGGCTATAGATATAAACAACTTAGGTAGTGGATTAACCAAGAAAAGCTATAGTGGAAAGATAAAAAATGAAGAAATTGTAGCTACAAACTTGGAGAAAGGCATAGAATTTAAAGATAATAAGGCTGTAAATAACACTGATGTTAAGAAACAAGAAAAGGAAGTACTGTTAGAGGTAAAAGATCTAATAGTTAAATTTGGGGATAAGAAAAAGCCCTTCACCGCAGTAAATGATGTAAGCTTTAAGATTTATAAAGGGGAAACCTTTGGGCTTGTAGGAGAATCAGGTTCAGGAAAAACTACCATCGGAAGGGCTATTGTAAGAATAAATGAAACAAGTAATGGAACCATTCTTTTTAAGGGTGAAAAGATAAATGGAAAAATTAGCTCAAAGCTTGATAAGGAAGTTACAAGAAAAATTCAGATGATATTTCAAGACCCTATGGCTTCTTTAAATGAAAGGGCAAAGGTAGATTATATAGTATCGGAGGGGCTTTATAACTTAAAGTGTTATAAGGATGAAGCTGATAGGAAGGCAAGAGTAGAAAAAGCCTTATTAGATGTAGGGCTATTACCTGAATTTGCAAGTAGGTTTCCTCATGAATTTTCAGGAGGACAACGCCAACGTATCGGCATAGCCAGAGTTCTTGCTATGGAACCAGAGCTTGTCATTGCAGATGAGCCTATTTCAGCTCTTGATGTATCCATCCGTGCTCAGGTTTTAAATCTACTCTCAGACTTGCAAAGAGATAAGGGGTTAACTTATTTATTTATAGCTCATGATTTGGCAGTAGTAAGATTTATCACTGACAGAATTGCAGTAATCCATAAGGGCAGGATAGTAGAGCTTGCAGAAACAGAAAAGCTCTTTGAAAATCCTCTTCATCCTTACACAAGAGCCTTGCTTTCTGCCATACCTCTACCAGATCCAAGAGTAGAAAGAAATAAAGAAATAGAAATCTATGATCCAAGCTGTCATGATTATGCTAAAAATTCACCTTATTGGGCAGAAATTGAGGGAGGGCATTTTGTTCTTGCTAACGACAAGGAGTTAGAAGAATACCGCAAGGGTTTAGAAAAGTAGAGATTATTACTGAAGGCAGTGAAGATACTTAAGAATATTGCAAACTGGCTTCAATACAACAATAATACTGATTTTCAAAAAGCTCATTAACTTTTTAAGGTATTTGAAAATAAATAACAAGTCAAAGATGTGAAGGATATTTTTAGTTCACAAGCAAGCTTGTGCAGACAAGGAAACAGGTTCCGCAGATAGTAGAGCTATCTAAGGGTTCTGTTGACACAGTATAACAAAAAATAGACAAACATACTGACTTATTTATTTTTGAAAATGCCTAAGTTAATTTTCCATATAAAAGGTGCTAAGAAGGTTTTCAATAACCTGCTTAGCACCTTCTTAATTTAGAGTAATTGCATTTGATTCTAGAAGTTATATTTAAGCTGCTTTTCCAGTGGATTGGCATAAGCTCGATATAGTTGAGATGCAGAATAGCTAGTTTACATATTTAGAAGCAAGCACACCTTTTATTTCTATAGTTTTTATTTTTTCATTATCTAAAAACTTAAGCAATTCGCTTGCCTCTCCATGAATTAAAAGTCCATAAATGTTTACTCCATTACTTTCCACATAGTTTAAGGCATTTTTATAGTATTGTGATTCAATTTTATTACCACCATCCAAGGCTATAACTGCCTTTTTTCTATCATTAGCATATTTTAATAGGGAAATAAAATGCTTAGTATAGGCTTCCTCAAAAGAACCATTGAAGGTGCCGCTATCAATTCCATCTTTCATATAATCCACTAGCTGCAAATAAGGATACTTAACTTTGTCTACACTATCTCCTGTAACTGAACCATCATTAAGGTTAGGATTAAACCCAGATAAATATTCATTATGGGTGCCATAAGGGGCAGTGCGAACTGCTGCCCATCTAAAAGTTACTTTATCGTTGTACTTCTTTCTTAATTCATCAAAATCTTTTGCTGTTATGTCCCCTTGAAGTATTACATAGGAAGACACATAAGATCTAGGATTTAGCTCCTTAATATAATTAATAAGCTCTTCATTTCGCTCATTCCTTCGGTATTCAACACTGCTCCTATTACGATCATCGGGGGCAATATCTAAAAACTCCATATAGTTAATGGGGAAAAAATCATGAAAACTATCACCATTTTGTAAATTTCTTTTAATAGTTGTATTTGTATTTTTAGTTTCTTTATTAAATAAATTGACCCTTTCAAAATAGATATCATATTTACCAAAGCCAAGATTTTGGGAGTGAACTGTATTAATTGCATAGCCAGGTAGATTCAGCTCAGTAATAGCTTTCAAATCAAAATATAAATCATCCTGATATTTAGCCACTGACTTTTGAGAGGGATTATAGTAGAAACTACTTACCAGTGGAGAAATTATATAATTAGTAGTAAATAGAATTGAAAATACTATAATTACAGAAGACAATATGGTTTTTCTCAGCTTTTTATTAACAGTTCTCTTTACTGAAGTGGTGTCCGTATTATCAATTAGGTTTAAACTGTGATTTTCAAAATCTATATCATAACCCTCAGATAAATAATCAGAGATTACTTCATACTTTTGCAATTCCTCTTCAACTAGGACGATTTCTTCTTCAGAAGCAGTTCCATTTTTATATTTATCTAACAAATCTTTAAAGCTCATTATAAATCCTCCTCTAAAAATTCTTTTAATTTCTTTCTAGCTCTAAATAGTAGTGTTCTAGCAGCACCTTGAGAAACTCCAGAAACTTCCGAGATTTCTTTTAAGGAAAGGTTGCAGTAATAGTACAAAATAACTATTTCCTTATAAGAGGGCTGTAAATTTAAAACCTCATAATAAATTTTTCTTCTATCCTCATTAAGGATAATTTTATCTAAGGTATTATCTTCTGCTGAAAGTTTACTTAAGGTGCCTTCCAAATCTTCCAATCTGCTATTTTTCTTTAAGTGATCTAAAAAAAGATTTTTACATACCCTAAATAGCCAGTACTTAATATACACTTCACTAATCTCTATAGATAACAGTGCTTTAAAGAAGGTTTCGCTTACTAAATCTTGAGCTAAATGATGATTCTTACATAAAGAAAGAGCATAGATATAAAGCTCATTATTATATTTTCTATATAAAACTTCAAAATCATCATTCCCCATAGCAGCCCCACCCCCTTCACTTAATAAACGATAGTTGTTAAATTATGTTACACCATAGAATTGTTTAATTTATTGATTTTTATAAAACCATTTTTAAGTTTTTAACTTATTAGAGAACAATGGTGTGAAAATTGTGAAAACAAGGTATAATTTATAAAACAGTTAGTATATAATGTAATTATATCAATATGTTGGGAGGTTGGGGCGTGAATAAACTTAATAAGTATATATCCATTGGGTTAGTTTTTAATGGCATATTTTTAATATCTTCAAGATTTAGTTTATTACCTCATGTGATTGAAGGATTTACAGCAGGGGTGGGCATTTCATTTATTTTTATGGGATTATATGCTTCAAACCATGATATTTTTAAACTAAGAAACGCAAAGATGAAATTTCTTAAGAGTATTTTGGGAAGATAGGTTATTAACTTATTTAGCAGTTAAGGAATACTTTAAATGAAGAATATAATTTATAAATGGTTAAAGGGGATAGGAAAATGAGAGCAGTATCAAGAGATAGGTTTAAATTACTCTTTATATCAATAGCATTATTGGCAGGGTTATTTGTAATTGGTAATTTGGCTTTTGGGAAGGGAAAAATAACAGGAATGTACACAAGTGGTACAAAGGTTGTAAAAATAGATGATATTGAGATAATAAATAGGAGCAAGAAGTATAATACACCATATGCCCATAAGGTGAAAGAAAATGATAAGTTTTATTTAAAATACTTTGGCTTCCAGGGTGGGGAACCTAAGAATGGTACTTTTACAATGACTAGTGAGCAATATGAAGAGCTAGTTGAAGGCAAGGAATATTGGTTCGATATCCAATACGATAATCCTGATGATGATAGCCTTGGTAAGGTAAAGAAGGTTTATAAGGAAGACGTTATGAAAAGATAAACCCTATAGAAAAAGGCATTCAATCATCTATGACATTTCATAGGAATAATAAGGGAACACCCAGTGTTTTGAATTACGTAAATCACTGGATGTTCCTATTTTCATCATTTTATAGATTAAAATATATGATTTTTACTTAGGAAAGTATTGTTTTATATCTTCTAAGTTTTCTAGGGCGAAAATTTCAGTGTCAATAACTTCAATAGTTTCTTCAGGTAGAGCTTTAATGTTATTTTTATATTCATCTGGTAAGGCTTTAAATTTTTTAATTAATTGTTTAATAATTCATAGGAGTTAAATAAAATGTGGTTGAACATAAATAAAAATGCTATAATTTTTCTATATGGTTTTACTTTCAAGGAAAAGTCCTCATAAATTTAGGCAATAATAGAGATAAGAAAGGGGAGTTTTAATTTGAGTGGAATACTAGATAAATACGATGAAGCAATAACTTTAACTTATAACTACACCTTCAAAATGTTAATGCATTTAAAAAATATAGTAAACAATTTTAGTGAAATAGAAAATCCAGATGAGGTTACTAAGGAAGTTTATAGGGATTCTATAATTAAAAAATATGAGACTTTAGAAGATTTAACTTGGAAGTTGTTATCAAAAATTTTCAAGGCTTCTGGTTTGGAAATAAATAATCCAAGAGGATGTTATAAGCAAGCCTTTAAGGAAGGTTTGATAAAGGATATTGATGTATGGAATAATATATTATTATCAAGGAATGCTACAGCTCATATATATGATGAGGAAGACTATGAAAAGATTAAAGGGAAAATTATCAATGAATATATCTCCGCTTTAGAGGAATTATTAAATAATATTTCAAATGAAATGAAGTGATATTATGTATGGAATTAATAGCAAGGTATATGATGAATTGCTACACTACTTTGAAATTAATCCTAAGGTTAAGAAGGTAATTTTATTTGGCTCTAGAGCTAAAGGAAATGAAAGCATAAATTCTGATATAGATTTATGTATTGATTACTTAGATGAAGGGCGAGGGACAATAGTGGAGGAAATAAACGGTATTATTGGAGTTTATTCCTGTGATATAGTTTTTTTAGATTCCTTGAATGAAGAGATTAAGAAGCAAATTTCTAGGGATGGAATTACTATTTATGAAAAGATATAAACACTTAAGCCACACATTTTTACAGATTATTTTTAATGATCCCAAAACCTCATAATTAAATAATAAATTAAAAGTGTCACTTACCTACAATGGAAAGTGACACTTATTTTTAAGTTAAAAACTCCCTCAAAATACGCCCATAACAAAGCTCTTCAATTTTAAATAATGAATGACCGTCTTCTTTATATTGAATCCCACCGTTTTCAACAAATATAATTCCAAAATCAAAGTCTTTATTAAAGAACATGCCACTTAAGATTCCATAGGCATCTCCCGAATGACCAGTGAAGGAACAGTTAGGATATAGGTTCTCATTAGGGTAGAAGCAAAGTCCTATTTTTTTATCCTTACCTGATACTGTTTTTCCTTCCCAATAAATTTTTTGCATTAACCCAGCAGTTTTAGGAGAGAGGATTCTTATCCCTTCATACTCACCCATATTCATATGGGTTCTCATAAATTTAGACAAGTCTAAAAGGGGAGTCCTAAGACCACCAGCAGGAGAAAACTTAATGCAATTTCCAAGAGTTCGTGGGTCACTATAATCAAAGGCTTTAGATGAAATTGAACTATAATCATCAAAGGATATACAATGAGAATCCATAGATTCATCAAACCTATATATTGGTGTTAGATTTTCAAGGTGTTTTAATTTGGTAACATCAAAGCTAGAATTCTCCATACCTAGTGGTTTAAAAATGTGCTCAATACAATAATCATTAAAAGCCATACCAGAGATTTTTTCTATTAAACAACCTAAGATAGTGTAACCAATATTTGAGTAATCATAAAAGTCACCTGGAGCATAGTTTGCCCAAATTTCATCTCTATAAAAATCACCATCTGTACAAACTAGCTGGGACAGATACTTTAGTTTAGGGTCATGGATATTATCATAAAAGTAATCATCCCCAACTTCAGTTAGACCAGAGGTATGAGTAAAAAGATGAATAAAGTTAATAGGAATATGAGGATACTTTGGGTTTCTTATTTTAAGATCAAGGTAATCACTAATATCATCCTCTAGTTTGAATAGTCCTTTTTCAAATAGCTGCATTAAAGCAGTTGTAATAACAGTTTTTGAAATTGAAGCCACTCTAAAAATAGTGTTTTCCTGAGCACTTCCTAAAGCAGTATGCCAAAGGATATGGTTATTCTTAACTATAAGAGCAGATAAGCCGTGAACCTTTAACTGCTCCATATATTTTAATAAATCTTTATTTATAGATTGTGATGAGCTTTTCATAGTTCAAATCCTTTCCTTAAAACTTATTAATTAGTAGCTATTTATTTCCATTGGTAATTACATGAACGCTTAAGTTATATGTTACACATACCTTGGTTCCATCAAAAATAGGTAAGTTCATTTTGGTTAACAACTTTGACTTTAATAAAGAACTTTCCAAGCAGATTTGGATTGCCTAGAAAACTACTTACCTTAGCTAAGCAACTGTTACTTAAAGAACATGGCAGGCTTTAAGATTCCAAAGCGTTGCTAAAGTTGAGCATGTTTATCTATATAATACTATAAATGATTTAGGGATGAAGATTAGAACAAAAACATTTGGGGGTAATTTATAGATTAAGGCCAACTAAAGATTATTGTGAAAAAAGTCCGGTCATAAGTTTTTTATTATTAAGGGGAGTGGTTTGTATTTTATAGTATGTTATTACAATATTTACATGGTAAAATATAACTATGATAATTTAAAACAATCTTTACTCAAGATTGAAATAATAAAAGAGATATTAAGAAATCACAAGTAATAACATTGGTAGAAACACTTAATATTATATTTAAGGAAGTGGGTTTAATGAGGAGAATTAAGGACAGTAACTACTCGGTGCAGTTGAGATAATCTGATGACAGATTGTATCGAGAAGTAATAACTTGTTATCAGTGAACTGCACTGCTTTTTATCAATAAGGCATTTTCAAAAAATAAATAAGTCAGTATGTTTGTCTATTTTGTGTTATACTGCGTCAACAGAACCCTTAGATAGCCCCACTATCTGCGGAACCTGTTTCCTTGTCTGCACAAGCTTGCTTGTGAACTCAAAACATCCTTCACATCTTTGACTTGTTATTTATTTTCAAATGCCTAAAAATTATGAAAAGAGGGCGATTGCATGAATTATATAAAATTAAAAGAATATTGGATAAGAGAAGAACAACATAGTTTTAAAGGATGGGATTTTTCCTATATTGATGATAGGACATCAGAGGAAGCTTTACCTTGGGACTATGACAAAATAGTTAGGAAGTATTTAAAGCCTAATTCTAAGTTGTTAGATATGGGAACAGGTGGTGGAGAATATTTATTAACTCTTAACCATCCTTATTATAATACCTTTGCGACAGAAGCCTATCCACCTAATTTTCAGCTTTGTAAAAATACACTAAAGCCACTAGGAATTGATATTAGACAAGTCTTTGATGATAGCTATTTACCCTTTGAAGATGAGATGTTTCACATAATAATAAATAGGCATGAAGCTTTTGATATAAGTGAAGTGTACCGTATATTAAAACCTAATGGAGTATTCATTACCCAGCAGGTTGGAGGGCTTAATAATAAGGAGTTATCAAGATTTTTACTTAGCGAGTTTAAAGAGGATATAAGTAGTGACCATACATTAAAGAGCAATGTAGAGCTATTAAAAAACAAAGGATTTGCAATTCTAAAGTCACATGAGCATTTCCCAAAATTAAAGTTTTTTGATGTGGGAGCACTAGTTTATTTTGCAAAGATTATTCAGTGGGAGTTTCCCAATTTCTCTGTTAAAAGTTGCTTTAAACAATTATGTGACTTGCAGCAACTTGTTGAAAAACAAGGATTTATTGAAAGCACAGAGCATAGGTTTGTTATTGTAGCTCAGAAGTTAGAGGGAAGAAACTAAAGTAATTTCTAATTAGGGTTTCTAAAACTAGCACACTAAATTAAAAATTATAGGGTTTGAAGAAGAAAGCCAACTCTTTCCATGGGGAAAGAACTTAAGGAAACCAAGGTGATTTTTAGATAATTTGAATTTTCATCTTGGTTTTCTATAAATAGGGTTAGTTAGTTAATTAAAGTTTGAGAGTAAATGGGGTATGAGAAATGATAAAAGTAATTAATAAAGTTGAAGAGATACTTGATTTTGTATGGAAGCTCAGTCAAGATGATTTCTATGCTAGTTATCCTAGAAGGAAATCATTAGAGGAAGTTAAAAAATATCTCCAAAGAACTATAAATGAAGATGAAAAATCTATAGTAGCTTATTATAAGGACAATGAGCTGTACGGGGTTTGTTGCTACTTCTGGGAGGAAAGTGAAAAGTATGCACAAACAACCTTATTCCTAATAAAAGATTATTATGAGGACATTGCAGAGGCACTAATTAGCTATGTAAGCATACAATTACCTGGGTATGAACTATTTATAGGGTTTCCTGATACCAATGAAAATGCAAGGGAATACTTTGAAGGAAAAAGTATTCAGTGCATTGAAGCTAGTACTGTTACCAAATTGTATAACTTAAAGAGTGATATAAGAGAAAAGCACCCTTCAGTAGAAAGAATTACAGAGAGTAATTTTGATGAATATGCTATATTTCATGATGAACATGCGGTTCCTTCAGGAATGTACTATAATAGCAAAAACCTTAAGAAGGATATGGAGCTTTTTAGAGTATTTGCTCTTAGGGAACAGGGAAAGATTCACGGAAGCATCTTTGTTAGGGCAAGAAAAGGTATGTCAGAGATTTTTGGATTATTCATTGATAAAGAATATGAAGATAAACACTTTATAGGTATTTTAATCAATGAAATGTTAATGGAATTATATAATGAATTTGGTACAGTAAAGGAAATTATATATTTTATTAATGAAGGTTCTACTGAGGAACTAAACTCAGCTTTATCAGCAGGGTTTGAGATTTATGAAAGATATAGATGCTATAAATGTTTACTGTAGTTACCTAAGTTAAAGTACTGAACACTATATAAAAAAATTGGTTAAAGTGGATTATTGGTATTAATATAGACACTTGTTTTAGGGAAATGGGGAGAACAGATGAATAATGAAAAAATACATGAAGTAAATAAAGATTATTGGAATACAAATACAGATCAGTGGTTTGGAGTTACAGCACTACCACAATACGGAACTCTCTTTGCTACAGAGGAGGAGTTGAATTTATTTGGAAATGTAAAAGGAGCTAAATTACTTGAAATTGGCTGTGGCAGTGGACATTCTCTAAAATATCAAGGAGACCATGGTGCAGCTGAGTTATGGGGCTTGGATATGTCCAGCAGTCAGCTTGAAAATGCAAAGAAGTATTTAAGGGAAAATAATTATACCGCTAAATTAATATGCTCACCCATGGAAGAGGAATGTGGTATACCTAAGGATTACTTTGATTTTGTATATTCAATTTATGCTATTGGATGGACAACCGATCTTGAAAATACCTTTGTAAAAATTGCTTCATATTTAAAAAAAGACGGTATTTTCATTTTTAGTTGGCAGCATCCTTTGCATAGCTGTGTTAGCATAGATGAAGATAAACTGCTATTTGGAAGGTCTTACTTTGATGAAGCTTGGTTTACACAGCCTATGCCTGGGGAGAGTACAGCATTACTATGTAGCCGTAAAGTTTCAACATACATCAATGCTTTATCAAAAGCAGGGTTTGTTATTGAACAAATGGTTGAACAAACTCATAGTGATATATTAAATAAAATAGAGGAAGTTTCTCGTAAAATAAAAAAAGCACAAATGCTGCCACTTTCCTTTGTGTTTAAGGCTAGAAAGCTTTAATACACGTTAGGTATTGCAACGTAGAGCTGAAGAGAAAAATGGACATTGATTGCCGAAATTAGTGAGGTTATTGTGCTTTTCTTAGTAATTAAATGTACAGTAACATTACTATTAAATAATAAAAAGAATAATATTATTAAACGAAGTATTATAGCAATAAATAAAAAACGATGCATTAATACATCGTTTTTTATTTATTAACCAGTTATTCTATAGTTCGGGGTCTTCACATAAGTACTCAAAATCAATTATAGGATTTAATGAATATGTGCTATAACCACTAACTAGTGCTGATATTGAGTGCTTGAATTGCCATGGTTGCTTTAGATAAATAGGTGAATTTGAATTCAGAACCTCAATATCAAACATATATATGTTTTAATAAAGTTTCTACATTCTAATGCATAGCCTGTCTATGGTTTGAGTAGGAACTTTATTTATTGTATTAATAAAGCTCTTCAC
>NZ_JAGGLL010000037.1 GCF_017874425.1 Clostridium punense
CTATTAATAACCATATACTTCTTACATTTTTCGCATTTTAAAGGATCTATGCCAAAATATTTTAAAATTCTATACTCCCATTTTCTTAACTTTTTTAGTTCTTCAGCTACCTTTTCATTTATAAGTTTGAAAAACTTATTTTCACATTTATTATTGCTAGAGTATATACCATAATATCTAATCATTCTAAAGTGTTTTTCGGGTATATGAATTATTAACTTTTTAATAAACTCTATGGCATCAAGCTCCACTTCTACCCTCTTTCCATCTTCATGTCTTTCATAGTAAAACCTTACGGTTCTTCCATCATAGCTTATAATCCTTGACTGTGCTATTACAGGTCTTGCAGCATATCGGCCTACATACCTTGCTACAATTTTAGTTGAAGTTATCAGTCCTTTTGCGTATACATAAAAACCTTTGGTTAAAACAGAATATAGCTGATTTTTTAATCTTTTAAATTCTTTAATCCCATTTTTTAAGTTACTACCTAATTTGTCTAAAAGAAGTTTCTGCCACCTATTGCGAAGCATAGCAAAAGGCATAAAGTTAAACTTTTTCCAAGCTGTAATATTACCACTTGCCCCTTCAGTTACTAGTAGATGTACGTGGGGATTCCATTTTAAATCTCTACCGAAGGTATGAATAACAGCAACTATTCCTGGAATAAACTTTTCCTTTTTACTTCGTTCTAAATACCAACTACTAATTGCTTCTGTAGCACATTGTGGTAATAAACTTAACAATCTTCTATCAGCTCTAAAGTATTCTCTCAATTCCTTTGGGATTGTAAAAACCATATGCCTATGTGGAATGTTTATTAACTTTGCAATTAAATCCTCTGTCCAATTGTCAATTCTAATTTTCCCACAAGAATTGCAAAATCTACTCTTGCATGTAAATCCTACTCTTTTTGTTTCTCCACATGCTTCGCATTTAAATTCTATAAACCCATTGTTCAACGATCCACAGTTCATCATTTTTTCAACTTCCACAATAACATTTTTTCTAATCTTTCCTCTGTATAATTCTTTAAATTTATCCCAATGATCTAAAAATATTTCTTTTATAATAGTTTTCTTCATTCAAAATCATCCTTGTTTTTTAAATAAATTATACAAAACTTTACCCAAAATGTTTATGGTACTTTTTTACATACATTCTGAAACCCTTCAATTCCAAGGCCTTCCAGGCATTTTGCTAGCGCAAAAAAAGTTGAAATTCCTATATAATAACAAAAAACATATAACCTAAAATTTAGATCATATGTTTATCTTAAAATTCTTTACTTTTTCATTTATATTTTCTATAAAACCTTCTAAATTGATACATCATAGTTTTACAGCTAACTTAGACTAAACATGAACATAAAAAGTTCTTTTAAATTATTCTGTAGATTACCATTGTTACTTAGTAATAAATCTATATATGCACTCCCTAAGGTATAGAAACATTCCCTGCTCAATGGTAAGGTCACTTCTAGTGAATTAGATTCCACTAAGAATTTTTTTCTAACTAAGTTTTCTACATACCTAGCAAATCCTTCTTTATATTGTTGCCATATCATATATTCATAGTCTACATCCTTTAGATAGTCCTTCATGCCCTTATAATAGTTGAGTACTTTTCTATAATCATTATTTTTAAGATTTTCACACAGTTTTAGTGTTTGCTCTATAAATTTCTTATCTTCATATGGAAATGGATGAGTTATTTCCCATGTATAATTTTTCTCTTCTTTTGCTCTTTTTGATAGGATTAAATTTCCCCTAATTTCTTGCTCATCATTAATCCATTGAAAGCAGTGTACAAACTCATGAAATATAAACATATATCCCTCAATGCTGTTAAAAGCATCCTGAGAAATTACAGCACTAGCCTTCATATCATAAAACTCTAATGGAAAAGAAGCTAATACCTTATTTGGTAGTGTGATACTCGATCGATTCTCTAAGACAAATTCATACTTCCTACCTAATTCATCTAAATCAAATACATAAAAAATATTGTTTCTAACTACTGCTACTGGATATAAGTTGTTCAAAGAATGGTGTACCTCTTTGGCTGTCTTGTGTAATTCACAAAGTTTATCTAATGATTGCAAACAATTTTCTATAAATTTTTTCTTATCATGTAATTCCACTATACTTTCTCCCCCTTTAACTTTATATCCATATCCTTTTCAATTCCCTCTGCACTACACCTTAGCTTATAGAAATACTTCACTATATCCTCTTCATTGTCTATACTTTCCTTCATGTTGATTAAAGTTCTTTTTCCAACTCTTCTATCTAATACAACTAAAATTTTCAAAAGAGGGTTTTGAGTTTGTAAGCACTCTTCTATAGGAGTATTAAAGTAACTCCATGCTGTATCTATAAATTCTACCTGAGAGTACGTTCCTTCTACGGGTGCTCTATAATAATCTCTTTTTAATGTACACATGCTATAGACTTCTTTTCCATCTACAGTAATATAAGCTCGTCCTATTCCATCATGCATTCTATAATTTGAACAAAAATATTCTACCCTTGACTTTAAAGAATCGCATAGAAAACTTTCCAATCGTTTTTTAGTCTTGCTCCACATATATTTTATTCATCTCCTTATATGGCCTTCTGATAATTTAATCAATTCCACTTTTATTAATATACTCCTGTAAGAAATTATAAATTCAGAACAATTTATAAAATTTAATGTTTTTTAATACTTTTTTCATGTTTGTTAATGTTTATTTAACTTTATTCCCAATTCGTTCTTGCAATTCATGAATAACCATGATATACTATTAATAAGGATGAATCACAGTGCACAATGAATTATCTTTAATTATTAAGGCATCTGAAAATAAATAACAAGTCAAAGATGTAAAGGATATTTTGAGTTCACAAGCAAGCTTGTGCCGACAAGTAAACAGGTTCTGCAGATAGTAGAGCTATCTAAGGGTTCTGTTGACGCAGTATAACGCAAAATAGCCGAGCATACAGACTTATTTATTTTTTGAAGATGCCTAAAGAAGGAGTAAATTTTTATGTTTATTGAAGAAAGGCACCAAGCCATTATAGACATTGTAACTGAAAATGGCAGAATTTCTATTGGAGAAATTCAGGAAAAATTTAATGTATCCGTTGACTCTGCGAGACGAGACTTAAGAATACTTGAAGAAAAAGGCCTTTTAAAAAGAACCCATGGTGGCGCAATTCCTACAAGACAAGTTGCATCAGGTAAGCCACCCAAAACTACAGCAAAGGATATAACCTCTGTTAAAGAAAACTATCTTGCAATAGCTCTAAAAGCTGTTTCAATGATCAAAGACAACGATGTAGTTTTTATCACTTCAGCAACTCTTGGTTATTTTATGGCGCAAAATTTGCCAAGCGATATCCGTGTTAGAGCTGTAACAAACTCCATAATAATTGCTGAAGAGCTGAGAAAGAAGGATAATATATCTGTAATATTTTTAGGTGGAGAAATGGATAGCAAGGGCAACTGTTATGATGCCTTTGCCGTTGAAATGATTACTAGGTTGAGATTTGATAAATGCTTTATTACTTCTGCTTGTATATCTCCTAAATTTGGTTTATCAATACAAAAATCCGTAGCAATCACCTTCTGGAATGCGGTTATTGATAGCTCAAAGGAAACCATTGGATTATTTCCTACAGAAAAAATTGGCTTTGAATCAATATTAAGTATTTGTCCAGCAAATAGATTAGATACCCTAATCACAGATTGGGATGCCTCTGAAGAAGACCTAGCTGCTTTTGATGAACAAGGAATTAATGTAGTAGTCGTAGAAAAAGAATAAAACTATAGGGCAGGTTTCCTGCCCTTCATTATTTATTTAAAACCTTATCAATTATTGAGTCTTGAAATTCCTCATTTAAAATGTCCATGTAAACTTCGTCATACTCATTATTTCCATATATAATTGCTTTTCTTCTTCTTCCAATCTCTTTAAAACCACACTTCTTGCAAGCTTTTATTGCTGGTTCATTGAAGGAAAAGGTTTCAATCATTATATTTCTTAAATTAAGTACATTAAATCCAAAATCTAATATTAACTTAGTAGCTTCTGAGCCTATACCTTTATTTCTATTGCTTCTTTCTCCAATAAACATGCCCATAACAGCATTTCTGTTTATATAATTAATTCTCATAAGTCTTCCAATTCCGATAACTTCATCATCTTCTGCTCTCACAATGTAAAAGGCATACCCTCTGCTATTATTCATATTTATAAGATATTCCTTTTGCACTTCGTAAGTAATCATATCTGATATATCCCCTGTTCTTATGGCAACTTCAATATCATTACTCCAGCTAGCTACCTTTTCAGCCTCATTGCCATCTACTGGTGATAAATAGCATCTTTCTCCCACCATCTTTTTTAAATAACTCATTAGTCTCAATCCCCCTGACTGTTCCTTGTGTAAAATTATATTTTCTACACTGAAATATCTATTTACTACTTAAGTACTAGGCTTCTTATCTATGCTCCTAAAAATGTTAAAGAATAAACTTAAGCATATAGGAATATTGTACCAAAATGTGGATTAACTTGTAAGAACTTTCTGCTTATTTTCAAAGGATTTAAATAATTCTTTCATATATATGTACATGCTCTAATATAATAAAAAATAATAAACAGATTATTTTAAGACAAGCTTCTTTATTAAAGAAAATCATACTTTTTAGTTCTTAAACCCTAAGTAATATTTAATAACTATTACTAGTTACTTTTATAATCTTGTAATTATAAGTAACCAGAGTTAAAACTCAACTTATACATGAGTCCTAACCCGGTTCTCTTAAGGCTTTTGGGACATGGACTTCATTGATACTGAATAAATTAAAATTTCACCACGGAAGCCTATAGTTACCTTATAAATAGCAAAATTAGGAGGATTAATAATGAAAAAAACACTTAAGATTACCTTTATTCTTTTAGCTTGTACTTGTCTTTATTTTTCAGTGGGATGCAATAATCAAGCTAAGTCCCAAACTGTAAATTTAAATATATCTGCAGCAGCTAGTTTAAAGGACTCTTTAGAGGAAGTAAAAAAAATATATGAAGCTGAAAATTCTAAGATTTCATTAACCATAAACTACGGTTCCTCTGGTGCTCTTCAACAACAAATAGAACATGGAGCAGATGTGGACATGTTTCTATCAGCAGCTCCAAAGCAAATGAATGCACTAGAAAACAAAGACCTGCTCCTAAAGGATTCAAGGAAAGATCTTTTGCTGAATGAAATAGTTTTAATTGTTCATAAGGACAACTCTTTCATTTCTTCCTTTAGTGACTTAACTCTAGACAAAGCTTCACATATAGCCTTAGGAGAACCTAAAAGTGTACCTGTGGGTGAATATGCAGAAGAGGTTCTTAAAAGCTTAGGAATCTTAGATGTGATTAAATCTAAGGCTGTGTACGGAAAGGATGTAAAGGAAGTTTTAACTTGGGTGGAGACAGGAAATGCAGATGCTGGTATTGTCTATGGTACAGATGAAAAAGTATCTACTAAGGTAAAAGTTATTGCCACTGCTTCCTCTGATTCACATAAGCCTGTAACTTATCCAATAGCCATCCTTAAAGCCAGTAAAAAAACTGATGCTGCCAAGGAATTCATGAATTTTTTAAACTCTGAGAAAGCCAAAAATACTTTTGAGAAATATGGTTTTAAAACAACTTTAAAATAAACTATTTATGAAATAAATTACTTATAAAATAAATTATAGGAGGGATACTTGTTGAACTTTGAACTTTCCCCTTTGGTAATTTCAGCTAAAACTGCATTTACTTCAACTATAATCACTTTCTTTCTAGGTATTTGGGCTGCATGGTTTATGAGAAGTAGGAAGGGTAGATTCAAGGTGATCTTTGACTCAATTTTCACCTTGCCCATGGTGCTTCCACCTACTGTTCTAGGTTTTTTCCTCCTGCTTATTTTCGGTAAAAATGGTCCTATTGGTAAGGTTTTATTCTCATTCGGAGTAAAACTTATATTTTCCTGGCCAGCCACTGTAATTGCTGCAACGGTGGTAGCCTTTCCTTTAATGTATAAAACAACCTTAGGTGCTTTTCAACAAATTGATGATAATATTTTAAATGCAGCTAAAAATTTAGGTGCTTCAAATACTAGAATCTTTTGGACTATAACAGTCCCTTTAGCTTTACCTGGAATTGCAGCGGGCACAGTACTGGCTTTTGCAAGAGCACTAGGTGAGTTCGGTGCTACCCTAATGATGGCTGGTAATATTCCTGGTAAAACTCAAACAATTCCTGTTGCTATTTTTTTCGCTGTAGAAAGCGGAGATATGAATACAGCTTTTTCTTGGGTAGCTATTATTTTCTTTATTTCTTTAATAGTAATATTTCTCACAAATTATTGGACAACTCATGCAGTAAGAAAAACATAAAAATGGAGACATGCTAAAGTGCCTCCATTTTTTAAAATTTATATTTATAGTTTCTATTTATTTCTATCTAATAAGTGACTATTAAGCACATCTATAGGTGGTTTGAATTAGTTAGTAAAACAAACTATAGCAACTCTACACTTCGTACTTTGGTGGTAAAGCTCTCTTGTGCTTATTATACTGATTTTTTAGCCTTATTTTTTCATCTATTTCCTCATCTCCACAGGTGCCATTTTCTATATATTCATTGATTTGCTTATAGGTGAAGCCTAGCTTTTCTTCATCTGATTTTCCGCTTAATCCATCACTTGGAGTTTTGTGAACTAAATCCTCAGGTAAGCCAAAATAATCTCCAATAGCTACAACTTCCTCTGTAGTTAAATCTCCAATTGGGTTAAAATCATAGGCACTATCTCCCCATTTTGTTGTATACCCTACAAAGGCTTCTGATTTATTTCCTGTACCACATACTCTGTAGTGAAGGTTTGCAGCAATGGCATACACAGTAGTCATTCTAAGCCTTGGTGGAATATTAATTCTAGCATCCTCTGATAAATCTTCTCCAATTTCTTCTAATAATCCTTTATAGGCTTTTTCTATATTAACTACTTTATAATTAATTCCTAGAAGCTCAACAACTCTTAAGCTATCACCGATATCCTTCTGCTCTCCATTAGGTATTAAAACCCCAAATACCCTTTCTTTACCTAAAGCCTCAACTAATAGTTTAGCTACAATAGTGCTGTCCTTTCCTCCACTAACTCCAATTACAGCTCCTTTAGCACTAGGCTGTGCTTTAAAATAATCCCTTATCCAAGCTATAATTTCTTCACATATCTTTTCTGCATTAAAACCTTTCCTCAATTTTTTCTCCTCCTTATATACCCTTAAAAAATTCCGTGTAGTCTATTTCTTATTTCTGATAGAGAATAATCCTTTATTAAAACTCCATCTTTAAATATCAATTCTAATAAGTTATCCTCATAGCTTTCTTGCTGTTTTATGGTTAATTCATCTTTATATAAGATATCTTCCCCGTGTTTATAAACATAACACATTCCCTTTTGAGATTTCTTAAAATTATCCTTATCTGTTTTAGGAGCCTTAAAAATGAATCTTTCTTCTCCCTTTATCACAGCATGAGTAGCTTTTAACGCAAACCCAAAGGTGTCCCTAGTATTATATTGATAAGTGTAAGAACCAATTCCAAAAACACAATTATTAACTGCAAACCCCTTTTCCATAAGGCCTTTGCAAATTTCTTCGCACCTTTCAATAGTAATGCTATCACCATAAATTGTACCTATTTTCCCGTTTAGCACCTTGTAACCCTTTGAATTAATTTCTCCTCCAAATATATCCCAAAGGAGCTCCACTGTTCCTTTATATTCTTCACTATCTCTTGGAGCGCTTTTATCTCCGCATATTATTTTTACAGGATCTCCACTATCCCCTCTGATAACTATTTTCCCATCTCTACTTAGAATTTCTTCCTTTAATTTTGGAAGTATTTCTGTTATTACGCTCCAATAATCATAAGTGTCTGAAACTATGCTTAAAATGCCCCTTGGAAATACTTCTGTAATTAACCTTTTATAGGCTGAAAATTCGTCCTCTCCGTAACTACACATTACACTATGCTCTGTGGAAGGTGTTCCAAGTCCTACTGCTTCCTTTTCTACATCACAATTATAATATTCTTCAAGGTAAGCAATTGCTGGAATAGTTGCCGTTCCAAGGAAAGAAAGAAGATGTGCTGCCCCACTAAGCTCTGCACTTTCCACAGAGCTAAAACCTCTCATACTAAAGTCTCCACAAGACCTTCTTGCCTCTCCACCATCCACAGTTAAGTCAAAATACTTTTCAATTATTTCTCTATATCTATAACCAATTGTTGCACTGGTCATAGGCTGCCATATATTACAGCTCATAAAGGTTTCTAAATAATTCACCAGCCATGGAAAATCTTCATGGGTATTAGTAATTTCAATCATTGGAGTTTTTATATTTACCCTTGTGCCTTCTGCTACTGCCTTAATTTGTATAGGTAAATATCCTAAATCATGAAGAGCTTCTATATGCTTGGTATCAGCAGCAATATTTCCTAAGGTATTAGCTATAATTCTCTTATATTCTTTAATTACTTCTTCCTTATCTTTATTAAAGAAATTATCATTAAAATATTGAATTAAATACTTTTTAATAAAAGGTTGAAGTCCAAACATAACCACTTTATCCATGTGTTCTTTTCTAGACATTCTAGGAGTCCAGTAACTTACTAGCTTAGTCATTCCTTCTGCGTAGCACATATGGTGAATGGTTTTATAAAAATCCGTTAACAGCATTGGATTTATCATAATTATTTCCCCCTATTGATAACTTTTCCTTGTAGCCCTTCAATAACATCTAGTGCTTTTTCATGAAGTGAAGAATCAAAACTTGCACAAAGACTTCCATCAACTATAATATCTGCATTTCTATATTGAGACTGGAATAAAACTACGTTACTGATTACGCAGATATTAGTAACAACTCCCACTAACTGAATTTCTTCAATCTCTTCTCCAATTTCTCCTGCTATTTTAATCATATCCTCTGGAGAAATACCAAAGCCTCTTTTTTCATAATGAAGCGTGTTCTCTGCCTTTGAAAACTCCTCCAACTTTCCGTATAATCCATGACCCTTACTACCCTTAATGCAATGATTAACGGGCAAGTTTTTTCCTTCTCTAGTTTCTAAATAATCTTCAAAGTGAGTGTCATATGTGAATATTACTTTATGCCCTTCCCCTAAATACTCCTTCACCTTGTTATAAATGCCTTCTTCAAGAGTTGTGGCCTTTTCAAAGCCTAGGGATCCATCCACAAAATCCTTTTGATAATCAATAACTACTAATAATTTTTTCATCATAAATACCCCCTATATTTCATAAACCCTAATTTTTTCATGTTCTTTGCTTAAAATGCTGTCGGTTGTATAAATCCCCTTTACCAAATCACTATTTAGTAAGCTTCCTTCAAAAATTGTATTTTCACAGTGAGTCACTGCTAGATAAATTTCACTGGCTCCCATATCCTTTAATTTGCTAGCTGTCATCATGAAGGTTCCACCCTTTGAACATAGGTCATCTACTATAATAGCTTTAAAACCACTTTGATTTATATCCCCATTAATTTCTAAGCTTTTAATCATGCCTGTTTTAAAATCTCTTTCTTTATTTGCAGTTAGTATCTTTTCATAATTTATTTCTTTACCGTATCTTTTAGCTGCACCAGCATCTGGATAAACTAAATAAATTTCTTCTTCTCCTTTATTTAATTCTCTTAAGAGCTCCTCAGTTAAAAACTTACTCATATTCACAACCTGAACCCTATCTAACAAGGCAGTGGATACCTCTGAATGTGGCTCATAGATAGTGACAGCTTCAAAGCCTAAATTATTAATTATTCTACATAAATATTTTAAAGTAAAAACCCTTATTCCCTCTGTTCTATCCATTCTGCTATAAGGCATATAAGGAATCACTAAATTACATTTTATTCTTAACTCCTCTAAATGGCCCTTTAAAAATATTAAATGAGTAATATCTTCATCACTTTCAAACTTAACTTTTATTTCATTTACCCCGTCTTTAACTTTTAAACCTTCACTTTTAATAAAGGACTCCCCATTAGGAAACTTATTAACCTGTACTCTCTCACCATTGAAATAAATCATTTTATACCACCCTATCTTTTAATAATGAACAAGTTCATTTTGTTAATAACTTTGGAAGCAGATTCGGATTATCACCAAAGCAACTTTACTAAGCTAAGGAACTGCCACTTTTACAAGATAGCAGACGTGAAGCTTCCAAAATGTTGTTAAAAATTATGCTCCCAGTTCTCATTGAACTTAAACATTTTAGCAGGCCTAAAGGGTCTACCTTCTAATTTTTCATCAGTTTCAATAATCATATCCCCCATTTTTCTTCTAAAATTTAAAATTTCTCTTCCCATTATAGCCTCATAAACATTTTGAAGCTCTTTTACTGTGAAAATTCTAGGTAATAAATTAAAGGCAATTGGAGTATATTCTACTTTATTTCTTAATCTATCAATGGCATAATCTAAAATTTTATAGTGATCAAAAGCTAATTCTTCTGTGGAATTCTCCATCAGTTTATAAGAAGTTTCTTTTCTTCTTATAAAACCTCTTTCTATTTTTTCTGTAACTTCATAATGAATCTGCACTTTTCCATCAGAAGAATTAAGTTTCAGAAGATGCTTGTTTTCTATATAGCCTTCGTGCTTTTCACTACTTATAAGTGTTTTATCTATCCAAAACCACTGACTTTTTTTCTCACCATTAAATTCTTCAACTTTTATACCATTTTTCTCAACTAATGCTAGATTTCCTACGCTTATAACTCTTGTTCTTTTATCTCTATCCACATCTCCAAAGGTATAAAGCTGTTCTGTATATACATTGTCTATTCCTGTCTTTTCCTTGAGCTTTCTCCTTGCTCCATGATCTAGGCTTTCTTCCATTTGGACAAAGCCTCCTGGAAGGGCCCAACTCCCCTTATAAGGATAATCTTCTCGCTTAATTAAAATAACCTGCATACCTTTTTTCGGTACCTTTCTAAGATTATCTTCTTCCATATCCTCTGTTGTAAATATTATAATATCATTAGTAATACTAGGTCTTCTATATTGACTTTCATCATAGTTTTTTAGGAATTCTTCTTCTTTATTTATAATAAAGTTATCCAAGGCTTTCCCTCCTGAACTTATTTTCATTTAGATAATATCAACTTGATGTTATGTCTTTATTATAGAACTTCTACCACTATATGTCAATGAAGATTTCTCAAATTTTCCTTTTTAAATTTTTGTAAACTTAGGAACCTTTTTAGAATTAATTTAATCTCCATCTAACTAAAGATGTCCTTCACATCTTTGACTTGTTATTTATTTTCAAACGCCTTATGAACTAAAATTATACAAAAATAAGGGTAATGAATCTTGCTAAAAATCATTACCCTTATTATTCTAAATATATCTATTTCCAACTATTAATTTGTTTTACATACATAGCTTTTGCAAAACTATAATAGATTATTTGAAGCAATAAATAAATTCCTACTATGATCATCAAATAAATACTTAAGCTAGATTTTAATAAATTACTTAAAGCTATTATTGCAAAACTAGTATGACTAAAGGCTATTAAAAAGGGCAGAAAGAACATTATAAAACACTGAGTGCTCACTATTTTTTTAACTTCATCAATAGACATTCCTATTTTTCTAAGTGATATAAATTCTTGTCTATCCTTTTGAACTTCATTAAACATTTTAAAATATAGTATACTTCCTGTGGCAATAAAAAACAGTATGGCTATAAAGGTTCCTATAAAGAAGAACAAGGACATACCCATCATTAATCCTGAAATATCAGTGACTCTTTCTCTTAATTCATAAGATCTTTCCTTTGGAACTTGACTAATTATATGTTCTACTGCATCTACAGCTTTCATCCAGTTTTTTATATTATAGCCATAATAAACTTGTAGTTTTTCTTCTTTTAATGCACTCTTAATTTTATTGAAATCCTCGTCATTAAGAACAGCTGTATTAGAAGCTTTTTGATCTGCATTTATTATCCCTGAAGCAATTTCATCTTTAATAAGCCAACTAGTTGACTCATCTTCAATATTTAGATTAAGCTCCTTGTTATTAGAAAATAGCTTTGCTCCCTTTGTTGTACTTCTTCCAGTAAAATTGTAACAATGTATTAAGACTTCCCCACTATTAATTGTGGTTATAGGCTTTTTCTGTTGCTTTGCTAGGGTGTTATAGTCACTGTTACTCATAATATAAAAATCCTTAGTGTTCACTAGGTTATTATACTTTACTACTTGATTTTCAGGTGAAGTCTCATTAGTTCCCTTTATTAATATAATCTTATTCTTATACTGCACCTCATGTTTTTCAGCATTTAAAATTTCCTCCACTTTTTCAGTGCTTATTATTTCATGGGTATTTAATCCGCTTTCTACAAAGCTTATATCCTGTGGATAGTTTAAAGTAGCACTATGTTGAAGGGTCTTTTGAAAAGAATATACACTGGCTGATGCTGTAAGGGTTACTGCTGAAAGTATGGATACAGCAAATAATATTCTTGCATTGTCTTTAAGCTTAAAAATTATCTGAGACAAGGTTATCATATTGGTTCCCTTAAAAAACACATTGTTGTTGTTTTTAAGTTTATTAGTAAAATACACACTAAACTGTGAGTACAGAAGATAAGTCCCTGCTACAGTAACAATTAAAATTGGAAACATAGTAAATATTATAGCTTGGTTTGAAAATACTGCTATAAGATAACCCATTCCTATTAAAATTATTGATAACACAGCCTTCTTTTGAGAAAACTTTGGTATTGGTTTAGCCATTCTCTCCCCTTTTAAAAGTTCAATTATATTATTGTTTTTAATTTTATAACTTGCTACAAAGCCGATACCTTGAAATAAAGCTAAAAAACATACTATAGTTATTGCTATAGCTTTAACTGATATATTTAATGGAAGTTCTGCATCTAAAACTAAAATTGCTGAAACTGACATAAAAAACAGTTTTGAAAACAATAATCCCAAAAGTAATCCTGTTCCTATGGAAAACAAAGAAACAATAAGATTTTCAAACATGACATAACTTCTAATTTGCCCCTTTGTAAGTCCGAACATAGATAAGAGTCCAAATTCCTTTTCTCTAGACTTTAAAAAGCTTGTAATAGAGTAATTGGTAAATACTACTGTGAACACTAATATTACAATTTCACAAAGAAACATGCCTTGAGCCGTCATTCCACCCATTTGTCCCATGGTTTTAATATTTTTCACCTGTGGATTAAATAAGAAGTTAGCAAAAATAAAGAAAACCATAACCACCAAGGCATTACTTAAATAATACATTACAAATTTATTTAAATTACCCTTTATATTTTTAAAAGCAATACTATGCAAGGTCATTGTATCTTCCCCCGATCATAGTTAATGAGTCCATAATTTCCTTAAAGAAAGCTTGTCGGTTGCCTCCTTTTACTATTTCTAAAAAGTGCTTACCATCCTTAATCATAATTATTCTCTGACAAAAGCTTGCTGCAAAAGGATCATGAGTAACCATCATAATAGTGGCCTTTTTCTCTTTATTAAGATTATCTAAAGACTCCATCACATCTTGAGAAGCCTTTGAATCTAGGTTTCCTGTTGGTTCGTCTGCAAGTATTATTGCTGGGTTATGAACCAGCGCTCTTGCACAGGCTGCCCTTTGTTGTTGACCACCTGAAGTTTCATAAGGTCTTTTATTTAAAATATCCTTTATATTAAGTAGGTTAGCAATGTCCTCCACTTTTTTCTCAATTTCCTTTGGATTCATTTTATCAAGGACTAGAGGTAATACTATGTTTTCCTTTATGGATAAAGAATCTAGCAAGTTAAAATCCTGAAAAATAAACCCTAGTTCCTTTCTTCTAAACAAAGCTGCTTTCTTTTCATCAAGTTTAGCTGGGTTTGTTCCATTTATAAAAAGCTCACCTGAAGATGGAGTATCTATGGTTGCAAGAATATTTAAAAGAGTACTCTTTCCACTTCCTGAAGGACCCATTACCCCTACAAATTCTCCTTGATTTATATTAATACTAAATTTATCAAGAGCTTTTACCTTTAAGGTTCCTCTTTTATCCCCATAAATTTTAGTTATATTTTCAGCTTTTAATACTGACATATTATCCTTCCTTTCAATTCTAGATTTAGGGTTTACTGACAAAGTTACGTTCAACTTTAAACTTTAATATATAGAGACCCGCGTGAAGATTTAGCTTATACATGAGTCCTATCCTAATTCCCTCAAGGGGTTATGAAGGTGAATAAGTTGAACTTCCCACATGAAACTCTACAGGAAACCAAAGTAAAAGCTAAATTATATATAACCCTTTACCTTGACTCCTTAAGACTTTTAACCATGAATAAAATGCACTATCTTAACGAAAACCTATATAAAGATTAATGAAAACCCTAAATATATTATAAAAAAAACAGAGAAATCAACCTATTGATTTCCCTTTCAAATATAACTTTAACCTTACAAAATTGAAAGACTAAAATTTAAATATATTCTTTCCCTCATAAAATTCAATAAAAAAGGTAGCGCCCTTTCCTTCTTCTGACTCTACAGTGATATTATGACCAAGCTCCTCGCACACTCTCTTTGCTAGATACATCCCCATTCCCGTAGACTCTGAAGTTTTTCTCCCATTCTTCCCAGTAAAAAAGGCATTAAAAACTCTACTTAAATCTTCCTTTGGAATTCCTATACCTTCATCACTTATGGATAAGATTATCTTTGAGTCTTCCCCATAAATTTTAAAACTTATATTTTTACTTTCTCCTATTTCAGCTTTTGAGTACTTAATAGCATTAATCACTATTTGATTTATCACAAAATAAATCCACTTTCTATCTGTATGCACTGTTACTTCATCATTGCAATGTATTTTAGGAAATATATGATATCTTATTAAAGATTTCTTATTATCATTTATAACTTTTCTTATAATGGAAATTATATCTAAGGTCTCTACATTAAAATCTAAATTAAAGTCGCTGAGCCTAGCATTATATAGCATCATATCAAGGCCATGAGATAGTTTTTCATTTTCTTCAGCTATACTGCTATAGCTTTCTTTATTATCCTCACTTTGAGCGTCCTGAAGTAGCAGATTAATTACTGATATCGGAGTTTTCATTTGATGTACCCACTGATTTACAAAGTATATATACTGCTTATGCGCCTCTTCATATTTTATAGTTTTATCTCCACAAAGCTTATACGTGTTGAGTAAGATTCTCTTAAACAATTCTTGTTCGTTACTATTTGGAGTTCCAAGATTTAAAATATAATCCAAATCTTCTTTAGAATTTGATATAAGCTCTAATTGTTTATAAAAGCTCCTATTTCTATAGTAATCATAAAACAAAAACACCAAGAGTAAGGATGCTGAAACTATAAATGCATATAGTACATTGTTTATTGAAATGTCATCACCCTTTATGAAAAAAGTTAAATACATTATAATAACTGCTGATAAAGTGCTAAAAAAATACACCGCTATGTATGGAATCCTATCTTTTAGAAAATCTTTAAAATTCATATCCTTCACCTGCGTTTACCATCTAACGGCTATCTTATACCCTTGGCCTCTCTTGGTCTCAATAACTTCATTAATACCAAGATCTTCAAGTCTTTTTCTTACCCTTGTCATATTAACTGATAATGTATTATCATCAACAAAATCCACATCACTCCACAAAACTTCAAGCAAGGTTTCTCTTGAGACAATTTTGTCTACATTCTTAAGTAAGGAGTATAAGAGCTGAAATTCTTTCTTACTAAGTTCAATTTTTCTACCTTTATACTCAGCTGTGTTTTGATTTAAATATAAAAATAATCCATTAACCTCTAAGACTTCACTGCTTGAGTTCTCCGCATAATCTCCATAAACCCTTCTCATTACTCCCTTAATCTTTGCAAGAAGCACATCATAAGAAAAAGGCTTAGTAATATAATCATCTGCTCCATTTTCAATAGCCATAACTTGATCCATATCGGAATCCCTAGCAGAAATAAATACTATAGGCACCTTTGATACTGTTCTTATGTCTCTACACCAGTAAAAACCATCGAATAAAGGCAAGTTAATATCCATAAGAAGCATTTGAGGATTATTTTTTATAAACTCCCCTTTTACATTTGAGAAGTCCTCTACAATATAAGTTTTATATCCATACTTTTCTAGGTGATTTTTTATAAGGCTACTAATTTTTTTATCATCTTCTACAATCATTATGTTATACATTCTAATCCCTCCTGTATTGGTTTTAACACCTATATATCAATCACTTTATTAAGTATTTTTTCTTTTTCTCTTTTCCCTTAATCCACTCAGAATCTAAATCCATATTATGTTTTGCAGCTATTTCAAATAGTAAAAAAAGCATATCATATATTTGATGCTGCATTTTCTCTTCATTGCCATAAGAGGATTTAAGAAGAGAAAACTCTTCTTCTAACATTTTAAAAATTTCCCCTTCTACCTCTGGTGAAAATCCTGCTTTATCCATAAACTCTCTAACTTCATCTATATATAAATTAAGACTCAAAAGATCATCTCCAATATTTTTATTCTTATTATTCCAATTGAACTTACCTATTCTATTTCAATAAAATTTAATAGCATTCTATATTATATTTCGTAAAACTTATTTTGTATTTAAAATTTCGCCTTATAAGTCTCTTTTATAAACTTATACTAAAATTATAAACCACATTTTTACATTAAGCTATAAAAAAAGTCCACCATAAGGTGAACTTTCAAGCTAATTTATGCACATTTCATAATTTAAATCTAAATAACTTCTAGCCGTTAAAGAATTTCACCAAAGCTATAAACTAGATAATTAGTTACCTCCTAATGACCTTCTTAACCTTCAAACTTATCTAGTTTTATATAACCTTTACTAAATAATATATCTACTAATTTTATTCTAGCCTTTTCCTCTGAATGAGCTTCTATTTCAATTGATTCATTTGAGTTAAAACTAAAGCTAAAAATCTTAGTTTTTCTACCAATTAACTTTGCAGCACACTCTCCATATTTCTTATATTCCTCAGTGCCTTTCTTAATTTGCTCAATATGAATTTTATATTCCTTGGCAAAATTACTTATATCCTCCCACTTAAAGTCATGGTAAGAATACATAAATATTTCTCCTTCTATTAACTTATTGAAAAAGTCTTCTTTATTTAAGTACTTAGTCAAAAACTTCACTGTTTACCCCTCCCAACCTTAACTTACATAAATTTTATAGATATTTACTTATATTAAAACTTACGTATTTTTACTAAGGTTTTACGGGGTGCAAAGCTAATATGTTAATTTTTATAGCCCATGTTCCTTACTAAGTCTTTTATTAAGTTCCCAAAGTGCAACCTTATTTCCATCCCATTTTAGATATAAAATTGCCTCTTCGTAACTCAACCACTTACATTCTGTATGTTCCGCAGAAAGTATAATTTGCTTGTCTATGGCTTTAACACCATAGCAATTCTCAGGTATGACATAGATACTCTTATCCCAATTAACACTATCTTTAAACTGTTCTGCTGGAATTGAGCTAAGGGTATCTAGTTTTATATAATGAGAATCTTTAGGTATTCCCCCTTCTTCCCAGGCTTCTCTTCTAGCTGATTCAATAACTGTCTCTCCCTCTTCTCCTCCGCCAGAAATAGCTTGCCACCAACCAGCATCACTTCTTCTGAATATGGCATATTCTATTCCATTATGGTTTATATAATACGGAAAAACTAAAACTTGATAGGGTGCTCTCATGTTAATCCTTCTTCCTTACAGTAATTTAATTCTTCTTAACAATATCAATGCTATGATGTGTTACTCCCACCATATCTGGTCTTTCACAAATTGCAAGATGATATTTCATGTATAATTCAAAGGTCTTGTCATTCATAGCATCCACAGTTTCTCTCATAAAGTTTGTAAGTGAACTACCACCACCTAAGAGGTTGATGGCTTCGTGGTCAATACTACTACTGTAGCAAGTTTACCCACGCTATGAAGGTCGCTCCGACCTCTCTAACAATATATCTTTTATTACATTGCTAGTTTCTGTAGATTTTTACTGGCATTTATATCTCTATCCATTATCATCCCACACACTGGGCATATGTATGTCCTACAAGATAAGTCTTTTGTTTGACTTGATTGATTTCCACAATTAGAACATAGCTGACTACTTGCATAATTTGATGGTGCTATTATTATTTCTCTACCATACCATTTAGCTTTATATTCTAACATTATTCTAAACTCTGACCAGCTTACATCAGCTATTGACTTAGCTAATTTATGATTTTTTATCAGGTTACTTACCTTTAAGTCCTCAATCACTATAACTTGGTTTTTGTTAATCAATTGAGTGCTTACTTTGTGTAACATATTTCTTCTTTGATTAGCTATCTTTTCATATAACTTTGCTACTTTTATTCTAGCTTTTCTCCTATTATTACTCCCTTTTTCTTTTCTTGATAAATCCTTTTGCAGCTTAGCTAATCTTTTTTCCGATTTCTTTAAGTGTTTTGGATTTTTGAAAACTTCTCCGTCACTTGTTATTGCAAACTCTTTGATACCTAAATCCACCCCTACTTTTTTATCTGTTTTAGGCAGTTCAATGTTCTCACAATCAACTAATATGGATATGTAATACTTTCCACTTGGAACTTGAGATACAGTACAAGACTTAATCAATCCCTCGAATTGTCTATGCTGCTTAATCTTAATCATAGACTTTAACTTAGGTAACTTGATATGACTACTTTCAATGTATACAGTGCCATTTTGATTATTTGTTGTGTAAGTATTGGTACTAATTTTCTTCTTGAACTTTGGAAATCCAAATGACTTATCTCTGAAAAAATTCTTATAAGCTTTATCTAGGTTCATTTGAGCATTAGCAAGTGCTAAGCTATCAACTTCTTTAAGCCACTGAAATTCATTTTTATATTGTGCTGGTGTAGGATATTTCATTGTCCTAATGGCTAGGTCTTTGTTTTCCTCATAAGATTTAATTCTATCTGCTAACATTTTGTTATAAATAAATCTAGTGCATCCAAAAGTCTTTGCTAAGTATACTCTTTGTTCTTCATTAGGGTATATTCTAAATTTGTAAGCCTTTAGCATTTTGTCACCTCATTTCATTCCTTGATTTTCAATGTACTTTCTAACTATTTCTATTGAAGCACCCCCAGTTGTTATAAGGCAATAACTGCTGCTCCAAAAATATTCTTCCCATAATTGTTTTTTTATTTCTGGAAATTCTTTTTTATAAGCCTACCACTAGCACTTTTATAAGCATTTAGAAATTTTGATATATCTGTGTTTAGTGAACCTCTAAACAAAAGGTGTGCATGGTCTTTATCATAGTTCCATTCACCTAGAGTAATATTATATTTAGGTCATATATACTCAAATATCCCCTTTAACCTGTTTGATATTTCATCATTTATTATTTTTCTCCTATATTTAATAACTAGTACTAAATGATAATTTAGCAAGAACACTGAATGATTATTTGTATCTAAATTCATTTGTTTACCTCATTTATATATTTACTATTGATTTTCGAATACATCATCTATAGTAATTGGCAAGGGGGTTATTATTTTGGGTATAGAGCCTAAAATAATAAAGGCTATCCATCTCCCACTTATACAAGATGAGAGAATTCTACCATTACAGTTAAAAACTCTACTTGTCCATGTTTTGAAAGTAACCTTCCTTCTTCATCATAACTATTGTAATAGTCTTCTAAATAATTTAACTCTTCCATTTATAATAACCCCCAATTTAAACATTAAATAAATTTATATAATACTTTTAAAAAGTTTGCAGAGTCCATCAATGATTCATTGTTATCAAAAAACTAATTAAAAGTATAATTTTACTCAGTTATTCTTAACTATGTATTCTCTTACATAGTCGAAAAGTTCTAATCCAATTTCAATACTAGGAGTCTCCCAAAATGCTTTATTATCATCAAAGTCACCTTTCCAGCTAATCCTATCAGGTACAAGAAATTTATAGCCCTCTGTCAATGAAATTGAAAACTCATAGGGTTCTGATATATCAACTGATTTTATTAGTTCCCCATTTCTCAGTGCCTCCAATACACCATTTTTAATAATAGAGTAAGTCTCACTTATTGTAGGTGTCCATTCTCTTGCTTTATCCTTAACTGGAATAGTAATAACATTATCACTTAACTCCCGCGCTTCCTTCATAGATGCGTTACATCCAATGTTAGCTAAATATTTAGCTCCATAAAAATTCAAAACTGCAGTACCTATTTCTGCAATATGTAACCCATTTATACTTATCTCTTTTATTGACGGGCTCTGAATGGTATGTGGAAAATAGGCGTCTTTTTCTCCATACCTTGCATGTTGTCCTACAGTAATTATTCCATATGGTTCCCAGACCGCTTGTCCTCTAATTCTTCTCCACCAAAAACATCTATCTGGTGTGTCAAAAAACTTTGCATTTGGTGGTAACTTTTCTAGTAAAATGTTGTGTTCAGGATTCCCTGCAAAATGTCCATCATAAATTAAAATTTCATCAATCCCAAATTCATTGGCGGCATCACAGACTGCTAAAACATCGGATGTAATATATTCCCTTCCAATATTTCTCCACTCTTCTGTTCCATGAATCATAGCTTTATGATTTTCATCAAAGATTCCAGTTGCGCCTTCCATGTCTGCACAAATAATTAGTTGCTTTTTCATTTAATCCCCCCTGTTCTTTAACGGTCCTCCCCCTAACTGCTCTTCACTTTCTATTTTCAGTTTAGCACCATTATAATTTATAAATATAAAAGGTTATATCGAGGCTCTGATGCTATTTTATTTAAAATTTAGTATAGGAATTAAAAAATAAAATTTCATCCTTTTTCTTTTTAGCTCTTGGTTTTACCTCACCCTCAGGATATCCAAAAACAAGTATTTCAGATGGCATATATGCTGCAGGTAAGTTTAATAATTCTGAAACCTCACTAACATTAAAATAAGAGACCCAAGTTGAATAAATACCATGTTCTAGTGCTGCTAAAACCATATGCGTTCCTGGTATTTTGCTTTGATGTTCTTCACAATTTAGCTTGCTGTAAAGTTCTTTATCCATATTTAGTATTTCATTTTTCCATTCTGGAAACCTTAATACTTGAATGTCTCTTGCTCCTCTTTCATCTTCTACAATGGTTGTACACAAAACAATCAACAAAGGTGCAGAAGTAATCCATTCTTGATTATAGGACGCTACTGCAATCTTCCTTATCAGTTCTTTGTCATTTATTATTCCAAATATCCATGGCTGTTCATTACCTCCAGATGGAGACAGCCTTCCTGCTTCAATAATATAATCAATAGTATCTTGAGTTATTGGCATTTGCTTAAACTTCCTCAAACTGCATCTTTTTTTTAGCAAATCAACTATCATAATTTCCTCCCTAATAAAAACTCTTTATTATTTCATGCTTCTTTCACCATTTCTAACCCTTACTACAGATTTCCTTATAATTAAAAGATTTTCTTATAACTCAGCTATTTAATGCTGAATTTATTAAATCATTATCGCATCTTAACTTTACTATATTACTACTTCAGGATTCTCAGCACTTGCTAAACCCATGCTGCATAATTCCTTCAGCACTTCAGCAAAAAGCTCATATAACTCTTTAAGTCTATCAATATCTTTCATAACTCCAGTAACTTCAAAATATAGTTCATCTACACCCTCTGGAAAATGCTTGAAAAAGTAACCCTCATCGTCTTTTATTTCAAGATTGATCTGTGGCTGCATTTCTACTAAATCCCTAATAGTTTTATCTGAAAACAATTGTTTTATCTTTTCTTCATTATTACTTTTTATAACAAAGTCCTCATCAAATTCCTCATAGCCAATGTTTATATCTTCCATCCCTAATATCTTACCAAGCCCGCTAAAAAATCCAGCTCTATATATTTTAAAATAGAAATTACTAAAATTTATAAAGGGTGCTCTCATCCTTGTATATGTTATGGATGATTTCCCGGTTGATACAGTGTAGGTATCCAATATAATAATCCAATTGTCGACATGAGCTTCAACTCTGTCCCCAGACCAAAACCCATTATTTATATAATCAGCTTGAATTTCATTAGCTAGCTGCTGCCATATTTCTTTTTTACTTGGTCCAAATAACCCCATTAAAATTCCCCCTTTTAAATTATAAAGCATTTACATTTTCTATTTTTCTAACTCTAATTGAACTAATTTTTATATTGTTGAATATCATTTATACGCGATTAAAAATAAAAATGAGCACTATAGCAATCCTATGCGTATTTTCATACGCTATTTAGTTTTCTTTGTTTTAGGCATAACCTTAAAGACCTTGTTGTCCTATAAAACTATGTACACTAAATTTTTTTATCTTATATCATGGATAACATATCTTGCAAACCATGAATAAATGAAGGCAATAATATATTGTTGTTTCGAGTATATATAAATATAAACCATAAAGCACCTATGATACCTCCACCAATATTTACGCTTGAAGTGTTTCCTATTATAAAGGTTTCAAATATAGTTTTATTATTAAAAATAATATCAATGGGTAAGTGCATCATCCCAAAGAATATACCACTTATAATTGTTCCCCATGTTTTTCCAAACCCCACCACAAGTCTTGGCCATAAAAATCCCCTGAAGATTATTTCTTCATAAAACCCAACAAAAATAATATAGAAAAGTGATTTCCACATCAAATTTACACTAAACCCTTTATTGCTTATATAATAAACCCAAAATATCACTATAAGAGTAAGTCCTATATAAATAGAAGATTTCATTCCTTGTCTTCTTAAGCCTATTGTATTAAGCTTTTGCTTTCTATACCTTAAAATAACTATAACTGCTATAATACTGGGAGCATCCATAACTACCGCAAATACTATATTATAAATGGAGCTTTTACCATTTCTTATTAGCAAAAATAGTGGAGATATTTTAACTAAATAAAGAAGCAAAAATGAAGAAAGAAAGATAAAGATAAAAAACATAATAGCTATCTTGCTATCTTTCTTTTCTAATTCTTCAAAAATCTCATTTGGAAACATGGTTTTCTTTAGATTTCCCATTTATACCCTCCGTAAAATAATCAATTACTGCACTAACTCACATAATATGCTTTAAACTAATACAAGAATTTTCTATTAATCAACATTTAAAAAGATTTTAAAAGATACAGTATTAAATCATCATCATTTTCGCATGTTGAATAGGGTTGTAATTGCTTCTCCTTATACCAAACCCCTGAGCCATCAGGAACATAACCTCGCTTTACATACATCCTTTGCGCAGAACCATATCCACTGTGTAGACCTACAGCCAAAGAAATATGTTCACTTTTCCCTTTTGCTAAGTTTTCTACTGTGTCCATAATTTTGTTACCAATACCTTTTCTCTGATATTTAATTAAAACATTAAAATCAACAACTTCTGGTATATTCTTATTTGCAAAAGGTCCAACTTTAGCAAAAGGAAGTAATGTAACATACCCTGCAACATTTCCATTTATTTCAGCAATAATGACTAATCTTTCACTACTTTCTTGTTCATTGTAATAGTTTGTAAATTGCTCCTGGGATTTGTGCCATCCTTGTTCTGAGAATCCCTTAACAAATTCTTCTATGTCACTTTTTAACATAGATCTAATAATTAAATTACCACTATTATAATAAATCATTTTTATCCCCCATAATTTCAATTATTTTTAAATTTAAAACTTCCTCCTCAGAGCCCTTGCTAATAGAAATGACATTTTTTACTACATCGTAAAAATGCACCTTTTGTTAGTTTCTTTTAGTTACATACCTTTAACTAATTTTACTATATCTTCATCATTATGCCAATATTTTGAATGTTATAAATCTAATTAATATAGTACTTTTATTTTTCCTAAGTAAAAAACTTCCTTTATGGTAATAATATTAGAAAATTGTGATTCTAATCACATAAATTGTCATACTAAAAATAGTATAATTTTCATATAGTTGATATTAATTATCAGTTGAATATATTTACTATATTCATCACGAAAATCATAACCGTAGAGTAATAAAATATGTACAATTTAATGGACTGAAATAACAGATATTTATGCGGGATTTGTAAATTATTAAGTAGCTTACATACCCTATGATTCAACCATAAGAAAATCTTTAATTTAAAAATTTATTTACCTTTATATAATTTATTGTAGTTTTGAAAGGAGTTTTATTTATGAAAAAAGACATAAAATACATCACAATTGATGGCAGAGGAGAACATGAATCCTTTAAGGATTGTGTCACAAAAGCAATTGAAGATTTAAATCTTGGTGAAGGTATCCATGTTATTAAGGATTTTGAGCCATTTCCTATGTATAAAATGATGGAAAGTAAAGGCTTTGATAAGTATGTTGAAAAAATTAGTGATAATGAGTACCATGCTTACTTTTTCCCAAAACCTAAGTTACATGATATAGAAATGCACAATCACTTAAATGTAGATAAAGAAAAAATTGAGAAAATGGTTGCTATTAAGCTTGATTATTTCAATGGTAGAATTTCTCTAGAAGAAGCCAAAAACAAAATGAAAGCTTCCTTTGAAAAAATTACAGCGGAGGAATTTGCTATAGCTGAGCAACATTTAATAAGTCATGGTATTTCAGATGATGTTTTAACAGAAAGATTATCTGAAATTCTAGAAATCTTCGATGGAATTCTAGTGTCTACTGAAGTTGAAGTTCCAAAGGGACACCCAATTAGAACTTATATGGACGAGATAATTGAAATTAAAAAAGTTCTTACCTCTATGGATGAGCAACTTAAGAAAAAATTTATTAAGAATCAGTGGCTAGAATTATATGATAAACTTAGTCAAATAAGCATTCATTTTAGTAGAAAACAAAATCAGTTATTCCCTGCCCTTGAAAAAAGAGGCTTTGATAAACCATCTAAAGTTATGTGGACTTTAGATAATAATATTAAAGATATAATTAGAAAATCCAAAGCTCTTTTAAGTGAAGATAAGGATGAAGAATTCCTAGCTCTTCAACCTGAAGTCATTGACATGATTAAAGATATGATGATTAAAGAAAATGAAATTCTCTTCCCTACAGCTATGGAAATGCTAACCAACGAAGACTTTGCAAAGATGAGAATTAGTGATGATGAAATTGGCTACTGCTTAATAGATAACCCTCCTGCCTTTGTGAACCCTGATTCTAAAGCTACTTCTAAGTCTTTTGAGAATGTTGAAAATATGAATGTGGACTTACTAAAAGATTTAGCTGCAGTTTTAGAGAAACATGGGGTTGCTTCAAAAACTAATGAAGAGGAAGTTCTGAATGTAAGTCAAGGCCTTCTTACTCTAAAACAAATAAATCTAATTTTTAAACATTTACCTATAGATTTGACCTTTGTTGATGAAGAAAACCTAGTTAAATTCTATAGTGATACAAAGCACAGAGTTTTTCCAAGAAGTGCTGGAGTTATAGGAAGAGCCGTTGAGAATTGCCATCCACGAGAAAGTGTTGATACGGTTGAAAAAATTATTAATGCCTTTAAGGAAGGTACTCGTGATGAAGCTGAATTTTGGCTAGAAATGGGTGGCAAATTTATTTATATCCTTTATACTGCAGTGAGAGATGAAAAGGGTAACTTTAAAGGAGTTCTTGAAATGATGCAGGACGCTACTCATATTAGGAGTTTAACTGGCAGTCAAAGACTTCTATCCTGGAATGATTCAGATAATAAAGCTGCAAATAAAGAAGAAACTAATCCTATTCCTAGCAATGAGTACAATATAACAAAGGAAACCAATATTGGAGGTTTATTAAAGAAATATCCTTATCTTAAAGATTTCTTAATAAGTTTAAGCCCTAAATTTGAAAAGCTTAACTCTCCAATCTTCAAAACCATGGCTGGTGTTGCAACACTTGAAATGATAAGTGCTAGAGGTGGCTTTGAAGTTTCAGATTTGATTGATAAAATTGTAGGTGAAGTTAAGAAAAATGGAAACTAAAAACTTAAATATTAATAAGTTTTCTTTATAATTCTATAAAGAAAATAGATATCTAAAAGGCTAGTATGGGAAATCCTTACTAGCCTTTTTTATATTATTTTCATTTAATAACATTCTCCTATTTAATCTATTTTATCATCTAGCTAGTGGTTTATTTTACATATAAGCTTTAACTTTATCGAAAACAACTTGTTTTATGATTTAAACCCACCTGCTATCAGCAATTATATCCTTTAGGCAACTTTAGCTGAAACAGCTTACAAGTGGTAAAATATGCTTGGGGAAATTCTCCGCATATTATTATGCAGTGGCTTTGTCTTAAAATTAGAAGTTGAACTTAATCAGTAATCTATAAACTCTCGAAGCCAAGACCTTTTCCCCACACAGAGGTGACTGGGAGCACATTAACAAAGGCATTTGGATCTTGATTTGATATAAACATTTTTATAAGCATTGACTCCCTTGGTGAACAAATTGTTACAATTTTCAGCCTTACCATATTCATATAGCCGCCCTTTATCTCATAGGTGCTAATTCCCCTTTTCATATCAGTTAAGATATAATTTGATATTACCTCATGATTTTCACTTATGATTTCTACCTTTACCCTTTTAGAGCTAAAACCATAAAGTACAGTATCTACAACCTTCATAAAAATTAGTTGAGATATGATAGCGTACAGGGCAATTTCCTTGTCATATATAATAGCTGATGAAATTATGATAACTCCATCTATACACAATAATATTTCACTTAAGCTTATAAAAGGAAATAGTTTATTATGCAGTATTTTTGCTATGGTATCACTACCTCCTTGAGAAAACCCTCTTTTCAATATAAGGGCAGTTCCTACACCGCATATGATACCAAAATATATTGAAGCCAATATTCTATCATTTTCTATAAAGGCAAAGTTCATTCTTTCAAATATTATTAATACCATTGGAAATGTAACAGATAAGGTAACTATTTTTACAGCTTCCCTTTTTCCAAGAGTGAAATATGCTGCTATAAGCACTAATAAAGATAAGAAATAATAGATATACTCATAGCTTATTTTTGTAATTTGTTCTGTTATTATGGATATTCCAGTGATTCCCCCTGCTACTAACTCATTTGGCTTTAAAATAGACGTAATAGAAAATGCAACTAATATACATCCTATAGTGACAAAAATAAAATCAAACGCCTTGTTTTTAACTTCTAAACTCTTCATTTTAATTCCTTTCTACTATTATAATGGTTTCATATATAATAATAGATTACCAATGTATAATTTGAAGAAAGTTTAGGTTAAATGTAAGTAAAATTAATCTTGTATGTACTTTACCGACCTTCAAATAAGTTGATGACAATGTTTTTTTAAAGCTATACTGCTTTTATTTCATTCAACTATTTTAAACGAGAATTAAATTTATAAGTTACTCTAATGATTAGAACCTCTATTCACAGAAAGTAATTATACATAGATAACAATCTTCATATTAATTTTACTTTATTTAGGTATAAATTTAATGTATTTATTACCTACAAAACTCACTTCTGTAATATAATGTATTATAAGAAAATAATTTAAAGTTTCTTATAAGAACAATATTAAACTTTAAAGGGGTGAGTTATCATATTTATTTTAATATTCATGACTGTGCTTTTCTTAGCCCTTGGTATAGCTATAGGAAAGTACAAATGTTACTGGCTTATTAGTGGCTACAACACAGCAAGTAATGAGGCAAGACAAAAGATAGATATTGAAAATGTAGGAAAAAACCTTGCTAAAATGAGCTATATAGTAGCTGGTATTAACTTTCTAGGCGCTTTAGCAGCGTACTTTTTACAAGCTGGCATTTCTGTATTAGTTTGTATTCTTCTAATGTTAATAGTTATCTTCTACTATGCTTGGAAAGTGCAAAAATATGACCATAGTTCTAATTCTAAGGCTGCCAAAATTATATTAGCTATAACAATAGTATTTGTAATTGCAATCAATATTCCTATTTTTTATGCAGCTAACAAATCAAGTGAAGTAGAAATTTTAAAAGAATCCTTAAAAATAACTGGAACCTATGGTAAAACTATGAAAAAAGAATCTATTACTGAAATTAAACTCATAGATAATATTCCTGAAATTAAAATGAGAACTAATGGCATCAGTCTTGGAAAAATTCAAAAGGGAAATTATAAGATAGAAGGTATAAATAAAGGTGTATTGTTCCTAGAGGATAGTAATGGTCCTTTTATTCAAATTACTACAAAAACTTACACTGTGTTTATAAACTATAAGGATGATTCCAAAACCACAGACTTGTATGATAAATTAAGTAGTGAGTTTAATATAAAATAAAATCATATAATAAATAAACATAGGCACTAAAACTAGTTTTCCACCTAGTTTTTTGTGGCTATGTTTATTTAGGTATATATCAATGATTACTCTGTAATCATTAGCTCTATAAGTATAAATTATTATACTTCAGTTTTCACCTTTCTAAGATCCTGTTGAAGTATATTTTCTAACTCCAATTCTCCAGAATATATAACTTGGTATTATAAATAACAAGGCTACCATTGGTGAAAACATATATAAAATCTTGCTTCCTTCATATTTATCTATTAAAAACAAAAATGGATAGTAATTTATAAATGCTAAAGGTACAATAAAGGTGAAAAATTTCAATACCCAGTTCTTGTAGATATCTAAGGGATATTGAGCAAGTTCTCTTCCTCCATCAGTAAAGATATTCATAAATTCAAGACCTTCAATGGTGAAAAAGCAAATTCCTGCGTATATCATAAAAAAAGAGAAGAATAATACTGTTCCACCTAAAATCATCAATGTTAGTGTTACTATCTTTTCTATATTCCAAGTAATTCCGCAAGTTACTATTCCATATATAAATACAGCAAGGGCTTGTAGTAGCCTTCCTACTCTAGAAAGCTCAATTCTAGATCCTAAAACTTGAAGCACTTCATTTTGTGGCCTTACCATTATTCTATCAAATTCTCCATTTGATATTATGGTTGAAAAAGAATCAAACCCTCTTCCAAAGCATTCTGCTAAGGCAAAAGACATGAAAATGGTGCTAAAACAAAGTAATACCTCATTAAAAGAATATCCCTTAATACTACCAAATCTATCAAATAAAAAATACATACTTAGGAAAGAGAAAAAAGTAGTTAACCCCTGCCCAATAGCTGTTAAAATAAAGGAGGTTTTATATTGCATAGCTGACCGTAAGTGAATTGAAAAATATTTTAAATAAAGTTTCATAAGTTTCCTAACCCCCTTGAACTATTACATTTTTTATAGTTTTTGAAAGTAGCACCTTACCAAATACAATTAAAACTACAGCCCAAATTCCTTGCAGTGCTATGGCCTGTAGTGCTTCATAAGAATTTAAGTGCCCGCTATAAATTCTAAAAGGCACGTTTTGCATAGCAGCAAAGGGCGATAGATAAATATATTTAGTAAGCCAGGCTGGTAAAAACGGCAGTGGCACAAGTCCTCCTGATAAGAAATCTGCAGTCATAACCAATGCAATCCTTACTCCTATAGGAGATATGGTATAAAAGGTAAATATATAAATTAGCATACAATAGGCTACTACAACTATAAGGGCAAAGAACATAGATAATCCAAATAACATAACTGCTGTTAGGGACACTGGAAAACTAAATTTATAAGGTGTTGGTAAAAAGAAAGCAATTATGAGTATTGGAAAACATCTTAAAAGTGCTTTTGAAAGCCTTGTTGCACAGCTTTTTGCAAACCATAAATTGTATATGTCTAAAGGTCTACAGAGTTCATAGGAAACATTCCCACTTCTAATAAGCTCAAATATCTCATTATCTAAAAACCAAGTCATAAATAAAGCTAAAAAGGCTTGTTGCAGCCATATATAACTAGCTAACTGTGAAAATTCCATGGGTGCCATTTGGGGGTTACTGCTGTAAAAAGTTTCATAGAGCATTATATACATAAAGCCCCACGCAAATTGTGTTGCAATGCCTGCGTAAGCAGCTGCTCTATATTGAAGCCCTTGTATAAATTTAATTTTAAAATAAGAAATATATGACCTCATATCTTATACTCCTTGTAAAGCCCTACTACCACATCGTCTACAGTTACTGAGTTTACATTAAAATCCAATACCTCTACCTGCTCCGTTAGATAACCTATAGCTGAAGACACAGAAATTATAGAACTATCTACTGAGATTACTGCACGAGATGAATACTTTTCTACAAACTCTAAGCCTGGTGGTAAGCTAACTATATTTCCTAGGTAATCAACGGTAATTGTCCTGTTTTGATTAAACTTTTGCTTTAAATCTTCTATATTTCCATCTAATAAAACTTTACCTTTGCCAATAAGGATAATTCTTTTTGTAAGAGCCTCAATATCTTGAGTATCATGAGTGGTTAAAATTACTGTGGTTTTATTTTCTTTGTTGATGTTTTTTATAAAGTCTCTTACTGCAATTTTGGATACTGCATCAAGACCTATGGTAGGTTCGTCTAAAAATAGTATTTTAGGACTATGTAAAAGAGAAGCTGCAATTTCACATCTCATTCGTTGTCCAAGACTCAGTTGCCTTGTAGGAACTTTTATAATATCTTTAATATTTAACATTTCACATAACATGGAAGAATTCTTCTTAAATTTGTCCTCTGGTATTTTATAAATATCCTTTAAAAGTTCAAAGGAATCTGCAACAGGCACGTCCCACCAAAGCTGGGATCGTTGTCCAAAAACTACTCCAATGTCCTTAACATGACTTATTCTGTCTTTCCAAGGAGTTTTCCCATTTATAATGCACTGTCCCTTATCTGGATGTAAAATACCGCTCATTATTTTAATGGTGGTGCTTTTCCCTGCTCCATTTGGCCCAATATATCCTACCATTTCCCCTTCCTTAATGGTAAAAGAAACATCATCTAAGGCCTTAACTTCTTCATACTCCCTAGAAAACAGTGCTTTAACTGCCTTTTTAAGTCCTGGATTTCTTTTTGAAACCTTGAAAGATTTCGATATGCCCTTCATTTCAATCATAGATATCCCCTCCATTCTAATATTAAGTTTAGTTGCCTTTAAAAACTTTTAGACTATCTTATTCAATAAATAGGAGTTACTCATGGTAAAAATCCCATTAATGCCTAGTTAAAGCTACTTTCTAATTTAGTAAGTAGCTTTAACTAAATTCTTCCTATGAAAGTCTAAGAAGTCCCTTCAAAAATATAACTTTATAAATTTTGTCGAAGTTATATTATATCACTTTCCTAATGTAAAAAAAAGTATATAAGCTATAAACTTACATACTTTTTTAAACTTTCAAAATATCTATTAAATTTTATCTCTATATTGCTCAATTAAGTCATTCTTTATCTTCCAAAGTTTTTCTGATAAATCCACATAGTAATTATGAGGATTTTCAAATCTTTTTAATTCATCCCAAAGAGAATTTACTTCTTCTCTACAATAATCTTTTATTTCCTCAATGTTAGGCAAGTTATACACAAGCTGGCCCTTTTCGAAAATCTTAACTTGAAGTTTTTTCGCTGTAAAGTTTTCCACCACTTTCTTTTTCCAAGTAAAAACTGGATCAAATAAAACATAAGGCTTTGTTTCATCAATGTTTTCATCATGTAATGTTAGTATGTCTGCTATAGCCTTGCCAGTTTTTCCTTCATAAAGCCTCCAAAGCCCTTTATAATGTGGATTTGTAACCTTTTCTACATTTTCAGATAGCTTAATTCTTGGAGCTATTTCTCCATTTTCTTCAACGGCTACTAGTTTGTAAACTCCGCCAAAAACTGGCTCACTTTTAGAGGTAATTAACCTTTCACCTACCCCAAAAGTATCAATATAAGCTCCTTGACTAATTAAATCCTTAATTATAAATTCATCTAAGCTATTAGAAGCTACAATTTTACAATCCCAAAGCCCTTCTTCGTCTAAAATTCTTCTACATTCCTTAGAAAGATATGCCATATCTCCACTATCTAATCTTATACCCTTTAATCTTTTTCCTAGTGGCTCTAAGACTTCTTTAGAAACCTTTATAGCATTAGGAATGCCACTTCTTAGCACATTATAAGTGTCTACTAAAAGAGTACAGTTGTCTGGGTAAGTTTCTGCATAAGCTTTAAAAGCTTCATATTCATCTCCAAAAAGCTGAACCCAAGAATGAGCCATGGTGCCAATAGCAGGTATTCCCATTTCCTTATCAGTATAAACATTTGAACTTCCTATGGCTCCTGCAATATAAGCTGCTCTTGCCCCATAAATTGCACCATCATAGCCTTGAGCACGTCTTGAACCAAACTCCATTATGTTTCTTCCTTGAGCTGCTCTTACAATTCTATTAGTTTTAGTAGCAATAAGACTTTGATGATTTATAGTTAAAAGAACCATAGTTTCAATAAGTTGAGCTTCAAGTATAGGACCTCTTACAGTTATTATTGGTTCATTTGGAAAAATTACTGTTCCTTCAGGCACAGCCCATACATCACAGGTAAATTTAAAGTTTCTTAAGTAGTCTAAAAAGTCTTCACTGAAAATCTTTTTATCCCTTAAAAACTCAATATCCTCCTCATGGAATTTTAAGTTTTCAATGTACTTAACTACTGCTTCTAGTCCACAAGCAATAGCGAAGCCTCCCTTGTCAGGAATCTTTCTGAAAAACATATCAAAGTAGACTATTGTATCTTTATAACCATGACTTAAATATCCATTGCTCATAGTTAGTTGGTAGTAGTCCATAAGCATAGTTAAATTTCTAGGATCTCCAAGGAATTCATTCATTGTCATAACTTCCTTTCATAGGTAATATTTTTGTTCTAATACTATATTTATTCATTACTTTATACTCACTATAAAATACCTTAAAATTACTAAAATAAATCTTAATTCAATAAACACACCTTTCTAATCTATGAGTAACTTTACAATAGGTTCATTCCTTTTATTATTACCAATATTCTCATTTAATATTTTTATAGGGCTATAAGCTAGTACTTATCAACTTGTATTTAAATTTCATGATATATGATAATCAACATAATCAACTAAGATAATTAACTTGTTTTAAGGAGTAATTTATTTCGAGAATTTACTTTTTCACAAAAATTTATGAAAAATCACCTTATTTATTATGGTTATAAAGTTCTAGATTAAGTAATTATGGGTTTATATATCACTTAAAAACTTGTTGGATACTCTCATAAAAACAAGCCCTCTATTTTCTTCAAAATCTTTTAACAATTCATTTAAATTTTTCTTTATTTTTTCTATAGTTTAATATAATATTAAATTATAATTAATTAATAATAATTATCCAAAGGAGTGATTATATGGAGGCTTTATACAAAGAATTTCTAAATTATTTAGAAAAGGAAGATAAAGAGGCTGCATTAAACTTAATTTTATCTAAACTTACTGATAACTCTATAGATATAGTGAAGCTTTATACTGAGATTCTAACTCCCTCTTTAAACACTATGACTCCTAATAAAGGAGACAAAACTTTTATTTGGAAAGAACATGTAAGAAGTTCTATTATAAGAACAATTATTGAAAACTGTTATCCTTATGTAATTAAGGAAAGAGATGCAAAATACGAACTTAAACAGGATAAAAACATTGCTGTTGTTTGTCCTCCTGAGGAATATCATGAAATTGGGGCTAGGATGGTTGCGGACTTCTTTACACTTTTAGGCTATAATGCTACTTTTGTTGGAAGTAATACTCCTAAGGAAGATTTTATCAATGCATTAGCTTCCTTAAATTTTCACTATGTAGCAATAAGCGTATCTAATTTTTACAATACCATAAGCACTAAAAAGATTATTCATGATATAAAAACCACTTCTCCAAAGATTAAAATTTTTCTCGGTGGAAGTGCCTTTGAACATAATAAAGAAATTCTAAAAGAACTAGAAGCTGATTTATATCTAAAAACTTTTGAAGATATACTAAAACTCGCTAAGGAGGACAATATATGAGATTCCCATTTAAAGTTGCAGTAAGATTTTTAAAATCTAATAAAGGTCAAACTGCTCTTATTGCACTTGGAATTGCAGTAGGAGTATCTGTTCAAATTTTTATTGGTTCATTAATTCAAGGACTTCAAAAAAGCCTTGTTAATAAAACCATAGGAAATTCCCCTCAAATTACTGTTACTTCAACTAATGACAATAAAGTTATTGAATACTATAATGATGTGCTTAGTACCGTTAAAGCCTCTGATGATAGGATTATTAATTTATCTCTTTCAATTGATAAGCCCGCACTTATAAAAAAGGAAGACAAGACTTATTCAGTATTAGTTAGAGGCATGAATCTTCAAGACTCTGATAAAATTTATAACATAAAAAAGAGAATCTATGAAGGAAAAGAGCCACTAAATGACTTCGAAACCTTAGTTGGTAAAGAATTAAAAGATGAGCTAAATGCCAGCTTAGGAGATGAAATTAAAGTTATAACAAATTCAGGTGATACTAAAACCCTAAAAATATCAGGATTTTATGACCTTAAAGTTGCTAACTTAAACAAGACTTGGTTAATTACAACCTTAAAAACTAGCGAAACCCTCTACGCTCTTAGTGGAAAAGTTACTAGTATAGAAATGCAAGTTACTGAGTTATTTAAAGCCGATGACATTGCTTTAAACGTATCTGACAGATTAGATGGAAATTTAAAGGTAGATAACTGGAAAGCTCAGAATGCTGAACTTCTTAGTGGTCTTAATGGACAAAGCGTATCTAGTATAATGATTCAGGTTTTTGTGCTTGTTGCAGTGGTGCTTGGAATTGCTAGTGTACTTGCTATAACAGTGGTTCAAAAATCTAAACAAATTGGAATTTTAAAAGCCATGGGAATAAGGGATAAAGCTGCAAGTCTTATATTTTTATTTCAAGGACTTTTACTAGGACTTATGGGGGCAATTTTAGGAGTTGCCTTAGGACTTTTCCTAAGCTTTATGTTTACTAAATTTGCATTAAATCCAGATGGCTCTCCTGTGGTTGAGCTTTATATTGACTATGGCTTTATTGCAGTCTCTGCTCTTATAGCCTTAGTTTCATCAACTTTAGCTTCATTAATTCCAGCAGTTAAATCCTCGAAGCTAAATCCAATTGACGTAATTAAAAATGGATAGAAAAATTCAAAATAAAAAAATTCATTAAAGTAGAGGTAATAACATGAAGGATATAATTACTTTAAAAGATATAAATAAAATTTATGGTTCACTAATAAAAACTCAAGTTCTTTATGATGTAAATCTTTCCTTCAAAGAAGGAAGCTTTAATTCCATTATAGGGGCTTCAGGTAGTGGAAAGAGTACCCTCCTAAATATTATGGGTACTTTAGATAAACCCACCAATGGAGAAGTTTATATTAATGGAAAAAGAACAGATGTAATGAAAAAAAATGAATTGGCAGATCTGAGAAATCAAACTATAGGCTTTATTTTTCAGTTTCATTACTTACTTCCTGAGTTTACAGCTCTAGAAAATGTACTTATGCCCAATGGAATTAGTAATTCAAAGCCCTCTAGAGAAATCTTAGAAAGAGCTGAAGAACTCATGGAATTAGTTGGTCTTTCAAAAGTGAAGAATAACCTAGCAGTAAATATGTCTGGTGGTCAACAGCAAAGAACTGCCATTGCAAGGGCCCTTATCAATAATCCTAAAATAATCCTTGCTGACGAGCCTACTGGTAACTTAGATTCTGAATCCACAGAAAATATTTACAATCTTCTTAGAGATATAAATGAAAGGTTCAAAACTACTTTTATAATAATAACTCACGACAGAAGAATTGCTGAAAAAGCTGACAGAATTGTAGAAATAAAGGATGGACGTATTAATATGGATGTTACTAAGTAATCATGCTATACTTCCTTTTCTTACAATAATCATTATATTTTCCTGTAAAGTACTTGAAAATAAATAGCAAGTCAAAATAGACAAACATACTGACTTACTTATATTTTAAAAATGCTTAATTAATTGCTAAGTATATTATAACTCATATTTCGCTGAATGAATTTCATTCAGCGATTATTTTTTTATTGATCGTTTTTTTTTTGGATTATTTTAATTAATTAACCTTAATATTCC
>NZ_JAGGLL010000038.1 GCF_017874425.1 Clostridium punense
TTTGGAGAGGATACAACTAATATTCAGATAAGAGTGTAAATCTAAGAAAATCGAAGAATTTATTAGGTTTTGTCCAAAACGAAGGGGTTAATCCGAATTGTCTTTGCTCATAAACAAAAATTCCTCCACACTAATGAGAGATATACTATTTTATTAACACAATAACGTATATTTTCCATTTAATCAACATAATTACAAAAGAGATAGTAACAAGACTATTTTACTTTTAAGTTAGTAAAATAAATATTGATTATTTTATATATCTATATATTCACGCCCATTATTATTCCAACACTCAACTTCAGTAATATCTACTTCAATGAGTACCGTATTTTTATATTTGGCCCAATACATAAATTCCTTATCAAGATGCTCCCATCTCTCTAAAATTTCTTTATTTTCATCACTTGATGGATGTCCTAATATGACTGCTCTTCCTTGTATTTGTACATTATTAAGACACATTGCCACTAAAGGATTTTTAATAATTTCCTTTTCTATTTTACCTTTGGAGTAGGAAGTTCTTCATACATCTCTGTAATTAGTCTATATAAGAAGTCTTTGTTATCAACATCATCAACCAAAAGCATTGGTTTTGCACCGTCATAAGGCAATTCCTCGGTTGCATCTACCATCAACTGTCTGCTTGCTTTGGTTATCTTAACCAAAAAACGGTCATCATATATTCCTCCAAAAATTTTTCCTTGAAAATATAAAATATATTCTCCCATCATTTTTCTATAAGAAATATTGTTTAGTGTATCTAACTGTCCAATAATAAAATCTAAATATTCTTGACTAGAAGCCATATCTTATCTCCTCCACAAATTACTATTTATATTTAATTATATAATTCTTCGATTCCTCTCTTAGAATAATAAAGCAAGTCTTTAAGTGTGGTAGAAAGCTTAAATATACTCTGTTTATTTATAGAAACTTCATGCAGCAGCTACATAACCTTCATTCTTTTATTTAAATTAATAATAATCCGATGGTTAAGATATACTTAATGAAGATTACAAATAACTATATTGAAATTAAATTCCATTAAGTCTATTATATCTGGACATATTCAATAATTTGTTTAATATTCTCTTTGTCTGTCCAATCATGGTTAGCACCAACTGATTGAATCAAAGCTGTTTCCCATGGTTCATAGGTAGCTGGATCTTTTTTTTCAACGGCCTTTTTTAACATATTACATAGAGTGCGGTCTTTCCAAGACATAATATTCTCGTTCCATGCACCTCTACAATAAAAACATGGAATATCTGCAAGCTCATTTTTAAAATTACGCTCTTTCAATGCAATCATTCCTTTTTCATTGTATGGAGATGCACCTACCGCAAATACCACAATCTTGCTGTTTTTTAATCTATTGTAATGCTTTTTAAGAAAAGAAATACCTGCCACACCTGTAGCGTATATCCCTCCTCCTAAAATGATAACATCATATTTTTCTATCTGCTCCACTGTAGCCTTTTTTGTTTCAAGCAAATCACCAGATAATTCTTCCGCTAACCATTCTGCATATTTTTTTGTAGCCCCATATTTTGACTGATAGATTACTACTATACTCCCCATGTGTATCCCCCTCTATGATAAATACAATTATTCTACTCCCCACAAATCTACTATTCATTACAATGATACAGAATGTAACTTTGAACAATAGATTACTATACAATTAATTCAATTTTATCATTTACTTCAACTATTCTTGAATTATCTTCTACTATTCGATATTTACAGCCTTTTCTTAAATGCCACTCAACTAAATTTGTTGTACCCCCCTAAATCTATATCTCGTGTAGCTTCTTTAACTCCATGCATAACTAATCCAGCACCAGAAGTTATCCAATATTCACCTAATGGCAAATTTATATCTTTAAGAATTTTAACTATATCTACTTTATGTAACATTTAACTATCCTCCTTGTATTCAGTATATTCCTCTATAAAAATCAAAATACTTCTATTTCAAACCCATATTCTCGCAATGTAAGGTCATCATCTATTTGTTCTTCATAGATTCCATCTACTTGCCTAAATCGATTTTTTAGATATAAATTAATAGCTGGTTTATTTATATCCACAACAAAAAGCCTTAAATATTTAGCATTCTTCTGCTTAGCAAGGGTAATAGCATGATTAAGCATTATACTGCCAATTCCTTGTCTTGAATAATCCACATTAACTCCAAAGCGGTCAAGATATAATGCCTTGTGGTGGTCATTTTCCCATTTCACATAACTTTCCCCATCATTTGATTCACATAATGCAAAGGCTGCAACTATCTCCTCATTGTCCTCTACCAATACATAAAGGCGATTGTTTTCAATATCATCTCTAAAAAACTCGCTGGGGTAGATTTCATCCCAAATCGGTATGTTATTTCTATGCATATTATGAATTATGTTCCCATATACATCTTTGAGTTTGGGTAGGTCGCTAATTTTAGCTAATCTTAAATCCATATAAATTCACCTCAAATTACTATTTATCGGTAAGACTTTATGATAACCATTAGTTCTCAGATATCTACAAGTTTGACATAACTCTTTAACTGAGAAATGTCTTCAGATATCACTGATATCCACTACACATATAAAGTGTTTCTCATTTTATCGACTGCTTATTATTAGCCTAACAAATCCTTCAATAAAAGTTCTAAAACTCAACACTTCTCATAGGTAATATATTAACTTAGTTCACAATCTAACTTTACTTTAATATAAAATCTATGGCTTGTACTAATTTATCATTTAAATCATCAGGATACCAATGACCTATTGCATCATTAATGTAATATTGGTATGGAATGCCAATATCGTCAAAGCTTTTCATCATCTCATCCACTTTTGGCACCGGCACATCCTTCTCGCCTTCCATAAACACACCTTTTACACCTCGATGTAACAGCTCTTCAATATTGTCTCTTGTAAATGAATTTGGCTTGGATGAGCATAGAGCAATAAATCCCTTTACTGGAATAGTATTAGTCATTGCAATATCTATAGCTGCTTTAGCTCCTCCTGAGAATCCCCCAATTATGATACTATTCTCATCAATTGAATAATCATTGCTTATAGCATCATAACATCTTTTAATCTCATCATATGCTGAATCATAACATTCACTAATTTCATAACTACTTTGAGATATTGGACGTATCTGTTCTGAATCTGGCCAATTTTTCTGATCAGGACTATAAAAAACTGTTTTTGTCCATGAATAACCATTGTGGCTGATTAATTGACTTGATTGAATATAAACAACAATGAAGCCTTTATTTAATAGCTCTTCAGCTTTCCAAAACTCTTTGTGATATGCTATATTGTCTCCATCACCATGTAAATTTATAAATAAAGGATATCTTTTTCCATCGGTATAGTTTTGAGGCAATAAAACCTCCCATTCTAGACTTAAATTCTCTTGTTGCCGACTTCTTTGAAGATCATTTTTCTCTCTTAATTTTGTGTAGTCCTTATTTTTAGTAAATGGATCAGAGAATCTGCTCCAATATAAAGGACATACATAGCCTCTGTCAACTAAGTATGTTAAGTCTTTTAGACACTCATCATATAATTTTGATTTGCTATTTAGTTGAGCTTTATCTAGTATAATATTAAATAGATATTTTTCGAACTCTTCTTCTGGAAGACTTTTCATTCCATTTTTTAATAAAGTTAAAGCTTCCATATACTTTCCTTGAGAAAAAGGTACAGAGTACTCCTTCTCTAATTCTTTAAAACTATTGTATTTCATCTACAATTCCTCCACTATTTTCGGTAGTGTCAAAGTTCATGTTAAGAAACTCTAGCAAAACCCTTTATTTTTTTATTCTATCTTTATTAAACTTGAACTCCCTTGTTTTGAAAGGTATATATTAAACAAAATTTCTCACCATTGGATGAGATCATAACCCACTTCTTTAACATAATCATCATGTTCTTTTGAAAGTTCCATCCACATGGGTATATCTTTTGTTGTGATTGCTTTAATTTTAATACAACTCATCATTATGAAACCCCTTAATACAACTAACTTTTACTATAAGTTATCTTTCAATTGTGACGGATTAATCTACAATTGTATAATTGATTAAAGTTAATTTCTGTTATAATTATATCATGATTTCCACTCATAAAGAATTACACTAAAGTAATTATATGGTAACCTTTAATTACATAAACAGTTTAGAGCTTACTAACAAAGAATCTTTCATTTAAAGGGAAACTAATTAAACCTAAAGTTGGAATGTCTAATGATGTTACACACCAAATAATGGTACTTATATTTAACATATCAATTTGGAGGTGAGAGCGTTTATGAAAATAAGAAAAGCAGTTGGCGCAGTTGTATTTCGAAACGATGAATACTTATTAGTTCATAAAGTTAAAAGTATTAGCGATAATGAAAGCATTGATGGATATTGGGATTTTACCAAGGGTGGCATAGAAGAACTAGATGAAAACTTAGAAAAATCAATTTTGAGGGAATTAAAGGAAGAAACAGGCTCTTCTAATTATAGAATTGTCCATATGTTTGATAAAAAAATTTGTTTTTCATTTCCCCAATCTCATAAGTATGATGCCCAAGAAACTATAATGTTTTATATTGAGTATTTGGGTAATGGAGAAGATTTAAAGCCTCAAGATGAGGAAATTGACGATATAAGATTCTTTTCTAAAGATGACTTAATGAAAATTTTATGTCATAAAGAAACTTATGAATTTTTTCAGGAAATATTTGATGCAACTTTTTAATGCTAAGCTTATCCTTTTATATATGTTGTTTTACTAATACATACTTTTGCAACTATATTTACCATCCATAAATATAGGCTTTACCAAGTTTAATTATAATTTATTGGTTTATTTTTAAAACTAATATGATATAATATAAATAAGAAAAGCTTAGTGCAGCGAACACTAAGCTACTCCTAGAACGTTTTTAGTTTTAGGGCTATTGGATTTTATTGTGGAATAAGTTTAAGAAAAGGGCACTACTTTTTGTTGGATGGAGTGCTTTTTTCTTTTGCTTTAATTCGTAACTTAAAACCTTTGATACCTATATAAAGACTTATGTCTGATAAAAATACACTAGTATTTAACTTAATATTAAAAAACACAATAATAAGTAACCCTATGATTAATATTTTTAGTACCATATCCAATACCACCCCCTTAAGCTATGATGAATTTCACCAATAGCCCAAGGTGGGAAAACGTACAACCACCGCAGCCATCCACTTCTACGGCCTATTTTACCAACATATTATAGCATAGGGATTACCTAATTCGTAGTAAATATATTCCATAAACCTAGTATTCCCAGAAAAAAGTATTACTTATTTTATTAAAGAAATTTTAAGTCTTTAGGAATACTATCACTTTACCCTTAATTTATGTTTTGATTCTATTCTTGATATGATAATCCAAACTTCATATCCAATAATTGTTCCTAAGGTATTCATTAACATATCATCTAGTTGCACAAACCTTCCCGTAAATGTTTGAAGAAACTCAATTACCATAGAAAATATAATTCCAATTAAAACTCCATAAATTCTCTTATGTTGAAGTTTACTAAAAACAATAGGTGAAAAGAATCCAAAAGGAATAAATAAAATAATGTTAAGCAAGGTGGCCATTGATAAGCCCTCTTGAAGAATACTGTAAGAAAAATGTACATCTCCATTTAATATTGAAGTTGTATTGAAATCTCCACCAATGATTCCTGTAATTTTTAAAATTGCTAAAACAGTAAGAATCCAACCAAACTCACATAATATTTTTATGGGTATAAATTCAAACTTTCTCTTAAGCAAAAACTTTATCCCAATAAAAGCACAAAGAATAATAACTGCTACTGGTGTAAGATAAAGAAATGTGGTTATCCCCTCTCTCAAATAATTCATTAACATATTTACCCCTCCATTTAATTTTCAATAGAATACAACTTACCAAAAATAAATTCCTTGTTACTAAAACTTTTTAATTCATGTATTTTATATTTTTTTAATAATAAATGAATAACATTTTGCATTTATGTAATAAATTACAATTACTGTATGTTTTAATTATAACATTATCCCCATTATAAATAACCCCATTTCAGTAACTATATGGTAAAATATAATTGCAGAAATATATTAGCTAAATAAACTTCTTTGATGTAACAAATCCTTTGAAACCCGCATGAATACTATATCTTCTTATCTTTATAGGAAGATATAAAGATATCCCTTTGTCTTTTTATAGAGATATCTTGCTGCAAAAACAGTCTTTTCCATAGACATTGAGTGAAGATTTATCAATAATAGAAGAAAGAGTATTAAATAGAAAGAGGGGAATTTTAGTGAGACTTCTTGGCTTCTTATGCCCTCTCACTAAAGAAAATATATGATTAATATTATGATAATTGAAGATAACCAGCAGCTACAAAACGAGATAGGGGTTCTTTTAACCCGTAATGGCTATTCTATTATGAAGGTTAATGAATTTGATAATATACCTAAGCTAGTTAAAGAAAGTAGCCCCCACCTAATTCTACTTGATATTAATTTACCTTATGATGATGGATTTAAAATTTGTACTGAAATACGAAGCTTTTCAAAGGTGCCAATTATATTTGTTACAAGTAGAGACACTAACATTGATGAGCTTATGAGCATAACCTTAGGTGGAGATGATTTTATTACAAAACCCTATAATCCTCAAATTCTTTTAGCTAGAATAAACTCTGTATTAAAGAGAGTTTATCCAAGTGAAAAAACAAATGACTCTATAAATCATAACGGTGTTACGTTAAATGTACTGTCTAGCAAGATAGAATATGAAGATAAAGAAATAGAACTTACTAAAAATGAGCTTAAAATACTTTATTACTTAATGATTAATAAAGGTAAGATAGTATCAAGAGTAGATATTATGGAATACTTATGGGACAGTGCCATGTTTGTAAATGACAATACCCTCACAGTAAACATAACTAGACTTAGAAGTAAGTTTGAAGACATAGGAATTAGTGATTTTATAAAAACTAAAAGAGGACAAGGATACATAATATGAGCTTAGGAGATTATTTGAGGGAAAGAGCTAACGCTATAATACTGAACTTTATAGGATTAATTACTCTAAGCACCTTTCTTTTCAGCGTAGGAAATACCTTTGACATCTTAGTAACGGTATCATTAGCTTGGGTTGTAGTTTATAGCATATTTTTAATATACGAATATAGAAAAAGAAAGACCTACTATAATGATGTTTTAAGTACTTTTAATGAATTAGATAAAAAATATCTTATAGGGGAAATAATTGATACTCCTCCCTTTATGGATGCAGTTCCTTATTATTTATTGATGAAGAAATCAGGAAAATCCATGCTTGAAGAAATAAATAAAGTTAAGAATCAACGTAAGGAATATAAGGAATATATAGAGCAGTGGATTCATGAAGTAAAAACCCCTATATCAGCTATTAAGCTCATTGAAGAAAATAACAGGACAGCTACTTCAAGAGTTATCTTAGAGGAGCTTGAAAACATAGATAGATATGTTGAACAAGCCCTATTTTATGCTAGGTGTGAAGAAGCTCACAAAGATTATCTTATAAAAGAAATTTCACTAGAACAGTGCGTAAGTCAGGTGCTTATACGAAATAAACAGATGTTTATTCTAAATAGCATAGATATAGACTTAGCTGATCTTGATAAAAATATTTACTGTGACAGTAAGTGGCTGGAATTTATAATAAATCAAATACTAGTTAATGCAGTAAAGTATAGAAAAAAAGACTCTCCTATGATTAAGGTTTACGCTAAGGATATTAAAAATGGTACTCAACTTATTATTGAGGACAACGGCATTGGAATACCAGATAATGAAGTTAATCGTGTCTTTGAAAAAGGTTTTACTGGAAATAAGGGCAGACAAAATAATAAATCCACAGGAATAGGTTTATACCTTTGTAAAAAGTTATGTGATAAGCTTGGCTTATTAATTGCTGTGGATTCAAAGGAAAATGTATATACTAAAGTTGTAATTACCTTTCCTAAGGGAAGCTTTTGTAAGAATGGAGCCATATAGGCTCTTTTCTATTTTATGTATACAACTAAAATTAAAACTTGGTATCTTTAACATGATAGTTCGTTCATATTAGAAATGCCTTGGTTATTTACTGCAAATTAACCTTGCCCACCATTCTTGGAGAACTCCTCTCCTTGAAACTATTAACTGAATGTTGAAGTGGTTTCTATACAAGGTGACAAAGTTGTAACGTTAAAGTAAGGTTAGACAAAACCAACAAGGTACATAATCTTGTACAATATTATTGAGGTGATGATGTTGGATAAAATATTAGATATAAAAAACTTAGAAAAATACTATGGAAATAAAGGGAATGTGGTAAAGGCTGTTGATGATATAAGCTTTCAAGTTTATAAGGGAGAGTTTGTTGGGGTTATGGGACCCTCTGGTTCTGGAAAAACAACCTTACTTAATGTGATATCCACTATTGATGAGGCAAGTTCAGGTCATGTTTATATAGATGGGAAAGACTTAACAGAAATTAATCAAAAGGATATTGCAAAGTTTAGAAGGGAAAATCTTGGATTTATCTTTCAGGATTTCAATCTCTTAGATACCTTAACAATCCATGAAAATATAGCTTTAGCACTAACCATCAACAGACATAAAAAAGAAAATATTGATCATAAAATTAAGGCTATAGCAGAAAACTTAGGAATTGAAGATATTCTTTTAAAATATCCTTATGAGGTTTCAGGGGGACAAAAACAAAGATGTGCGTGTGCAAGGGCCTTAGTTACAAATCCTAAGCTTATTTTAGCAGATGAACCCACCGGTGCCTTAGACTCAAGGTCAGCTCAGATGCTTATTGAAATGATTTCACAATTAAATAAAGAAATAGGAGCAACCATCTTAATGGTAACCCATGATTCCTTTACAGCAAGCTATTGCAGCAGAATTTTATTTATTAAGGATGGTAAAATTTTTACAGAACTAGTAAGAGGTGAAAACACTAGAAAGCAGTTTTTTAATCAAATTTTAGATGTTGTTGCCTTGTTGGGAGGCGATGTTAGGGATGTACGCTAAACTGGCCTTAAGCAACGCAAAACGTTCTATTAAGGATTATGTAATTTATTTTGTTACACTAACTATATGTGTAAGCTTGTTTTATGCTTTTATGTCCTTATCTAGCTCCCATTATGAACTAATAACAGAGGACTCTTATAACTTTGAAATGCTGAAAAATGTTATGAAGTACGCCACATATATAATAACAGCCTTAGAAATAGTGCTTATTGGCTATGTAAATAAGTACATGATAAGGAGAAGAAAAAGGGAATTTGCAACTTATATATTACTAGGTGTTCCACAAAAAAACGTGGCCTTTATGTTTTTCATTGAAACCCTGGTAATGGGTGTTATTTCAATAGGTTTAGGTATTTTTCTAGGAACCTTGTTTTCACAGCTTGTTACAGCATTAATTCTTATGACTGCAGAGCAAAAGATTATATTCTCCTTTAAACTATACCTAGATACTGTGATGATAACCTTACTATTCTTTACAGCAATGTTTTGCATAATTGGGCTCTTAAATATAAGAGCTTTAAATAAAATAAAACTTATTAATATGCTTAATGCTAGCAAGAAAACAGAGTATCAATTTAAACATGGTAAAGCTGTTTATATTATCGCATTTATTTCATCGATTTTACTTTATATTATTTGTGGTTATTCAATTCATAAAATTTTATTTGTAGTTAAGAATCTTTCTCTTAAGACGGGGAATGAACTGACTTATGCAGGAGTAGCCTTAGTAAGTTTTATTGCAGGAACCTACGCACTGTTTTACTCTTTAGCTTATATGATAATTACAATTAAGGAACGATGGATAAACTTTAAATATGAGAACACAAATTTATTTTTAATTGGAACGGTAGTTTCTAAAATAAAGACAGCACCTATCTTAATGGCTACAATTTCACTAACTTTTTTAGGTGCAGCCTTAAGTCTTGTTTTTACACTGCTACTATCCCAATGGAGTCTAGGATACTTAGATAGTAGAATTCCTTTTGATGCAGTTGTAACTAGCAAGCTAAATATTATGACTAAAGCAGAGGATGTATCTAAAATTGATTATAGTGAAATTGTCCAGTACTTTGATAATGAAGCTTATGGTCTAAAAGATTATTGTGAGGTGGAACAGTACTTTATTTATGATGCTGAGCTATATACGAAAGGCAGAAAAAATATGCCTTTATTAGCAATAGGCTTAAGTGATTATAATCAGCTAAGAAAGATCCTCGGATATAGTGAAGTTCAGCTAGGACTTAATGAATTCACAACTCAATGGGATAAGTCTGTAGATAATAATTCTATAAAGGATTACCTTGCTAAAAATCCCACTATTAAAATAAAAGATAGTGAATTAAAACTTAGTTCACTGCCATATTACAGGGAGTCTATTGGGGAATATATTTACCAGTCCTATGAAGGTGGACTAGTAATTTTACCTGATGAGTGGTGTAAAAGTCTAACATTAGCCAGCAAAGATTTCTATGGAAATACAAAGAAAAAAATGAGTTTTGAGGATGCAATTAACCTAGAGGGAGAATATATTCCAAATTGGTTTTTGAAAAATTACAGTGATATGCTTAATAAAAATAATGACAGCGACCCTACTATAATTAGGTTTAAAGTGGCAGAAAAAAGTGAGGTATTAAATGCTACCTTAGGCATGAGAATCCTTGGAATATATATAGGTACTGTGCTACTTATGATTAGCTTAACAGTTCTCGCCTTGCAGCAACTATCAGACTCTATTGAACATAAAGACAGGTTTAACACTTTAAGGCGTCTAGGTATAGATAAAAGTGAAATTCGTAGATTGATTTCAAAGCAAATATCTATATACTTTATAATACCAATATTTATAGCTGTTATTGGTTTCTCTGTATTGTTAAATATTTTCATGTCCGTAGGAAGCAAATTAATTGATATATATATTGGAGACAAAGCTTTTATATTCAATATTGGCATGGGATTATTACTAATGCTAATTATTTACATGTGCTACTTTGCAGCTACTTATTACTCCTTCAAAAGAAATGTTGAAAGTAAATAAATTGGCAGGTTTAGTATAAATTATTATCTTTGTGAATAAGTAATAACTGTTACTTTTTCACTTTTAATTCTTAACTACTCTATAATTTACTGGTTTATTTTCAAACACAATATGGTATAATATAAATAAGAAAAGCTTAGTGCTGCGAACACTAAGCTAATCCTAGAACGTTTTTAGTTTTAGGGCTATTAGATTTTGCTTACTAGTTTAAGAAAAAAACACTAATCTTTGGAGGATGGAGTGTTTTTTTCTTTGCTTTTAATTTCTATATCTAAACCAAGAAATTTAACCTTGATTCTTATAGTTGAGATAAAAAGATTATGTTTTAATATCATTTTAATAAGATAAAGAACAACAATGCTTTTTACTACTAATTCTAGCATGTCCAATACCACCCCCTTAAGCTATGATGAATTTCACCAATAGCCCAAGGTGGGAAAACGTACAACCACCGTAGCCATCCACTTCTACGGCCTCTTTTACCAGCATATTATAGCATAGAGATTCTCTAATTAGTAGTAAATATATTCCATAAGCCTAATGTTTTTAATGATACGTATTATTTATTAACAAGATTACGAACTAACTTAATCTATACTTATGCTTATAATGCAGTAGTAGTACTGTGTTTAACTTTTTCATTTTTCCATTGATTTAATAACTTATTCATCTCTCTTCTGCCATTAATAATGAAGAATGGTTTAGCTGGATATTTTTCATGTAAATTCATTATAGTATGCCTACGTGTTTTAGAGAAACTCCATAACCCCTTACAAAGAAGTAAGAATTCCTTGTCAAACTTTTGCTCTTCACTTAATAAAAACTAAAGCTAAGGTTTTAAATCTTACAACCCTAGCTTCAGCATTTAATCCAATGATTTTATTTCATTTATATCTTCCTCAGTAAGTCCAGTAGCTTTTATTATTGTAGCTATATCTATTCCCAATGATAATAAGTTTATAGCTACTTCGTAGGCCTTCTTATTTTCGCCTTCTTTTATTCCTTCTTTTATTCCCTCTTTTATTCCCTCTTCTCTAGCTCCCTCTAGCATACTTCTCTCATCAAGGATTTGTTTCATTCTTAATTCTGCAAGTCTAACGGTTTCTGGGTCCCTACTTAGCATGTCAAGTACAGTAATAGCTTTTCTAATTGCTGGTTCAGCCACTTCTATCCCCTCCCTCAAAGTTTCTTGTGGGTTAGTCAAAAATAATAGCCATTTATTTAAAGCATTATCTGATTGTGGTGATGCTTCTAAAAACTTAGGAAGCTCAATAAAATGTAGTTCTAATATATCTGTAAGCATTGCTTTTGTGTCATCTTCATAAAGATGATAGGTACTATGATATTTTTCACATTTGATATAGTTAAAATTTAATATGTTTATTGCTATAGTTTTCTTAGCATCCTTATAATCTCTTCCTCTTTTAATTTGACTAGAATATAATCTAGACCAATAAAATAAGGTTCTATTTATCATATTATATTTATTTATAAGCTGGATTTCCACATTTACATGGATACCACTGTCAGTTATTGCCCTAACATCTAGTATGCCAATTTTTTCATCTATCTTTTCAATATCCAAAAGCTTTGTGTCTATATATTCTATATGCTTTATTTTTTCTTTCTCAGTTTTTTGGAGTAGAGAATTTAGAAAACTTATTAAAATATCCTCATTTTCAGGTGTTCCAAATATTCTTTGAAATACTACGTCATTTTTAGGGTCCAATATATAATTATCATCAAAGTTTTGATTCATACTATCACCTCTTATAATTACATTTTACCAAATTTTATTATTATATTCCATATTCCTTGAATTCATAATCACTATTTATTTCTTCATTATTGCAATGATTTTCTCATTGTTATGGGTGAAAGCTATAAATATTTCATTACTATAAAAACTTAAAAAGTACTTTTGAAATGATATAACAATAATAAGACTTTAGATTAGATAACAAGACTACAATATGCTCACTAAGAAAGTGCTGATATAACTTAATCATAGTAAATCTACATTCTAATCCTAACATTAATTTCAATTATAAGGAATACTATCCCAGTAATTATGTGGTAAAATAAAATTGTAAAACAACATCTTAGTTAAGTTTTATGGATAGGGGTAACCTAGCATTAAATAATGGGATGATAGGTAAATGTACATAAAAATGAGTATAAAAAATTGGGGGTGTACTATCAAAATTGAGGTATAATATACCTCGTTAATGATAGAAAGTAAAATGAATAATTTAGTGAACAATATTAATAAATCATATTTACGAGATTGTTTAAGAAGATATTTAAATAATCCATCTATAAGTTTAGATAATATTTTTGTTGAGCCTTTTAAGGCAAATACAGGTGATGGGAAACAAAAGACTTTTTTTAAAATTAGAGTAGATTTTAATGAAGAAATTTCAGAATTTATTCTTAAGTATTTGCCTGAAACAGATGGTTCTATAGGTCTTTCAAAAGACCTGTACTACAGAGAAGTTCAGTTTGTTGGCAGTGAGCTTTATAATAAAATTAACAAAATTATTAGAGTTCCTATAATAGCAACATATATAAATGAAGAAGCTAATGAAAGATGGATACTAATGGAGGAGGTTTCTAACTCATTAAAAAACTTCGGACCACCAACACCTCCTACAGCAGATATACTAAAAAAATACTATATAAAATGGGTCAGTTCCATTCACTAACTTGGAATGATAGTAATTTAATAGAATTCTCTCCTTGGTTAATGAAATTTGAAGATTTTTTTAAAGGTGGATGTAAGATATTACAGTCTGCTATAGAAGGAAAGGCTCTTGATCCATGGATACAAAATTACCTAGACGATAATCCAGAATTAATAGAATCATTTTCAGTATTTTTAAATTGGCTTAATGAAGATGAAAGACATATTCTACAAAATTTAATTTATAATCCTGATTTAATATTGGACAAACTAAGTAAATCTGCTAAAGCAGTTTGTCATAATGATCTGTACTTCCCTAATGTTGGATGGGATAATGATGAATTGTTGTTGATTGACTGGGAGTTTGTTGGTATATATCCCACAGCCTGGGATATATACAACCTTTATTCAGGTATACCATGTCCTGATTTGAAGGAAGAAGAAGCATTTGAGGTATATTTCAAGGGTGTTGAATCAGGTGGTTTAAAAGTAGACAGAACTTCCTGGATTAAAACTTATAGGCAATTGGATATAATTAGTATCTTAGCCTTTGAGTTAAAGGACCTAGTTCCAAGAGCATTTTCTAGTAAGTCTTCATTACCTGAACATAAGAAAGAATTTATCAAAGATCACATAAGAAATATTGTTAGAAGTGTTATTCATACCTATGAGACACTTACAAAGGAATAAAATTAATAATCATATAAATTCTTTTAGTTTTAAGCTATTGGTTTTTATTATAGAATAAGCTTAAGAAAAGAGCACTCCTTTTGTTTGATGGAGTGCTTTTTATGGCTATTATGCTTTGCATTGTTTTAAATCATTAAGTAACCTTCTTCCACACATAAAAAATCTTTCATTATTATTCAATATTCCATGGCAGATATCTGCTATTGCCATTTTTACACTTATAATAAATATTTGAAGTTGTTTTTCAGAATTATTTTCTAATCCATATCCCTGATAAAATGCTTCTCTTAAACATGGTTTATCATAAGTATATCGCTCAATGATGACACCGAAACTATCAACATCAATGCCCCAAAGCATATTTTCAAAATCTATTAGCCCCGTGAATACTCCATTTCTATCAACCATCCAATTATTTTGAGAGAAATCCCAATTTGTTGGAACTGGAGTACAATTTTTAAATACATCACATTTTTTTAAGCACCATTCAATTAAGTTCTTATCACCTTCATCAAAAATAAACTTATCAACACCTAACTTTAATATACTTTCAATGGATGAACTAATATAATCAATTGGATCTGTGAACACCTTTTTCTCAAAGGGTGACCCATCAAAAGAAGGAATACCAAAGTATGTTCCTTTGAATGATTCATGTAGCTTTTTCAACTGTTCTCCTGCTGAATAATAGATTTTTTTTAATTTTTCTAAATCATTAATTTGATACTCATTAACTGTTCTTCCTTCAAGTGGCGAAGTAATTATCCCATAGAAATCATTTTTAAATGTATGTAATAGGGTTGGCGTGTAGGGTGATAAAATTTTTGTCCAATTTTTATAAGCATAAGCTTCTGGGTTCCACCTTGATAGTCTGTTATGTATTTTAACAAACATTCTTTTACCCTCAGCATCTATCTCAATAACTCCTGTCCTATCATTGTTAGCTCTATGATCTCTAACAATCTCAAACGCCCCTACTAAAGTCTCAATTTCATATATGAGTTTTTCATCAAAAATCATTTTAACTACCCCCATTTTATATCCCTACTTGTTTTTGCAACAGTTCACTGCTTATTACACTTATGTAATAAAATTACAAACTACTGTATGTTCTAATTATAACATTAGCTTCAATATGAACAATACTATCCCAGTAGTTATATGGTAAAATAAAACTACTAATATATAAGATAAGTTTTAAGGTGTACTTGTATTGTTATAATTATTAAATTATAACAATTGACTCTAACCCAAGGTTAGGATTTAGAATAACCTTGAAGGGAGGTAGAATCTTGAAAATTAGTGAGTTTGCAAAAAAATCAGGTGTAACTGTAAAAACATTGCTTCATTATGATAAGATTGGTCTATTACAACCATCTTAAAAAACAGAAGCAGGTTATAGAATTTATCGTGAGGAAGATTTTATTAAGCTTCAACAAATAACAACACTAAAGTTTGTAGGATTGTCCCTTGAAGAAATAAAACAACTTATAAACAAAAAATCCCCAGATATAAAAAGCATGATTAGTATTCAAACAAAAGCATTAGTAGAAAAGAAAAAACAAATTGAAACTGTTATTTCCGCTCTAAACAAAGCAGAAAACCAAATAAAAAATAATAATTTTCTGGAAGTTCAGCAACTTATTGATATTATCAAGATAACTAATATGGAAACAATAGCAAAGCAAAGATTTAATAATGCAAGTGAAAATTATGTTACAGGTAGTTATAAATGGAGGGCTGAAACAGCAGCGTTAATTAATAAATTGGTTAGCCCCACCATAGATGATGTTGTATTAGATATAGGCTGCGGCACAGGAAAACAATTAATAGAACTTTCTCAAGAAATACAATTAGCAATTGGAGTAGACATTAGTGAAGGTATGATTAAGCAGTGTAAAGAAAATGCACAAAGTGAAGGAACTCCAAATATTGAATTTTATGTAGGATCATTTGAAGAACCTGATTTAAATATTGATCTAAAATCAAAACACATCACGAAAATTATATCTAATTATGCACTACATCATTTGACTACAGAATACAAACAAAAGGTAATTGGAAAAATCATCAATTTACTTGGAGAGCATTTGCAAAGTATAGTTATAGGAGATTTAATGTTTTTTGAAAACCCTGATAATTATAAGGAAGATTTTTCTTTAGTAGGCTATGGACCAGAAGTAGATTTTCCTTCTAGTGTTGAAGAACTTAAAAATTGTTTCTTAAACTTTGATTTTAATGTTGAAGTATACAAATTGCACCCACTTGTTGGAGTTATAATTGCTTCAAGAAATTGATTTTTAGTATTGGACTTTTAAATTAAATAATGAACAAGTTCATTTGTTAACAACTTTGGAAGCAGACTTAGACCGAACAAACTATGTTTGTTACACCAAAGTAACATGACTCGGCTGAGCAACTGCCACTTTAGAAGATGGCAGGCTTGAAGCTGCGAAAATGTTGTTAAAACCTTTAAGAAAAAGCAAAAGCACTAATCTTTGTTAGATGAGTGCTTTTGCTATAAGTTTAACTAATTTTTTCAATAATACTTAAGCCATCTGCTTCTGTAATTCCTACATGACTATTTGTTCTAATTAAATGTTCATTAATTTCCTCATTCTCTAAGTCCAAGTCATCAAGAATAGCATACTTTTCAACACTTCTATGTTCATTTAACCAAGCAATAATCTCCTTAGCCTTTACATGACTAAAGGTTTTATTTGCTCGTATTTCATCTGTGCTGAAATCAGGTGTTTTATCGACTATTTTTATATTAAACTCACATAAGATATCATATAAGTATTGAGAATAACCTTCCTTTGGCATCATATTGTCATCAAACCATAGTTTCCAACCAGAAGATATAACAATAGCTGCATTTGTTTTATCGATTACTTTTTTTAAAGCCTCCACGTTTTTCTTATCAATTGGTTCATTGGGATTATTCTTTAGGAATTCCTCTGAATTAAGGACTCCATCAATATCCAAAAATATAACCTTCATGTATTCCCTCCCATTTGTGTAATTAATTATAATAGTTAATATGTATTATTATAACATTAGTTTCAATATAAGTAATACTATCCCAGTAATTATGTGGTAAAATTAAGTTGTTAACAACATATTGTTGAAGTTTTGGGGATATAAACAAACTCGACTAAATAATAGTGGGATAGGCAAATGTACATAGAAATGAGTGATAAAGTTAATCTATATGTAAAACAATCAGGTGAAGGGATTCCGTGTCTATTTATTCATGGTGGACCTGGAGAAGGAAGCCTTGATTTTGAGGCATTGGGTGGAAACTCTTTGGAGCGCTTTATGCAGATGATATATTTTGACCAAAGGGGATGCGCAAGGTCAAGTGGTAATGCTAGTGATGATTATTCCATTGAAAGAATAATTGATGATATTGAAGAGATAAGAAAAACCCTAGGAATATCTAAGTGGATAGTAATGGCTCATTCCTTTGGAGGAATTATAGCTGCTAATTACGCTTACAAATATGAGAAATTTATAGACAAGGTTATTTTATTAAATTGTACTCTTTCCATGGAGGATTCTTTTAGTAGTCAACTAGATTATGGAATTACGCTACTATCTAAGGAAGACTTACAATACGCAGAGGAAAGTTCTACTTTTGAGAAGTGGCAGCATGTAGTTGGTAAGCTTCTTGAAAAGGATATATTTTATAAGTTACAGTATAATGATTATAAAAACTTCTTAAAGGTCAATGCTAAAAGCGCCGAAATAGAAAACTTTAATGCAGTTATGGCTAATCAAGCTTTTAGTAATAAGGAATACTTTGCAAATTATTTTTATCTTACAGAAAAAGTTACAGTCCCTGTACTAATCATAACTGGCAATGAGGACTATGCTATTGGACCAGATCACCATAAGAATTTCCTGTTTCCTAATAAGAAAGTAAGAGCAATTCAGGGCAAACATATGCTATATCTTGAGAATAATGAACAGTTCAAATCAATTATTCAAGAGTTTGTTGGGTAAACTGTAGAATTAGGATTTGTTTCTTCACTGAAGCATTCTTAAACTACTTATTTACCACAAATATTAGATTACTGAATAAACTTTTTATCAAATTCATTAATTCTAAATCAGTTATGTTTTAACTTATTATGGGGAGGATTTAACAAAGTGAAAAAAATATTATTTTGGGATTTTCAAGGTACCTTAGCTCATAATGACTGGATGTTTAGTAAAGCACTGCATACAGTATTAATTAATAATGAACCTGACTCTAAAATCGGTATAGATAAATTCAAAGCTACTCCAATGATTGGGTTTCCGTGGCAAGATCACAAAAGAGATTATCTTCATTTAACTAAAAGTGAGGATTGGTGGAAGCATGCTGAGGAGATATTTACTAAATGCTATAGCTCTTTAGGACTACAAAAGGAAGTAGCCCTTCAATATGGAAAAGAAGTACGAGCATACCTTCTTAAGGGGGAGGACTTTATATTATATGATGATACCCTTGAAACTCTTAAGTACTTTAAGGATAAAGGGTATGAAAACATAATACTCTCGAATCATATTCCAGAGCTTCCAGAAATAGTTGGGCAGCTAGGCTTATCCTTATATGTGTCAGATTGCTTATCCTCTGCAAACATTGGTTATGAGAAGCCAAATCCTAAGATTTTTCATTATGCATTAGAAAAATATAATTACCCTGAGGACGTTTGGATGATAGGTGATAGCATAACTGCAGATGTAATGGGAGCTAAAGCTGTTGGGATGAAAGGAATTCTTGTAAGAGCTGACAACACAGACTCTGTTGAGTATTATTCTAAGGACCTAAGGGGAGTAACCAAAATAATTACTTAGACTTTATAATATATCAAGTTAAGGTCGGTACTAAATAACTTATGTATATATACCCATGATTTTTCTTATAAAATAAAGCCTATATCTTAAATCCATGATAACTTAAGATATAGGCTAACTTTCAATATTGCCCTTCCTTTAGCTCTGTTCCCTTATTAGAAAGGAAATCCTGGACAAATATTATAACTACTTAACCTATTTTCTCTCTACAATTTCACCGCTACTTTTTAAAATACTATTCTCTGGAATATAACCCCTCACAGAACATAATGGATAAACGATACTATCTTTTCCTAATATTGTCCCTGGGTTTAAAACTGCATTACATCCTACTTCCGATGAATCACCTAAAATTGCACCAAATTTTCTTAAACCAGTTTCAATAATATCTGTGCCATATTTTACTTTTACCAATGTTCCATTAGACTTTAAATTAGAGGTTATTGCACCTGCCCCTAAATGAGCTTTATACCCTAATATTGAATCACTAACATAATTGTAATGTGGAACCTGCACTTTGTTAAACAGAATTGAATTCTTAATTTCAGTTGAGTTTCCAACAACAACACCATTACCAATGATAACATTTCCTCTAATATAAGCAGAATGTCTGATTTCGCAATTATAACCAATTATCGCAGGACCTTTTATAAGAGCACTTTTTTCAATAGTGGTTCCTTTGCCAACCCATATAAATTCATCTATTCTTTCAAAATCATTTGGCAGAGTTTTTGCGTATTCAAGAATAAAATCATTAATACTTGTAAGAACTTCCCAAGGATACTTAACCCCACAAAATATTGCTTGTGCATCTAATTCACTCAGTGTAAAAAGTTCATCAACAGAAATCCCCATAATAATCCTCCTTAATATATTTCCCAATAGATTACCACTATGACTTAATTCATAAGAAAAGTGTATGACACTTACCATTTTATTACATTATTTTTCAATATACTTAATTTACTTTTATTTTAAAATATCATATTATTCAGTTTTTAAAGATTATTATCCTAACTTTAAATTTAAGTAGTTGCATCGCTTTTTTATCATATTGCATTCAAAGATATGTTGATTTGGAAGTTACTCAAGTTTTCTCAGCCCTTCAAAAAGCTCGTTATATGATTTTTGATTTTTACATCTGCCATATGACAGCTCTTTATTATCACCAAACTCAAGAAGAAAACACTTTGCCAATTCTTCTACTGTTTGTTCTAATGATATAAAGAATTGATTATATGCAAAATCATAGGCTGGTGTTCCTTCTTTAAAATTAGCAGTAATTAGAGATTCTGTAACTTGGTCAAGTGGGTACATTTTCAAATGAAACAACTCGTGAACAATTACTTCTTCAAGATTTTCTTGTTTGGGATTAGCTCTGTTGAGAAGCAGAACAGCTTTTCTATCATCACAATCAATCTTTATATCTCCTGTTTTTCTCCAGTTAAAATCATCAACAAATTCGAGTCGAATATCCCAGTATGGTGATATCCTCAGTTTCTTGCACCAAAATTCAAATGATTGAAATATTTTATTCTCATCAACTATCATTTTTTCACCTCATAAAATATAAATATTTTTAGTTCGTCGTTAAAATTCAATTATGAACTAACCTAACTCCATGTTATGTGCACACCCTACTATATGCAATTTGGATAAATAGTTGTAATAAGTACACCCTCTTAAGTTCTCATTTCTCATAATCTCTTTCTGAAATATTATACCATATATTGTATTATATTACTTATTTTACACACTGATTCTTTGAAGTAATATTATTACCTTCAATATAATAACTACAAATTCAGTAATTATATGGTAAAATTTAAGTGTAGAATAATATATTACGGAAACTCTTGGGCATATATGGAATCAAAGCCTAGGTAGTCCTAAGTAGGGGGAAATTAAACATTATGACAAGTATATATTTTGTTAGGCATGCCCAACCTGATCATGGATGGGAGGATGATATAACACGTCCTTTAAGTGATGCGGGACTAGAAGATAGTAAAAAAGTAACTAAGCTTTTTAGGGATTATAAAATAGACTGCTATATATCAAGCCCTTATAAAAGAAGTGTTGATACAATAAGAGAAAGTTCAGCTGAAAAGGGGTTACCTATTCATGAGGATGAAAGATTTAGGGAACGTAAGTCAGGTGTAGGTGGCAACAATATGGAAATGTTTCATAAAAGGTGGAGTGATTTAAACTTTTGCGAAGATGGGGGCGAATCCCTTAGTATGGTTCAAAAGCGTAACATTGAGGCGATCCTTGAAGTGTTAAATACTCATAAAGATAAAAACATTGTAATTGGAACCCATGGCACAGCTTTAAGTACTATTCTTAATTATTTTACTCCATCCTATAACTGTAATGACTTTTTAAGAATCATTGACTTTATGCCCTATATTATACGCCTTGATTTTAATGGCACAACCTTAGTAGGAAAAGAAGAATTGTTGATTATAAAAAAAGAATTTAAGGGAAAGAAATAATTATATTTATTTATCACAACTGTAAGTTATCTTAATTTACAAAAATTATGAGTTAAACCTTATGGTAAATTACCAGATTTCTTAGAAGTATACTTACATAAAAGATTTTTTGTTTGGAGATTAAGTATGAGAGTTTTAATAGGACAACCCGTTCATGAAGAAGGACTAAGTCAACTGGAGAGGGATATCAAAACTACTACTGGAATTGATATTGTACTCTATCCTGAAGGATATATTTTAAATGAAAAAGTATTGGAGGCTGCTTGCAGTATAGCAAAGGAAAATAAGGTAATGATAATTACCTCCTATAAGAAGGACAATAAAAATAGAGCTGTAATAATTAGTGACACTGGAGATATAATTTTAGAAAGAGCAAAGACTCTGCCAGATGATAATGAAGAATTAGTTCAGCCACTTACAGTTAATTATAATGGCATAAACATTGGCTATGTACTCTGTATGGAGATATTGAAAGGTATGAGAGATTTGAAAAATGTGGGGAAAAACATTAATTTTATTGCTCACCCAATTGGTGTAGGGATGTTTAGTGACGAGCAGTTTGACCTATGGATAAATGAGGCTAAAAAAATTGCTAAGACCTATAAAACAATTATAATGAGTGCAAGTCATTCTGATGGCTCCTATAGAAATTGTGGCATATCTCTTCCTATTTCCTATTGTATTGATAGCACTGGAGAACCTATATACATATCAAAGTCCGATACTAGGGCACGTATTGTAGATTTGGATACAAAAGAAGTTACGGTATTATAATCATTTTGCTAAAAGGTTATTTTTATTGATAGAATCACGAAAAATAACTTGCAGTGATTTAGTTATTTAAAATTATAGGTCCATTTTTAAAACTAGCAGCTTAAAGAGAATGCTAAATACAACTAGATATATCTATGCAATACGCCTATTGCATTCAATATAAATAAGAAAAGCTTAGTGCAATGAACACTAAGCTTCTTCTATATCTATTCCTTAATCATTTTTGATTCCGTTGTATTGCTAATAAATATTAGTCCATCATAGTCTCTTATAGGTTTTTGCAACTCAAAGGTTTGGTCTTCAACACCAGTATACACGGCTCTTATAAAGTGCATATATTGACCCGTGCTTAAAAACTTATTTACCTTACGATTTTTTGCAGCAGATTTAAAATCTATAAAGCCTAAAGGTATGCTTGTGTTATTTAAAACACTAGCAAACGCCTTTTCATTACATTTTTCAATTGTAAATTTTTCAAGTGAAATTACGCTATTTGTGGCTGGGTCAAATTTTAAAGCATTAAAGGTTCCAGAATAAAATTCAAAACCTATGGAATAATACTTACTCCCATATAAATCTTTAAGCCGGCCTCCCATTGTAGAATAATTTGAATAGGACATGCTTACATGTCCATTATGTGCCCAAAGCATAACCTTATCATTACCAAAACCACTCTCGTAATCAAGAATCCATTTTACATTTTCCGCCATAGATTTATCTCTAAAGTTAAAGCCCTCTTGATCATCTGTTGTTAATTTTAGGTTCATTTCCATCTCTTTAACACATTGACTTATATTCTTCAACAGTTGTAGGGCCATTTTATATTCAGCTTCAGATGAATTTTTAAGAAACGTTTCTTTATCCCTATTTAGTAAGTCTTGCAATTGAGCAATATTAGCTTCTATAGTTGCAAAATCCACTATAGATGAACTATTGATGTCCACTCCTCTTGATTTTGCAAGCCTTTCTAGAGCCTCCTTCTGACTGCTTTCATATACTCCTTCTAGTTTCTTTAACTTATCTATATATTCTTTATAATTACTACTATCGACTTTCTCTAAATATCCTATTAACCTCTTAACACTTTCATTTGGATTTTGCATATCAAAACCATAGAATTTAATTTTTCTTTCATTATTGTTGTTAAATTCTCTCATCCATTCAATCATTTCCACTACTTCTTCTGTATCTCCGATCCAAGACATAGCTTTCAAACCATCTCTTGCACTACCAGTTCCATTTAAAATGTAATCATTTATAACCTGAGCTGCCCCAAATTCTCCTTCAATTGCAAAGACTCTAAAATCCATTTCTTCTACTAGAAATTCAAACATCCTGTGCTTCATTTTAAAGAAGTCACTTGTACCATGAGTAGCTTCCCCCATTGCCACAATTTGTTTATCCTTTAACATTTCTTTTAAAGGTTCCATATCCTCAAAACCACTTTTAGCCTGAACAGTTTTTAATGGAACCATTTCTTTCTTTAAGGCTTCAGATACATCACCTGTTCCCCCTGAAAACACCTTGTACCCCACAAAAGCTACAACTAAAGCTGCTACAATCATAAAAGATTTCACTTTATTAACTTTGTTTTTCTTTTCCTCCATGTAAACTTCCCCCATTTTTCTATACCCCCATAATTTTATTTATTTAATCACCTTTGTAAGCTCATTTATCACCACAATTCCTTTACATTTGAAAGTTTATATAAATTAACTTTGTTATTAAGTTCATTAATAAACAATATCCTTACTAAATTTTTTTGAAAGACTTAACCTTTTTGCATCATGATTATCAACATAAATGATGCTTATATGAATTATATCACCACAGTGATTTGAGAAAAACAGCTACCTTGCTAAAATCTTTAACATTTTCAGCTTATTGCTACCTTTTTATGAAAACTTAAGTATTAGTAAATATCTAAAAAAACCAAGGCTATTTACCTTGGTTTGTATTTGCTAAAATATCTTTAAACCTACAAGCTACCTCATAAGGCTCCTTAGCTGCCATTATAGCAGACATTACCGCAAGCCCTTGTGCTCCAGCTTCCATTACTTCTCTTCCATTTTCTAAACTAATGCCCCCTAAAGCAATAACAGGTATTTTAACTTTTTCCTTAATAGCTTTAATAAAAGCTATGCCCTTTGGCTCTGCCCCAGGTTTACACTGGGTTTCAAAGATTGGGCTAGCTAAGATGTAGCTAGCTCCCATTTTCTCTACCTCTATAGCTTCTTCTAAGGAGTGAATTGACACTCCTATTTCACCTGGGAATTTTGGTGCTTCCTTTATAAAGTATTCATAGGAACAATGGATTCCATGAGCCTTTACTTCCCTTGCCACTTCTATATTGCTATTAATTATTAATTTGCACTTTGTGTGTTTTATTCTTTCTTTTATATCTAAGGCAATGGTGAAAAGCTCATGGAAGTCTAAGTCTTTTTCTCTTAGAATTATTACCTCAACCCCTCCTTTTGCAGCAGCCTCGGCTACTTCTGAAAGGCTTCCCTTTGCGATTAGCTTTCTATTAGTTATTAAATAGAGCATTTTTTACTCTCCTTAAGCCATGTACAACCTTGTGCCTATTCATCTGTTCTTAAGATATTAATGTTTTTCCCACTCATTATCTTATTCATATTTCTCATAGAACACATTTTTCCACACATAGTACAGCTATCCTCATGCTCTGGAGTTGATTCTTTTCTATATCTTCTAGCTTTTTCTGGGTCTATAGCAAGGTCAAACATCTTATTCCAATTAAGTTCTTGTCTTGCTGTGCTCATTTCATTATCCCAGTCCCTTGCCCCTTTTATATTTTTAGCAATATCCGCTGCATGTGCTGCAATTTTTGTAGCTATTATTCCTTCCTTCATATCTTCTAGGTTTGGAAGTCTTAAATGCTCAGCTGGTGTAACATAACATAAAAAGTCTGCCCCATTTGCTGCTGCAATAGCACCTCCTATAGCACTTGTTATATGGTCATAGCCTGGTGCTATATCAGTAACTATTGGTCCTAAAACATAGAAAGGTGCTCCATGACAAAGCTTCTTTTCAAGGATCATGTTTGATGCAATTTCATTTATTGCCATATGTCCTGGCCCTTCAATGATAATCTGTACATTTCTCTCCCACGCTCTTAGGGTAAGTTCTCCAAGTACCATAAGCTCTTTAATTTGGCAGGCATCTGTAGAATCATTTATAGAGCCTGGCCTACAAGCATCTCCAAGACTTAGGGTTAAGTCATATTTTTCGCAAATATCCAAAAGTCTATCATAGTGCTCATAGAAAGGGTTTTCTGCATTGTTAAGCTCCATCCAAGCATACATTAAGGAGCCCCCTCTTGAAACTATGTTGGTAAGTCTTTTATTTCTTTTGAAGGTATTAATAGTTTCTCTATTTAAACCAGCATGAATGGTTACAAAATCTACCCCATCCTCTGCGTGTTTTTCAACTACCTGAAAGAATTCATCTACTGTAATATCACTCAATTCCTTATCATAAAAACCCACTGCATCATAAACTGGCACTGTCCCTATCATTGCAGGTGACATTTCTATAAGAGCCTTTCTAAACTCTGCAGTTTTACCGTAAGAGCTTAAATCCATTATAGCTTCTGCCTTCATTTCAAGAGCAGCCTTTACCTTTTCCATTTCTACTTCAAAGCTCTTGCAATCCTTAGAAACTCCAAGATTAACATTGATTTTTGTTCTTAGACCTTCTCCTACTCCTTCTGGGTTTAAAGCCTTATGATTTTTGTTTGCAGGTATTGCAACTCTTCCCTTTGCTACAAGTTCCCTTAAAGTTTCAACCTCCATGCCTTCTTTCTTAGCAACGGTATCCATTTCCCAAGTTATGATACCTTTTTTTGCCGCATCCATTTGTGTTGTATAATCCATTTTAAAATCCCCCTTTAAACTCTTTTTAATTTAGTACATTGTTAAAAATCAATTTACCCTAGTGGCTATACTAGGTCTATTTCGCTTTTATTTTTGCCTATAACTTTATTTCCTTACTAGCATCTTAGTCATTAATTCTCTAAATTCATCCAATCCTTTAATATTGGCTGATACCCCTTGGCTTTTATAGCTAATTTCATTTCTTCTACAGTTCTTTTGTCTGATATTTCAAACTGTGCACTTCCTTTATCAGAATTTCCATGTCCTCCAACTTCCGTGGAAACTCCTGCAGACATCTTGGTAACCCCTAGTGATATTAGATTATCTCTAAAGGCTTCCCTTTCTCTTGTGGATACATTAATTCCAGCTTGAGGAAGAAAAATTCTATAGGCTAATAGGACTTGAACTAAGTTTATATCACTAACAGGTTGAATATCTTCAAAGACTCCTACATGAGGTCTTATTCTTGGAAGTGATAGACCAACCTCCACCTGTGGGTAGTTATCTTGAAGATACTTTCCATGAAGTCCTGACATAAAGGCTTCAACTCTCCAATTATTTAGTCCTAAAAGTGCTCCTATATTCACTGACCTCATGTTAGCCTTGCACCCTCTTTCTGGTGCATCTAATCTAAATTTATAGTTTTTCTTTGGTCCCGCTACATGGACCTTATTGTAGATTTCTTCATCATAAACTTCTTGGTATACAGTTAACCCATCTACTCCTGCCTTTACAACTTCCCTATATTCTTCTTCTGTCAAAGGATATATTTCTATTGAAACTGATTGGAAATACTTCTTTAAAATTCCTATAGCTTCAATAATGTAAGAAAGAGGAGTATCCTTTTTTGATTCTCCAGTTAGTAGAAGAATATGCTTTAAGCCTGTTTTTGAAATTTCCTCAGCTTCTTTTTCAATTTCTTCCATAGTAAGCTGCTTTCTTTGGATATTATTTTCTATATTATAGCTACAATAAGCACATTTATTTACGCAGTGATTTGCAATGTATATTGGGGTATAAAGTAGTATGGATTTTCCAAAGTGGTGTAGACTCAATACATGAGCCCTTTGTGCCATAACCTCTATAACCTCCTCAGCTGCTGGAGCTAAAAGGGTTAAAAAATCCATAGGACTTAACTTATCTTTAGAAATAACTCTTAGCACCTGTTCCTTAGTTATCTTTGAAAAAAAATCTTCAAAGTCTAAGTCCTTATAGGAAACATACTCTTCATAAAAACTCATTACTTATCACCTTCAAATAAAAATCCTGTTAGAGGTGAAGATGGGTCTGCATATCTTTTCTCCTCACCAAGCTTTGCTCTATAAGCAATTCTTCCTGCTCTCACAGCTAGTGAAAAGGCTTCTGCCATAGCAATTGGATTTTCAGCTGAAGCAATAGCAGTATTCACAAGTACTGCAGCTGCTCCCATCTCCATTGCTTCTGCTGCTTCTGATGGCTTTCCTATTCCTGCATCAACTATGATTGGTGCTTTTATTTCATCTATGAGGATTTGCACAAGCTCCTTAGTTCTAATTCCTCTATTTGTACCAATAGGTGCTCCAAGAGGCATAACTGCAGCGGCTCCTGCCTCTACAAGTCTTTTAGCTGACATTAAATCTGGACTCATATAGGGAAGCACTATAAATCCTTCCTTTGCAAGAATTTCTGTTGCTTTAATGGTTTCAAAGTTATCTGGTAAAAGATATTTATTATCAGAAATAACCTCTATTTTTACCCAGTTTCCACAACCCATTGCCCTTGCAAGTCTTGCAATTCTAACTGCTTCCTCTGCATTTCTTGCTCCTGAAGTGTTAGGTAAAAGCACTATGTCCTTAGGAAGGTGCCCTAGAATGTTTTCCTCCCTGTCATCTAAATCTACTCTTCTAACCGCAGTGGTAACCACCTGAGTATTACAGGCCTTAATAATATCTGGCATTATAGCATTGGTGCTATATTTTCCTGTGCCTATAAATAATCTGCTCTTTAGCTCTACTCCACCCAAAATAAGATTGTCCATACAATTCCCCTCTTTCTATATTTTTTATGATTATCTGGCTAACTCCTTAGTTTTCCTAATGCTCTCTATAAAAAGTCTTGTTTTTATTAGCACAGTAGCCCCATACTAATTTGACTTTGTATCTATCTTAAAGCTTATAACTTTGTGGCTAATGTTGAATATTTAGTATAAGTCTCCTATACCTCTGTTTCTCCTAGAATTATTCTCATCACTGTATTAGCTTGGTGATTTGCAGCTATATTCACCCTTGGTGCCATGAGTCCACAGCCTACTTTAGCCTCTGAAACTCCATCTCCAATTAGATAGAACTTCTCTCCTAGCTTTTTAGTTATAATTGTATTGTTTGAAAAGTAACCTGCCATACCTGAGGCTGCAACAATATACCTATCTTTCATCCTTGTAAGCACTGTGGTTGTAAGTTCTGCTTTACATACTGGATTATCAAAAGCCTCAACTATTACTTCAGCTTCTTTAAATACTTCCTCTATATTGGTTTTATCTAAGTAAGTGTCCACTGTTTCTACTGTTATAAAAGGATTTATATCCTCTAAAAGCTTTTTCATTGCCTCAGTTTTTTTCATGCCAATATGCTTTATAAAATACTGCTGCCTATTTAAATTGCTTGGTTCTACCACATCAAAATCTACAAGTACTAGTTTTCCTACCCCTACTCTTGCTAAGGCTACAGCTATATTTGAGCCAAGTCCTCCAAGACCTGCAATCCCAACTGTTGCCTTCTTTAACTTCTCATGAACCCCTGGAGTATGCCTTGATACTAAAAGCCCTTCCATGTCCTCCTGTGAAGGTGTTTCTCCTCTTTTTATAAAACTAAGCTTATCTCCTTCTTTTAGGACTGCATCCTCCTTAAGAATAAAACCATTAAGAATAACAATATCTGCATCCTTTTTCCTTCTATCTCTTAAGGAAAAAGCGGTTTCTTCTACTTTAACCTCAACTAGCTTCTCATTAATATATAGCTTCAACTTAACCGCCTCCTACAAAGCTTACAATCTCTACCTTATCTTCTTTATTTAAGATAACTTCTGAAAACTGCTCCTTTGTTATGATATTGTAGTTTACTTCTACAACTACTCTGTTCTCTGAGATAGAAAGGTTTTTAAGTAGTTCAAGAACAGTTAAGTTTTCTGCAAAATCCATTTCCTTACCATTAACTATCATTTTGGTCCTCCTTCTTCAAAAAACTTTTATTTAAAACAAATAAAATAAGCCCCACCCTTTAAGGGTGAGGCTGAGTTCTTTGACCTGATATTTAAATTGTAAGTATACTAAACGTTTAAGTATCTACAGGGCTTCAGGCTTAAATTCTTTTAAAGAACTGCTAGTTCTTAACAAACTAAAGAATTTTTCCATTGTTGAAGCTTTGAATTTTGTTTCCTATAAATAAAAAAGCTTGCCAAGGGCAAGCTATATCTTCGTTTTAATAAACTTAAATTCAGCTTTCCTACGGTGATTCTAATCACATCAGGTTCAAAGGGTTAGGATTTCTCCCTCTCAGCTTTTCAGCACCCCTAGCACGTATATTTATTTGTACAACTTTATTATATCTTACGAACATTGTTGTGTAAATATTCCAAATTGTTAACTTTCTGTGTGCCTTGTTAATATGCACCCTAAGATTGTTGCTCCTAGCTTTTTCTACTACTTATTCCTTCTATAATCTCCTCACTAAACTGCCATAGCTTTTCTGCCAGGTGTTCGTTATAAGATAACATAGAAGACTTTATAGGCTTTTTCTTATAAAAGTACTTCCCTGTGATACCTTGAACATCACTTGACGTTGCTAGGTAAATAGCAGTGTCTGCTCCTTCTCTTGGAGTTTGGAAAAAGGGTTTTAGAGTTTTTGTAATTAAAGTTCCAAAGCCTGTTTTTCGGTTTATGCCCATATTAGTTGCAACAGCCCCTGGGTGAAGGCAATTGGCCGTTACATTTGTTCCCTTTAGCTTTCTAGCTAATTCATAGGTAAATAGAATGTTTGCAAGCTTTGATTGGGCATAAGCTCTCCATAATGTATAATTCTTATCTAAATTAATATCCTCAAAATGAATTCTTCCTATTTTGTGTGCACCAGAGGCTACATTTATAATTCTCCCTGTTGGAGATTTTTTAATCAAGTCTAAAAGCTCTTTTGTAAGAAAAAAATGCCCCAGGTGATTAACCCCAAACTGAAGCTCTAAGCCATCTTTAGTCCTATGTTTTCCTGGAAGAATTACTCCTGCATTATTAATTAATATATCTAGCTTTTCAAATCTCTTCTTGAATTCTTTAGTAAATTCTTTTATTTCTTTAATTGAACCTAAATCGCAAAGCATAAGCTCCACTGAAGGATTGTTACTTTGCTGTTTAACTTCCTCTAAAGCTTCAATTCCTCTTTGTTTATCTCTGCAAACCATGATAACCTTGGCTCCAAGTTTTGCAATTTCAATACAAGTAGCCTTTCCCATACCTGAACTTGCTCCCGTGACAAGAACTATTTTATCTTTCATTTTAACACCTCAATTTAGGAGTTTTTCATATCTAAATAACATTTTTAAAGCTGCAAGTTTGCCAGCTTATATAGAGAATTTAACTCAGCCTTCAAGGATTTCAATACTTTTTTGAAGAAGCTTTAATTAGTGAAAATATTAAAAGGAATGGAAGAATAAGAGTAAACAAAACCAGCATAATTAATTTTAATGTCACAGACATCTGATCATTGGTAAACCTCAATTCCACATTAAATTGTGTAGTGCAAACCACTTGTAATATAAAGCAAATCAATATGTAATAAAAAATATATTCTGCTATTATTTGTATCATGAACTCACTCTTTCTACATAATGGAATTTTAATTATATTTATTATATCCTAAACTACTATTGTAGTATTAAATTGCGCATATTTCCCTAATTTAATTATAGCACATAAAAAATGTAAAATATAGACTATTATTTTCCATATTTTACAACTAAACTAGTATTATAATAGTTTAGGGGTTGGTGCTTTGTACAAAGATTTATTTAAAAACAAAAACTTTGCTTTATTATCTACGGGAGGTTTTATATCTTCTATCGGTGATTATCTTTATAACATTGGTGTCACGGTATACTTGTATAACTTAACAAACTCTGTAGGTGCTGTAGCTCTCATGTGGCTTTCCAGGGCTGTTTTGAGGATTCCTCTTCTTTATTTATCTGGATTTATAGCTGACTATTTTAATAAGAAAAAAGTTATTATGATTACAAACCTAGCTAGTGTTATTTTTGCCGTTCTCTTTACTTTAGTTAATGATCATAGGTTATGGCTGGTGTATATTTTAGCCTTCATTTTACAGTCTTTAAATGACATTGATGTAAGCTCTGAAACTGCTATTCTTCCTGAAATAGTATCAAAAGAAGAGCTGTCTTACTCTAATTCCGTTTTCTCATTTTTACAATCCACTAGTGTTTTTCTTTCCCCTGCTATTGGTGGAATCCTTTATAAGCTTTATGGCTGCAATATTTTATTTGTTATCAATGCTATAAGCTTTTTAATTTCTGGACTTTTATTTAGTTTTATAAACTATAACTTTGTAAAACCTGGTGAAGCTGCAACAGGTGTTGGACTAATAAAAAGCGGTATTGAAGGCTATAAGATATTTTCAAGATATTCTAGTGTTAAAACTGTTTTTGTTATAATGAGCTTATTTGCAATTCTAGGAAGATTTTATGAAACCTATAAAGTAGCAGTTTCTGATGTGTTATTAAAGCTAAATCCTGAAGGCATTATTTACTTTTCTTATGCCTTGGCTGTGGGAGGACTTTTAGTTCCTTTTCTTGTTAAAGCTTTATCTAAGAAAAATCATGTAACTTTGTTTACTCTTTCAACTGTAATAATTGCCCTTGGATATATAGTTTTTGGGTATTCTAAAAGCTTTGTAATTACCTTTGGGGTTTTAATCATTTTAGGCTTAGCTCAAAACCTTCAGGGCATCTATTCTAGTACCATAATACAAAACACCATACCTAAAGAGTATATTGGAAGGGTTTTCTCCTTTTATAAAATACTTTTAACTCTCTTTGCAATCTTAGGGCTATTAATTGCTACTCCCCTATATAACTTAATTGGTATAGGTAATTCCTTCGCAAGCATTGCCCTAATACTAATTATCCTATGTATTTTGAACTTAAAAGGAAGTTTCAACAAAACTGTAGATAATGCTTTAGATATTAAAGAAATATAATTATTCATAAATAAGAGGCCTAAATGTTAATTTGCTTGGCAAGTTAACATTTAGGCTAATTTTTTTGAAAGTTTAACTTTATATTTCATCTCTGTTAATACGATATTTACGCTTACATATAAATTTTCCTGTTGTAACAATTACATAATCTTTATCTACTGATAAATCAATTATATTTGAGTTTCTATAGTCCTCTCCAGCCATTACAACAATAAAAAATGATATTAAACCATAACCTTTTTATTTCGACTATAAAAATCAAGATTAAACTTCTTGGACTTGATATAGAAGTTAACAGCAAAGAGAAAAAGCACCCATCCGACCAAGATTAGTGCTTATCTCTTAATTAATAAAACAATTTAATTAAATCCAATAGCCTTAAAACTAAAAACGTTCTAGGATAGCTTAGTGTTTGCCTCACTAAACTTTTCTTATTTATCATATTCCTCAATAAAACTCTTTCTTAATTTAAAGTAACAAACTGTTGCAAGTGCTATACCAATTAAGGATGCAATAATGTCATTATTATCCCATGACCCTAATTTGAAAACTACGTGTATATACTCTATAACACCACTTTACAACAAAATTAACTTACTTCATCTAAGTGAATTAAGGAATTAATTACCTCTAAAGCCCTATCATTAATTTTGCGCTTTTGTA
>NZ_JAGGLL010000039.1 GCF_017874425.1 Clostridium punense
CCTTATTCTAAAAAGTCTTTACTTTATATATTCTACATAAAAGCTAAAAATCCTTTTTGAAAAAGAAAAAAAGGTCACTTTTTCAGTGACCTCGATTTATGGGCTCTCTTTTTTTAAAGGCTGTTTTGTTTGAATATCGTAAACTATTTTTGATATATTAGCGATTACATCATAAGAATTATTTAAGTTTTTTGTCATAACCACTAAAATATAAGGCTCATCTGAATAAATAATTCCAATATCATGAGAATATGTTCCTTTATTATCAGAATAATCACCTATTTTGTGAGCTACAATATCTTGTGGCAAAAGCTTGTCTAACCTTTCATGAAAGGAAGTTTTTTTCATCAGTTCAATAATATTAGTATAATAAGGATTTTTTTCTTGATCAAAATATAACTTTTTCAATATTTTCATATTGTCCACAGCAGAAGTAAGATTATCTGTTCTATTAACCTTATGTTCTACAATTGACTCTATATAATTATATCTTCTTTGATTGCCAAAATATCTTAGGAGCATATTAACAGCCACATTATCAGAATAAATTATCATAGATTCATTTATATGCTTAAAGGTTTTCGGTTTAGATAAATCTTCATTAATGAGTCCACCAAACCCCTGCTCCATATCCTGATTTTTAAACATAATTGTATCTTTCTCTGTTATTTCGCCTTTATTAATTGCATCGTAGAGCATCATTGATACAGGTACTTTTATTGTACTAGCGGCTTTAAATTCTCTATTTTCATTTATATTAAAGCCTTTACCAGAGTTTATATCATAATAGCATATGGAAGTATCATTTATGTTCTCTCCTAAATATTTGACAATTTTAACTTTCATCTGTTCAATATCTTCATCAGAAATCTTTTTATTATTTTTAAAACTATTTATATTCGCCACATGTGGAAAAACTTCCTCATATTTTAATTCCTTGGTATAATCTAGCTTAACTTTTCCACCGACAGCAAAGTCCTTAGAATAACTGCTAATAACCATGTTTACCAACTTTCCCATTAAAAGTATTGCTAAACTATACAGAAAAATCTTCATATAAAATATCCGCAGTTTCCTTTTCATTTTTTTCGTTATTTTTTTGTTTTTCATAGACTTTTTCAAACTCTCCTCTCCAGCATTTATCTACAGTTCTTATATTAATATTGTCCCACTATTTATCTTTATTTGCAATATTTGTAAATTAAATATTTAATCACAAAAGAAAAATATCTCACTTCTTAACTATATAAAAAATAATTTTCAATTAATTTTTTATAGAAACAATTATGCATTTTTACAAGTTGAAGAATAGAGCATTAATTTATCCCAAAAGTATTTATATTTTAATAATAAAAGGCAAAAGTGACTAAATGCATATTATTTACATTTAATCACTTTTTACTTTAAAGATGCTGAACTAAATTTCTAATCCATTTTTTAGATTTAAACCTTGGAAAGGCAATTATTAGCTTAGCAATTTCCTCTATATAAACCATCCCAACTACCATATACACAGGAAGCTTTAATAATACAGCGCCTAGAAATGCTAAAGGTACACCAATACCCCAAACACTTCCTATCTCTAAAATTAATGAAAACTTCGTGTCCCCACCACTTCTAAGAATCCCCACAATAAATAGTGAAGTTAACATTTTAACAGGTATAATAAATGAAAATAGCCTTAATATTACTTTAGTGTCTTTAATAACTTCTGAATTAACATTAAAGAAAGATATAATAAATCCGCTACCTAAAAATACCACAAGCCCCAGAACTAACCCAATTGAAAATGATGTCTTTATAAATCGCCTACCAAGAACCATGGCATTTTCTTCTCTCCTTGCACCTATTTCTCTTCCAATCATAATTGCACAAGAGTTAGCTAAGCCAAAGGCTGCAACCATGAAAATATTTTGCACTGTATTCGAAATTTGTACCGAAGCCACAGCTTCAGTATTTATTTTTGCGTAGGCAACAGAATACATAGTCATTCCAAGTGCCCAAAAAAACTCATTTAATATTACTGGATATATGGTTTTAATAATATTCATTATGAATTCTTTGCTTAAATCAACTAGCTCACTAAATTTAGCTGCCAGTATACCCTTTTGCTTGTAAATAATACCTATAATTAAGGTAAACTCTACTATTCTAGAAATTAGGGTAGCTATAGCAGCCCCTGCAACTCCTAGTTCAGGAAAACCAAACTTTCCAAAGATTAAAAGGTAATTCAATATAGTATTACATCCAAGGGCTGTTGCACTTGTTATCATCGGGATCTTAGGTTGACCAGTACTTCTAGATGCAAAGGCAAAAGCAAAGCTGATACTGGTTAAGATATAACTAAAAGCAATGATAGAAAGATACTCAGCACCAATTGCTATTACCTTTGGATCTGAACTAAAAAAGGTCATTATAAAATTAGGTATTAGTAAAGCTACTCCAGTAAAAAATACTCCCGTAACTCCTCCAACTAGTATGCATAGTCCTAAAACTCTTCTAATATTCTTGTAATCTTTTTTGCCAAAGAATTGAGAAATAAAAATAGCACAGCCACTATTTATTCCAAAGGTTATCAGCGAATATAAAAAGAAAAATTGATTTGCAAGTCCAACGGCTGCAATTTCAACTTCACCTAAACTACCAATCATTACAGTATCTACCATATTTAATGATGAGGAAATTAAGTTTTGAATAGTAATGGGTAAGGCTAAGGAAATTAAAGTTTTAATAAAAGTTTTTTTGTCAAGCAAGTTTTTGTCCATATAGTAATCCCCCATTAGAAGTTTTTTTACTTAGTAATTCTTGTACATTATAGCATAGGATATCTAACTATTCAAAAACTCTTTATTGCTAATAGTATTTTACGCATAAAAGTTATATATAGTGAACCTAAAAATATAATTTATTATAATACTTTTAAAGGAGAGCTTTTTAATGAAAAACAAACAAATTTATATAGGTCTAACTTCATTAGTAATTGGCATTTTATATTTTTTATACCAATATGATATAAATATTTTTCATAAAATAATTGACTATTGGCCCATATTTATACTTATTTCTGGTATTTTTCTACAGATAGTATCAGTTAGTAATAGGGATTTTAAAATACTTTTCATACTTTCTGGAATGCTTATTATTTATGGCATAATGTATACAATTGATATGTATAAGGAGTTTTACTATTTTTCAACCCATATAGCCATATTCTTTTTATCACTTAGCCTTGGACTTTTAAATTACTATGTATTTATAAATAAAAATAATATACTTTTATACTTTATTCTTATGTTAACACTTGTTTCAATATTTATTTTCACATTCCCCATTTATGAAAGATATTTTCCAATAATAAGTTTTAAAACAGTAGCTCCCTTACTTCTTATGTTACTAGGCTTTGTTTTAATACTTAATGGCTTTATAAATAAGGAATAAAATAAGAGGCAATAAATTGCCTCTTATTTTATTCGATAAATACTTTACGTAATTATTTATTTAATTTACTTAATTCCACCGCTAATCTAGCTCCCACAGCTGCATTGCTATAAACTAATTGAATATTAGACTCTAAGCTTTCACCTTTTGTTATTTCTTTAACTTTTGCTAAAAGGAATGGTGTGCTTTCCTTGCCTTTTATACCCTTTTCTTCAGCTTCTTTTACTGCATTATTTATAGCATTAGTTATTGTATCGAAGTCCATTGCGTATTCTTCTGGGATTGGATTTGCAACAACTACTCCTCCATTTAAACCTAAGTCCCACTTAGCTTTAAGAGCTTTTGCTAGAGTCTCTTCACAATCTACTCTATAGTCAACTTTAAAGCCTGATTTTCTAGTATAAAAAGCTGGAAGTTCATCAGTTTTGAATCCAACTACCGGTACTCCTTTAGTCTCAAGATACTCTAAAGTTAAGCCAATATCTAAAATAGATTTAGCACCTGCACATATCACGGCCACATCTGTCATTGATAGCTCCTCTAAGTCAGCAGAGATATCAAAAGTTTCTGTTGCTCCTCTATGAACTCCACCAATACCACCCGTTGCAAAGACTTTAATGCCAGCTAAAGCTGCAATTATCATTGTAGAGGCAACTGTAGTTGCTCCATTTAAGCTGTTTGCAATAATGAAAGGAATATCTCTTCTGCTGGTTTTAACAACATTTTTTTCCTTTCCTAAAAATTCAATTTCTTCAGCTGTTAATCCCACTTTTAATTTTCCATTTAATATTGCAATTGTAGCTGGAATCGCACCATTATCTCTAATTATACTTTCTACCTTTAAAGCAGTTTCTACATTTCTAGGATAAGGCATACCGTGAGAAATAATAGTTGATTCAAGAGCAACAACTGGTTTTCCTTCCTTTATAGCTTTTTCTACCTCGATATTAATGTCCAAATAATTTTTTAACATAATCCTGTCTCCTTTAATCTTTTATTTACATTTTCAACACATAGATTTGGATTTATTGTATTTTCATGAGTGATTGTAAGTAAAGAACAACCTACTCCAAATTTTGCAGCTTCACTAATTGGTTCATTATTTAATGTGCTATATGCAACTCCCGCTAAGAAAGAATCCCCTGCCCCATTGGCATTTACAACTTGAACTTTAGGAGTTGCTACATATCCAGAGCTGTGACCATTAGTGTAATAAATACCTTGCTCCCCTAAACTTATGAATACATTCTTAACACCTTCATCTAAAAAATGCTTTGCTGCTTTTTCAACATCCTTATTATTTTTAATTGAAATTCCTGAAAGTATTTCAGCTTCTAACCTATTTGGTTTTATTGTATGAAACTTCCCAATAACATTCTTTGCTTTCACACTCTTTGTAGTTGAAACTGTATCTAAGAAAAATTTAGTATTTTTATAATTTGTAACTACATATTCAAGAACATCCTGTGGAATATTAGTATCAATTATACAGATTTTCGAAGTTTCAATAATGTTTTTCTTTTGTTTTATAAATTCGACAGACATATTATCAAATATATCCATTTGAGATATGGCTACGTGCATATCTCCGCTATTGTCTAAAATAGACATATACACAGATGTAGCATAGCCTTTTAAATGCAAGCTATTATCCAGATTCAGTCCAATAAGTCTACTTTCATCGATAATTTTATTGCCATACAAATCGTCACCAATAACAGTTATTAACTTCGTGTCTACCCCAAGCCGTATAAGATTCTCTGCAATATTTCTGCCTACACCGCCAAGAGAAACTTTGATTTTCCCTGGATTTGAATCGTTTGGTTTTAAATTATTATCGGAAAAACCTAAAATATCCATATTGGCACCACCAATAACAGAAACAAAATTTTCCTTGTTAATAATATATCCTCTGCCATTAATGTACCCTTTTTTAATTAAATTAGTTATATGTACACCCACAGAGGATCTAGTTATTCCTAACAATTTTGCAAGCTCATTTTGGGAAATTAAAGGGTTATTTCTTATTAGATACAAAACTTCCTCTTCTCTATTAGTCATATTTAGCTCCTTATACACATTTGCTTATTTTATAAACTATTGCTTACTTAAAATATATCATATATAAAATTATAAATCAATACACATATTATATAATTAATTAGCATACTAACTAATTAATGGATATAAATACATACTTATTGCGCCTAAGTATTTTTAGAGTTATAATTAAAAAAAGTTGTATTTTATAACTTGTTTACAAAACCATTAAAATATATTAAGAAATGGAGGATTATTATGGGACTTTTAACTTTCAAACGAGGAATTCATCCTCCTCATGGAAAGCATTTTTCAGAAAGTAAATCAATTGAAAGCTACCTTCCTACTGGAGATTTAGTTTTCCCTTTGTCTCAACATATTGGAGCACCTTGCGAACCTTTAGTTAAAAAGGGAGATAGAGTTCTTGTTGGACAGAAGATAGGACAAGCAACTGGATTTGTTTCTTCTCCTATTCATTCCAGTGTTTCGGGTACAGTTAAAAATGTAGCCCCAATGCTTCACTCAAACGGAACAAAAATGATGTCAATTATTGTTGAAAACGATAATCTTTATGAAGAAGCAGAATTTCACCCAAATAAAAACTTTGAAAATTTGTCGAAAGAACAACTTCTAGAAATTATTAAAGAAGCGGGTATAGTTGGACTTGGTGGTGCTTGTTTTCCAACTCATGTAAAGCTTTCCCCTGCTGCAGACTGCAAAATTGATAGTATAATTATTAATGCAGCCGAATGTGAGCCATACTTAACCTGCGACCACAGATTAATGCTTGAAAATTCTGATGAAATAGTTGAGGGATTAAATATTCTTCTACATATGTTCCCAAATACTAAAATATATGTAGGAATTGAAAATAATAAAAATGATGCTATTGATGCTATGAACAAAGCAGTAAGTGGTATAAATAACATTGAAATCGTAGCTCTAAAAACAAAGTATCCTCAGGGTGCTGAAAAACAATTAATTTATGCTGCTACTAAACGTGAAGTTCCTTCAGGTAAATTACCTGCCCATGTAGGTTGTATTGTTCAAAACATTGCTACCGTACATGCAATTAGAAATGCTGTAGTTCTTGGAAAACCACTTACCGAAAGAGTTATTACGGTTACTGGAGGCTCTATTAAAACTCCTAAGAACTTAAGAGTTAAGCTAGGTACTTCATTAAAAGAATTAGTACAAGCTTGTGATGGCTTTATTGAAGAACCTGCAAAGATTATCTCTGGTGGTCCTTTAATGGGTACAGCTCTATTTTCTTTAGATATACCTGCAATAAAAGGTAGTTCTGGTGTTTTATGTCTATCTCAAAAGGAGTGGGATATTGCACCTGAAAGTAATTGTATAAGATGCGGAAAATGCATAGACGCCTGTCCAATGTTCTTAATTCCGTCAAAACTAAATTCAATGGTATTGAAAGGCGATTATGATTCATTTGAAGCAAACCATGGTGTCGATTGTATAGAGTGTGGTTGCTGTACATTTGTATGTCCTGCAAAACGTCACTTAACTCAAACCTGCCGTGAGGGTAAAAGAAGAGTTTTAAGTAAGAAAAAGAAATAATAGAGGTGAATAGAATGTCAGAGAGATTATATACCGTATCTACGTCTCCTCATATAAAATCTAAAGATACTGTTTCATCAGTAATGAGAGATGTATTAATCGCACTACTTCCAGCTGCATTTGCAGGTGTTTACTTTTTTGGATTAAATGCGCTATTAGTAATTTTAACCGCTGTAGGCTCAGCTGTTTTATCTGAATATGCCTTCCAAAAAATAACTAAAAGACCTATTATGATTAAGGATTTAAGTGCTGTAGTTACAGGATTACTACTTGCATTTAATGTACCTCCAACTATTCCACTTTGGATGGTGGCCATTGGTAGTGCCTTTGCAATTATAGTAGTTAAATGTTTCTATGGTGGAATAGGACAAAATATTGTGAACCCTGCCCTAGCTGCCAGAGCCTTTCTACTTGCTGCATATCCTGTGAGAATGACTACTTGGACACTAGATGGAACTACTGGGGCTACTCCTCTAGGTATTTTAAGAGGAGATGGTGCTACTGCTCTTCCAAATCTATTTGATGTTTTCGTAGGTAATATTGGAGGATGTATTGGAGAAACTTCAGCTCTTGCACTATTAATTGGAGCTGCTTATCTTTTATATAAAAGAGTTATATCTTGGCACATTCCAGTGAGTTATATTGGAACTGTATTACTATTAACCACTCTTTTAGGAAGAAACGGGTTTATGTCAGGTGATGGTTTATATGAAATTTTCTTAGGTGGTTTAATACTTGGTGCCTTCTATATGGCTACAGACTATACGACTTCTCCAATGACTAAAACTGGTCATTTAATATTTGGTATATGCTGTGGTGTCTTAACTACATTAATTCGTTTATATGGTGGTTATGCTGAAGGGGTTTCTTACTCCATATTAATTATGAACTTATTTGTTCCATTCATTGATAAATTTACTAAGCCACGTGTATTCGGGGGTGGAAAATAGTGAAAGAAAATTTAAAGTTAGGAATTAAATTACTTATTATAGCCGGGGTCGCTGGGCTTCTTTTAGGTTTTGCTTATCAAATAACTAAAGGTCCAATAGAAGCAAAAGCAAAAGAAGAACAAGCCTTAGCAATGAAGGAATTACTACCATCTGCAGATGATTTTAATAAGTCTGAGAAGGATTATTCTTCAGATAAAAATATTGATTCTATTTATGAAGGTAATAAAAGTGGAAAACTTTCAGGATACCTATTCACGGTTAAATCCAGTGGTTATGGTGGCCCTATTACAATGATGGTTGGTATATCAACAGAAGGAAAAGTTGAAGGAGTCAAGATTTTGGCTCATACCGAAACTCCAGGACTAGGATCAAATGCAGAAAAACCAAAGTTTAAAGATCAATTTAAAGGAAAGCCTGCTTTAAAAGAATTAGCTGTTGGTACTGATATCCAGGCTATGACTGGTTCTACTATAACATCTAAAGCAGTAACAAATGGTGTTAATACTGCTATAAAGTTTTACAATGCACAATTGAAAGGAGCTAAGTAACCATGAGTATATTTGCTGAGAGAATGAAGAAAGGCTTGATTGAAGAAAATCCAGTATTCATTCAAGTTCTTGCAATGTGTCCCACCCTAGCTGTAACCTCAAGTGTTCAAAATGCTGTAGGTATGGGTCTTGCTGCTACTGCAGTTCTTATTGGTTCTAATGCTGTTATTGCGCTACTTAGAAAGTTTATACCTGATAAGATAAGAATACCAGCTTATATTACTGTTATTGCTGCTTTCGTAACCTTAATTCAATTTCTAGTACAAGGTTACTTACCTGCTTTATATAAAGCTTTAGGTATTTTTATACCTCTAATAGTTGTTAACTGTGTAATTCTAGGTAGAGCGGAAGCCTATGCTTCAAAAAATGGTGTTTTACCTTCTGTTTTTGATGCTATAGGCATGGGTCTTGGATTCACATTAGCATTAGTAATTTTATCGACCTTTAGAGAAATCTTAGGAAATGGAACTTTCTACGGTATTCAAGTGCTTCCTACTTCCTATGAACCTTCAATAATTATGATTCTTGCTCCTGGAGCATTTATAACCTTAGGCATACTATTAGCTTGTTTAAACCAATTTAAAATCAACAAAGCTAAAGCAGCTAAGACCACTAAGTAAAGAGGTGAATAATTTTGGAATTAATTAGTATTTTTTTAAGTGCCCTATTGGTGAACAACTTTGTTTTGGCTAAATTCTTAGGTATTTGTTCATTTCTTGGTGTTTCTCAGAAAACTGAAACAGCTAAAGGTATGGGATTTGCAGTTACCTTTGTTATGGTTCTTGCAACTATAATGACATATGTAGTAAACGTATTTATTTTAATTCCCCTTAATCTTCAGTATCTATCAACTTTAGCATTTATATTAGTTATTGCAGCACTAGTACAATTTGTTGAGATTGTAATTAAGAAAACTAACCCTGGTCTTTATAGAGGGCTTGGAATTTTCTTACCACTAATTACTACTAACTGCGCAGTTCTTGGAGTTGCAGTTATTAATATGGATAAAGGCTTTAACTTAGCTCAAGGTATAGCTAACTCATTAGGGGCGGCTTTAGGCTACATGCTAGCAATTGTTTTACTAGCTGGACTAAGAGAAAGAATGGAAGATAACACAGGTATGCCAGAAGCATTTAGAGGATTGCCAATTTCTCTAATCACTGCTGGACTTATGGCTATAGCATTCTTTGGTTTCAGCGGACTAATTTAAGGAGGTGCCATAATGGAATTTACAAGTTTAATTGCACCAGTAGCCAGCTTAGGAGGATTAGGTATAATTTTCGGGTTACTGCTTGGATATGCAAATGATAAATTTAAAGTTGAAGTTGATGAAAGAATACCACTAGTGAGAGAAGCGCTACCAGGTGCAAACTGCGGAGGTTGTGGTTTCGCTGGATGTGATGCTTATGCAGAAGCTGTAGTAAATGGTAGTGCAAAACCCAACAAATGTACCCCAGGCGGTGTAGTTGCAATTGAGAAGATTTCCAATATACTTGGTGTTGTTACAGAAATAAGTGAACCAACTGCAGCATATATTAAGTGTCAAGGTACATGTAGTGTTGCTAAAGAAAAATATGAGTACCAAGGTATAATGGATTGTAATCAAGCTGTTATAAATCCGGGTGGAGGTTCTAAAGCCTGTGAGTATGGATGCCTAGGTTTAGGCTCTTGTGTTAAGGTTTGTCAATTTGATGCTTTAGAAATTGTGAATGGTATTGCTAGAGTAATAGAGGAAAAATGCACTTCTTGTGGTGCTTGTGTTAACGCATGTCCTAAAGGATTAATAGAAATTACACCTATGAATTCTAGAGTTAGAATTCAATGTAACTCTAAAAGCAAAGGAAAAGATGTTATGGATACCTGTGGTGTAGGTTGCATTACTTGTGGACTATGTGTTAAAAACTGTCCAGAGCAAGCAATTACAATGACAAATAATCTTCCAGTTATAGATTATAGTAAATGTGTAAATTGTGGTGTCTGTGTAACTAAGTGTCCAAAGAAAACCATAGAAGATTTAAGAGTTTCTGACTCAAAAGAAGCTGTAAAGTTCACAACTAATAGTACATCTGTTTAATATTTTATTAATTATGATATAATATAGAAGACCATTATTGGTCTTCTATATTATTATTGAGGTGATGAAATGGAACAAAATGGCATAGTGAAATCAGTTAATGGTAATATAGCAAAAATTGCCTTTGTAAAGAAGACTGGTTGTGGTGGTGGCTGTTCTGGTTGTAAGTCTGGCTGTCCTGTAGACACAGTAATTCTTGAAGTAACAAATACTAAAAATGCAAAAGCGGGTGATTCTGTGATTGTTTCATTGGAAGAAAAAGCCCTCTCCAAAATGAACTTTTGGGCATATATCTTCCCTACTATTTTTACAATTATAATCTTATTGGGTAGTCTTACTATACTGGATGCATTGAAGATACCTAAATATGAATTATATTCAGCCCTGTTATCGTTATTTGCTATGGTTATTTCTTTTAAAATTGGTGGTATTATTAATAAAAGAAAGAATACTACAGATTTTGACTTGAAAATGATAAAAATATTGCCTAATTATTCAAGGTAATTTGTTAAAGAGTATTATGAGGAATCATAATACTCTTTTTTCACGATTTGACAAAATTTACTTTTAAATGTATACTTTTTTGAGTATATGAAAAATCTAATAAGGTAAATTGGAGGTTTTAATATGAATATTGCTTCAATGATCGATCACACTCTACTTAAACCTGATGCATCAAGGGATGCGGTAATTAAAATATGTGCAGAAGCTAGAGAATATAAGTTTAAATCTGTTTGTGTAAACTCATGCCATACGAAATTAGTTGCTGAAGAGCTAAAGGATAGTGGAGTTTTAGTATGTACTGTTATAGGTTTCCCACTTGGAGCTATGGAAACTAAATCTAAAGCTTTCGAAACTGCTAGAGCAATAGAGCTAGGTGCAAATGAAATCGACATGGTTATAAATGTTGGTGCACTAAAAGATAAGGATTATGACTTAGTTTTAAATGATATAAAAGAAGTTGTAGAAACAGCAAAAGGCAAAGCAATTGTCAAAGTAATATTAGAAACTTGTCTGTTAACAAATGAGGAAAAAATAAAGGCTTGCCAGTTATCCCAAGAAGCAGGTGCTGATTTCGTTAAAACTTCAACTGGATTTAGTACTGGCGGTGCTACCGTAGAAGATATAAAGCTTATGAGAGAAACTGTAGGTCCTAATATGGGCGTTAAAGCTTCCGGTGCAGTTAGAACTAAAGAAGATGCACTTGCAGTAATTGAAGCTGGCGCAAACAGAATTGGAGCTAGCTCTTCTATTGCTATTGTTGAAGGATTAGTTGATTCAAACTCAGGATATTAAATTAAGGCTTTTGTGTTGAAAGATGATCCCTACTTATCTATTTAAGTAGGAAATAAATAGTAGCCTAAAACTAAAAGACCTTTAATAATATGAAGGTCTTTTAGTTTTAGGCTACTATAAACTTTTTAAAATAAAACTCTAATAGGAACGAAATATTTTAATCGTAGATAATACAAAATTTTATACTTTAGAGGAACTCTCTTACTTAACTACTTACCATTATTCCTCCATTTACATGTATAACTTGCCCTGAAACGTAAGAAGCTTCATCACTAGCTAGATAAACATATGCTCCGGCTAATTCTACAGGTTGACCTGGTCTTTTCATAGGAGCTGTACTTCCAAATTTACCTACTTCTTCAGCAGAAAAACTAGCTGGTATTAATGGTGTCCAGATTGGTCCTGGTGCTACAGCATTTACCCTTATATTTCTTTCTACTAAATTCATATGAAGAGATCTAGTAAAGGTCACTAATGCTCCTTTAGTGCAAGAATAATCAATTAAAGTTTTATGCCCTTCATATGCAGTTACTGAAGTCGTATTAATTATACAGCTACCACCTTTCATATGCTGTAACACTGCCTTAGTCATATAAAAAGCTCCAAATATATTGGTTTTGAAAGTTCTTATAAGTTGTTCACTAGTAATTTCCTCAATGGAATCCTTGGGATGCTGCTCTGCTGCATTATTTACTAAAATATGAATTTCTTTAAATTCCTCTATAATTTTATCTACAGCATTATTACAGAATTTCTCATCCCCAATATCACCTGGAATTAGCATACATTTTGCACCGTAGTTTTCCACAATAGTTTTAGTCTCATTAGCGTCTTCATGCTCATCTAAATACATTATTGCTAAGTTAGCACCTTCCTTTGCATAAGCCACAGCTACAGCTCTTCCTATACCACTATCCCCTCCTGTAATCACAGCAACCTTGTCTACTAGTTTGCTTGAACCTACACAATTTGTATCCTCAAAAATGGGTCTAGGACTCATTTCTTTTTCAATACCTGGCTGTTTATTCTGATGTTGAGGCGGCATAGCCTTTGGAAAATCTAATGGATTTATTTTTTTTGGTCCCATACATATCTCTCCTTTTAAATCATTCATAAATAGTATAGGTACATTTAAAGGTTTTTAAACATTTGCTAATTGACTAATAGATTTTCCTAAAAAAATAAACTAGCAAGTATAAATCTTGCTAGTAAATTAGTACAGCTTTATTATATATAAATTTGAGTAATCTTGATGAAATATAATTAATTATCCATTTCCTCATCAAACAATCTATCATATTCATCTACTACCATGTTGAATTCTTCCTCATCTTCAACCATTTCATAAGAAGCATCTGCTCCTTCTCCAATAACCTTATAAACAAAAGCCTCATCATCATTATCTAATGGTGCTAAAAGAGCATAATTTTCGCCATTAACAGTAAGTTCCTCCACTATCTCTAATTCAACTTTTTCATTAGTATCAGGATCTGTTAATGTAATTACATGTCTATCATCCATTTGTATTTCTCCTTCCATTTTTTGCTTAAAATTTAAAACTATATTAATTATAGAGTATACCCTATAAAATTACAATATTTCTTTGCAAGTTCAATTAATATTTCTTTTGTGTTATTATCCTTATTTTCCATAACTTGAATTAACAAATATTTTAATGTCTCTCCCAAAACTTTCCCCTTTGGAATACCTAAAGTAATTAAATCATTACCATCAACTAATAAATCCTTAATATAAATTGGTTCTTTTCCCTCTATTACCCAACAGTACTGATTTTTAAGTTCTATCACTTCGTCATAAGATACCATATTCCATGTCCCTATTTTAAGAGTCGCAAAAATTAAGCTAATCATTTCCTCAAAGTCATCTATTCCTACTCTTGAAATAAAACTTTTTACTGAAACTATCGAGTCTATTTTAAAATCAATATGACAGTTTCCTAAAAGTAATACTACCCTGTTAATTGTCATATTATCAAATTTTAAAGCTTGTAGAATATGTTTAGCCATTAGTTCAGCAGCATTACTATTATAATCTACATACTTTTCAAGATTAGGGTCATAACTACTAAAGTATAAGATTATATAAATCAATATACTTAATCTTAAAGTCAAAGAAGCCTCAGATTGGTCTAAGATTTCTAGTAATTTATAAACAGCTTCCTTTGAGTTCCCCTCACTACTTAAAACTGATATTTTAGATAACTGTGGAATTATAAACTCCATGACTCCTAGATCACATAATTTCTTTATCCCATAGGAGGGGGTTGAGGATAACAATATTTTTATAAATTCATCTCTTACTCTCTCCTTACTTATATTTGACAGTAGTTTGCAAGTATTCCTAACACCCACTTCTACATCTTTATCAATAGAATACTTAAGAGTAGTTGAAAATCTAACAGCCCTAAGGATTCTTAAAGAATCCTCTCTAAATCTATCCTCTGCATCACCTACGGTTTTTATTCTTCTTTCTTCTAAATGAGTTATTCCTTGAAAATAATCTACTAGTCCTTTATTTTCATTATAAGCCATAGCATTAATGGTAAAATCTCTTCTTTGTAAATCTTCCTTTAAGCTATTAGTAAAGAAAACTTGGCTTGGGTGTCTATTATCTAAATATTCTTTTTCAATTCTATAGGTAGTTACTTCATATTGATTTATATTTACTAGTATGGTTACGGTTCCGTGTTTTATGCCGGTTTCAATAACTTTATAGCCTAGTTCTTCAAATAAACATTTAACTTCATCTGGCTTGGCATTTGTGGTTATATCCCAGTCAGTAGGATTTTTTCCAATAAGAATATCTCTTATGCATCCCCCTACAGCAAAAGCTTCAAATTGTTTATTCTCTAGAGCATTTATTATAAACTTGACCTCTTCTGGTAATCTTATAATTTTATTAATAATCTTCGTATAAATCATTCCTTAAGCTATTATTTCTTTAATAGTGTTTATTTCTTCTAATTTTTTATGTATTTCATTAAGAAGCATCTCTCTATGTTCTAAATTATTTTCAAAATCCATATTATCCACATTTATTTTTATGATAGGTGATATGTTATACTCATCAAAATACTCTCTGTAATTATTATTAAGCTCTTCCCAGTAAGACCTCTCAACTACTTTCTCATACTCTCTTCCTCTCTTATTAATTCTTTTCATTGCTTCGTCTACACCAATTTCTAAGTACACTAGTAGTTTAGGAGCCTTACAATGCTCAATCATATTTTCAAAGAGTTCCATGTAAAGATCAAATTCTTCTTTTGACATCTCACCTTTATCCTTTAGCATCTTTGCAAATATAATATCTCCATAAATACTTCTATCCATAACCGCATTTTTTATTTTTGATGCATCTTTAATGTTTTTAAATCTCTTGTTCAAGAAAAATATTTGTAATGGAAAACTGTATCTTTCTCTATCATAATAAAATTTTTCTAAAATAGGATTATCTACTACTGGTTCTTCAAAGGGTACATACCCTTCTTTTTCTAAAATATTCATAAGTGTACTCTTACCAACACCTACAACTCCATCAATAACTATCATGTCCCAAAATCCTCCTTGTCCAACTTTACTTAAACAACTTTCATAAAATTTCATATCATCTTGGCTCCCATTTTCTAAGATAAAATAACTACTACTATATAATAATTTTATTATATAGTTTGTAACATAATTTTTTATTAATATATAATCTCAAAAGAAACTAAGGTAAGTCAATATCCAAGCCTTAGCTAGATTTCTTTTAAACAATTACACTAAGTAATTATATTAAATAATGTTTGCATATACTAGTATAAAAATAAGCTTTAGCTTTTTCAAGTAAAACATAAAGTTCTACAAAAATAAATTCACATTCAATTCCTATATGTGGCTTATATATTATACTATTTAGTTTACAACCCTAACTTTAGGCTATTTGTTTTTCTATATTTACGGTTCTTAGATTGTCTTAAAAATAAAAATAGGGCTGCATCTAGCAGACCCTATTAATTCTAAACTTCATAACCATCTCTACGTGTATATTCAACTGATTTATTTAACTTAGGTTCTTCAATAGTTGAAACAAATTGATTTTTACTAACTTGCCCTTCACTCTTCATTCCCTTTTTTAAAAAGTCCTTGTTATTTGCAGCTTTTGCTTCTTCTCTTGTTGCCATAAAACCACCTCCATTTCATATGTTAAAATTAGTGATCCTGTGAATTGAATTTCTCTAAAACTCTATTAAATTCAGCACCTGCACCAATGGACATATATTCTACCTCACTAGCACTTCTTTTAACGGCTTTATAAGCATAAGCCTCATTGGAGTCCTTAGGGCCAGCAATAACATACTCATCTGAGCCTAGTTTTACCACATCAATGAGTTCTAACTCGACTTTTTTACCTGCATCGTTATAAACTGTTATAAATTCACTATGGTTCATATTATCCCTCCTATAGTATTTATACAGTTATAAGATGTGCATAATTTCATATTAATATTTATGATTTTTAAATATTCTCTATTTCACTATTTAAATAGTTATAAAACTCTAAAAGTTCTTCCTTGCAGTTAAAACTACCTTGGGCACGATTTTTACTACCTCCACCTTTTCCATTAAAGGATTTTATTGAAGTTTTGAAAATCTTTCCACAATCCAATTTACTATCTTCTTTAGAAGCTAGCAGAATCATATTTTCTTTACTGCTGCCTATAAGGACATCAATATTTTCTTGTACTAACAACTTACCAATTTCACTTATTTCATCAAATGACTTATCCTCATAAAGCTTTTTATATGTATCTTGTTTTAATTCCTTGAGTATAGCTTCAACATGGAACTCACAAATCTGTCTTTTTAAATCAGAAATGGCTTTATTGTTATCTTTAATGGTTTTATTCATATTATCTATTTTAGCAGTGATACTCTGCTCTTCAGCTGATAATAGCTTAACCAGCTCAGTAACTATCTCATGTTTTTTTTCATAATCTTTTAATGCTCTATGACCACATTTAAAATAAATTCTTGAATTACCCTTATACTTTTCTACCTTAATTATTTTTAATAATCCGATTTCACAAGTATTATTCACGTGAGTACCACAACAAGCGCTATAATCCGTTTTTTCAATCTCAACGATTCTAATATCTTGAGTTACTGAAGTTTCTTTTCGAATAGGTACTGAGCTCAACTGATCCTTATTAACCACGTAACATTTGATTGGTATATTTTTCATAATAACTTCATTACACATTTTCTCAGCTTTTTCCACCATTTCTTTTGACACTTCTTGCAATGAAATATCAATTGTTACATAATCAACCCCTAAATGAAACCCAAGGTTTTTTCCACCATAAAGTTTAAAAAATGCACCTGATAACAAATGTTCACCACTATGTTGCTGCATATGGTCAAACCTTCTATTAAAGTCAATTTCACAAAACACAATGGTCCTTTCTATGGGCTTATTTAATACATGATAAACCTTTTCATCTTCTTCATAGACATACTCAACTTTTATTCCCTGAATTTCTCCTAAGTCACAAGGCTGCCCTCCACCTTCAGGGTAGAAACCCGTTTCTTTTAAAACTATATGATACTTATCTTCTACCTGTTTAATTTCTGATACTTCACTTGTAAACTCTGTTATGTATGGATTATTATAATAAAGTTTTATTGTCATTTTATTCCTCCTTATGTTACTTTTTTATCTTATTTTTAAAAGTTTCAGATAATAATATAAATAAAAATGACTAACAAAAGAAGTCAGTCATTTTATTTTCCCTTTATATTTGAGATTCTTTCTTTTATCCTCTTTTCATATCCCAAGCCTTGAGGATTATAATAAACTACATTTAGTAGCTCCTCAGGCATATATTGTTGTTTTACGTAATTCCCTTCATAATCATGAGGGTATTTGTAATTAATTCCGCTACCTAAACTAGTAGCCCCATTATAACTTTTATCTCTTAAATGGGGAGGAACCTGACCTGTTTCTATCTTTTCAACATCATCTAAAGCTTTATTAATAGCTAGGTACGATGCATTACTTTTAGGCGCCGTACTAATATAGGTTACAGCTTGAGCTAAAGGAATTCTAGCTTCTGGCATTCCAAGGGTTTTAACTGCATTTAAGGCAGCAGTTGCAATTAAAATAGCATAGGGATCTGCATTTCCTACATCTTCTGAAGCTGCTATAACTATCCTTCTAGCAATAAACTCTGGATCTTCTCCTGCATAAAGCATACGAGCCAGATAATGAATCGCTGCATCGGCATCACTGCCTCTCATACTTTTGATAAAAGCTGAAATAACATCATAGTGGGAGTCTCCTGCTTTATCATAGGTAATATGCCTTTTCTGCATACATTGCTCCATTATCTTTAAGTCAATAGTTATTACTCCTTGTAGGTCTTTATCCGTTGTCAACACAGCTAACTCTAGAGCATTTAAAGCTCTTCTAGCATCACCATTAGAATTTTCATAAATAAAAGCTAAAGCTTCATCAGACAAATTGATATTGGTATTTCCATATCCCTGCTCTTTATCACATAATGCTCTATGAATTATTTTCCTAATATGACTTTCCATTAAAGGCTCTAGTTTAAATATCATAGACCTGGATAAAAGTGCTTTATTAACCTCAAAAAATGGATTTTCTGTAGTTGCACCTATTAAAATAATATTTCCCTTTTCCACATGTGGCAATAGAGCATCCTGCTGACTTTTATTAAATCTGTGAATTTCGTCAATGAATACTATGGTTTTTTCAGCTTTCATCCTCAGATTATTTATTGCTATATCGATGACTTCCCTTAATTCTTTTAATCCACTAGTTACAGCATTTAACTCAATGAAGTTAGACTTAGTAGTATTTGCAATAACCTGTGCTAGACTTGTTTTTCCAGTTCCAGGTGGACCATAAAGAATTAATGAAGTGAGCCTATCACCCTTAACTGCCCTATAGAGTAATTTATCTTTAGATAATATATGTTCTTGTCCAACATATTCTTCTAAAGTTAATGGTTTTAATCTTTGAGCTAAGGGTATGTTGTTATACTTAATTACCTCTTCTTTATGCTCGTCTATTTTCTTCCTTGAATTATTTTCATTTAATTGAAATATAGATATATTTTCAAAATCGTTCTTCATAAATACACCTTTACTATTTTGTTACAGTTACCTTTAATACTTTTACTATTTCATACTGTTTAAAGATTTTGCTTCCAAAGGCCTCTTTAGAATACTCAGTGGCCTTACCAATTGCATTTTGGCTAAGTTTATTCCTATAAGCAGCATCATTTAATATCTTTAAGGCTTCCATAACAAACTCCTCTTTAGTGTTATAAGCAAATCCATTATGGTCATTTATTACTACATTGTCAATACATTGATCGTACTTACAAAGTACAGGTATCCCACAACTTAATGCTTCAATGTATGTTAAGCCCTGAGTTTCACTTGTTGAGGCTGTAACAAAAACGTCTCCCATTTTATAGTATTTGTATATTTCCTCTGGAGAAATCATCCCAGTAAAAATAATTCTATCTTCTACTTTATGATCTCGAGCTACTCCTTTTAAAACTTCTAAGTATGGGCCACCACCAACAATTATAAGTTTTACTTTTTTATCTAAATTGGTTAATTCTGCAAAGTTACTTATAACTTCTTCTATATTTTTTTCTTCTCCTATTCTTCCCACATATACAATAACCTTATCATCCTTGTGAATCTGAAATTTTATCTTTAATTTTTCCTTCTCCTCATCTAAAAGGTCAATCATAAATCTAGACAAGTCAATTCCACTAGGTACTACAGAGATATGAGTATATACTCCATAGCTAATTAGGGTTTCCTTAACCTTAGTAGTAGGTGTAATTACTAAATCTACTTTGTTTAAAATTCTTCTTACAATCTTTTTTAAATTTTCTTTTGTAATTAATCTCCCTTTAAATACATATTTTAAATAGTCTTCATACATAGTATGGTAAGTATGCACGTGTGGTATTGAAAGTTTTTTCACGATATACCTAGCGTATATAAGTGTGGTAAACTCTGTTTGAGAGTGTACAATATCAGGACCCCATTGAATTATCTCTTTAATTAAAGAGTCCTTAATTGTTGCTCCAATTCGAGCTCCCGGATAAACTTTAATAGCTATAGACCTTAAAAAATATATATTATCTTCCAAATAAGATTTTCCATTACTTGAAAGGGTTAATATTCTTACATCGTGACCTTGTTTCCTCAGTTCCTTACATAAATTAATTGTGGAAGTTACCACCCCATTAACCATAGGTGAATATGTGTCACTAGTTATCAGTATTTTCATTAATATACCTCCATCTAACCCCTTAGTAAATTAATAAATTATATACTAAAGATATATTAAAGTAGTAATATTTCACTTTTTTCTTTATATTCAAGTTTATGTAAATTATAAATCTTTTATCACCTTAAAATATTATATCACTACCACTATATGGAATCAATTACTGTATAATAAATTGTTTAACAATAAGGTCTAAAACTCACAGAATCACTTGATACTATTAAAACTATTAATAGTAATTTAAATAGCCCTGAAAAGCAAAATTTTCAGGGTTATATCATAATCTATTTACCAAAGGGGCAAACTGGGTACTTACATTCTTCACACTTAAGACAAAGGCCACCATGAGCAAGTTTATTAATTTCTTTTCTAGTAATTTTATCTTTTGCCATAATTCTAGGCAAAATCAAATCAAATACTGTAGCTTTATTAAACATACCACAAGCAGGTAGTCCTATAATGCTAGTATGGTTCGAATAAGCTAGCATAAACATTGCACCTGGTAGTACTGGAGAGCCATAGGAAACTACCTCAGTGCTGCAATGTTTTATAGCTTTAGGAGTAACATCATCAGCATCAACAGACATGCCACCAGAAGTTATAACAATATCCACACCTTTACTAATGAATTCTTCTATGGCTTTGGTTATTTGATGAAGATCATCTGGTACAAATGTAGTTCCAATAATTTCACAAGGAAATTGTTTTAATTTATTTGTTATCACTGGTTCAAATTTATCTTTTATTCTTCCTTGAAAAACCTCCGTCCCAGTTATGACTATACCAACCTTCTGATATTCAAATGGCTTTACCCATATAACTTTATCATTTATACATATTTCTTGTATCCTTTTTATATACTTTTCGTCTATAGCTAGGGGAATTATCTTAGTTCCTGCTACAGTATCTCCCTTTTCAACTAATGTATTGCAATGAAGAGTGCTTAAAATTATATTCTCTATATCATTTATATCATCAAGGGAACTTAGATTTATCTTAAGTAACCCTTTTGTATTCGATTTTATATTTACTTTTCCCTCACTAGGCCCATCAAAGTAAGTCCCTGTCTCTTTGTTGACTAACGCTTGGCCGATTTTTAGTGCACATTCATCTTCGTGAAGTAGCCCATTTGATAAGTTAATTGCATAAATGTGGTTTTTACCAATATTTTTTAGTTCTTCTATATCACTTTCAGTAATAATATGTCCCTTTTTAAAAGCAACACCTTTAAACTCTCCAGGTACGATTTTTGTTAAGTCATGGCCAATTACCATACCAATAGCCTCTTCAACTTTTACTAAATCCATTGTTTTTCCCCCTCAGATTAAACTTAAAATAATTATAATAATTATAACTTAAATGGAAATTTTTGTATATAATAAAAATCTTCTTACCTACTTCAAAATTTGGTAAGAAGATTTTTATAATGTATACTTTAGGTGTTAACAGTTACAATTTTATTATTTTTCATCATCAATAAGAATTAAGTTATTAAATTTCATATTTCTTGTGGCAATTCTTAAAATATCTTTATATACTTTTTTATTATTCACTTCAACTATTTCACCCATTTTTATTTTCTCTATAATACTCTCTAGTTTTTCTGGAGGGTTAATTTTTCTAAAAGGGTTGTTCTCCCATACTATAAGATGTTCAACTTCCTCCATGGTAAGCACTTTCCTCGCCTTATCCTCAAATCTTTTTATTATGAGAACTATAAGGTAAAGTGCTAGTATTAGTACTATAAAACTGACATACTCCATAAATTTCTCTCCTTTGTTAAATTCCATATTATTATTTACAAACACTTATTTTTTATACATTTTTTCAGAAATAACTTATTATCACTGTAAAATTAAGTATTTGACTATTTTAAAATCTACCTTAGTTTATATTAGTTTAAACGAGATTACTTCCTCTATTAAACCAAGGCTACATATTAAAGAAGAGTTAGTTAAAGCAGCAGGCACATTAATATAATACTCAAACTTAAAATTTTTATTCTCTTCATTTTCCATATCCATTGAAACTGTTAAGACTTCGATAGCTTCTTTCTCGAAATATTGGCATAATTGCTTATTACCTTCAATACCATTATCAAATTCAACATAAAGTTTAATGTTTTTTTTCTTATAAATAATTTTTCCTTCTAGTTTTTTGAATATAATCAAAGTAATAAAAATTATAAATGTTGCAGCTAAAGATAAAAAGTAAAATCCTAAGCCTACAGCAAGACCTAGGCATGCAACCGTCCAAACCGTAGCTGCTGTTGTTAGTCCTTTAACTGATCCCTTTAGATGGACTATAGTTCCTGCCCCAAGAAAACCTACTCCAGTAATAACCTGAGCACCTAGTCTACCGTAATCTACTTTGAAAACCTCACTTAAAGCTGGATTAATTGTAGTTTGTAGAATTGTCCATTCACCAATGGAAATCTGTATCATAGAAACAACAGCTGCACCTACACATACTAATATATGAGTCCTTAAACCTGCTGGTCTTTGCTTATATTCCCTTTCATATCCAATTAATCCCCCAACAAACACTGCTACCATTAGCCTTATAAGAATATCTCCATAACTCATAAAATCACCTTACAAAATGCTATAATAATACATAAAATCTGTTATATAATAGCATATACAAAACTCATATTTCTGTTAATCAATATCTAGGCTTGATGGATATAATATTTATTGTAACCTTAAACTTTAAAAAATCTCTAGAGTTAAACTAAATAATTAAGTAAACTTTAAACTATGTATTTATTTCTTAAAATATGCAAAAATAACTTTGAGGTGATTTTATGTTTCTACCCAAACGTGTTATTTTTGAAGAAAGTGCCTTGGAATATGAAAAAGGCAGAAAATTATTAGAGCTGTTTCAAAATGAAAAGATTGAAATTAAATATTCGAGCAGTGGAAGGATAACAGGAATTCCTGGAAAAAGCTCACAGGATATGTATGGAGAAGGAAAGAATACCCTAGTTATTGGAGTTAGAAAAACATTAAAATTTGAATCTTGCAAACCCTCAGCACATTACCAGCTACCTTTAGTAAGTGGTTGCATGGGTATGTGCGAATATTGTTATTTAAATACTCAAATGGGTAAAAGACCTTATACCAAAATCCATGTGAATATTGAGGAGATATTAGAAAAAGCAAAGGAATATATAATAGAAAGAACTCCACAAACCACTATTTTTGAAGGAGCAGCTACTTCAGATCCAATTCCTATAGAACCTTATAGTGGAGCATTAAAAAGTGCAATTGAGTTCTTTGGTAATGAAGAAAATGGACTCTTCCGATTTGTAACAAAATTTACAGAAGTTGATAGTCTACTTGATTTAGAGCACAATGGCAGAACTACCATAAGATTTAGTATTAATACTAATAAGATCATTAGTTCCTATGAGCATAGAACCCCTACCTTTGAGCAAAGGCTACATGCTGCGATAAAAACTAGTAAAAGTGGTTATCCTTTAGGATTTATTATTGCTCCTGTGTTTTTATATGAAAATTGGGAATCTGAATATTTATCTCTTTTGGAAGCTATACGAAATAATATTGGTACTAATGTAATGTTTGAGGTTATTTCTCATAGGTTTACCAAGAGAGCAAAAGAGAATATTTTAAGTGTATTTCCTAAAACTAGCTTACCAATGGAAGAAGAGCTAAGAAAATTTAAATTCGGCCAGTTCGGCTACGGAAAGTATATTTATAAAGATGAGGAGCTAAATTATTACAAAAACTTTTTTAAAGAACATATTTCAAACCTATTTGGGGCAGAATCTATTAACTATATAATTTAAAACCCATATAGGTACCTCCTTGATTTATATTGTACCTAGAAGTATATTACAATATATTTTTATTAAGTGCATAATTATATTTCTTACTTTTCAATATTCTGTAAAGCTGAAATATAATTATGTTATTTAAACTTCATTTTTACATAAAACAAAAGGACCATCCATATTGTAGCTTTGCTTCTATGGATAGTCTTTTTAATAATTCTACTAAATAGTTCTTGTTTTAATTATTATTGTATAATTTTAAGCTGATACATTGCCTTGTTTCATACTAGTTTTAGCCTTAGAAGTTGCCAGTATTGCCCCTAATACAATTGAAAGAAGGGCAGCAGTTAGCACTCTATATTCACTTGGTAGTAAAAATGTAATTGTATGGGCTGGTATCCAGAATATAGGTATAGTTTTGCATACAACAAATCCAATATACCCGTACCAGTCAATGGTTTTTACAACATCATAAAGTTTTACCTTTAAGATGTTACTTAATTGTCCTTGACCTAAATCAATGTAAGTATCAGTTATTCTATGAAAAGCCATGAATGTGGGAGCAAAAGCTAAGTTCATAAAAGTACTAGTAAAAAAGGCAGATAAGATTTTATTCGCTAGGGTTCCTTCTTTACCTACTGGAAGAAGGCCATCCTTCATAACCACTCCAACGCCGCCAGCAAATAGTGCAAATACTACAGCAAACGCCATACCAATAAATCCCCATATTACGAAACGATATACCATGCCTACTGGTTTAGCATAGTTACCTTTAACAATTCTGATAGCCAATAGTTCCCCCATGGTTGCTAGAATTCCAACTTTAAAGAATCCTGTTATGTATGGATGTGTTTTAGTAGCAGCTAAAAACATTTTGTGAGTATAAGGACTCGTTAAAATAAAAATTACTAATAAAAGTCCGATTCCCCAAATTAAATCACTTTTTTTAAAACTTTTAGTCATGATAAAACCCCCTTTATATAACAGATTATACCAGAAACTTCGAAAAATTCTATAAGTTCTTTATAAGATTTTTTATTTTAACAACTTATTTTAAATTCAAACTCCAACCTATTTGCTCTAACTAGAATTTATATAGGTAGAAACTACTTGTAACTTTTTTACAGATAATTTAATACCAACAAATTAAAATACTTTACTAGGATTATTTAAAATGAAAAAAGATGAACTTTTTATATAATAATAAAGCTCTGCAAAGATTTGCAGAGCTAAAGGTTTTATACATCATTATTTTTTATTGACTGTCTTTTAGCATTTTTATTTTTTTGATGATTTTCTTCTGTTATAGGAGTTTGGTAGTTACACTTTTCCATTCTAACCTTTTTATTATCTGGTTGACTATCTTTTGTCATGGTTTATTCCTCCCTTACCACTTTCCATCATATTTAATTGGATTTGCTTTTTGGTGTGTTACCTTGGCTTTTCCTTGAATTTCTGGTACAGGATGAAACTGATTTCTTTCAAAATGCTGCTTTTTATTACTCTCTGTTCCATGTGGTTCAGATGGATCTGGTCTTCTCATTCCTGCTTTTGCCATGATTATGACCTCCTTAAGTTTTTTACATTAATAGTTTGTACAAAACAGCAACTTTGATACTAAGCAAAACTTATCTAACATGATGTAAATTGGTCGTAGAGTAAATTTTTAATAAATATAACTAATCAAACTTTAATTCTTTTAGTTTATCACTAAATAAGTCTCCTAGAGTTAAATCTTCATCCTTATTGTATTTTTCATATTCTTTATTCGTTTCTAAAGCTTCTTTTATACTTAAAGATATTCTTTTATTTTCCTTATTTATCTCCAATATTTTAACCTTTACCTTGTCACCAATATGCAATTTATCATCAGGTTTTGTTATATTATCTTCTGATATTTCATGTAAGTGGACTAATCCTTCTATGCCCGGTAATATTTCTACAAAAGCTCCGAAATTAACTAACTTTTTAATAGTTCCTTCAGTGATACTACCAATTTTAATGTTTTCATTAACTTTATTCCATGGATCTTCAATAGTAGCTTTTAAGGATAATCCTAATCTTTTATTTTCTTTATCAATTGATAAGATATAAACCTCAACTTCATCACCAACTGACACAACTTCTTCTGGTTTTAACACTCTTTTCCAAGATAAATCCTTTAAATGTATTAAACCTTGTACCCCATTTAACTCTACAAAAGCACCAAAGTTTGCAAGTCTTACTATCTTTCCTTTTCTTAATTCTCCAATTTTTAGGGAGCTCCATTGTTTTTCCTCGTTAGATTTTCTATTTTCTTCTTCAATAATTCTTCTAGATAGAACAACCTTCTTTTTCTCTTTATCAAGTTCAATAATTCTAACTTCTAAGCACTTTCCTATAAAATCATTTAAATTTTGCACAAAATTTATAGATAATTGAGAAGCAGGAATAAAAGCTCTAACACCCTTAAAATAGCCTATAACTCCACCTTTTACTACCTCATGTACTATAATTTCTATTACTGCAGAGTTTTTACTTAATTCTTCTAATTCATCCCAAACAACAATATTATCAGCTATTTTTTTAGAAAGAAGCACATGCCCTTCACCATCATTATTTTTAAGAACATAAACATCTATATCCTCACCAATAACAAATTCTTCATGCATATTAATATCATTATTAAAAGATATTTCATTTTTAGGAATAAATCCATCATACATATAATTTATATTAATTATTAACCCATCATCATGTACTGCAATAACTTTTCCCTTTAGTATATCTCCCGTTTTAACTGGGTTAAAGGATCTATTAATATCTTCTAAAAAATCATTCATGGATAACTCAGTATTTTCATTACTCATAATAACACTCCTATCTTGCACTTATATAAGATTAACTATATAAACATTATATAGTTATATTGAAGTTATTTTCAACTTTATTATATATTAGCTGTATTAAATTTATACAAAAGCAAAAAGAAAGACCTCTAGGTATATCCTAGAGATCTTTAAATCTATTAGCCACAGCTTGAGCAAGTTGAGCATCCGCTTTCAGGTTTCTTCTCAGGCTCAATAGAGAATCCACCTCTTCCATTTTCTTCTCCTGAAAGAATTTCAAGAGTTCCAAACTGCTCTGTAACTTTTTTATCAACTAAAAAAGTTAATCCATCTATAGTTTCTGTATTATCTTCTGACTTTTGTTCATCCAGAACAAGATTAAATGCTGGACCGCCTCAGCCCATGCCTGCAAAATGTAATCTTATAACATCTGCAGTTACTTCGTTATCAGCTAAAAATTGTTTAAATAATTTAGCCGCGTTATCACTCATTTTAACAACTGACATAATTAGTACCTCTCTTTACTGTTTTTTTGTATTATTTTTAATAACACCTATTAGTATGCGTATAAAAATATCTTATTATGTTTTTCTATAGCAAATAAAGGAATAATACAATAATATAATATCACACCCTATGGGAGTGTCAATAGATACTTGTTCATCTATAAATAATATTAATAGACATATTGTTTATAAACATATTTTTATTTCTATTTCCCATAACCTTCTACTATATCAAGTAAGGCCTTTTCTCCTTGAGACGAAAGTCCGAAACTTTCAATTTCTTGTTTTAACCTTTTAAGTGTGCCATTACCTTTGCAGTATGAGTTCACCTTCATAGCTGAAGTAGAATTAATAAAATCCATAATATTAGGATAAATTTCAATGAAATCTTTCCTAATTTCTTGGACATTTTGAAGAAAAAATTTTTGATGATAATTTTCTGCAAGGTAGAATTTACTTAAGGGTCTAATTTCTGTATTAAAACTTCTTCCAACCTGGTTTTCAAATCGTTTTCTACTATCTTCAGCTATGATTTTTTCTTCTTGATTCCGATAAAAAATTATAGACTTGTACTGAGTTTTTCCAGTTCTATTTTCTGGTGTATGGCTATACCAAAAGGTTTCAATTATTGAATCGTAAGTAATTAAATCACCGTCATAATCAAACTCAAAAGCTTCACTATAGTCCTTTATATTTCTATAGCTTGGATTATCTGCTATGCCTCCACAATATCCTACTCTTGTTCTATATATACCTTCTACCATGCCAAACTTGGCCTCTGGAGTCCAAAATCATCCCACTGCAAGAGTAGCTGTTTTTAAGTTTTTAGGTAATTGCAAATCAACTATGGGTTTATCTCCTACTTTCATTCATATCAATCCTTTCATTACAAATAAAACCTACATATATCTAAACTAATTGCTAACTACACCTTCATATTTTTGTGAAATAAGAAGATTAATAAGTTATAATAATATTATAAGCTAATTATAATATTATTTTCATGATTTTATAATTAATACTTTAATGACGGTTACTCCCGCTTAAAAGTGTCAATCAAAATTGTATAGCGCATAATAAAAACGTTAACATCTTAAGCCATGCTAACGTTTTTATTTCATCTTTAATTTTAATTTTTTATTATACCTTTACTTTTAAAAAACTCTATATTACTTAGAATACTTTTATTACTAGGATTATATTTATAAGCTACTTCATTATGCTCAAAAGCCTTTTGCACATCATTAATCTTAAAGTAGCAAACGCAAAGTTGGAGCTGAGGAAGCCAAGTCCAATATTCTTCATAAATAAAGCCTAAATCACTGCTTGGCTTTTGAAGATTAATTTCAACTTCATACCACCTTATTGCTTGTATATATTTCTCTTCTTCCTGAAAGCTTAAGGCTATTCTGTAGATTGCTTCTGCTCTTGGAGTATCATGCTCAAAGGTTTCATAACATACTTTTCTACACTGTTCATAAAATCCTTTGTTTAAATAAATATCAGCAAGGGTTATCAGTGCTTGTATTTTTTCTTCATACCATCCATTCATCTGAGGAACCTTACTTAACACTTCAATAGCTTTATCATTCATTCCATTAAAGTACAGCTCTTTTCCATAATAATAAGTGTCTCTAGAATTTAATGTATATCCTTGTTTTATTTTATTCCTAAAAATATTTATATTTCTATCACTACTACCATGTACCCTCATATGAGAAATATTTATATCACTATCTAGTATTTTGCCTTCAACAGCGATATACTCATGAATGAATCCACACCATTTGAACCCTCTGCTTCTTTTAACTATCCTGTTTCTTCTAAAAGTTAAGGTTGGATATCCAGCTTCATTAAAGGCATAATTATATCTCATAGAAATTACATCATATGAAGAATCGAAATCTTCTTTTAACCTCTTTAATTTATTTCTATCTTCCTCTTTTAGAATATCATCAGCGTCTAACCAAAATATATATTCACTCGATGCTTTACTAAAAGAAAAATTCCTTGCAGCTGAAAAATCATCTATCCATAGAAAATCATAAATTTTATTTGTATACGCCTTAACTATATCCTTTGTTTTATCTGTAGACCCAGTGTCTACAATAATTATTTCATCAACTAAATCCTCTACGGATGCTAAGCAGCTACCTATACATTTTTCCTCATTTTTCACAATCATGCAGAGACTAATAGTAATCATCATAAACTCCTTAAAAATTTATTATTTTAGTTTTAAAAAATTAAACTAGAACAAAAAATTACTAATCTACTTGAAAACCTAAAGATTTAAACATCTCTTTATTTTTAATTACATAGTAGTCATTTGGAATTTCACTTGCCGCCAATTCATTATATCTAAAGGAATTTTTCAAATCTCCAACTTCATAATAGCAACAACATAATTGTTGATATGGCAAATAATTTATCCAACTGTTATCCACTTTCATAAAATTTTCATTAGGGCAATTAGAGTGCAAAGTCTCTTTAAACCAAAAAATAGCTTCATAGTACTTCTGAAGTTTCTGAAAACAATATCCCAATTTATAGCATACTTCTGCCCTAGGAATTTCATAGTTAAAAGTATTGGTACAGTATTTAATAGCTTTTTCATAATCTCCCTTGCTACTGTAGCAATCTGCTAACTTAATCAACGCATTTACCTTATCATAATTGTCATCATAGTCCATTTCAAGAAAGTTCTCTAAAACCCTTATAGCATCATCATAGTACCCACCAGCAAAAAGCTCTCCCCCATAATAATAAGTTTCTCTAGGATTTAAATAATAATTTTCTAACATTTTTTTTCTAAAGTTTTCTATATTCCTTTTGTTATTATCGTGCTTTCTTGTATGAGTTATATGAATGTCATAATCTTCATGATTTCCCCATACATTCAACCTTTCATGCATGAAGCAATCCCAGTAAAAACCTCTAAAGTTTTTAACCAATCTATTTCTTCTAAAAGAATAAGTGCAGTTACCATTATCATCAAAAGAATAATCATACATCATTCCAACATAATCTGTAGCATCACATAAGTTATTTTTAAGCTCTATAAGTTTTACTCTATCTTCCTCTAATAATACATCATCTGCGTCCAACCATAATATATAATCCTTGGTAGCTAAACTGAAAGAATAGTTTCTTGCAGCTGAAAAATCGTTAATCCAATTAAAGTTATAAATATTATTCGAATATTTTTTTATAATTTCAATAGTATTATCATTAGAACCAGTATCTACTATTATTAGCTCATCAACAATGTCATGTACAGACTTCAAGCAGTTTTCGATGGATTTCTCTTCATTTTTTGTTATCATACATAAACTTATAGAAATCATAAATCTCCTCCTAATCATAGAATTAAGGATACCCTGTTAAGGGTATCCTATAAAAATTATCATTGTTTAACTAATACCTACTATTAAAAACTACGCAAATTATCATATTTATAGTTAATTTATAAGACTTTAGCTAATTCTACTTGTTGGCTTAAAGGTATTTATATAACAGTATGATGCAAATATGGTACCGCAAGTCCCTTGACCTGGATTAGTGAACGTTCCCATTCCGTCTACTGCTGATATAACTTCTGAGTTATTTCTTTCAAAATTATAGAATCTTATATTTAATGGAGTATTATTATCATCCGCTATTTGTAATCTTTGTCTAATTTCATCTAGATATTCGCAACCTGCTGGTGGTGGTACTGCTGGTACATTAACTCGTATTCCACCAATTGGAGCAGGCTCATTAATAGTTACTCTATTTCTTAGGAATATAATCTCAGTTATATTACAAATTGCTATAGCCCTACAACAATTTTCTTGCAAGTTTGTACAATCTGTAATTAATAATCCCCTATCAATTATATCTGTTGATCTTAAGGTTACGTTGGATATTCTATTATTTCCACTATTACCCTTAACAAATATATCCACCCTAATTGAAGTAATTCCTGCTGTATTTGTAGCAAGGTAATTGATTAATCCTTGTAGGAAATCTTGAGTTCTTCTGCAACAATAGTCACAACAACTTTGCCCTCCAGGTGGGCCTACTGGTCCTGTTGGCCCTGTTGGTCCTGTACAACATGGTCCAGTTGGTCCGATTGGTCCTTGTGGTCCTGTTGGTCCAGGCACTCCCTGTAATCCTTGTGGACCCTGTGGTCCTGTTGCTCCAGTAGCTCCTGTTGATCCTGCTATGCCTTGTAATCCTTGAGGCCCTGTTGGTCCTGCTATTCCTTGTAATCCCTGTGGTCCGGTTGGTCCTACTGGTCCTTGTGGCCCTGTTGGTCCTGTTGGCCCAGGTACTCCTTGGAATCCTTGTGGACCCTGTGGTCCTGTTGCTCCAGTAGCTCCTGTTGATCCTGCTATTCCTTGTAATCCCTGTGGTCCGGTTGGTCCTACTGGTCCTTGTGGCCCTGTTGGTCCTGTTGGCCCAGGTACTCCTTGGAATCCTT
>NZ_JAGGLL010000040.1 GCF_017874425.1 Clostridium punense
ATTTTTAAAAAATAGCCTAATTTATCTAAGGGGTTAGTCTATAATAGCCCCTTGGAATATTAAGGTTAATTAATTAAAATAATCCAAAAAAAAAAACGATCAATAAAAAAATAATCGCTGAATGAAATTCATTCAGCGAAATATGAGTTATAACTATATTTTTCAGTATGATAATGTTCATATTTCGCTTAGGAAATGCCTTTTGGGATGTTTTTTATGGAACTTTTTATCAAACTGCGGTTCCATCAAATCTACTTGGCAGATACGTAGCAGTTGAAAGTTTATTTATAACTATAGCAAGATTAATTGGCTTAAAATTATTTGGGTATTTATTTGATAACTATACTTTACTTATACCAATAAGCTTTTTAATAATTGGTATTACTTTAAAAGTTATTGCCCATATTCCTTTTATTACAGAAACTAAATCTAAATTTATGCATAAGGAAAAAAACGCCTAATAAATAATCGAGGTTTTCATGGTGAAAGCGTGGTTTACCTTACCACCATACCCTTATCCAATTTTGGTAAAAACCTCCGTTACTTATGATATGATTCCCCATATCACAAGTAAAACTTAGCCGTCCTCCATAAAAAATATAAGTAATATATTCTTAATTTTAAGCTTCTATTATATTTTTATATAAATATAGCTAGTAAACCTTAATAACTTTTACTAGCTACTTTTACACTATATTATTTCTCCAATTAGACATCTTCTTATCTTATATAAATTGTTACATTCATTGTTTCTAATGATTAATTAAATTTCAAGCTGTTAAATTGTAGTGGATTTTAAGGATTTCCACTGATCTTTACAAAGTTTATAATAGTAATAATCGTGTTCCTCAATCTTCGTGGTTCCCAACAAGTTAAACCCACTTTTCTCTAATACCTTGTTTGAAGGTGTGTTATAAGTTAATGCTGTAGCATTTAACACATCAATATTTGTGTTCTCAAATAAATATTTTATTAGACCTTTCGCTGCTTGAGTAGCATATCCATTGCCTGTGTAATCTTTGGATATTGCATACCCTATTTCTCTATTCGGTGGTGGTAGTTCTTCTTTTAACCCAGAAGTTATCCACCCAATAAACTCATTTGTTTCCTTTAATATGATTCCTAATCGAAGAATATATTCATTAGAATTTGGTAAATTTGGAAATGCTTTAAAACACCTTTGGTTTTCTTCAATTTCATATTTGGTTAACCATTCTCTACGTTTCTCCTTTGTGGCTATCCAATCAGGTAGAAATTCTGCTATTTCAGGCTGAAGGGTAATATTATATATTGCATCCAAATCCTCTATTTGAAATTCTCTTAATACTACATCTTTACATTCTATTGTGAAAACATTTTGTGAGTCTTGGTTATTTAAATTTGTAGCTGTACTTTTAGACATTACACTTATCATTCCTTTCAATAAAAACTATTCCACCTGGTAAATTCTGTCATATATTGACTAATCACTAAATCCAACTTCATAAATATCATAGCATGGAATTTTTTGCTAGAACAACCTAATACTTAATTCAGAAACAAAAAAGCGCCACCTAAAAAACTTAGGTAGCACATTATATGTCTTGGCATACTCTCTGTAAATTTCTGTTATTCCATCCCTAATTCTTTTAATCTTTCCACTAACTCTGAAAACCAAACTTCAGCTAAGGGAATTCTATCTTCAATATCTTTAAGCGTTGATATTTGTGCAAAGTATTGGAGCTTTTCAACTTCAAACTCAGGAAGATGCTGAGAAATATGGATCAGATAGTAATGTGCATGAGCAGGTGTGTATATCATCCTTAACACATGGATTAGTGGCTCTAGCACATATCTATTGTAGTAGGCATAAGCTTCAAGATACATCCCTCGATGAATATATTTTACAACTCTGCAATGCTGGCTGTAACGGTACTTACATTCTTCAAGGGCTTCTATATTAAAGCTTTTATAGTCCTCTTCCTTATAATCTTTATACCTAATAACCTCTGATTTATCAAAAATTACTTTAGCTGCTTCAATTGTGTTGCCTTTTATATATACATACTCCTCTTTATCCCTACTATGTAGCTGCCAGCAGAAATCAATCATAAGATATTCACTACAGCCCTTTAAGTGATAAATCCTCTGACGAAGCTTAGAATGACCATGATTCATTACATACTTATAATCTATTTCAGAAATTCTTGAAAGTATATTTTCAACCTTATGAATCGACTCCTGTTCATACTCATCTTCAATATCAATGTAAATATCTATATCAGAATACTCATCAGCTTGTCCAATAGCATCTGCCCCCTCAAGCCACATGGCATGAACATATTGTAGTGGTTCTAGTTCCTCTTTAAGTCTTTTAATTATGATTTCACTATTAATCATATCCTTACCCCCAAAAACTCTATTTAAGTCATCTTTAAAAAATAAATAATTCAGTATCCTGGTCTATTTCCTGTTATACTTGGCTCACAGAACCTATTAATAGCCCAACTCTTTAAGTAGAATCTGTTTCCTTGCCTCACTGAAAATATCCTTCATCTTTTTCACTTGTTCTTTATTTTCAAATGCCTAATTAATTATACCCCATAATATTCCAAATTTATATATTTACTGCATTTTGTAGCACCTTGAATTCTTTTTTGTCCTTTAATTCCTCATAAGGAAGTGTGTAAATTAACCTTCCACCCTCCATAAATAAAATTTCATCAAAGCTCCCTAAGTTTTCACCTATGTCATGAGTTATCATAACAACAGTTTTATCTAAGGATAAAATTTTATTGAGTAAATCTTCTTTTTTGCTTTCATCCACCGCTGAGAAAGGTTCATCTAATAAGATTATTGGAGTATCTTTATTAATTAATCTTGTTAATGCTATTAACTTCTTTTCTCCTCCACTTAAAACTCTACAGTTATTACTTTCTTTTAATCTTTCTGCATCACCAATAAAAGGATTATTATCTACAGTTTCATAACTATCAAAAACAGTAGCATTGTCATGAAAGCTTTGGGAAAATATATATTCCTCCTGATTCATAGTTCCAATTAAATAGCTTGTTTCAATTTCCTTTATAGCTTTGCCATCAACCTTAAATTCACCAGAGTAATCTTTAATATATGAAGATAAAATGTTGAATAAGGTGCTCTTCCCTGAACCATTTAAGCCTATTAGTGCATACTTTTTATTTTGTTCTAAATTTAAATTTATGCTTTGCAAGCTAAAGTTCTCATAGCTTTTGTTTAAATTATTAATGGTGATTTCTTTAAAAGAATTTATAGGAGTCTTCTTCTCTTCCGCCTTATCACCTTCTACAAAAGTTAAAAAGGAATTAACCAGTTCCTTTGAAGAGTTAGTCATGTTCATATAATAAAGTATTTCATGTACTGGCTCCATTAAGCTTTGAGCATATTGAAAGGTTGCTATAGCAAATCCCGCAGAAATATTGCCTTTAAAAGTTAAATATCCTAAGTATAAAAAGGTAATATAATTTAAGCTTTCAGAGCCTAACCCATTTAAAGCCCACATTAACCCATTGGCTTTTCCATATTTATATCTTTCATCCAAAACTTTTTTTAGATTTTCATTATGATTTTCTCTAATGTTATTTCTAGTTCTAGAGTTGATAACCTTGAACCCATTAAATATTTCTTCAATCTTTGAATAATATTTTTTCTGATAGTCTAAATAGTTATTTCGCCTTTTAGCGGTTTCAGCTCCTAAGGATTTGGGAAACAATACTCCAAGAAATGACACCCCAATTAACAGTAACCCTACTTTAAGATCTAATGTTATAGTTATAATCACAAAATATGTAACCACCCTAAGAGTTTGAGTAACGATTCCCATTAAAGGAGCTAAATAATCATTGCCTATTTCTGTAATGTCATTGGCTTGAAAGGATATATATTCCCCCACCTTTTTCTTTGAAAAATCTTCATAATTTAAGCTTATAACTTTATTGAAATAATCCTCCTTAAGCACCTTGTCAAACTTTAATTTATATTTAGTTTGAGTTATATTGCAAAAATAAGCTATCAAAACAAAAGCACTGAGACATACTGTATACCCAATTATTGCTTTTTTGTATTCTCCTTCAAACAAAATCTTTGTATAATATGGAATTAATGAATAAAATAAATAACCTAAAAATGTTAAAAACGTAAAAATTCCTAGTTCTTTTCTTATCTTCTTTAAATACTTCCTCATGTCTGTTCCCCCTTCATGTAAAACTTCACTGCAAAACAGGTGTTTTTCTTTTGCTTTATCCCCCATGAATACTTACCCCAGTTGTTTCCATCACTAACTACTTTTACCTATAAATTATAACATGATTTTATTCTTTATTCATGTTCACAAACGGTTCTATACAGAGTTTGAATATTAAGTTATAATATGCTAGTCAAATGATGAACAAGTTCATTTTGTTAATCTTCATTTTAATGAAGCACTTTGGAAGCAGATTTAGACCGAACAAAGATACCTTTGTGAACAAACGTAGTTTGTTACACCAAAGCAACTTATCTATGCTGAGCAACTGCAAGTCTGCTAAGCAGACACCTTAGAAGATGGCAGACTTGAAGCTTCCAAAATGTTGTTAAAATCTAGTTTCAAAACAGCTCTACTAAATGAAGTTGTTCATTACCTAATTATTAAACTATAATACTTTCTTGTAATATAGAGATAGAAGGAATGTATGAATCCCCCTACATAGAAGCTACAGCTCCTTTTTTTCTGCATATGATTTGAAATTTACCAGTTCAAGGTTTCTTAAATATTATTTCTCCGCTAAAAACTTATTTCCTAGGCAATAAAAAACAGCAGACTACAATTTCTGCTGTTTTTCTTTAGAAGTGAGTTCTCCACTTCTTATTATTCTTCTTATACTACTCTCGGAAAGATAATACTTTTCACATAACTCCTTAATACTAAATCCCTGTTTATAACTCTTAAACACTTCTTCATTTCTAGCTTTTAAGGAATCTTTTGTACCACTTTTTTCTCCCCAAGATTTCTCATTGCCTTTTTTTCTAGGTATATATAAATATTCACCATCTATATAATCTTGAATAATTTCAATTATTGAATCTGGCAAAACATTTTCTGCTCTAACATATTTCATCTCAATGTCTCTCCTTAATTCATATTATTTTTATGAATTAACTGCAAAGACTTCCATATGTTAAGCCTTTTTATCTACTTTATAATTATATCTCTAAACAAAGTTGTAGACTTAACATTAAGATAGTCTTTGCTTAGAGCTTTGGTAGTAAAATTTAAGGTTATTCAATTTCTCCACCTCCCTGTATCCTTTATAGGTAAAAAACTATATCTATTTAATATTATACCATCTTAATAAGGTGCTTGGTATAAAAGTTAAATTTATACATTTTTAATGCAATGTATATTCTTCTTTTAGAAAGCTTATATGAAATCAACAAGTTCAGTTTCGGGAATGAAAAAATTTTCTTGAGTACTCACACTAGTATTAAAATGTTAATAAAAAAAATAATAGCAAAGCACTGCTCCGCTATTATCAATTAACTATCATGAAAACCATTTACTCTATAACTGTTACATCAGTATTAAGCTATATATTATAAACACCATCTAACTTTTCTCTTAAGGAATCCCTTAAATGGTGAGTTATTATAACTACACCAACATCTTTTGAATCCATAAGTTTATCTTCTATTTCTATAGCATTCTTTTCATCAAGAGCTGATGTACCCTCATCAATAATCAAGAAATTAATTTTTCTTATAAAGGCTCTTGCTAAAGCAAGCCTTTGTCTTTGCCCACCTGATAGATTCTTACCATTTTCCTCTATTAATGTATCTAATCCTAGTTCTGATTTTTCAACAAAATCTAGTAAGCTACTTTTAGCTAGGGCCTCTAATACTTCGCTATCTAAAAAATTCTCACCTAAACAAATATTGTCTCTTATGCTACCATTAAATAAATATACACTTTGGTCAATATAGCTAATGTTTTTATATAAACTAGTTGGTTTAATCTTAGCCAATTCTGTTTTATCAATGGAGATATTCCCTTCATAGTTTTTCAAAAATCCAAGCAAAATCTTAGCTAAAGTAGATTTCCCCGAGCCACTTTCCCCTATTAATGCATACTTTTCTCCCTTTTTAAAGTTTCCATTGAAATTGTTTAAGATTTTCTTATCTCCATAGGAAAAACTTAAGTCCGTAACTTCAATATTTTGAAAATCTGCTATATCTATCATATCTTTAGTTTCAGCTACTAATCCTTCAAACTTTTCAAACACTGGCTTGGAGGCCTTAACGTTTGTAATTCCGCCAATCACAGAACCAACACCACTAAAAAATGACCCTGCTAAATTTCCTACAGCTAAAACTGCTCCTATAGGTGCCATTCCCTTTATAACAAATACTATAGTTCCTACAAGTATAGCAACTTGTCCGATTAGGTTAAAACCAAGAACTGATAGAGAAATAAAGGTATCCATTTTAGCATATTTGTAAAGAACATCCTCAATTTTATTAGAGCTTCTATTAATTCTTTTAGTTAGCTCTTGAAATAGATTATAAAGTCTAAAAACATTATGACCCATTATAATTTCTTTAGATGATTCAACAAATCTTTCTTGTCCCTCTGACCTATCCTTAGAGACTCCAGCCATTAGCTTTCCTAATAATTGTGGTGCAAGTGTTAATACTGCAAAAAGAACTATTGCAATTAATCCGATATAAACATTTAAAATCATCATTGCAGCTAGTGAAAATATTGCCTTGCCTAAGTTTTCTACAACTGAGAAAAAACCACTAAAGGCTTGTTCAGAAATTTGATCCACATCATTTGTTAGCCATGAAACATAATTCCCTGAATCCTTCTTATAAAATTCCTCATAGTCTATGTTTGCAATTTTTCTAGATATATTACTCCTTAACTCATTTCTTAATTTTCTAAATAAATTTGCCTGAGTAACCCCGCTAAAATAATAAATAAGTAAAGCTACTAACCAAATTGCAGTTACCAAAAGTGCATCACTAAAAAGTTTTGATATGGCATCTCCCTTATAGCTTGTTGCATTCATTAAAAATGATAGTGAATATCCTGCATACACCAATGCAAGAGAAGCAAGAATAGTGAAGAATCCTGCTATAACTACCCACTTTATATTATTTTTCAACAGTTTTTTAAACATATAAACCTCCAATTTAGCTTTTATAACTATAGTAATTATATTAGCTAATTATATGTAAATATTACCATTTATTTTGTATTTAACTGATAGTTTCGTTTAAAAGCAAGTAAAGTTATAGCCTTATTTTCTAAGAACTCATCGTTAAACACCTAATGTATTGCCAGTTGCAGAGTAATCCTAGTATTTTGGCTCAATAGGTTTCATCTTCTGTCCATTATGATATATTTGAATCTTATTAATACTGTTAATTTACATCTTATATTTTTAAAAGCTACAATAAAAATAGCTATAAACCTGTAAAATACAGAGTTTATAGCTTTGTTAATTTAAATGTTATTATTTATAATAATTTATATTTTTCATCTCAGAATCGAACCAGTTCTATATGAAAAATGTTCTTTCTTGTATTATTGATTATCTATTACAACTTACTACTATATAATTTATAATAATCAAACTTGCACATATGACCATCATAGGGTATTACTCTAGTATCAACACATTTGAAACCAAGTTTTTCTACTACAGCTTTAGATGGAATATTTTCTGGTTTTACAATAGCTGTTAAGTCTTTTAATTCAGTATTTTTAAAGACCCATTGAATTAGTGCTTTAGAAGCTTCAGTTGCGTATCCATTACCTTGATAACTATCAGAAATAGCATATAAAATCTCAACTTCATTATTTAGTTCAGCTTTTGCATGAACTCCCACAACCCCAATACATTTGTGATCAGCCTTATGTTCAATTGCAAGTATTATAAAAGGCTCCTTTGGATTATATTTTTCATTTATCCAATTTACCCAAGAAATTGCCTCAGATTCATTATGCAAGACCATATCAGACATCCAATAGGATACTTTTGGTTGTTGGCTGTAATACTGAGCATCTTTTGCATCGGAAACTAAAAAAGGTCTCAAAATTAAATTATCTGTTTCAATCCTAATATTTATCATTTTAAAATCCCCCCCAAAATATACTTATTCTCCTTAATAAACTCTCTATTTTAATACTAAGTTTCGTTAATTTTCTCTAGCTTAATCTGCTTTGGTCATTTCAGTCATAACGTTAACCCTCGTATTAAAATACTGCATCCTTAATTTATAAAAAAATGCACCACCTAAAAGCTAGGTAGCACATTCTATGTTATGGCATTTTCTCTTTTCTAAAATAATTCTTTGTATAGTTTTACGTGATAAGTAATACTTCTCCGAAAGCATTTGCGTACACATTCCATCTAAGTAATCTTTATATATTTGAGTATTTCTATTTAGTAATTCTTCTTTACTCTTAGTTAACTCACCCCATGCCATCTTATTTTCATCTTTCTTAGGTATGTAAATGAATTCACCATCTACATAGCTTTGAATTATTTCTAATATTTCATCAGGAAAAATATCCCTGGCATTTGCATAGCTCATTTTATGCTCCTCCTAAATATAATTTTGCTTTAGGATTAGCAAAGGCTATTTTTTATTTATTTTCATACATTTATGCAATAGCCTCTGCTATGCATAATAAAAATCCACTGTCATAAAGCATTGCCCCTTTCTCAAACACCATTATACAAATTTTATCAAGTCTTCCACATAATTTCAATAATTCTTTACAATTAATATATAAAAGCCTATACTATAGCCTCTAAAACTTCTATACTGTCTACATCCTTTAATACATGAATCTCCATTCCATGTCTTACTTTCATATTTAATGAGTTTTTATCATCACTAATAAATATTATTCCTTTTTTATGCATATCTTTTATTTTGCTTCTTGAAATTCCAAGTGCATCACTTAAAAGCTTATCTACCCTCACTTCTATTGGGTATCTGCAAGCAACTTCAATAACAAGCTCATTTTCCTTTATATAATATGCTTCTGATTCTCTTTGGATTAATTTATAGCTTATATTATCTAAAATCACTTCAGCTTTATTCTTGCTATATATACCTAAATTAAAGGCATATTCTCTTGCTAATTCCCTATGATTTGAAAGAAACTTTTCGTATTCCTGTTTGTTAATACTATGTGGTTTTATTCTTTCATATATGGTCATATTCCAAGTTGATTTGCATTTCTCGCAGTTATAAATTAACCAAATATCAAGGTTATTTTTATTTGCATTTACTCTAAATTTTTCACTACTTATATAATTTGTTTTTTCATTACACTTAGGACAATTCCTTTTTACAACCGGTAAGTTTTCAGGAACTAATTCCCATTGATGTTTCTTTAAACAGCTCATTTTGCGCCTCCTAATATATACTTTTTAGGATTAGCAAAGGCTATTTCACTTCATTATTAACAATATCTTAAAAGCTTCAAGTGTGCCATCACATATAGGGCACCTCAAATCTGCTTCCAAAGTTGCTCTAAAAATTCCTTGTTCATTATTTAATAATGCAATAGCCCTTGCTATGCACGAAAGATATCTACCATCATAAAAAATTCCTCCATTCTTTTTCCTAAATATATTCTATCATCTCTATATAAGGTACAAAACCTCATACTTATTTCATAAATAAGTATGAGGCCAGAACATCTAGTTTCCTATATTTTCATTTAAACTCAATATGATATATTATTATGTCTCTGCATCTAACAGGTAATAACATCCTATTACTTTTAATTTTGCCTTAAAATCATATCTACAATAGTCCGTAATACTTTTAATATTTACATTAATAACCCTATTAGGTCCTTGAATTTATAATCAGGAATCTAATTATAATAAGTACCCTAATGCAATAAAAATATAAGAATACCCTAGATTTTTCTTCAACCTTAAATACATTATGCCGCTGAGTATTGAAACTATCATACATGATAATCCATTCCAAATATCTATGCCTCTAGAAAAGAAATGAACAGCTCCCCATGTTAAAGCTAGTACAACTCCCCCAAAGGGAACTACACTACTTTTTCTTATTAAGGTTTCAAAGGCCTTCTGCCCATAAACTATTATTAAGCACATTAATCCAATTTCACATATATAATAACTATATTGCATCGCAAAATAAACTAAATTTTTAATTTGAAATTCTCCCACTATTTTTAATGAATTCCAATCAATAAAGGTAATTACTTTGCACCCCAAAAGGCATAACAAAGTTATTAACCAATCTTTTCCCTTAATAGGATTATTATCATTAAACTGTTCTGGATAGTTATGATATTTCTTTGAAAACATAATAATTAAGGCAATTGAAATTATCCATAAAACCGATGTTAATATTAGATGAATACATATTTCAAAAACACCCAAATTTCCGAAAATCATAAAAACTATTCCAATTGATAAATATTCTAAAAAGAAACAGCCAAAAGAAATCAATGCTAATAACAAATAATTAAACCACTCTTTACTACTCTTCACTATTAACCCCCATAAAACACTTGTATTTCTTCTCTTATTATAACATTTTATGTAAACTAATTGTTGATTAACTATGGTTTTTACCCGAAAAAAAGAGACTATGGTGCTAGCACTTTTTAAATTCTAGTTCCAAAGTCTCCTTCACTTCTCATCATATATAATTATTTTTTAGCAACAATTATTGTAGTGTTTTCCATCCTCCAGTGCGTTTTTACAACTTTAAAACCAGCTTTAGTTAAAAGCTTTATTTGATTATCAATTGTACATGGGGTATCATAATGATAAAATTCATCTTCTGGAATATTTTGTTCTTCTCGTATTCGTTTGTTTTCACTGTAATAAAAGTCCTCGTCCTCCTGACTTTCTACCATATAATCACATTCAATGTACTCTCCATTAGGTTTTAGCGCATTAAAAATCTTTGTATACAATTTTAGCTTATCTTCATGTGAAAAATGGTGTAGAGTTTGAAAGGATACTGCAGCATCATATTTGGAAATCCCAAAATTATAATCAAAATAGCTTTCATTAATTAGTTTTAAATTTTTATTAGGATGTTTTTGTTTTAGTTTATCCAGCATTGCTTGGGTCAAATCTATACCAGTTACATTAATAAGTGGTTTAATTTTAAATATCTCATCAAGTTCTAGCCCAGTGCCGCAACCTAAATCTAGCAATTCATTTGCCTCTTTTGGCAGCAATTCTGCCATTTTTTCATAGCCTTCTTTACAGCCTTCCACTATGTTAATCATATGATCATCATAACCCTCTACACGAGCATTAAAAAAGTCACTCATTTGCTCTATTGCCATTTATTCATTCCCCCAATTACTACGGTTTATATTATAAATATACTTTTATACTAGTTTTTAACCCCTAAAAAGTTAGTATCCTATAAGTAATTCCTCATCCCTCATAATAATAACCTCCAGGTATTTCCTCAAGCAACCTAATACTTAATTCATAAATAAAAGTGAGCCACCCAATACAAGCTAGGTAACTCACTTTATAATATTATCTTTTCCTTAGGCTGAATTTAAATTTCTTTAACCAATTTCTTATGCGTGTTCCTATACATCCATAAAAGCTCCTAAAGCAACAAGACAATTTTCCTTATATATAACTTCTACATTTACACCCTATATAGGGCTAGATTTTTCTCATCATGATCCACGTAAAAAACCCTCAAATAGAATACTATTTGAGGGTTAAAATATCCACTAATTAGATAGCTTTAATATTTTCAGCTTGAGGTCCTTTTGGTCCTTTAACAACATCAAAAGAAACCTTTTGACCTTCTTCAAGAGACTTATAACCTTCTGATTGGATTTGAGAGAAATGTGCAAACACATCTGTTCCATCTTCTCCTGTAATAAATCCAAAACCTTTTTCTGAATTAAACCATTTTACTGTACCAGTCATATTACTGTACCTCCGAAATTTTATTATTTTTAAACTCATTAAACTAATTCACTAATAAAATTTCCATATTATCATACTATTATACATCTAAAGTACTAACCGAAATATATTTTATTGAATTGTTAACTATAAATTTAAATACAAGTTAATACTAACATATATTATTAGATAAAGCAAGTTTTTTAAATTAGCTCATTTAGGCGTCTTCAAATAATAAATAAGTCAGTATCCTGGTCTATTTTGAGTTATACAACATCAACAGTTTCCTTGTCTAATTCAAAATACCTTTCATATCTTTGAATAGTTATTTATTTTCAGATGCCTTATATAAATAGTTTGTATAATACCTATGGATAGTATATGATTAAAAGATATGTCCAACAGAAGGTTATAATTGTGTTCCATTGGGATGGAGAGTCAATTTTAAAATAGAAAACTATAACAAGAGAGGTAGAATATAATGAATTTTAATCAATTAGGAATTAGTGATGATATAGTAAAAGTATTAAAAAATAATGGTATCACCGAGCCAACACCAGTTCAAGCAGAAAGCATTAGTGTTATAAAAGCAGGCAGTGATGTTATAGTAGAATCTCAAACTGGTACAGGAAAAACATTAGCGTTTTTGCTTCCCATTTTTGAAAATATATCCCCTAAGGTAGATGCAGTTCAAGCCCTAATTTTAACTCCTACAAGAGAACTTGCCCTTCAGATAACTGAGGAAGCTCTAAAGCTTAAGCAAGCTAAGGATATCAATATATTGGCTGCCTACGGAGGTAAGGATGTTGGATCTCAGCTTAAGAAGCTAAAAACAGGTATCCATCTTATTATTGCAACACCAGGAAGACTTCTGGATCATCTTGAAAGAAAATCCATAGATTTAAGCAAATTAAAAACCTTTGTACTTGATGAAGCAGATCAAATGCTTTTAATGGGCTTTAAAAATGAGGTAGAGGCAATTATTAAAGAAACCTCTAAAAAACACCAAACCCTTTGTTTTTCTGCAACCTTAAATTCAGATGTAAAAAAACTTGCCTATAGATACACAAAAGAGCCTTCAATAGTAACAATAAATAAAGAAGAAGTAACTCTTGAAGCTATTAAACAGCAGGTGGTAGAAACTACAGACAGAAGAAAACAAGATGCTTTGTGCAAAGTACTCGATGAAGATAATCCATATATGGCTATAATCTTTTGCAGAACTAAAAGAAGAGCAGATGATCTAGAGGTAGCATTACATAAACGAGGCTACGACTGTGAAAAGCTACATAGCGACATACTTCAATCAAAACGTGAAAGAATAATGAAAGCCTTTAAAAAGGGAGATTTCCAATACTTAATAGCAACAGATGTTGCTTCTAGAGGACTTGACATAAGCGGAGTTAGCCATATATATAACTATGACATACCCGAAAGTGTAGAAAGCTATATACATCGTATTGGAAGAACAGGAAGAGCTGGAGAGGAAGGCTATACCTGCCTATTCATTGATCCAAAAGACAGCTTTAAACTTGAAGAAATTGAAAAAGCTATTAAATTTAAGATACAACGAAGGGAATTAGGTGAATAGAACTATGGCTACAAACAAAAATGTTACTGGAAATTTCAACTACAATAATATAGAGAAAAAAGATAAAAACTTTATGTACAAAAACCTAGAGAGAAGTAACTGTTATAACTGCGACTTTACAGCCTCAATTATTGACTTTGCAAGTTTTAGAGGAGCTCATTTTAAAGCCACTAAATTCTTTAAGTGTAGCTTTAAATATGCAGAATTTATTGGAACAAACCTAAAGGACAGTGATTTTAGAAATGCAGTATTTGAAAATGCCATATTTGACTCAGTTAAGTTAGAGGGTACTAATTTCAAGGATGCCAAGTTTGTAAACACTATATTTTTATCTACTGATATAAGTAAATCAAAAAAACTAACGGCAAACACTCCTGGCATCAGAATTTTTGAGGAAATGCCTAAACTGGAAATCAGTGATGAGTTAAAAGCTGCTATTTTAACAGCTATGGAGAACAAATATGTAAAGAAATCACGTGTTCTTGATACAAAAGATGGTGACTTAAATACCTTAAATATTATGCTTCTACTTGAAAACTTTACTGAAGAAACAATAATCACAGGACTAAAGTTAATTGTTGAAAAGCTTGATAGGGAATTTTATACCTTAAGCTATATTATAAAATTTCTTAAGACTCTTTAGGCATCTTAGTAACTCTATCCTACTAAAAAAAAGTAGTAAAATCACTGTGATTTTACTACTTTTCACTTTAACTTACATTAGGCAGCTTACTTAATCGCCTTTATTGAAGCAGACATAATGTATTCTCCAACACTTAAATTATGTGCCCACTTTTCAGCATATTCCTTAGAAACCTCTTTAGTTTCAATATTTATATTACTAAAGCCTGCTTTCTCTAAGTATACCTTTAGTTCTTCAACTGAAGAAGCGCCAGTAACTCAGCCACAATAAAGTTTTTCATCTTCCTTCATTTCTTCTGTGAGTTCTTTAATTAGAACTATATCAGAAATAGCAACTCTACCACCTTTTTTCAATACCCTGTAGGCCTCATTATATACCCTTTGTTTTTTAGGAGACAAGTTTATTACGCAGTTTGAAATTATTACATCTGCAGTATTATCTGCTACTGGAAGATTTTCAATTTCACCCAGTCTGAAATCTACATTGTTATATCCATGCTTTCTAGCTAAGGTTCTTGATTTACTTAGCATTTCAGGAGTCATATCTACTCCAATTACATAGCCCTTTGAACCTACCTTTTTTGATGCTAAGAAGCAATCAAAGCCTCCCCCGCTCCCAAGGTCAATAACTACTTCGTCCTCTTTTATGTCTGCAATTAGCTGAGGATTCCCACAGCCTAACCCCATGTTAGCATCCTCTGGTGCATTTGATATTTCTTCATCAGAGTACCCTATTTTATTTGATATAATCTTTGTGGAGTTTTTAATTGTAATGCTGCCACCACAACACCCATCACTACCTGCCTTATTATCAGCTATTTTACCATAACTCTTACGAACAACATTTCTAATATCAATTTTATTTGTATCACTCATGAGTTTCACTCCTTAATTTTTTTCTTGCTATTTATTTTATATAGTTAAACAACCTCAATAGTTGCTATACTTTAAAACTCAATTTTTATCCACACTTTTTTAAACTAAGCAATTACAGTCTGTTCAAACATCCTTCTATGAAAATGCATCTGACTTGAAGCTTCCAAAAAATAAAAAAACAACCATTGTCTTTTTCCTAAGACTTATTTTCATTGCCTCATTATTATCTTTATACTCCATTATAATTGTCAAATCAACTACTATAGCTTAAAATCTATAAAATCTATTACTTAGTTTCATCTTGCTTCTTCCTAATTATATTACTAGTTACTGGTTATGATTTTACATATAATCACTGTTAAAACCTAATTTATTCATGAGCTCTACCTTTGTTCTCTTAAGAGTTTATGAATATGGTTTTCATTCATACTTAATAAGTTAAAATCCAATCATAGAATTCTATAAACAACAAAATCACCTTCATTATTCCCTAAATATGAATTATAATTATCCTGTATATGTTCCATTAATAAAGATTAATCTTACTAATGTCATGGAATCAGAATTAAAACATACTTATACATGAGTTCTACACAGGTTCCCTTAAGGCCTTTTAATCATGAATTTCATTCATACTGAATAAATTAAACTTTCACTAATGAAGCTTAGCGTCTGATAAAGCCTTAGTTTTGAATGTATAAACTTTATTAGAATATATAGTTTAAAGGAAAGGAAGATAAAACCTTGAGAGTTTACATTGCTATAGATTTTGATAATCCAGTTAAGGATTATTTTGATAAAATAACCTGTTCTATAAAAAAGCACTTCACTAATGGCAGTTTTACAACAAGAAATAATTTTCATCTGACTATTAGATTCATAGGAGAAGTAGATGAGGTTCAGGTTGATAAAATTAAGGAAGTTTTAGACAAGGTGGTACTAAAGATAACTCCTTTTGAGTTGTTAGTAGGTAACTTAGGCATTTTCACAAGAAAGAAGACAAATATTTTGTGGATTGGACTAGAAGAAAACCCAGTACTCTCTCTGCTTCATAAAGAACTTTCAACTCTATTAAAAGAAGAGAAAATAAGGTTTTATGATAAGGTTTTTATGCCCCATATAACTTTAGGGCGAAGAGTAGAATTAACTTCAGATTCTATAGAACTTAATACCTTAATCCAGTATGAAAGAATTTCTATTCCAGTAAGAGCAATAACTTTAATGGCTAGTAAAGAAGAAGAGGGAAAACTAAATGGGGTACCTATTTATGAATCTAAGTTAGGAGTATTAACCTAAGCTTTAAAACATGTGAAGTTTCTATAATACATAGTTCTAAAACTTCTTGGATGATTAAATATCTTAGATAAAAATCACCGAAAGTCATCATAGTTTTTTTGTTTTCCATATGAAAATTGCTAGTAAAACCTAATGCCTTTTACTAGCAACTTTTGTAATGTTATAAGCAATCTATTCTCATATTCTTTAATGCTGATTGAAATTCATCTTTAAAAAGTTAAGTTTTCATTAAGAAAATCTATAAAAAAATACTTTAAAGTGGCTTTATATAAACATTTTTAGATAGCTCTCTAAGTTTATCTGCATCTAATACATATATTTTTTTATCCTCACATTTTACAATTGATTTCTCTTCCATTTCCTTAAGTGTTCTATTTAAATGCCTATAGGTTGCACCTAAAAACTGTGCAATATCTGTATAAGATGAATTTAAGATTACGCAATTTTCCTCTGTTAAGTGTTCAACTAAATAACTAGATAATCTATTTATAAGGGGATATACAAAATTATAGGAGCTATTGTTAATAGTTCCATAAAGCTTATCACTTAAGGAGTCTAATAGATGATGCAAAAACTTTACGTTATTAAAATAATTTTCCCTGAGCATTAGTGAAGGTACTGCTATTAAATAAGTATCTTCCACTGCATCAACATTACAAAGTATAGGAATATCCTTTAAAAGTTCTAAATCTCCTATGGTATTAAATTCAGTATAAAATTTTAAGGGCATGGATTTTCCATTCTCAAAAGAATAATAAATTTTAATTTTACCTTCCACAAGCAAGTAATAATATTCAAGCGGGTCTCCTGCTTCTAGAATATATTCTTCTTTCTCATAAAAGTGAAGTTGAACACATTTTAATATTTCATCATCAAATATTTTATCAATATTGTATTTTTTAATATATTGGTTTAAAAGCTTATTATCTGAAATTTTTCTCATAAAGCCTCCTAATATGACCAATGTCATGTTCAAATTGCTAAAAATATATTATTTTATTTATAGGGACTTGTAAATTTATGTATTATACTTAACATAAAGTCTAGTGAATATCCCAAGCAAAATCAAGTCAAATTACTTGAAAATTAACTTATTTATATAAAATTGGAGGATATATTATGAAATATGAAGTGATATTATTTGATGCAGATGAAACCTTATATGATTTTAAAAAATCTGAAAGCGAGGCTTTTAAAAACACAATAGTTAAGTTAGGCATAAAATATGATGAAAACTATCATTTTAAAACTTATCAAGAAATAAACAAAGCTATCTGGAAGGAATTTGAGGAAGGAATCCTTGCACAAGAGAAAATAAATTTAGAGAGATTTAAAAGATTCTCACAGAAATTAAATATAGGCATTGATGAAACTAGCATTGCAGAAACCTACATTGAGCATTTAGCTGACGCATCCTTTTTATATGACGGTAGCATAGACCTTATAGAGAATTTAAGTAAATTTTATAAACTTGCCATCGTAACTAACGGACTAACCCTGGTTCAAGATAAAAGAATTAGGAAGTCTATTATAGCAAAGTACTTTCAAGATATAATAATATCTGAAGAAATATTAATATCAAAACCAAACCCTAAGATTTTTGAGTATGTTTTAAAAAATCTAAATCATACTGATAAAAGTAATGTATTAATAGTTGGGGATAGTTTAACTTCTGATATACAGGGGGGAATAAACTTTGGCATTGATACCTGCTGGTATAATCCAAATAAAATTTCTAATGAAACCTCAATAAAACCCACCTATGAGATTTCTAATTTTAATGAGCTTAAATCTTTGCTACTTGCACAGTAAATAAATTACCCTAATTAATAAACATCAAAGGTATAGATTTTCAGCCAGTTCTATACCTTTTAGCTATTTCTATAAATATTTCTTTCACCTATTAAAACTCTTTATAAAAAAATTAAGAAGCTAACTTGGAAAATTTTATACTCACTCTTCCAGGATAGCTTCTATTTATTCCTTTACTTTTATAACATATACTAAGAAATTTTTCTGTATGAAACTTTACTTTTCATAATATAGCATAACTTCTTTTACCACATTATAGCCCATACTCCAAAGAATATAGCAGTAAGTACCACGAAGAATACTATACAATAACCCATGATATCCTTCATCTTAAGTCTTGCAATTCCAAGAAGTGGTATAGCCCAGAATGGCTGAATGATGTTTGATATAGTTTCACCTGCTGTAAAGGCTATTACAAACTTATGTGGCTCTATACCTAAATTTAAGGCTGCCTGGCCTAAAGGCTGTCCTGCAACCATGAAGATTCCTCCTGAAGATGGAATAAAGAAGTTAACGATAGACATTGAAATATAAGTCCAGAATGGATAGGTTGTTTGTGTTGATATACCTGCAAAGAAGTTTGCAATTAAAGCAACAAGCCCTGAGTCCCCCATCATTCCCTGTATTCCTGCGTAGAATGGGAACTGGATAACAACACCAAAAGCACTCTTAACTCCTTCCTCTGCAGCTGTTAGCAAGTTACGTGGAGTCATATGAAGTATTATTCCAACCATTAAAAGAATAAAGTTCATAATATTTAAGTTAAGGTCAAAGCCTTTTGTAGCAAACCAATAAACAATGTAAATTAAACCGCCTATACCTATAATTAAATTCATTATAGGATTATTATCCATTTTTTCAGCAAAAGTCATGTTCTTTTTATCCACAACCTTAGCAGCACTTTCTGCATCTTGAGCAGCAAAAGCATCTAAAATCTCCTTGTCCATATGAGGAGTATCTTTTGGATCTGAATGAATTAAAGCTGCTAATAGCGGTACTATAATTATAAGTCCTAATATTTCAGCAATAAGTAGTGATGGCTCAAACACTGTCTTACTAAGAGGAATTAGTCCGAGTTGTTTCTCTAAGAAGTAACCCGGTGTATTTACCATTAAAAATTCCGAGCCAGAAATTCCAAAAAGTCCTGTAGTTATAGCTCCTGTATATGCTACAGCAACATATAATTTAAAATCAACTTTCTTTAAGTTTTGTGCTACAGTTCTTGCTAAAATAGCACCAGCTACTAAACCAAGACCCCAGCTAATCCAACCTAAAATAGCACTGCATATTGCAATGAAAACTACCCCTTGCACAGCATTTTTAGGTATTTCACAAATTTTAACAAGAAATTTCTTTGCCAAGGGAGCACTAGCAACAATATACCCAGTAGCAATTATTACTGTCATTTGCATACTAAAAGCTAAGAATCCCCAGAATCCATTACCCCAGTATTTAATCATATCTAAAGGCCCTGAGCCAGTTAATGTGATACCTGCAACAAAGGTTATAAGGGTTAAAATCATTGCAAATACAATAGCGTCAGGCATTATCTTATCCACACCAACATTTAAAGCTTTAGTTAGCTTTCTTAAACCACTTCTCATAATATTACCCCACTCCTATTTTTATAGTATAAATCTTCGGCATTTTATCTACCAACAAATTGCTATTCTATTACAAGAAAGTTATTTCATACTTATATTGTAAGAATCACTCACAGGAAAGCATTTAGCTAGAAATTCCCTATAGCAATTTTAAGCAGACGGATTTTCGAATAATTATGTTAAATATTTATCAAATGAGTTTATAGTCGGTTAACCGTTTACAGATATTATATTACTCAATGGAATGTTTGTCCAAAGTGTATTTCTATCACTACCTCCTCCCTTATAAAATAAACAGTCTTTTCTCGTTATTTCTCCTTTTTTCGATGAATATCTACCTTCTCCACTTTTTTGTTGCCTTTATTATATATATATGACTTTACTGTTACAATTATGCTATGATGCCCTTTTACTCACATCACATTATAAAGCCACAGATGATTGTTATATATTTAACCAATTATTTGTATAATGAATAATTTACATATATAATAGATGATATCTTCATGTGTAAGTTGAAATACTTCTCCTAAGCTTGGTTCAAAAAGAGCATTGATTAGAAATACCATAGTTATTTCTAATATTAATGTGATCCTAAATAGTTAGTAAGGTATAACTTTAAGGTATCCATATTCTGATTCTTGATATTTATGTAACATGTATAATAGGAAGCCTTGCTGATAAGGAGTGCGTACGTTTAGCCTTGATAATTACAGAATAATATTTGGATTTTCTTGGATAATTATATTGTAAATACATAATATAATGGTATAATGAATATAAGAATACTTATTATTAGCAAACAATTACTATTATAATTTAAGGAGTGTTTTCTATGGATATTAAAGAACTTCAGATATTAAAACAAGCTATAATTAATGAGGTAGAGGGAGCAGAATTTTATAAATTAGCTGCTGCAAAGGAAGGAATTGCTGAAGAAGTTAAAAAGGAATTTCTTTCTTTAGCTGAAGAGGAAGTAAAACATATCACTTGGCTTAAAACTCTTTTTGAAAAAATCAAGGATGACAAAGAAGATGATTTTAACTTATCAATTATAGAACCCCTTCCATCACCAAGAATTTTTGATTGGAAAAACCTTGATAGAGAAAGCGCTACCATTGCAGTTTCAGTATTTGGTATAGCAATTCAAACTGAAAAGGCTGCTGTGGAGTTTTATGAAAACTCAGCAAAAAGTACTTCCATAAAAAAAGCTAAAGAACTTTATACAATTTTAGCAAGCTGGGAAAAGCAGCATGTAGAAATTTTTTCTAGGGAATATGAAAACTTACTTGAGCAGTGGTGGGCAGAGCAAAACTTCGCTCCATTTTAACAGAAATTAATTTAACTTTCACAAGACCTCTTGGTTAGTTCCCCTTCTGATAACTGTGAATATACTGTTTATCAGGAGGTGATCACCATGCCATGGCAAATGAAATTAGAGTTTTTAATAAATAAACCTATAGGTGTTTCCTTTGCAAACGGTCAGGGAACTTCGGGCATTCTTTGCTCCGTAGAAAATGGACAAATATACTTACTTGAATATTTATACCATACACAGTTTGCACTAAAACATTATGCCTTTGATGAAATTCAAGATATACATCCCTTCCCAAAATGCTATAACAGATTTTAACTACTTAGTTAATTCACTATTTTAAACTTAGGCATAGTGTTTATAATTCCCTTAAGGCTACTCATAGGGAATAAAGTTCAAAAGTTAACTTATACCCTACCCCTACCTTGTTTCCCTAAAGACTCTTTGAGTATGAAGTTTATGCTGAATAAGATTAAACATTCACCACAAAAGTATATAGCTAATAAAATAAACGCAAATATAATAAAAATTGAGTATTAGCAAAGGTGTTAATACTCAATTTTTATTTAATACTAATAGGAAGAGTTACATAAATTATTTTTAAAAGCTATTTTTAAAATGGTTTACTTGTAAGTAATACCTATGCTGGCACGCTAAAAAAGCCATATGGTATCACTCCATATAGCTTTATTTCTTACTCTATCTAAAGTTCTTCGTTAATTTACTTAAGATAAATTCCAACCAACTTCATATCTGTATCATAGGATAAGGTGTATTGAACATTGCTGTTTTCAAACTTAGCTATTGCTACAACCACAGCGTACCCATCCTTCTCCTGAAAAACAATCTTAGAAATCTTTTCATATTTACCTGTCTTAGGTAAGCTTTCCCACACTGCTTTTAACTTATCAGTTGGTACTGACTCCTTAAGCTTATCTGCCATCATATTTTCAATTTCCTTAAAATTACCACTTTCCATATTCTTTATAACAGTTTCAGTTGAAGCCTTTAAGGTTTCCTCACTATATTTGTCACTTAATTTAGTAGCACCACAGCCTACTAAAATTCCAACACATATAACTATCGCTATTAAACTAAAGATTTTCTTCATTTTTATACATCTCCCCAAAACTTTTTTTAGAAATTATAATATAACCTAATAATCCAATTATGGATATAATAAAAACCCCTTGAAAAACCATTAAATTTAACCTAAGAGCCTGTACAACGCCTATACTTGTATCAATAAATCCATGTATAAGTATAGCTAGTGGCAGGCATAGTTTTTTTCTATTTTTAACTCCATATAAAACAATTAGTGTCAATCCTATATGAATAATTATGGCACCTATTCTTTCAAAACCAGCTGCTAACACTCCCGTGGTTGTTATTGTATCAAAGAAAGCCTTTAACTGTTGTGCCTTGCTGCTAATCATTATGCTATCCAGTGTTCCCTTTGAATAAGCCAGTAACCAAATTAAATATTGTAGATTTACAATCCCTGTTATGAGCATTGCTTCAAGTCCCCCATGTCCCATTCCAAAAGATATACCGTCCTCCCAGGTTCTTTGGTTTTTAAGTCCTAGCTTGATACCAATATATCTACCAACTTCTTCAAATATTCCAGCGGTTAATCCCAGAAATATGCTGTATAATATGGGATTAAATACACTGATACTTAAATACCAATCCAGCTTTGGCAGAACATAAGTTATTAAGGGAATCCTCAGTAAAATTTGTGATATTAAAAATACTAATGACCCAATAAAGAATGGCTTAACATTTTTCCTTTTCTTAATTACATATAGTAAATACCCAAGGGGTATACCAAAGCAAATTAATATATTTGTAATAAAACTTATTATTATAGGTACAGAATCCATGTTCCCACCTGCCTTTAACTAATCAATGAGCCAATTTTCTTTAAAATTTTTAAGAATACCAACCGTAGATTCCTTTATGGACTAAGGAGTATAAGTAAATTATCATTGGAAATTGTGTTAATTAACTTGCTGGAATAACTAAATTAACTGTAAATATTCCTTCATCATATTTTATGGTCATATTCCCTTGATACCTCATAAGCACTAGCTTTACATTTTGCAAACCCAAGCCGCTATGATTCTTCTTAGTAGTTCTTACTAGATTTCCCTTTGTTATTAGCTCTTCATTAGTGGTGTTAGAAACATTAATCACTAGAAAATCATTAAACCTTGCTACCTTTAAACATATTTCTTTTTCACCAACACTTTCCTGTGCTGCTTCAATTGCATTATCTAGTAGATTTGCAAAGATAGTTGTTAAGTCTATATCCTTGATAAAATCTAGCTCTGCTGTTTCCACAAAGCATTTTAAGGTAATGTTACTACTAATTGCCTTTTGATATTTATCATTCAAAATAATGTTAAGAGTTTTATTGCTAGTGAACTGCTTTTGACCTAATTCTTCAAAGAGTCTATACATATTCTCTGAATACTCCCTAGCTTTTTCATGCTCCTGAGCCTTATAAAGATTTTCTATGGTATTAATATGATTTTTAACATCATGGATAAGCTTTCTAGATGAATTATATTTGTTTTCTATAGCACCATAATATTCATACTGCATCTTTGAAAGTTCCTCATGCAATAAAAGCTGATTTTTCAATTCGTTGTTTCTTGAAATATTTTCAAAGATATTTGTGATAAATATGTTTAAAGCAAGGATAGAAACTATATTGACAATAAGTAATATTATATCCTGAGGCGATAAGTACACCTGCACATACATCATTAATGTAGTGATATAAAACATACTGAATATTGGCAATATTAAAAAATTAATGAACTGAACCAAGGTTAGTCTGCTTATTTTCTTCTTACTATAAAATGCAATAAATAGCCTAGACATGCCTAAAACTGCAATGTTTATTATTACTGATATGGCTATCAACGCCGTATCAAGACTATAGAAATTAATATTTAATTTGTAGCAAATCAGATTAAATAAAAAGCCGGCAATTATCTGAGTTACAGCTATAAATATAATAAAAATACTATAGTACAGCAAAAATACTCTTTTTTTATTATAGAGAAAATGCCCAATAAGAGAAGTAAAAGCCGTTGTAACTATTAAGTTAACAACTCCATTATCAAGATTTTTTATAATGAACACTCCAAAAGTATATAAAATATATCCTACAACATAGAGTGACTTTTTTCTATAAACCTCCCTTTCAAATTTGCTCATAAAATTAAATATTACAAAGGTTGAAAAAAAGCCCAACAGCACTAAAATTATCTGACCCAAAATAGTAACTGAATTATCCATTATACTAGCCCCCCACTACATATTTTTCTGAATGTGTTTTGAAAGGAATATATTGAAATCCTCCCTAAACTCTGTAGACTTCTTCTGAGAAAGTGGTACTATACTCCCATCCATTAAGTAAATATCGTAGCCTTTAATGGCTTTTACATATAATAGATTTACTACAAAACTCTTATGGGGTGCTCTAAAATTATATTTAGCCATGGTATCAGCAATAACTGTAATCTTTTCTTTAATACTGTAATTAGCCTGTGTTGCTTTAACTATTACTCGTCTATTTAAGTACTCAAAGTAGTAAATATCTCTAGGCGAAAGTCTTACAACTCCCTCACTTGTTATAAATTCAATATAGTTCTCACCTTCAGCTTCTAGCCTATAAACTAAGGCTTCATCTAGCTGCTTAAAAATCTGTTCTCTATTAATAGGCTTATGAAGATAGCTAAAAGCGTGAACCTCAAAGGCAAGATTCGTATAGTCCGTAAAGCTTGTAAGATAAACTATCTTCACATTTTTATCATAAGTTCTTATGCCTCTTGCAGTTTCAATGCCATCCATACCAGTCATACTAATATCCAAAAAAATAAGGTCAAAGTGACTTTTGTCTTTAAGTAAATCTTCACCACAACAGTATGATGTTATAGCGGTGTTGTCACCTTTATAATCCTCTAAATGCTTTTTAAGTTCATCTCTAACCCTGTTATCATCATCACATATAGCAATTTTAAACATCTATATCTCCACCAGTGTTTTTTATTTTTCCTAGGTAACTTAATTATATAGTCCTGGAAGGCTATTTACAATATTTGCTACTTAACATACAGTTTTTAGTACATGAAATATGGAATTTTTTCAATTTCCCCTTTGCATTCTTTACCCAGTTGTTTTTCATACAACCTATTGTAAAATTTCTTTTTAGAAATTTTTTCAAGAACCAACTAAATAGCAAGGTAGAAAATGCCTCAGTTAAAGCTGTATAAAGTACAAATAAAAAGACGTGCCAATGCACATCTTTCTTTTACCACTTCTATTAAGTAGCTAATAAAAAGGAAAACTGATATAATGTTCTCTAGAATATTTGCAAAGACAAGGAGTTATTACATGAAATTTTATTTAGCACCACTAGAAGGAATTACAGGATTTACTTATAGAAACTCTTATAATAAGACTTTTAATAATATTGATAAGTACTTTACCCCTTTTATTGTTCCAAATACTAGTAAGAGCCTTAAAACTAGAGAATTAAGAGATATATTACCTGAAAATAATAAAAATATAAATGTAGTGCCACAAATACTTACTAATGATTCTGAAGGCTTTATTAATACTTCTAGGAAGTTGCAAGAATTAGGCTATAATGAGATTAACTTAAATTTGGGTTGTCCTTCTGGCACAGTAGTTTCAAAAAATAGAGGGTCAGGATTTCTAGCAAAACTAGAGGAGCTTGATATATTTTTAGATGAAATCTTCAAAATGGATGATATTAAAATTTCTGTGAAAACCAGAATAGGTAAAGATAGCCCAGAAGAATTCTATAATCTTATAAATATATATAATAAATATCCAATACATGAACTAATAATTCATCCAAGAACAAGACAAGATTTTTATGGAAACAAACCTAACTTAGAAGTGTTTAAAGATGGCTTAGCTTTAAGTACCAATCCGGTATGTTATAATGGTGATATTTTCACCGCTGAGGATTACACTAAAATAGAAAAAGCCTTTCCAGAATTAAGTACCGTAATGCTAGGAAGAGGAATCCTTGCTAACCCTGGCCTAGTAGGTTTAATAAAAGATAATATTCAACTAGATAAAAAGCTACTAAAAGATTTTCATGATGAATTGTTAGATAATTATATGGAATTATATAGGGATAAAAACATAGCAATGCTTAGGATGAAAGAACTATGGAGTTACATGCTGTATATATTTTCTGATAATAAAAAGTATGGCAAAAAAATAAAGAAATCCCAAGATTTAAATGATTATAAGTCAGCAGTATTTACTTTGTTTGAAGAGCAAGAAATCATAGAGGGTGCTGGATTATTTCATAATGAATTTTAATGATGGTATAATTTAGAAACGAAGTATTAACTAATAAAAAAATTATGCTTTAAATTTATTAAGCACATCCATAGATTTTATCTAAATAAATCCATGGATGTGCTCTTTTTACCCTAAAATTGTGTATGTTCACCTTACTTTCATCATGTAAATTAACTTATATAAAAATAAAAAGCCCTTAGCCTAAGGACTTTTTATTTTTCCATTCCTATTGCTGAGAAACAAACCTTATCTTATTATATATTTCTTCAGGAATATTAATATATAAGCTAAATTTTTCTTTATTATTGTTGTTTGAATTATTTATTACCTCTTCACTTTGCTCTCTTTGTCTGTTTTTTAGATTATTAAATACCTTTTCAATATTTAATACACCAAATCCTGTTTCTTGATTAGGGTAAACTCCAGACTCATCCTTTACTGTGCCTTGTATAAGATAGTTTTTAATTTTTGATGAATACATATTGAGATCATTTTGCTCTACTATTCCCCATTGAACAAGTAAAGTTGTAACTCCAGCTAAAATTGCTCCTGACACAGCAGAACCACTAACTACGATGGGCTTATTTTGTAGTCCTACTGTTAATATATTTTGAGAGGCAACTGCTACTGAAGGGTTGATTCTGTTATCTGTTGTAAATCCTCTTCCTGAATCCCTCATAACTATATACTCTACTTCATTAAAAGATGCATTTACTATTACGTTGTCTGCTGTAGCTGGAGTCATTAAGGTTGTATATGGTGTTGATTTAACTAATCCTGTTTTACCTACCGAAAATTCCTTTTGCTGAAGCCAAGTATTAATTGTACCTCTTACTATGTTTTCTTTTTTAATATTAATTTTCCAGATTCCACCTACAGCATTTTTTATGACAATATCAATTCTCTGCCCTAAGGTTACTTTATTTTCTAAAAAGTACTGACAGTAAATTGAACTTTTTCCTAGGTTGAAGTATGCCTCTTCCCCATTAACTTGATTAATTGGGATTTTATCAATAGTTTCTCCAATAGGATTGGTTATTCCTACGGTGATTACATCTGGCTCCCCATAATATAAAGAAAAAAAGAAATTCTGTTGGTTCTCATCCACATTTATTTCAATAGTTTTTTCTATCTCCTCCTCTTCAAAGTTCCCTTTAAGACATATAGGACTGACTCCTTGGTCTCCAGTGCTCATAACTCCATAGAATCCTCTTCCTTGTGTGAAGAAATTTAAGTATCTCTCTCCCATAGTACTTCCATCATGAGCTCCAAGATTAGTTCCTGCTGACAGGTATATTACGAAGGGTTTACCTACCATTTGGTGTGTTTGATACAAGTACCTTATAGAAGTTGCAACTAAATGACTATCATAAACCTTTCCCTTATAGTTTTCCACACCCCAATGAGCTAGATTCTCACAGCAAGCTTCTTTAAGTTTTACTATAATAAACTCACAACTAGGTGCAAAACCAACTACTTCATCTTTATCCCCTAAACCTTTTCCTCCTATTATAGTAGCTATTGAAGTGCCATAACCAGTTTCATCCCTATGATTTACAATATCATAGGGGTTGTTCCCCATAGTCTTTGCTTCAATTGCTCTATTTATATCCTCTCTTGTGTATTCAGTTCCAAGAAAGAAGGTTTTTGGCATAGGACCTGTATCTACAGTTTGGTCATATATAGCAATAATTCTAGTATTGCCATTCTCATCCATAAACCTAGGATTTAAGTAATCTATTCCTGTGCCAATTATCCCTACTACCACTCCTTTTCCATCTAAAATAGTACTCCCTTTGCTCACAGCCTTTATATTTGGAGCTTCATTACTTTCCTTTAAACTGAACAGGGTAAAGGGAAAATTTCTTTCTATGTTTATTATTTCAGGTATCTCTTTAAGTAATTTACTTAGCATTCCTTCTTTCACAAAAAAAGTGTAAAATAAGGACTTATAATATGAAATTTTGCATAATCAATAGAACTGAGGTGATCTGTAAAATCACCAACATATTCCGCTAAATAAGTTTCATATTCTCTATTATAATAATAGCTACTTACTTCCTCAGCAGGAATTCCTTTTTGGGGCATACTATCAGATTCTCTATAAAATTCATTTTCAAAATTGCTCTTAGAGCCTAGCATAAACCTAATCCCACCCTTTAAATTCTTGTGGTGTGTTCTAAATCAATATGATAGCTATTAAAGTTAAATACACATCTCACCTTATAAATAATTTATGTTAACTGCTACTATTTTGTTCAAGGTTTATATTTAAAATAATCATTATAACCTTCCTATTAATCCCTATAAATGAAGCATTGAAGTTTAGCCTAAGTATTATAAAGTGAATGTGTTATTCAAAATTTCTATTAAAGCAAGTGCTAAGAAGTTTAATTTACAAATCAAGAAATTTCCACCCAAATAATGGAACTTAACTTTTATTTAAGGTATAATAGTTCATAATAGTAATATAAAATTCATTTTTTGAAGTTTAACTGATAAAATGGAATTTTGTAATATTTTCTCTTTATTGCTTAGGAGATAATATAGGAGTTGTGTATTAAAATAATTATTAAAATCTAATTTTAAATTTTTTATTAAAGGGGCTATGTAGTGTGGAGTATGTAAATAACATTTTGGGGTTCTTTGTAATGCTTCCAATTATTTTATTAATTCATGAATTTGGACATGTTTTTTTCGTGAAGTTATTTGGAGGAAAAGTCACTAATATAACCTTAGGGTTTGGTAAGAAAATTATTTCAATTGGTATTTTAGATATTCGCTTGCTTTACTTTGTCAGTGGACACTTTTACTATGAAAACTTAGAAAAAGATAGTAAAGGGTCAAGAATACTTATACTACTTGGTGGATTAATATTTAATGCAATTTCCATGGCTATCGTGTTTATACCAGCACTAATATTATATCCAGAATACGATATCTATAATATTCCTATGTTAGCTACAGCTTTTCAAACCTTCTTGGAGTTTTCCTTTATGTTTGTTATTTTTAACCTTTTACCAATAAGACTTAATAACATGAATACAGATGGTTTACAATTATATCAATTAATTAGGTATGGAAAATCATCTCTTTATGGTGAATAAAATTATATTTATAGTTCTATTGAATTTCTTACTTGATTAAGTACGACTCTTACATCATTTAACAGTTTAATGTACAGAAATGATATCTAGATTTTGCTACTATAATTCAATTATCAGTGAGGAACACTAGCGCTATTGTCACTGTTTTTTAATTAAAACTGAAATATAGATTAAGAGTAAAACAAGAATTTTTGAGGTGTAAATATGAAAATCGGAAAGTTTGCTGAAACTAATAATTTAACCATAGATACTGTGCGTCATTATATGGATATGAATTTGATAATCCCTGAAAAGCAAGGTGGTCAATATGATTTTGATAGTAAATGTGAACAAGACTTAGAAGATATATTATCCCTAAAGGCTATGGGGTTCTCATTAGGGGAAATTAAAGCTATTTTTATGTTTAATAGATTGGGAAATCTAACTCAATATGAGGAAAATGAATGTTTTAGGGCTCTATTTAAAAACAAAGCTAAAAACTTAGAAAACCAAATAGAAGAACTTTCTAAAATGAAAAGAAAGGTTGAAGAAAAATTAATTGAGCTTTCGCAAACTGAAAATAAAAATAACACTCTTATAGGGATAAACTTTAATGTACTTAGTCTTTTTAAATGCTTGAGGTGTGGGAGCGATATGCAACTTAGCCAAGGAAGTATAGCTAACAACCAAATTATAAATGGAAAGCTAAGATGTTCTTGTGGTGAAGAGTATGCCATTGAGAATGGCATATTGATGATTACTAATAGCAAAAAAGCTTCTAGCATTAAGTATGACTTTAATCATATTGTTAACTATATAAGTGATACTAACATGGATTATCTTGATCATCTTTACCGTGGAATGGATTGGCTACATAAAAAAATTGATTTTTCAAATTTAAAAAACAAGTTGCTCCTAGAATTAGGCTCTGGCCTTGGCTTTTTTCTAAGAAGTATTTATGAACATCTTCCTGAGGACTCCATATATATTGCAGTGGACCATGATATAAATAGGCACATATTTTTAAAGAATATATTAGAAACTGTAGATTATAAAAAAAATATTCTTTTTATTTGCTCAGACTTTCAACAGATTCCAATAAAGGATAAATCTATTGATGTAGTTTTGGACATTTCTGGAACAAGCAATTATAGTTTCCATAATGAGGACTTTCTTCTTAAAGTAGTAGATAATTATATAAAGGAGACTACATATCTAGTTGGAACCTATATTCTATTTAAAAACTTTGCCCAAAACAGTTTAATTGAACCTAAATACAGAAAGAATTTCATTGCTAGTAATATTAAAAATCAATTATCTAGCCTTAACTACAAGACTTTTGAAGAAAACACTTCAAATTTTGTTGAAAAAGGTGGAAGGTATGAGAATTATTTTAGAGATGGTGAAAAGGTATATTCATATTTTATCCTAGGAAAAAGGTAGGGTTAACCCGAGGGCACTGAAAAACATCTTGTTTTTCAGTGTTCTGCCTTTTAGATAATAAAAAAGACATGAGTATAATCCATTTTATGGTACATACTCATG
>NZ_JAGGLL010000041.1 GCF_017874425.1 Clostridium punense
TTATCGCTGACTTGTTAAAGTCATTTTGTGAACTATTAGTTCACTAGAATTAACTGGTTTTACCTTTTTCTCTGTTTAATTTTCAAAGACCAATTCATCACTGCATTGTATTGAATCAAGTGACGACTTCTATAAGTTTATCACCATTTCACATCGTTGTCAACAAGTTTTTTTATTTTAATTTCAAAACTTATTTTCAACTGTGAGGCTTTATCGCTCTGCTGTGCATCAGCGACAAGGAATATAATATCATGAAATCCTATGCTATCTTTATATATTTTCCTTAATATCAAACTTTATTCCTCTTTTTCTATTAAATACTTCAAGTTTCTCTATGATCCCTTTACAGACACACTTGGAACTGTGTCCTTAAGTTATTAGGAGCTGATCTAGAATTTATTACATAAAATTGAATTTATTCAATTTTATTCTTCACTACTTGCTGCTATATATGCTAGCATTTAAAGTAAGAAATTAGTGTCATTTGTTAAATCTAGTCATATTATATAACTATAGTTAGTACCTTATATTGTATAGTACCAAATTATATAGTACAGCTTTGAGGTGATTTAATGAATGTACAATTGAAAAAAGGTGTTTTAGAGCTGTGTGTTCTATCCTTGGTTACTAAAAAAGATTACTATGGGTATGAGTTAGTAAATGAAATATCCAAAAATATTCAAATATCCGATGGAACTATTTATCCAATTTTAAGGCGTTTAACTCAAGACGGGTATTTTGTTACCTATCTTCAGGAATCCCAAGAGGGTCCCCCAAGAAAGTATTACAAAATTACTGAAATTGGAATGAAAACAAAAGAAGTTTTAGAAAATGAATGGTTTGTATTTATTAATAGTGTAAACAACATTATTGGGGAGGATTGTGAAGATGGATAGATATGAATTTTTAAAAATCTTATCTGATGGTTTAATAAGTTTTCCTGAAAAGGAGAGAAAGGAAATACTTTATGATTATGAGGAACATTTTAGAGTTGGAACCTCAAGAGGAAAATCAGACTCTGAAATTATTATGGAGCTTGGTGATCCTTACATGATAGTAGCTCAATACAAATATAATTATAGTAATAACTACACTGAATCAAAGAATACAGATAGCTTTAATAACTCTTACTATAACTCTAATTCTAACTATAGCCCAGATAATAACTATTATAACGATAGAAAGAGTCCACTGCCTCAACCATTGAAAATAGTCATATTAGTAGCCATTATAATAACTTGTCTTCCTGTTATAGGATCTATTGTTTCTTTTATAATTGGTATGTATGGAGCCTCTATTGGTTTAGTTATAGGGGGTATTGGTATGATGCTAGGAGGTATAACTGGTAGCATCGCAAGCTCTTTTATTTATATACCTGCTTCCATTCCTCTATCAGCCCTTATATTAGTTGGTATAGGTACAATCTGTCTTGGTGTATTACTTTTTATAGCTTCACTGTGGGTTACAAGGTTTATTTATAATCTTATATTAAAACTAATAAAATGGCTAAAAACTGATATCTTAATTTAGGAGGGTTTGTATATGTTTAGAAATGGCAAACTAAAAAGTGTTATTATAATCCTGCTTTCAATAATGTTTCTAACTTATGGATTTGGATATTATATATTATATAAATCCTCAAATGAAACCAAGATTTTCGATATGTTTAAAGGATTGAAAGGTGCAAATATTAACTTTGGTAACACCTTCAATATAAAAAATGGTAAGACTCATTATATAGACGAAACTAAATCCCAAGTAATAGGTGAAGCTGAATTCATCGATATTAATTTAATTAGTGGCAATATATCATTAATTCCTTATGATGGAACGGATATTAAAGCAACCCTAAAAGGTTCCTTTAAAATTGCATCTGATGATTTACCTCATCTTCAAATTCAATCTTCAGGAGGAACTATTACCATAAGATTCTTAAAAGATAATGGTTCATTAAACTCTATAAGTGTTAGTGATGATTTTAAGTTAGATGTGTATATTCCTAAAAATTATAATAAAAATCTCTCAGTTAGGTCAGTATCCGCTAATATTAGTTGCGACAACTTAGCTATAAGTAAGCTTACAGCCTCTTCTGTATCAGGGAAGATAAAGCTCTCTAATATGACTTCAACTGAATCTAAGTTTAACTCTGTTTCTGGTGATATAACTATTGATAATCTATCGAATACCTTAGCTTCTATAGGTTCCACCTCAGGATCTATTGAAATTACAAACTTTAGTGGTAATTTAGACGGAAAAACTGTTTCAGGTAATTTAAATGTATCTTACAAGGATTTTCAAGAAAATATCCTTGAATTTAAATCTACTTCTGGTGAGGTAAGTATAACTCTTCCTAATAGTTCTAGTTTTTATGTTAATTCTAGTTCAACTTCTGGTGATATAGATATCACTCTCCCTGTAGCAGTTACTAATTCTTCTAAAAAAAGCATTACTGGAACTGTAGGAAACTCTTCTACTAAAGGTAAAGTAAACTTATCTACTATATCTGGAGATATAAATATTCATAAAAAATAAACTTATAGGTATAGTTAAACAAGGTCAATAAAATTCATCATGAATAAATTAAGTTTTATTAAATAATCCTATATTCAATAATTATATAAAAAGGTTACAGGAACTAAAATTGATTTCATGTAACCTTTTTAACCTTATTTTATGCAATCAAGTTAAATATGATTAGGAATATAACCCCTGGTATTCCTAATAACCCTGCAATTAAGGCCGTAACTGCATTAATTCCTATAGTTATACCAAAAGGGCCTCCTACAAAGTTTATAAGTAGCAATAGTATTCCACCTGCAATGGCGTTAATTACTAACTTCATTAACATCTTTAATGGCCATGCAAGCACCTTGCCTATTATCAGTAAAAATAGCACTGCAATGACAAAATATATAGCTGTTTGCATTACAAAATCCCCTTTCATTAATCCATATGCTGTAAGCTTAATTTTATAGTAATATATATTAAGCTCTATTGACAATTATGATGTATTTAATAATTAAAGGGGAATGCAAATAGAATCACCACTTACTCCCACTACTCAACTCTTCAATCATATAGGATGCATCTAGGGTTACTCCCTTTGCTTTGGCCTGAGATAAAAAGTATACATATTTAGCCTTGGCTTGATCTTCCCTATATATAGCAAAATCTATAAGTTTAGCATCACTAACTTGCTGGAAGCAAGACTTAGCCGCTTCCCACTCTAGCATAGATTCTTCTAATTGCTTAATTATCTCCTTTTGTTCTTCGCTATACTTCCCCTGAGAAAGTATAATCTCAATAATCTTTTTTCTATCCATGCTCATACCTCCCATTATATGTTTTACCTTTGATTATTGACATATATTGGGATATGTATACAAGCTTTATATATAAAAAAACATCCCAAAACTGGGATGTTTCTATATTTCTTTTCTACCTTCTAGGGCCTTAGATAAAGTTACCTCATCAGCATACTCTAAATCTCCACCTACTGGGACACCATGAGCAATCCTTGTAACTTTTACTCCAAAAGGTTTTAAAATTTTAGATATATACATTGCTGTTGCCTCCCCCTCAATATTAGGGTTTGTAGCAACAATGATTTCCTTTGGCTCACCATTTATACGGGTTATAAGCTCTTTTAACCTTATGTCCTCTGGCCCCCTACCACTCATAGGGGATATAGTACCATGAAGTACGTGATATAATCCATTAAAATCTCTGACCCTTTCCATGGTCATAATATCTTTAGGTTGTTCTACAACACAAATAGTACTTCTATCTCTATTAGGGTTAGAGCATATAGAACAAGGATCCTTATCTGTAAAGTTTCCACACACGGAACAATACTTGATAGTTCCTCTTGCCTTGATAAGTGCATTTGCAAATTCCTCTACTTCTTCTCTAGGAAGATTTAAAACATGAAGTGTCAGCCTTTGAGCTGTTTTACCTCCTACACCTGGAAGTTTTGCAAATTCTTCAATTAATTTTTCTATGGCTATAGGATAAAAATCCAATATATTCACCTCTAAAAGGTCCTCTTTTGTTTTAGAAGACTAATTATTAAAATAACCCTGGCATATTCATTCCACCAGTTAATTTACCCATGGAATTGTTTGTATCTTCTTCTGCTTTCTTTAAAGCTTCATTTACAGCAGTTAAAACTAAGTCTTGAAGCATTTCAACATCATCAGCATCTACTACTTCTGGTTTTATAGCTATATCTGTTAACTGTCTTTTACCATTAACAACTACGGTAACAGCTCCTCCACCTACAGAAGCTTCATAAGATTTAGTCTCAAGATTTTTTTGCATTTCTTCCATATCTTTTTGGAACTTTTGTGCTTGTTTTATTAAGTTATTCATATTTCCGCCCATTCCTGGGAATCCGCCTTTTGCCATAATAGTGCCTCCTTAAAAATATAATCTCATTATATTAGTATATATAATATTATCTAATAATGTAACCAGTTTTATAATTTTATTCTAAAATTTTATATTATTAGCTTTTAAAAATGTATAATTTAATTTTATGGAGTAAATTTAGAAAAACATATAAATATATCATAAAAGTTATAAAAAAATTTCCTTTATGGAATATTGTTAAACTGTTACTCGTCAAGAACTTCTACTAATTCTGATGGGAAAGTTTCAAATAAAATCTCCTCTTTGGACTTTTCTGCAACTCTCACTTCACCATCCATTGTATATATAACCCTAACCTTTTGCTTTAATACCTCTGAAAAGATATTATCTATGACTTTTCTACTGTCATCCTTCTCTAACCTATTCTTATGAAAACTATAATCCTTTTCAAAACCAACAGTAATAACTCCATTAATGCAGGATATTACTTCTCCCATCATAAGGGCTGTAGCTAACACCATGTTTTTTCTTGCCTTTAAAAGACCTTGTATATCTTTAAAAGATCTTTTAACCTCTTCTGTTGTTAAAGTGCATGATGCATCTCCTTGCACATCAAAGGTAACTGGTGAATTTTCCATAACCTTTTTTTCTTGAACCACATATGGTTTTTTTACTTCTTTTATAGTGTTTTTAATTTCATTAGCTTTGCTTACGCTAACTTCAATTTCCCCACTTCTTATACTTTCCTCTAGTTTATTTAATCTGTTTAAGATTGTTTCCATAGATGTGTCATACTCTATTTTACACATTTTAATTATAGCTAGCTCTAAGTATATTCTTCCCTGTTTTGTAAACTTAGCATTCTCTTCTGCTTCCTGAAGAATATTAATATATCTCATTAGTTCTTCAACTCTAACCTGTTTAGATTGTTCCTTTAGAAGCTCAATATTCTCACTAGACATATCTAAAACCTCTTCTGGATTATCACTTACTTTAGCCATAAGCAGATTTCTCATGTGGGCTGTTAAATCTTTAATGAAGATATTAATATCTTTTCCACTAAAAACTATGTCATTTATATTCCTTATAGCTCTTTCTGTATTCTTACCTATAATGGCATCCATTACATTAATTAAACCTTCATTAGTCATGAGGCCTAACATTTGGATTAAGTTATCGTACTCAACCTTTCCATCACTCATAGAAATTACTTGGTCCAATACTGAAAGTGCATCTCTCATGGCTCCATCACAAATTCTAGAAATTAGTTTCAGACTTCTATCATCAGCATATATTCCTAAATCGCTTACTATGGTTCTAAGTCTACCGAAGATATCCTCACCTTTTATTCTTTTAAAATCAAATCTTTGACATCTAGACAATATAGTAATTGGAAGCTTTTGCGGGTCTGTAGTTGCCAAAATGAAAATAACTTTGCTTGGTGGTTCCTCTAAGGTTTTTAAGAAAGCATTTACCGCACCTACAGATAGCATGTGAACCTCATCTATGATAAAAACCTTAAACTTTGCTTCTTGTGGTGGATACTGAACATCCTCTATTATATCCCTTATATTATCTACACTGTTATGTGATGCTGCATCTAATTCAGTAACATCTATTGCCGTTCCACTATTAATTTTTTTACACATTTCACACTGATTACAAGGTTGCCCATCTTGTAAATCAAGGCAATTAACTGCCTTTGAAAGAATTTTAGCAGTGGATGTTTTGCCGGTTCCTCTAGTACCACACAATAGATAAGCATGGGCTATTCTATCGGTCTTTATGGCATTTTTCAGTGTAGTAGTAATGTGTTCCTGCCCTACCACATCATTAAAATTTCTAGGTCTCCACTCTCTATATAAAGCTGTATATGCCACTTTGTCTCACCTCTTTTTGTACGTTATCTCTATTATATATCTTTATATTATATTGTTTAGGCATTTGAAAATAAATAACAAGTCAAAAATGCGAAGTATATTTTGGGTTCACAAGCAAGCTTGTGTTCACAAGCAAGCTTGTGCAGACAATGAAACAGGTTCCGCAGATAGTAGAGCTATCTAAGGGTTCTGTTGACACAGCATAACTCAAAATAGACAAATATACTGACTTATTTATTTTTGAAAATGCCTTAAGCCTAGGGAACTTAAGTTACAAACACTTCCTCTATAAATTGATTATAGCTTAAATCAACCTAGGTCTTAAGATTCTTAACATATACATCTAATTATAACCTTATTTAAAGTATCTGAAAATAAATAATAAGTCAAAGATGTAAAGGATATTTTGAGTGAGCCACCAAAAAATAGTGAAAAATATGAAGTATATTTTGCATAAGTCAAGGACACAAATTCTATTTATAATTAGGCTGTTAATAAGCTCTGTGTACTTAGTATTACATAAAATAGACGATGATACTAACTTATTTACTTATTGAAGATGGCTAAATTTTTATAAAGCAAAAAAGATGCTATAAAAGCATCTTAAGTATCTTATTTAAGTCGTACACCTTGCTTCGATAATTAACCTATGTGCGTTACCCATACAGTTAGCTCAAACCAGATTTATCCACGGCACATGGAAGTGTTCACTTATCGCTGCTTCCTTCCGGACCTGACGAGGTTCGTGAATTTCCATTGCGTGGGACCCAGTTCTCAACACCACTTATATGGGTCAGACCACACAGGTTAAAACCTAAGCAAGGAATTCAACCCTGCTGTAGCGGATTGCAGGTTACAGGGCACCGCTAACTCCCCATCTAGTACGACATGGCGGAGAAAGAGGGATTCGAACCCTCGGTAGAGTTGCCCCTACACACGCGTTCCAGGCGTGCTCCTTAAACCACTCGGACATCTCTCCATGTCATTTTAAGTTTCATCGGTGATTATTTATCTGATCACCGTGTAACATGATTATACTATTGTTGTTTATAGGTTGCAAGTGAAAAAAGTTAAATTTTATATATTAATTTTTTCTAATATTGTAATAATTAGACCATATTTGAGATAATTTTATTATATGTTCATGATATTAAACTTATAACAAAAACTATTAAAATTGAATTTTAGGAGGATATTATGAAGTATGAAATTAAAGGCGGTTCAATGCCAGTAGCCTTATGTTACTTAAATAGTGGTGAAAGATTAGTTTCTGAATCTGGTGCCATGGGTTGGATGACTGATAATATACAAATGGAAACTAATATGACTGGTGGTTTTTTTAAAGGAATAGGCAGAATGTTTTCTGGTGAAAGTTTATTTTTAAACTACTTCACTTGTTCCCATGGTGAGGGAAGTGTTGCATTCCCTTGCTCTGTTCCTGGAAAAATTATGGCTAAGACATTATTTCCTGGGGAAAGTATTATCTGTCAAAAGGGAGCCTTCATGGCTGGAGAAGCTTCTATAAAACTTGATATTCATTTTAAAAAGAAATTTTCTGTAGGTTTATTTGGTGGTGAGGGCTTCATTTTAGAAAGAATAACAGGCCCAGGAATAGTTTTTTTAGAATTCGATGGTCATGTAGAAGAAGTTAACTTAGGACCTAATGAAGTGCTTAAGGTAGATACGGGGCATGTAGCTGCCTTTGAACCAAGCGTTGCTTTTGATATTGAAGTTGTAAAAGGATTTAAAAACATCTTCTTTGGTGGTGAGGGGCTATTCCTAACCACTCTTAGAGGACCTGGAAAAGTGTATTTACAAACTATGCCTCTTCAAAACTTAGCTGCTAAACTTATTCCTTATCTTCCAATAAATAATGGAAGTAACATGAGAGATTAAACAAAAGAGTGCTGGGAACAATATTCCCAGCACTTTTTACAATTGCAAATTATATTGTGAAGTTTAGCTTCATCACATAATTTAAACTTATACAGTTTTCTTTTTTCTATAAATCATGAATATACCAACTATACATATTAGTATACCAACTATACTAATTAGCTGAGCCATTCTAAGAGGTCCTATCATAAGGCTATCAGTTCTAAGTCCCTCTATGAAGAATCTTCCTAAAGAATACAATCCCAAATAAGAGAAAAATACAATGCCCCTTTTTCTTACCTTGTGAATTAAGTAGAACAATATACAAAACACAACTAAATTCCAAATAGACTCATATAAAAACGTAGGGTGATAGTATGTTCCATCTATAAACATACCCCTTTGAATAAAATCTGGAAACTTGCTTATAAATTCTTTTGACACTGGACCACCATGGGCTTCTTGATTAAAAAAGTTACCCCAGCGCCCAATTGATTGAGCGAGAATTAATGATGGAGCTGCTACATCAAGTAAACTTAAAAATGTTAAGTTCTTCTTCTTTGAAAATACATATACAACTATTACCGTAGCAATTATTGCTCCGTGTATAGCAAGTCCCCCTTGTCTTATATTAAATATATCCGAAAGATTATCTTTGTAATAATTATTAAATTCAAATATTACATAATATATCCTAGCTCCTAAAACTGCCAGTGGAAAGGTAACTAAAAATATTGTTAGTACATCATCATATTTTATATCTCTTAATTTACAGGTATATTCTGTTAATAATAATGCAATTATTATTCCTGTAGATATTATTACACCATACCACATAATATCTATACCAAATAATGTTATTGCCACTGGATCCATAATTTTTCATCCCCTTTGTATTTATAATTGATTTGTCATATAAGGATTAATATTCTACAACCTCACCATTATTCCTCTAAAGTTTCATTAGGCATCCAAAAATAAATAGTAAGTCAAAGATGCAAAGTATATTTTCCGTAACTCAAGGGCACAGGTTCTACTTATAGTTGGGCTATTAATAGGTTCTGTGGACATAGTGTTACGTAAAATAGACGAGTAGACTTATTTAATTATTCTCTGAAGCTGCCTCATATTGTTTTAATAATTCTGTTATTTTCACGGAGCATCTTCTTCCACCACAGCCACCGCTACCACTTCCTGTAGCTTTGTTAACTTCTTCCACAGTTTTAGCTCCATTAGCTATAGCCTTTTTAATAGTAGCTCTAGAAATTCCTTTGCATATGCAAACCTTTGTTAACTTATCTAAAATTTCTTCATTTAAATTGTTTTCCATCTGATTTTTTATCTCCTTTCTTTAAAAAATTCTTGTAGTAAATTACTACACTCCTCATCATATAACCATTTTACATTAACCCAATGATTCAGTCTTTCATCCTGTGTTATATTAAATACAGATCCACAAGCTCCTGCCCTAGGATCAAAGGTTCCAATATAAAGAGTTTTTATTCTACTTTGTATAATTGCTCCTGCACACATGGCACAAGGCTCCAAGGTTACGTACATACTACAATCATTAAGCCTCCATCTACCTAGGCTTTCACAAGCTTTTCTTATGGCAATGATTTCTGCATGATTAGTTGGATCCTTTGTTATTTCCTTTAGGTTATGAGCTGTAGCAATTATTTTATCATCCTTTACTATTACTGCTCCTACTGGAACCTCAAATTTCTCTAAAGCTTTTTTAGCTTCATCAATAGCGACTTTCATATATAGATGTTCCATAAAAACTCCTTAACAAATTTTATTATGCCTCTTCATCTTAGAAATAAACAGTATAGATAATAAAAAAACTTAGCAAAGCAAAGCCTTACTAAGTTTGGTGCGCACGAGAGGAGTCGAACCTCCGGCCTTCCCCTTAGGAGGGGGATGCTCTATCCTACTGAGCTACGGGCGCATAATTTATAATTATATTATAATAACAACTGGGTTTAAATGTCAACATATCTTCTTATTAAAATTTTTATAGTTTAATTTAAACTAATCTATGAATTATAAGATATTTTTTAGGATACTCTAATAGAGAATGGATAATTTTTCAGAAAAATAAATGATTTATTGCAGATTTTTATAATAACTTATGGTAAAATATCAATGAATAACTAAAATATTACACTTTTACATTTAATTTTAGAGGTGATTTTAATGAAAAAAATTCATATAACTGAGACAGTTTTAAGAGATGCTAACCAATCTCTTATAGCAACAAGACTTCCTTATGAGGAGTTTGCTCCAATACTTAAGGACTTAGACGATGCAGGATATTATTCATTAGAGTGCTGGGGTGGCGCAACTTTCGACTCTTGCCTTAGATACTTAAATGAGGACCCATGGAATAGACTTAAAAACATTAAAAATATAGTAAAGAAAACTCCTCTTCAGATGTTATTAAGAGGACAAAACATACTAGGCTATAAACATTATCCTGATGATGTAGTAAGAGAATTTATAAAAATGACTGTTTACTATGGAATGGACATAATAAGAATATTTGATGCTTTAAATGACTTCAAAAACATTGAAGTTGCTATGGATGAAACAATAAAACAAGGTGCTCATGCTCAAGGAACTATTGTTTATACTGTAAGCCCTATTCATGACGTTAGCAATTATACTAATTTAGCTAAGCAACTTGAAAATATGGGTGCTCACTCAATTTGTATAAAAGATATGGCAGGCCTTATAATGCCAAATATTGCTCACGATCTTGTTAAGAGCATAAAAGAAACTGTTAAAATTCCTGTGTTTTTACACTCTCACAGCACTAACGGACTTGCTGAAATGGCATACTTTAAAGCTGCTGAAGCTGGTGTTGATGGTATAGATTGTGCTATATCTTCATTTTCAAGTGGTACATCACAACCACCAACTGAAACTCTTCACCAAGCATTAACGTCCGCAGGATATGATACAAACTTAAGCATAGAAAAATTAACTTATATAAATGATTTCTTTAAGCCTATAAGAAATGATGTCTTAGCTTCAGGTTTATTAGATCCTAAGGTATTAACTCCTCAACCTGAAGGGTTAACTAACCAAATTCCTGGTGGAATGTTATCTAACATGATTTCTCAGCTTAAAGCTCAAAATTCCATTGATAAGTTAGATGCAGTGCTTGCTGAAGTGCCTAAGGTTAGAGAAGATTTAGGATACCCACCACTTGTAACTCCAATGAGCCAAATGGTAGGAACTCAAGCAACTGTTAATATATTAACTGGCGAAAGATATAAAATGGTTTTAAAAGAGGTTAAAGCTTATTGCAGAGGTGAATACGGTAAAGCACCTGGAAAAATTAATGAAGAAGTTCTTAAAAAAGCTCTTGGAGACGAAAAACCAATTCAAGGAAGATTTGCTGATACCTTAGAACCTGCCTTTGAAAAAACAAAGGAAATGCTAAAAGATGTAACTACTAGGGAAGAAGATGTACTTTCTTACCTTGCTTTCCCACAAATTGCTGAGGAATTCTTCAAAAAAAGAAGTGAAAAACCATCTAACGAAGATATGAGAAAAATAACAAATAGTGAAGTTATATAATACTTTCTAAAAAGTTAGCAAGGCATCCTTGCTAACTTTTTTATTTTATATAAATCTAAAAGATTATTTTTCTCCATAAGCACCTATTCTCTTTTAAATATTAAAAATATATAAGCTTAAGAACGCTTACTAATACTCTGGTAAGGTTCTATTATTTCTTAAATAATGTAAATATCTACATACTTTCTGTGAACTTTTTGTCAAACTTGTTTAAATTTTCATAATAGTATGTTAAACTTGTTTTAAGAACAAGTTTAATTTCGCAAGGGGGATTTCTTATGGACTCATTATTATCAATTGTTGAAAGTATTAACTCCATACTTTGGAGTTCTGTTCTACTATTTTTACTTTGTGGAACAGGTATTTATTTCACCTTTAAAACTAAATTTATACAGGTTAGAAAATTTGGAGAAAGCTTTAAAAGTGTTTTTGGTGGATTAACTTTAAAAGGTAAAAAGGCTGATGGCGATGGAATGTCATCTTTCCAATCCCTTACCACAGCTATTGCAGCACAGGTTGGAACTGGTAACTTAGCCGGAGCTGCTACTGCCATTGCCCTTGGTGGCCCTGGTGCTATATTTTGGATGTGGGTCAGTGCCTTCTTTGGAATGGCAACTGTTTATTCCGAGGCTGTATTATCTCAAAAGTTTAAAATCAAGGTAGATGGTGAAGTTACTGGGGGACCTGCTTACTACATTAGTAAAGGTTTAAAAAATAAATCACTAGGTAAATTCTTAGCTGGATTCTTTTCTATTTCTTGTGTGTTAGCACTTGGTTTTATGGGTAATATGGTTCAGGCTAATTCAATTGCAGATGCTTTTAATACTGCTTTTGGAATGAATCCACTAATTGTTGGTATCATAGTTGCTGTTCTTGCAGGCTTTATATTCATCGGGGGAATGGGAAGAATTGCATCTGTTACCGAAAAATTAGTTCCTATAATGGCAGGGTTCTATATTGTGTTTTCTTTAGGAATTCTAGTTATGAATATAGGAGAAATAATTCCTGCTTTAACTGCTATAATAGTTGGCGCTTTTAATCCAAGTGCCGTAGCTGGTGGTGTTGTTGGTGCTACAGTAAAACAAGCAGTAAGATATGGTGTTGCAAGAGGATTATTCTCAAATGAAGCTGGTATGGGTTCTACTCCACACGCACACGCAGTAGCTAAAGTTAAACATCCTGGTGAACAAGGAGTTGTGGCTATAATAAGTGTATTTATTGATACTTTTGTAATTTTAAACCTAACTGCACTAGTTATAATAACTACGGGTGCCCTTAGTGCTACTGATGGTTCTGGTAAAGCTTTACAAGGTATTCAATTAACTCAAGAAGCTTTTGCAAGAGGACTTGGAAGCTTTGGACATACTTTTATAGCAATTTGCTTATTATTCTTTGCCTTCTCAACTATTATTGGATGGTATTTCTTTGGAGAATTAAACATAAAGTACATGTTTGGTAAAAAAGGTTTAACACCTTATAGAATGCTAGTATTACTATTCATAGTTATAGGTTCTACATTAAAAGTTAATCTAGTATGGGAGCTTGCAGATATGTTTAACGGCTTTATGGTATTCCCTAACCTAGTAGCACTTCTTGCCCTCAGCCCAATGGTAATATCTATAATGAATGAATATGAAAGTTTTAAAACATCAAAAAAAGATAAGGACTTAAGTGTATAATCAGTGTATGTATTGCAATAGGTGCTATTGCATAATGCATAAAAGCCCTAAATAATAAGAATGCCGTGGATAGTAGGAATTAACTTCTTATTATTCGCGGTTTTATTAATTTAAAATAAGTATAATTTAATAAGGATATTTCGGTAATGCATTTAATTCTATTCTCCATTTTCTTCAATATAAGTTGCCTATAGTTATCTTATAATGTTGTAACTTATATAAATAAACATTTATTTTTATTATATGACCATATTTTCAAAGACCACATATAGAATTTTTATAAAAATTTTATATGTAGCCTATAGTTTATTGCTTAAATTGTATATAATATGAATATTGATATTCTTAGCTTAACAAAGTAAGATATATTTACTATTATAGATTTCCAAATAACAAACTATCCTAATGGATATTTGCTTTAACTTGGCAAATGTACATTGAGAAAGTTTTAATTTGGTTTCCTAAATATTGGAGTTGATAAAATGATTAAATTTTATAATCGAAGAGAAAATCGTTACGAAATAGAAAAAGTTGCTGCTGGAAAGTTTATTGATTACCTTTACACTAATAAGCTGGGAAGAACCTTTCTAGAAGTTTTATTTAAGCGAAGGTTTCTTACTTTTCTTTATGGAAAGTACTGCGATAGTCCCTTGAGTAAAAAGAGAATTAAGCCTTTCATTGAAGAATTTGGTATGGATATGAATGAGTATGAAAAGCATCCTGAAAACTATAGTAGCTTTAATGACTTCTTTCATAGGAAATTAAAGCCTACTTCTAGAGATATAGTACTAGATAATGATGTACTAATTTCTCCTTGTGACGGTAAGCTTACAGCCATAGATAAAATTAGTGAAGATACTACTTTTAAAGTTAAGGGCTTTACTTATAACTTAAAAGATTTATTAAAGAACGAAAACCTTGCAAAGGATTATAAAAATGGATGTTGCCTTATCTTTAGACTATGCCCCACTGATTATCACAGATTTCATTTTATAGATAAAGGAACTTGCTCTTTAAGTAAGTTTATCCCTGGCCACTATTACTCTGTTAACCCAGTAGCCTTAGAAAATATAAATAGAGTGTTTTCTGAGAATAAAAGGGAGTATAGCATATTTCATAGTGATAACTTTGATGATGTAATCTATTTAGAAGTTGGTGCTACTTTTGTTGGCTCTATTATCCAAACTTATAATGAAAACTCTCCTATTAATAAGGGTGATGAAAAGGGCTATTTTAAGTTTGGTGGTTCTACTGTAATTTTAATTTTTAAAGAAAATATAATAAAGCTTGATAAGGATATACTTTCTCATGGAAGAAATGGAATGGAATCCTTAGTAAGATTTGGCGATAAAATAGGAGTGAGGGCTTAGCCTCACTCCTATTTTATAGTTTAAACTTCGATGTTATATCACTAATTTTTTCTGCACTATTTTTATTTTCTACAGAGGTATTTTTAATTTCATCTATCTTACTAACTATATCAGTTGTTTTATTTGTTACATTAGAAACTCCTAAAGCACCTTCACTTACAGTAGTAGAAACTTCCTCTAAGGCCCTTACAATATCGCTAATACTGGAATTTAAAGCTTGTGATTCCTCATTAAATTGAGTCATAAACTTATTAAATTTCTCAGCATCATTAGAATATTGCTCACCCACCTTAATAGTTCTTTCATAATCTTCGCTTACATTAAGCTCCATAAATTTAATCATTTTTTCAGAACCTAAAGCTAAGTTTTCTACGGAATTATGAACAATTCTAACTACCTGTTGAATATCTGAAGCAGTTTTTCCTGACTGTTCTGCAAGCTTTCTCACTTCATCTGCAACTACAGCAAAACCTCTACCAGCATCCCCAGCTCTTGCTGCTTCAATAGCTGCATTTAATGCTAAAAGATTTGTTTGTTCTGTAATTTCTAAAATAGAATTTGCAAGCTTATGAATTTGGTTAACTTCCTTTGACCCATTGATTGCGCTTTCTAATTCAGCCTTAACTTGACTATAAACCTCTTCAGTTTTTTCCTTAGATTTTAAAGAAACTTCCTTTACTTCTTCAGCTCTACTTAATATTTCCTCAGTAATTTCATTACCTGAAGATGCCCCTTCTGAAATTTTATTAACTCTATTTAACATATCATCTGAAGATGCTGTAATTTCCTCAGCTGTAGCTGCTGTTTGCTGTATTCCTGACGATATATTTTCAGTTTCTATCAAAGTCTCATCAGCTTCATATTTTAATACTTCTGTTGATTCCTCCACTAAGTTAGCATTTCTAGTTAAGGTTTCACCAGCATCCATTAACTCTTGAACTACTTCTCTTAAAGCTGTTCTCATATTTATAATAGATGTCCATATAAGTCCCATTTCGTCTTTTGACTTAATACTACTATTAATATCATCATCAGTTAAATCTAGTTGAGAGGTCTTATTAACTAAGTAAGTTACCCCAATAATTGGTTTAACAATTATGTTAGCCATAATTAAGGTCAATAGTATTCCTCCCACAATTACTAAAACTGCTACAATAATAATCACTTTAGTCATAGCTTGTACAGGTTTTCTTATTTCATCTCTATCTGCATTAACTACAAGGAGCCAGTTTGTTTTTGGAGTAACTCCATAAGCAGATAAAATCTTTTTACTCTCATAGTTGTATTCGATTGCAGAAGTTTCAACCTTACTTCCCTTCATTACCTTTGCTACAATGTCTCCTATTTCCTTTGAATCTACCTTTTGACCTATTTTTTCAGTATTTGGATGATAAATAATTTTTCCATCTTCATCAGCTAAATATGCAAAGCTGGATTCTGTATTATTAATCTTAATCTTGTTTAAGTACTTTGAAAAACTATTAGAATAAACATGTAGTGCTACATAACCTACGCATTTTCCATGAGCTTCCTTGTTAAGTACAGGGTAAGTGAAAACAATTACACTCTTTTTACCATCAACTGCCTGAAGAGTGTCACTTATACTATTCCCACCACTAGCGCTAGTAGCATGGTACTGAGTGTCACTAGCATTACTACCAACTAAAGTTTCTTCACTATCTGAGATTATGTTTCCGCTTATATCAACTAAAGATATTCTATCAACATGAGGATTGGTAGATTTATATTCTTTAAAAAACTTATTATTTATATTTATTAGACCAGTATTGTTATTAATTAAATTAGCATCTTTACTGTCAATATTTTTTAATATTTCATTGCTTTCCTTTGTATTTGCAAGGGCATAAGCTTCACTCACATTCTTCTCCATCATAACTGATATCGTTTCAATGGATCTAGTAACTAAGGATTTCATTTCTTCTTTACTTTGTGTAAAAATTGTAATTGATGAATTTATGTACACTATAGTGCTAGTTATTAGCATTGCACAGACAATTAATGCTGTTACACTAAAGAGCAGCTTATATCTTATAGACATTCCTTCTGTTTTTAATTTAGTGTTCTTAAATTCAGGGTTTCTGAGCTTAATATTTTTTAAATTATTATTTTTTATTGTTTTCAGAAGTCCCTTTTTGTCCTTGTTATTTTTTTTGGTACTTTCTTTAACTTTTTTTCTAGGCTTTTTAAAAGAAAGTAGTAATTGTTTAAAACTCTTTTTCTTAGGTTTCCATTTAAATTTTATCCCCATATATATCCCCCTTATAGTGTATACTGCAAACTAAATAAGTTATTTTATTTAATATAATAATAACATATTTTGCATAAATTTATAACTAAATTGACAAAAATATGAGAATAAATTAAATATTTCTTCTATTTCCATAGTTCTATTAAACTTTTATTACATATTTTTCATGCTTAACTCCTTAATCCTACTTATAAATACCTTTATAGCTTTAGACGGAGTTGTATCTATAGGTAGAATATAAGAAAAATATCTAACATACTTTTCACCTAAAATAATATTAGATATCTCCCCAGTTTTAACATCACTTTTCGTTACATGAGAAGAGATGATTGTAATACCTAATTCATTTTTTACTGCTTCCTTTACTGCATAATTGCTCCCAAAAACTACAATATTCTTAGGAATAATATTGTTTGCAGAAAGAAATAGATTTAAATACTCCTGGGTTCCTGAGCCTGATTCCCTGCTAATCCATGTTTGGTTTTGAAGACTTTCTATGGATAATGGCTTACCTACGAGAGGATGCTTATTGTAAAGTGCAAGCACCATCTCATCCTTTAAAAAATAGTCATATTTAAACCTTGATGATGGTACAACTCCCTCAATAAGTCCTATATCTAATTCCTTATTTTTTATCATTTCACATACAGAAGCTGTGTTTGCAATTTTAACTTCTAAGCTAAGGTTTGGAAACTCTCTTGAAAATTTACCTAGAAAAGCTGGAAGTATATATTCTCCTATGGTAAAGCTAGCCCCTATACGTAAAGTTCCGCTAATCATTTCTTCATAATTTGACAATTCATTTTTAGTTTCTTCTAGCATATGAATTATTTCTAAGGCCTTTTTATAAAGCAACTCACCTCCACTTGTTATTTCAATTTTCTTTTGTTTAATTGATCTTTCAATGAGCCTAACTCCAAAATAATTCTCTAAATGCTTAATATGTAAGCTTACGCTAGGTTGAGATAAATTTATAGCTTCAGCTGCCTTTGTAAAATTCCTATATTCAACTACTGCTATGAAAGTTCTTAACTCTTCAATCATTATATTTTTCCTTCTTTCTTAAAAACCTTTAACTTAATTCCCTTATATTTTATATATCTTTAATTTTATATATCTTTAATTTAATATTAAACTATATAACCATTAGTTATACTAATTATAATAATTAATATAATATATTTTTAATACATTAATTTAATTGTTATAATTCTATATGGATACATTACATGTAAGATTTAATTAAACAAATAAAATCTCACTGTTAAACTTTATAGGAGGAATAGACATATGACCTTATCAAAATTAAAACATGATTTTACTGAAATATTTCCTGGATTAATAATGTGTATTATAATTGCCTATACAAGTAAATTTATAGGAAGCTATATCCCTATGATAGGTGGAGCAACCCTTTCAATTCTTATGGGTATACTTGTCGGAAATACCATTGGAAAAAGCAAGATTTATGGAAAAGGTACAAAGTTTTGCGAAAGTACGCTTCTTTCTTACTCCATCGTTCTTCTTGGTGGAACTTTAAGTATAAAAACAATTTTAAGCTTAGGAATTTCGGGTTTAAGTTATATCATAATTCAAATGGCAATAACTATATTTGTAGCTATATACCTTGGAAAGAAATTTGGTTTTTCTCAAGATTTTGGGCTTTTAATGGCTAGTGGAAATGCTGTATGCGGTTCATCTGCCATAGCATCTACTGCCCCTGCTATTGGTGCTAGCGATAGGGATAAGGGAATCGCCATTACTATTGTTAACTTAGTAGGTACAATTTTAATGTTACTTTTGCCCCTTATTAGTTTTGCTTTATATTCTTTTGATACACTTAAAACTTCTGCTTTAATTGGAGGAGTACTCCAGTCAGTAGGACAAGTTGTAGCTAGTGGAGCTATTGTAAATGAAGGAGTTAAGGATCTTGCTACTATATTTAAAATCGTTAGAGTTATTTTCTTAGTCTTCGTAGTTTTAAGTCTTTCAGCTTATAAACACAATTCTAATAGCAAAGAAGCTAAAGATGGAAATGAAAATAAAAAAGTTAAGGTTAAAATTCCATGGTATGTTACTGGCTTTTTCATAATGTGTTTCTTATTTAGCTTCAGCATTATTCCTGCAGAAGGTTCAAAAATTTTTAAATTAATAAGTAATAACTTTGAAATAATAGCTCTTGCAGGCATAGGAATGCGAGTGAACTTTTCTGATCTTATGAAAGAAGGTTTAAAAACTTCTCTATATGGACTATGCATTTCTGCATTCCAAATCCTCTCTGCTTTAATACTTATAGCAGTACTGATTTAGTTCTCTTTAAAATTATAATTTAAAAAATCCCCTTGGCCAGGCCTTGGGGATTTTAATTTTATAATATTACTTGTTAAATTTCTTCTAATATAAGTTCTCAAAACATGCTGGTATTGTGTTTATACTGGTTGATAGTGCTGTAGGCATCTATCGGCAAATAATGAAGGTGCCTTATGGAATTTTAGCAATAACTGCAGGCTCTGTAGCTTCTCTAGTTGCCTTTATAATTAAGTTTGTTTTGCATTATCCCTTTTCTATTCTACAAGTCTACTTTTTTGTCAATTAAATATGCCATTCCAAAGAAATATGCAACTGAAACTATAGCTGTCATTATTAATATGGTAATATTTAAATTATCAAAAACAAATGCTCCTTGGGTTGCCATATATGCACTTTGCTCTAAAGAACTGAATTTACCCTCTAAAACATTATAGTAAATTGGTATAGCAGAGGAAACCTTTTCTGTAATATTTATAAATATAACAAATTGAGTTATCCAGAGTGTTGCTGAAATTACAATTTGAATAAACTTCGCTTTTCCTCTATAAATTATCCTGCCTAAAGTTTCTACAAAGTACCCACTAAGCATTATATAAATGTACATAGCTAATACAATAACCAAGGCAAAAGTTAATATAGATATTACATGCTTAACATTAATATCAAACAAATCAAAGTCAAAATCAAATTTGAAATTATTGAAACTTAAAGAATCCATCCTAAAAGCTAATATTATTGCACTTAAAAGTTCCACTAATCCAAGTATAATTAACCAAATTGTTGTATTGAATAATTTTGCTAAAATTAACATCCTTCCGTTGATAGGTAACGTAAAGGTTAAAAACCTTCTATCTTCATTAAATTCCCTGATAAAAGAAGTTCCAAGATGAAAAATAACTATTCCTAAAACTATTAAATTAATGAGTACTAATAAAAATGAAAGCCATTCGTTTTGTATAGTTTCAAATATATCATAAGAAAATATATTTAATATGAACATTATGGCAAGGCCTGGCGTTAACATCCTAGAACTTTCTCTGAAATTATATTTTAATAACTTAAACATCTAAACCCCTCCTAAACCCCAAAAATTTCTCTATAAATATCTTCAATAGTTCTTCCATGGGCTGCTCTTAATTCCTCCGCATTTCCTTTTAGGAATATCTCGCCCTCTCTAAGATACATAACTTCATCGAATAGCCTTTCCATATCTCTAACTAAATGAGTAGTTATAATCATAGAACTCTCTTCATCTAGGCTACTTATGATTATATCTAAAATTTCTTCTCTTGCTACTGGGTCTACCCCTCCTAGCGGCTCATCTAAAATAAATAGTTTAGCTTTTCTTGAAAGTACCAAAGCTATATTTAACTTTTCATGCATTCCTTTTGATAATGAAGTAATTTTCTCTTCCATAGGTATATTCATTTTGCTTAATAAGTTTAAGCACTTACTTTCATCAAAATCCCTATAAAAGTCTTTAAATAACTCTATAGCATCTTTAACCTTCATCCACTTATAGAAGTAATTTCTATCTGGCATGTAGGATACTATACTCTTTGACTCAACTCCTATACCCACATCAGCTATGCTAACTTCCCCGGTAGTTGCTTTAGTTAGCCCTGCAAGAATTTTTATTAAAGTAGTTTTACCACTACCATTAGGTCCTAAAATTCCTAAAACCTTTCCTTTATCCAAAGTTAAGCTTATTCCATTTAAAGCTCTTTTAGATATAAACTTTTTAGATACATTCACCACTTTAACTATATTTTCACTACCCATGATTAATCCCCTTCCCTACCAAGCTCTTCTTTTAATAAGGTTAATATCTCATCCTTACCAAAGTTAAGCTCCTTAATTTGATAAATAAACTTACTAACTATGTCCCTTGCCATAGTTTTCTTTAAATTATATAAACTATCTTTATCCTCAGTAATAAAGGTTCCCATCCCTCTTTGAGTATAGGTAAGTCCCTCTCTTTCTAACTCTTGATAAACTCTTGAAACTGTATTAGGGTTAACCTTTAACTCACTAGCTAAATCTCTAACTGAAGGCAATTTGTCTCCCTCCTTAATCTCTCCAATAATAACCTTTTTCTTTATATAATCCATTATCTGAATGTAAATAGGAAGGTTCTCATCAAACTTTAAACTCATACTGCACCTCCTAAAGTATTAGTGTACTATATTTATAGTACACTAATATAATATTGCAGTCAATAAATTTTCATATTTATTTTAAAATATTTTTTCATTGCTTTGATATTATTTTGTAGTACAACCACCTAAATATAAAATTATGTATCAGAGTAAAATTGACAAGCTTAATTAACTAAAAATAAATATATACAAAATGTCTACTAAAATTTATACACTGCTTGTTCTTTAATGGGATAGAAGAGTTGTTCATGGAAATCTTAAGATGTATAATAAGGATATGTTTATTTAAATTATATGAAATTAGTTGTACTAGCTAATTATTCATAAATACAATGGAATAAAAGATTTCTAATAAATTAACTATAATGGTGATGGGAGGAATACTAATGGATATAGGTGCATTATCAATGGTAATGAGCCAATCAAAAGTACAAGAGCCTGCTGGTCTAGCAGTAATGAAAATGGCTATGAATACGGGCAAAGAAACTTCTGCCCAATTAACAGAAATGCTTAAAAATGCTGATGTAGATCCTAATTTGGGTACACACTTGGATACAAGAGCATAATTATAGAAAAGTCTCTTCCTTGAAAGATATCCTAAGGAATTTTTTCAAGGAAGTTCTTTTTTTGAAAAATTCCTTAAATAGTTTATGTCATATGTAATTATATAGTTTATCTTTAAAATTGAAAAAGGGTATTTAAACTATAATACTAGTTCAAATTACCCCAAATGAAATTTAAAGCTGCATGATATATGACTAATTTAAAGATTAAGTTACCTATTAATAAAATGACTATTGATTTAGGATTTAATAAATCTATGTTAATTTTACATTTAATCCGCTATTGCTATTTTATAAATCCCATAAGTCTTTTAATGTTATTACAGTTTTCCTCACTTGTTAATACCTCAAGAAGTTTAAAAGCAACATCAAAAGAAGTAGATGGATTAAAGGATGTTATAATGTTTTTATCTACAACTATTGGTTCATCAGCTATGACATTAGCTTTAAAATCAGCAAGTTGTTTTTGTCTATGTCCATTAGACAAATTATAGGTTGTTGCTTTTCTTCCTTCTAGAATACCACTTTTACCAAGAATTAAGGCTGCAACACAAATTGTTGCTATTGGTTTACCCTGATTATTAAATTCTCTTACAACATTTAAAACATCTTCTCTAAATGCATCTTCATAGAAGTTAGCTTCTTCAAATCCACCAGGAATTGCAAGGGCATCAAAATCTTCAACTCTTAATTCGCTGATATGCATCTCTGGGGTAACTAAAAAGTTCCAGGTACATTTTAATTTATCCCTTGTACCAACGGTTATAACCTCAGTGGTTCCATCCCCTGTAATCTGATTCCATCCAAGAACATCTGTAAAAACACTTGCCTCAACAGCTTCAAAGCCATTTGGCAGCAATAAGCAAACTTTTTTCATAAAAATTGTCACTCCTTACATATAAAATTATTTACAACAATTGTTTCTTCAATTAAAATTATAAATTGTAAAAGTACTTCTGTAAAATTGAAATAACTGAAGATATTGTTCAGTTATACTGATATTAAAATTTAGAATGATGAGGTATATTCATGGATATAAAACAACTTCAAACCTTTAAGACAATTGTAGAATTAAATAGTTTCACTAAAGCTGCTTCAAGGCTAGGATATGCCCAATCTTCTATAACAGCACACATACAAATGATTGAAGATGAATTAGCCACTCCAGTATTTGAGCGCCTAGGAAAGACCATAGCTGTCACCAGTGCTGGAAAACAATTATATGATTATACTGTAGAATTACTAAACACCTATTCAAAAATAAAGAGTATATCAGGGGGTAGCCAAGATGTTAAAGGGGATTTAAGGCTAGGTTCCTCTGAAACCTTCACAGTGTACAGGTTAGGATCGATTTTATTCAAGTTCAAGGAGAAGTTTCCTAATGTAAATATCACTTTAATAAACGATAACTGTGAGCAACTTAAAAAAAGACTATTTACTGGGGAATTAGATATAGCATTTACCCTTGAACCTAAGGTAAATGAACATGATTTAGAAGTAAAGATATTAACAGAGGAACCTTTGGTATTTGTAAAGAGTCATAACTATAAATCATTGAATATAGGAAATGAAGAAAGATGTAAATCAAAGGAAGAATGTATGATATTTACAGAAAAGAATTGTTCTTTACGAAAGTTTTTTGAGAGTTATTTAGATCGTAATAATATAGCAGTTAAAAGTACCCTAGTATTTTCAAGTATGGAGACTATAAAACAATGTGTAGCAAGTGGACTTGGAATTAGTCTGCTCCCCCTTGTTAGTGCAAGAAGCCTAATTGAAGATAACAAAGTTATGGTGATGGATGATTATGATATGAATCTTAAGCTCTATGGACAGATGGTTTATCACAAAGATAAATGGATTTCTCCAGCTATGAGAGAATTTATAAATCTAACCATAGAGCATCTTATGTTTGAAGATTAGAAAGTATATTTTAAGAAATTTAAGGACTGTTTTATTAGGTAGTTATGAAGTAATCTGTTTTTAGATTTCTAACTTGAGATATGAAGTATATTATAAATTATACCTTTTTCAGATTTTACTTTGTTTAAATCATCAATAAAATAAAACACAGTATACTTCCACTTATCTGGATTGTATATAACTATATACTCTGAGTCCCCAATTAGCGGCAAACTTTCCTTTATTTTTGCTTTGAAGTTATTTAAGCTCTCTTGGGGCTCAATATCTCTTGTTATTTCAAAAAGGTACTTATTATCATAAATTTTATTTGAAATATTATCAAATAGAGGTATACCTATGCTTACTTGCTGCCATCCAAAGGAGCTTATTATATTATCATAAAATCCATTAAAAAAGAATTTATTTAACCCTTCAATGTCCTTCCAGATATATAAAGGACAATAACTATTTTGTAAGTTATTATTCTCTCCTTTTTTTATTGTAAGATATAACTTAAACTTTAAACCATAAAAACCATCGGTTTTATGACCATTATTTTTAACTCTAGAGTTTATTATCTCCATATCATAATCACTTGGTAATATAATTTTATATTGAGAGGCTATCATAATAAATCACTCCTTAAGTTTCAATGTTTTTTAATAATTACTTGTTTAATTAAAATTATATATTTTAAAAATATCTCTGTAAAATTCAAATAATCGAAGCTAATATTCAGTTTTATTGATATCTTTCTTATTCTATGCGGCAGTTCTCTCCAAAAACTGTAATATAATCATTCTATTTTGCATAAAAAAAGACCTTGTGACAACTCACAAAGTCTTAACTTTGGTGCGGCGGAGAAGATTAGAACACTTGACCTTAGTGTTTTATTATATTTTGCATTTTACTTATAAGTATACTAATTTCAATGCTTACCAAATTTCTATTTATTATTGTGTGTTAATCTTTTTTAACTTGTATTATATATTTTTTATAAAGGTCTATATTTTATCTACAAAACAGATAATTCTAATTGAGTTCCTTAATTAATAAACCATTTCTATGAGTAACTTCTTTCAAAAATATATTCTACTACATCCTCTACATGGCTATTTCTATTCGTATAATCATCGTCATCATAATCAGGTTCTCTAAATAGATAACTTTCTATACTATCCTCATACGACAATTCTTCAATAAAATTAATCGCATCTATTTTATCAATCAGTACTTTGTATATTTCATTAACATTATCTATAACTTCATCATAAAAATCGTTAAAATAATCTGTTAGTGATATCTTTACATATGATTCCATATGAGCTTTATTCCCTTCATAATACTTATTTGCATAATTATCAGGAGCACCATCAACTATATCGCCTACATATTCATCTAGATTATCATCAAAATTATTTTTTACTTCATCAATAATTTTTTCATTTAGTATCTCTTGAGCCATATAATTAAAATCATCTATTAACTTTTCACTATGATATTGACTTTTTTTTAATATATCATTAATATATACTAAAAATATTGTTACATCTTCAAGCTCCATTTTATCTATAATAGCATTCATTTTATCTATATCTATAATTAATGAGTAAAGATTATAAAACTCTATAAATCTCACATCAAATATATTTATAACTAAATCCGAATATCCTCTATAAAATTCATCAGTTAAACGTACTATGCTTTGTTTTATATCATTTTCCAAATTCTTATTTAGTATTTTAAATTCTATAATATACTTTAAGAAGTAATATTCTATAGGTATACCTTGTGTTTTTAAATTTAATATGCTTCCATTTACAAGTTTTTCTTTTATCCACTTGTCCACAAAACCTATATGTGAGAATTTCAATACTTGTTCTATATAAACAGCATTATTAATTATATTTAAAATCTCATTATTATTTTTATTCAACTGTGCACTAATATAATCATTAATTGATGGATTTAATACTCCTATTCTTGCTATTCCGTTATCATAAACTATTTTTATTAGAGCATCGCTTAACCTTTTTACTCCAATCTCGTAAGAGTTTAAAGTTGAATCACTTTTATTAACCCCGTCTATTCTTTTATTGAAACACTCCTCTAATATATTATTTTCAATATAGTTGTTTGTTAATGAATATAATGTATTCATAAATTCTCTATCTATCTTTTCTATACGGTTTACAAACTCATCCTCCCATACATCCTGTGGATTTTCTAACTTGCTCATTATATACTGAAAATATTCATTATAACTTATATTCTTATAGCTTCTTTCCCTGGTTACATATTGTATTATTCTAGGATTATAATTTTTATGTGCTATTACTTTTAAATATCTTTTGTTAACTTTTATTTCATCAAAATATTCTTTAGGTAAGTTATTAAAATATATATGATTGTATAATATCTTTGCTTTTTCCTCTCTCTTCATAGTATTTAAATCAATCACATACTGCTCTATAGAGCCATCATCTAGCAGATTTTTAAAATGCAAATTTAATCTTTTTGCTTCATTTAAAATTGTAATTCGTGTATTTAAAATTAGCTTTTTATTATATCTTCTCACAAATGAAATTAAACTTTTTATTTCATTTGGTTGATTATCTCTAAGCTTAAGATAATGTTGACCTAGAAAATCATCTAACAATATAATTTCTTTTTTCTCTATATCATGAGATAACGCTTTTTTTATATTACTTATATCATTATCTGTTGAATATCTAACTGAATATCCTTCTGAAATATAATTTAATATTAACATTTTAGATAAGGTGCTTTTTCCAACACCTGGATCGCCTTGAATTATTATTACTTTATTATTGTTTAATATTTTTTTAGCATTGGTATATGACTCAGTTTCTACATAAAACTTGCTATCCTTTTCAATATCATATACAAGTTCATCGCTATCAATAAATATATTTTTATTATATATTATTTCTAGTACATTTGTTGACGTAAGCCACAATTTATAATTTCTTTTAACAATATCAATATTATTTTCTTCTTTTAAAAACTCATTTATTTGAGTTCCATCAATAATATTTTTACTGCTATTCATGAAATTTTTAAATAGCTCGTATATTTCATTTACATTTTGAACACTTAATTTTTGAGATGTACATATATAATATTGATTAGGATTGAGTTTTTTTACCTTTTTTAACTCACTAATTAATGATGTTTTTAAACTATTATATGAGCTTTTTACATAATGTTTTACCTGTATAATTATTTCATTACCTGTGAATGCATTGATGTCAATCCCACCATCTTTTCCTTGCTTATATACTCTTAATTCTGCATTTAGCTTTTTTTCCATTATATCTTTACATAAAATTTCAAACTCATAATCATTTAGGTTTTCAAAATTATACATGCTTCCTCCTAATTCCATACATAAAGTTACAAACTTTATTCTATATCTCAAAGTAATCATTAGAAATAAAATTCAATGCTAAATTTAAACTTATTTGCATATTCTTTTAAGTTTTTTGATAAAATCACCTTCAATAAATATCATTAATCTATTTTAAACCTATGAATTCATTATATAATACAACTAAATGATTTATCGACATGTCAATTATAGGTTCAAACATAAATGAGTTTATACGTATATTTTCAGAAGTCATTAAATTTACTTCCTCTAGCAATTTAATAATTGAATATTCACTGGGAAATTTTTGTTTATACAACTCTATTAATTTTCCAGTTTGACAGTAATTTTTATCTCTAACTTTATTAATACTCTCCATAGAGCCATCCTTATCTTTAACTGCTTCTATTATTAAATCCTCTGCCATAATGCGAATTGCAATTGATAAAATAATTTTATTTTCAATATCAAGCTCTTCAATATTTGAATTAATTATATCATTAGCTTGTATGTATAGTACTTCATAAACCCTATTGTGAATATTGGGAATTATTATTTGTTGTGATGTCTTGATATTATTTTGATATATGTTAATTAGTTCACTAATTGTAATACTCTCTGTATCATCTTTTCTATGTAACAAAGAAGTTAGTTTTTTGTAGTCCTCATTTGTCGTACTATCTGTATATTCGATAATATTCCTGATAAAAGGAATAGCTGTTAGCAATGATTTCTCGCTTCCTGATATTACTGATTTTTTAATTTCTGTAAATGGATTTTTGTAAACGTATTTAGGTAATTTAATTTCTATTCCTGTTTCATTTTTAATTGTCATCCAAGGTTTTAAGGAACTTCCTAACCCACTTACCATTGTTCTATAAAAATCAAAGTTATGTGTTAAAATTATTAATTTAAAGTTGCTTTCCCTACACATTTCCTGCAAATACTCAATAATTGCATACTTATTTTTATAATCAAAAGAATCAGAAACATCATCAGCCACTATTAATACATTTTTTCTTTCTATTTTCAGAGCTTCGATATCATAAATTATATTTAAAATATACAAAGCTCTCCTTTCCCCTTGACTTAATACCTTTTCTAAGTTCTTTCTTTCAATAATTATATTCTCATTAGTAGTGGTATCAATATATTTAAAGCTAAAACTTGGTACAGTATCATTTAAAAGCACATCATCTTGATTATTAATTTCTATATCAAATGGAGCAGTAAATCTTTTTTTAAAAACTTCAAGCACTGCACTGCATTTAGTTGTTTCACTCTTAGCCATTTCGACTATTTCAGACACTAAAGTTTTGCTACTTTTATAATTTTCAATTAAAACCTTAAAGTCATCTGAAACTAGTTTTAAAATACTACACCATGCAATATATTTAAGTTTATCAAAATCCTTTAGGTAAGGTATGATTTCTTAATGCTTTTCAATAATAGTTCTAAAGTTTGTAAGGTATTTTTTGCCTAGTTCTTTATTAATCTTATTAAATTTTGTTTGTAGTTTTGGGTCTTCGAAGATCTTATCCCTTTCTTTGGAAATTAAAATATTAAAATCATCTGATGTTTTAATACTTTTATCAAAACCATCTAATGCGATTTCATGATTAGCATCAAAAAAGCCTTTATTCTTTAAGTCTTGAGATATTCCCTCAGCATGATAGTGACTAAATACACCTCTTTTGAATAATGTCGTATTCTTTAAAAGCTCTGTATAAATCTCATTATACTCATTAATCATTTCAATATTTTTTTCATTCAATACAAATTTTTCTACATCAGGGTGGAAAAGTTCTTCATAGGGAATTATATTAAAATTTAAATCATAATTATTTTCATTTAAAATATTATTATCGTAAAGCTCTTCAAGTAAATCAAGAAATTGAATTCTTTGTTTATTAAATGCTAAAGTAATTTCTAGTTCAATATCTGACCCTTACCCACTTTGGTAGACACGAGGAACTCGTGTTATACTAAACGTGAAGGGAATGATTTTAGTGAATAACCATTATAGTGCAGAATTT
>NZ_JAGGLL010000042.1 GCF_017874425.1 Clostridium punense
CCTACAAAAGCGCAAAATTAATGATAGGGCTTTAGAGGTAATTAATTCCTTAATTCACTTAGATGAAGTAAGTTAATTTTGTTGTAAAGTGGTGTAATACTTATAGTAACCTGATTTTGCTCTTCCTTTTTATTTATAAACTTAAATTTCTCTGATATGAATTTCTTGTAATCCTCATAAGAAATAAATTCTATCTTATAAGTTTTTTCTTCACTATGCTTTATTTCACTTGTAGCTTTTATAGCAATAATTTTTCCATCCTTTATTAGTGCAACCTTATCACAAGTATCTTCTACTTCCTCAAACATATGACTTGACATAAAAATTGTTTTCCCTTTGTTCTTTTCTTCATTAAGAATATCTATAAATTCCACTCTCATTAATGGGTCAAGACCTGTGGTTGGTTCATCTAAAATAAGGATTTCTGGATCCCCCATAAGTGCTGCAACAATAGCAGTTTTTTGCTTCATTCCTTTAGACATCCTTTTTAAATTAGCCGTTGGATCAAGTTGTAACTTCTCAATTAAACTCTCAGCATAAGTCATGTCCTTAAGTCCCAATAATTCAGCCTGATTTTTTAGAAATTCACTGCCTTTTGCTGCATCTGGAAAGGCAATTTCTCCCGGAATATACCCAACATATTTTTTTATTTCAGCAGCACCGCTCCAACAATCCATTCCTTTTATAGTTGCTACTCCCTTTTGCGCTTTTAAGAATCCCATCAAATGACGAATAGTAGTAGTTTTTCCTGCTCCATTTGTGCCTACAAACCCAAATACTTCTCCTTTTGTTATAGAAATATTGACATCAAATATTCCTCGCCCTTGTCCATAATCTTTTGTCATATTTTTAATTTCAATAATTGACATTATTTATGCACTCCTTCAATATCTATATTTCTATCATAAAATTTCATAAAGTAATCTTCTAATGTGAACTTTATTTCAGATATAAATTTTAAATCATAATCAGCTATTATACTCATGAAATCATTTATATCTCTATCATTAATTTGAATTTTAACCTGATTTTGCTCAGATTTTTCTTCTATTGTACTAAGTTTTTCTTCCTTAACAACGTTGCTTTTAAACTTCTCAAAATCTTCTTTAGTATTAAATTCAAGTTTAAAAGTTTTTGTTTCACTGTGCCGTAGATCATCTGCAACAAAAGTAGATATTAATCTTCCATCCTTAATTATTGAAATTTTGTCACAGGTAGCATCTATTTCAGAAAATATATGGCTTGATAATAGAATTGTTTTACCTCTTTTCTTTTCTTCTTTAATAAATTCAATAAATATATTTTGCATTATAGGATCAAGGCCACTTGTAGGCTCATCAAGAACAAGAACATCTGGATCATGCATAAAAGCAGTTACTATAGCAAGCTTTCTCTTCATTCCTAGGGACATTCTTTTTAAGCTACCTAATGGATCAAGTTCAAATTTATTGATTAAGTAATTTGTATGAGTCATATCCTTTAATCCACGCAATTCTGCCATCATATTAATAAACTGTATTCCAGTTAATGCTTCTGGTAATGCAATTTCTCCTGGCAGATAACCTAAGTTTTTTTGTATTTCACTTGCTTTTTCCCAACTATCCATGCCATTTACATAGGTGTGACCTTTTTGTGGTCTGGAAAATCCCATTATATGACGAATTGTAGTTGTTTTTCCTGCTCCATTTGGCCCTAAAAATCCATAAACTTCACCTTGAGCCACACTAAAAGAAACCTCAAATACACCACGATTATATCCATAATCTTTTGTTAAATTTTCAATTTGTAGCACTGACATAGTTAAGCCCCTTTCAAATTTAGTTCTACTATCTAATTCATTGTATCCTCTTATTTTGTTTCTCTTAATTTAATTAATTCAATTAACATATGTATATTATAATACTCCTATTAACTTTATCAATTTACAATTGAATAAAAAGTTTTCAGATTCAATTGGATTTCAAATTAGTTGAATGTATTCTACAATTTCAACTACAAAAATAGACTTAGGCAAGTCATGTCAATGCCTAAGTCTAAACCTCTTATCTCACTCATTATAATTTTTTTAATGCCTTTACCTTCATAGCCTATCTTATAAAGTTGGTAAATATTTTATCTTCTCTTTGATTTTCCTTTACATTGCTTTTACCTGAATGGATAGATTTTAAAATCCATGCCATATTCTTTCCTAGTACACTCATAATTTGCATTCCTTCTTCATCCTGTAATGCTTCTCCAGGATTTCTACCATGAATTACATTCCAATAATTCGATGCTGGCATCACCATCTCTGAATAATTGATATAATTATTCAACTGTTCAAAGGTTGGAACACCGCCTGATCTTCTCACAGCAACAACACTTGCCCCTACTTTATGTCTAAGCATGCCGTTATTTACAGATGCAACAAAAAACGCACGATCTAAAAATGATTTCATAGTCCCTGCAATGGCTGAATAATGCACTGGTGATCCTAAAATAATTCCATCAGCTTCCTTCATCTTTTGAATCCAATCATTAACCTCATCATTCTTCATAACACATCTTTCATTCATGTTTCTACTGCATCCACCGCAATCCATGCATCCACGTATTATCTTATTTCCAACATGAACAATCTCCACCTCTATATTCTCTTTCTCTAACTCTGCGGCTACAGCCTTTATTGCCTCATAAGTGTTTCCATTTTTTTTAGGACTTCCATTAAAAGCTACTACTTTCATATACATACCTCCGTATAATTTATTTTCAAACATACGTTTATTATATTGCTCAATAATCAAAGTGAACAGTACGCACTTTTTTGTTAGATTACTTACCTCTAAGTAAGATTTACCGTAATACCTATATTAGTATAAAAAATCTTTCTTCATAAAATATATGTTTATTTTAAACTATTGATTTGATATTATGAAGATAATTGGCATATATTGCAACTGTTATGTCTATATGCTCAAGTTTTATTAACGATAAAAATAAAGGTAGGTAACTAAATGATAATATATAATGATAAGAAATATGTGTGCTTATTAGACTTTGCAATGGATTTTATTAGGGGCAAATGGAAGGCTGTCTTATTATGTCATTTATATGATGAACCAAAAAGATTTTTGGAACTTCAAAGAATAACTAAAGGAATAAGTCAAAAGGTATTGAATGAGAAGCTTAAAGAATTAGAAAATGACGATTTAATAAATAAGGAGATTTATCCCGAAATTCCACCAAAAGTTGAATATTATCTTACTGAAAAGGGAAGAGACCTTACTAAAATCATTAAAGAAATTGAGTCTTGGTCTATTAAATATTATTCTCACTTAGACAGTGGATGCAAATAACCTGATGTAATATATTGGAATTGCGTTATTAATCGTTTCATCAATTATTGAGCCCATTAATTATGGTTAAAAGTTATTTTTGATTGATGCAGATAAAAGTGGTACAAACTTTATAATAAATGAACTTACTCATTATTTAATATAGATTCTAAATAACAATGCGGTGTAACTTGATAGCTACACCGTATTTTTTATAATTTAGTTGGGTATAACATGATATGTAATTATTTTAACTTAGTCCTAATTTACTGCCCTTAGATAACCTTTCTATATTATATTTTTATTGGATAAGTTGTTTAAGTCTATACTATCTAAAAAGGAAGTGGCTATTTTGTTTAAGAGAAATAAAGGAATCATAATTGCGTTGTCTTCAGTAATGATAATTACTGCTACATTTTCAACCGGAACAAGTTTTGCTATGTCTCCTAAGAGAAATGCTGATTATTTTATCTTGAACCCATATGAATCTGTAGACTGGAATACCTATGGTCAATATAAGGCAGGTTTCCATGCTCATACTACTGAAAGTGATGGATGTAATACCCCAAAGGAAATGATTGAAGATCATTATGCAAAAGGTTTTGATGTTCTAGCAATTACGGATCATAACTTTACAAATACAACCTGGGATAGAACTGACAGACCAGAAGATAAACCCTATTTAACTCCAGAGCGCTTAGCCGAAATTAATACTGGGATAGGTAGAAGCAACAGAGGCATGTTAGCTGTTAAATATTCTAACGAGCAGTCAGCAGCAAATCATATCAATACATTCTTTGCAGATTACAATAACAAACCAGGAGATACTTTAGAAGAGATTATTGCTCGTACAGAAGAGTTAGGGGGAATTTCTCACCTCAATCATCCAGGTCCATATACCGGTGGAAGTAGCGATATAGTTAAAGGAGAAGCCCTTTCAAAAGATCCAGCTATATATAGAAAATATGTTGATTTATTTAACAAATATAAATCACTTGTAGGTATGGAAATTGTTAATGAGAAAGATGTAGACTCCTTAAGCGATAGAATACTTTGGGATAGTATTCTTTCAGAAACAATGGCTGTAAGAAATCCTGTATGGGGTTTTTCAAATGATGATTCCCATTATATTGAAGCAACTGGCTTTAGTTATAATATGATGTTAATGCCAACAAACAATGTAGATAACCTTCGTAATGCTATGGAAAAAGGAACCTTCTATTCAGTTGGAAAAATAGCAAAACGAGAATTAGGACCTGACTTTAAAGCTGAAGGCCCCACTCCAATAATTAGTAATATCGCAGTGAATCAAGAAGAAAATTCTATTACTATTTCAGGTTCTCATTATAATACAATTCAATGGATTGCTAATGGGAAAGTTATTGCAACAGGTAATACTATAGATTTAAATGATTTTGAGGATAAAGTTGATTCTTATGTACGTGCTCAACTTATAGGAAATGGCGGAATAAGCTTTACTCAACCCTTTGGAGTAAATAAATATACTATAGATAACCTTGAAAAATCTATAAAAGAAATGCAATTGAACAAAAGCATCAAGAAGCGTCTTATATCAAAGCTTAATAATGCTGAGAAATCAATGAGAAAAGGCAAAGATAATTATGTAGATTTATTAAGTGGATTTGCAAATGATGTAAAAGCTTTAGCAGGATCTCATTTGACTGAAGAAGAAGCAGATAAAATCACAAAAGCTGTAGATGAAATTATTTTAAATTTCAAACCTGAAAATTAAATTAAACCTTATGCGCCAATAGTTTATATTCAATTGGCGTTTTTTTGCATAATCCTCTGTTAAAGCTTAGCAAAAATATAAATTTAAAGTAATGAGCCAGTTATAACAATATCAAATAATGCTAGGTTTAATCCCTTTAATTCGAATGTATTCTATAACTTCAACTACAAAAATAGATTAAAGCTATCATTATCATTTACTTATACTACGTTTCTCCCTTTAAAATCCTAATTGTATTGCTAGTATTCTATCCCATATATTGACATGTTACTTATTCCCTGTTAATATATGTATATAAACTAAGAAAGTGAGGTAGACAATATGACAATTAATGTTAAGTTAAAACTGATAATTTCAGATTTTCTTTGTCTGCCTATAGACTTTCAAGGTGGTTTTTTATAATTATATCTAAAAGTCTAAAAAATATAGGGTAGGTTCATGCATAGATTAAGTCTTAACTTTATTTTCCTAGGGCTTCCACTTTGAAATAATTTTTTCATCACCACAAGCCTTAATGGAACCAAAGTATAAATATTGTATAAGTAAGTTTTCACTTTAATTTACTATATGCAAGGACTTTCTAACCTTTAGATGCCCTATTACTTAGGTAATTTCTCGCAGACTAAGCACTTCTGATTTTATCAGAGGTGTTTTATTTTTTCTTAATATAAGGCATCTTCAAAAATAAATAAGTCAGTATGTTTGTCTATTTTAAGTTATACTGCGTCAACAGAACCCTTAGATAGCGCTACTATCTGCGGAACCTGTTTCCTTGCCTAACTAAAAATATCCTTCACATCTTTGACTTGTTACTTATTTTCAGATGCCTAATTGTCATATATTTTTTGTACTAAAACAATTTATATTATTGAAAGAGGTGTTACCTATAGATCGTTTAAAGAAAATATTATTAGAAATTGATGATTGCAATGTATCTTATTATCGTAAAATTTACGAAGATAATTCTCATATTATGTCTCGTAAACTAGGCTGTACTCCACAGGCTAGCAGTTTCAAAAGAAAATTAGCTTTGCAATCACTTGTTAAAGGACCTTATTACTATCATAATGATATAGAGTTTAAATTTGATGTTACTCATAAGCTTTTACTTGAAAAACCAACTATAACGATTAAAATTCCTATATCTCATTTAAATCTTAAAAATATAGTTTCTTATTCAGAAGTTGAAAAATTAGCTATTGAAGATTATTGTCTTAGAAAACTTGGTTACTATATTAACTTGAAGAATGATGAATATTATAATCGTACCAAGGAAGCAAAAATTACAGGCATGCTTTATATTTATAATCCAGGTCAGGAGGTACTAAAACGTAATTGCTCTTTTCTATCTTCTCCTTGGAAGGATAGTTTTCAAAACCTTTCAAGTTTGGATTCATCAGAAAAAGATAAGCCTTTTGTGGAGGTTAAAACTCCCTCTAAAGAAGTTGAAGAAAATGAACTTGTTGATTTTTCAATAGATGATGATTATTTATGTATAATGATTCAAGCTCTACTTCCTATATATAAAGATAAAGAAAAGAAGTTAACCATCAATGGCAAGAAGGCTGCAAAGATGATGACTAGGGACTTACCCCTAATACTTGATGAATTTGTGGATAACTTTGATAATGTTACCTTAAATAAGTGGCTCAAAGTAGCTTCAATCCAAGAGGAAATCCGTAGATTCTTGGGTGAAAACTCCTACTGCTCTTTTGTAGCTAATGGAAGTATTTTGCCTCGTTTCAAGGGAACGGAGCTTCCACAAGAAAACTCCTTACCATTTAAAAGTCCATTGGAGGATGAAGTAAAAATTCCCCTTAGTGATGGCGATTCTATTACTGGAATGGCAGTTAAAAAAGGTGTAACCATTATTACTGGCGGTGGATATTCTGGAAAAAGCACCTTGTTGGATGCCATATCTGTTGGAGTTTATAATCATATCCCTGGGGATGGACGCGAATTTGTAATAACTGATGAAACTGCTATAAATATATCAGCTGAGGATGGCAGATCAATTCAAAACTTAGACTTATCCCCTTTCATAAAATCCTTGTCTACAGTAAATGTAAAGTCCTTCTCGACAGATCGTGCAAGTGGGAGTACCTCACAAGCTGCTAACATTATTGAAGCCATTAATTATGGTTCAAAGCTATTTTTGATTGATGAAGATAGAAGTGCTACAAACTTTATGATAAAGGATTCTAGAATGAAAAAGCTTATAAAAAAAGAGCCTATAACTCCATTTACTGATAGGATTCGTGAAATGTTCTATTCAACTGGAGCCTCAACCATACTTGTTATTGGTGGAAGTAGTGAATATCTTGAAATAGCTGATAATGTAATTCTTATGGAAGATTTTACAGCTTATAATATAACAAAAGAAACAAAACTAATGAGCTTAGACACTAGGGAACTTGCTGTTGAAGAATCCTTAGGACCTGTGAACTGGTATCATCAGCGTAAGATAAAAAGCAAGGGCTTTACACCCTATCCTAATGACCTAGGAACTGAAAGATTTAATGTCATAGAAAAAGAATCCATTGCTTTAGGTGATGAAAAACTTGATTTGCGTATGTTGCCCGGAATAATTTCACATGCTCAACTGAATGCATTGGCCTATTTACTAAGATTTATAGAGCTTAAATCAACCTCCTTAGAGAATATTCATATTGAAGAATTAATTTTAGAAGTATACAAAGAAATTGAACTCAATGGTTTAGACTCAGTTTATCCAAATATCTTCTTAACTCAGCGTTGGCTTGAACTTCCTAGAAAAATAGAATTAGCCGCTGCTATAAACCGTATGCGAACTGTTGAGTTTTTATAATAAATCTTCTTCCAAAGTAGCTTTTCAAAATGAACTTGTCCATTGTTTAATATGCACTCTATATAAAAATAAAAGAGCGTAAAAAGACTTTTCGTAATAAAAATACGGTATAGCCACCTAGCTATACCGTATTTTTTATAATTTAGTTGGGTATGACATAATATATAATAATATTTACAACCTCTCAAACTAGTTTTATCATGGATTTATAAGAAAGTCTAGGTTGCTCTTAGGTACAGTTCTCTGTACCATTATTAAGTTCTATCTTTCTTTTTAATATTCATCAACTTTCATATCATACACTTGTTTCACTGGCAGTCTAACCTCAAATACAGTCTTATCATTGTTACTATATGCTGCTATGGTTCCTTGATGAAGCTCTATAATATTTTTTGTAATGGATAGCCCCAAGCCAGACCCACCTATTTTACTGTTTCTTGATTTCTCAACTCTATAGAATCTATCAAATATATATGGCAAGTCTATTGATGGTATAGATTGCCCATAATTTATAACTTGAATTACTGCCATATTCTCTTCAATTTTTGATGTTATATCAATATAAAAACCATCTTGACCATACTTTATTCCATTAGATAACAAGTTTTCAAAGGCTCTAACTAACTTTCCTGCGTCCGCATTTACTATTAACTTATCTTCTGAAAAATTAATTCTTGATTTCATGCCTGCAACCTTAAATTGATATTCAAAGCCTGCTACTACCTGACCTAATAAATCCACTAAATTTATATCAGTTTTATCTAGATTAATAGTGTTATTCTGCATTTTAGTAAGTTCAAATAAATCATTAATAAGCAAACTCAAACCTTTTGCTTTTTCAAAGGCTATATTAGCATAATATCTTAGTGCTACTTCATCTTTATACTTATCACTATCAATTATCTCCAAATAACCTATTATAGAAGTTAACGGAGTTCTTAGATCATGGGAAACGTTAGTTATTAAGTCACTCTTAGTTTGTTGAGCTTTTCTTTCTTCTACTGTTATTTCTTTAAGTTGCTTCGATATATTATTTATATTTTCTGCTAAGTTCCTAAGATCACCTTTTGCTTCAACTTCGATTACTCTATCTAAGTCGCTATTAGCCATTATTTCTGTTTCGTCTATAATAGCTGCAAGACTCTTATATTTTCTATATTTTATAAGTAATAAAAATCCAGCAAATAACAATATTTCAACAATTATATAGGCACTTTCCCCATAATCTCTTTGATTCAGAAATCTGAAAATCTTAAAAATATAATTAACAAGCTGAATTTTGGTGTATTCATATAAATAATTTAATACTTTATTACTTATAATCAAAGTCATATAAGTTAATAATGCTGCACCTGCTATCTCCACTAGAGATAATAACCAATATTTATATAGCCTTTTACTTTTCAATTTTATACCCAACTCCCCATACAGTATGAATTACTTTACTTCCATTCATATTATGTTCTATCTTATCCCTTAGCCTACTCATATGCACCATAACAGTATTATTAGACTGAAAGTACCGTTCTTTCCATACCTTTGCAAAAATCTCCTCTGCACTAAAAACTCTTCCTCTGTTTGTAGCTAATAAGTATAATATTTCAAATTCTCTAGCAGTTAAATCTATCTCCCTATCCTCAATTGTTACCTTATGTTTTCTCTTATCTATAACCATTGATTCAATTCTTATCAAGTCCTCTGAAATTTGCATTTTAGTATTTAAAAAGTAAGCTCTTCTAAGCAATGCCTTTACCCTAACAATAAGTTCCAATTGGTTGAAAGGCTTACATACATAATCATCTGCACCTGTTATAATGCCTTGAATTTTATCCATATCCTCAGCTTTTGCACTTAGCATAAGTATTGGTATGTTGTACTTTTCTCTTACCCTTCTGCATACCTCAAACCCATCAATCCCTGGCATCATGATATCTAAAACTATTAAATGAATTTCTTCCCTATCCAATGTATCTAAAGCATCTTCTCCACAGCTTTCCTTAAATACATTATAACCTTCATTTCTGAGATTTATTTCTAATAAATTTCTTATTTCTTTTTCATCGTCTACTACAAGAATATTACTATTCATTTGTTCCTCCAATTATATAATTATTTATTTAGATACTCCTCTAATGTAAGCTTATTATCGTAAATATACTTAGCCGCTTCTTCTCCAACATATCTAATATGCCAAGGTTCATATTCAATTCCTGTTATATTTTTCTTTCCATAAGGATATCTTATAATAAAACCAAATCTATGGCAATTTTCTGCAAGCCAATCTGCTTCTTTTGTTCCTTCTACAAAATATCTATCGTTATTTGTAATATCCATACATAATCCCGTTTGATGTTCACTAAATCCTGGTTTAGCCACATAGGCATCTGCAAGTTTCTTCCCTTCTGCTTTGACCCTATTGGTATAGGTCTCCTTTTGTGATTTATATGATCTGTATCCTGAATTACCAAACAATACTATACCTTCATCTTTTGCTGAATTAAATAACCTCTCCAATGGATTTACAATAATGCTTGCTACATGCTTTTCTTCCTGCTCTACCCCATTAGCAAATGGTACATTGGGTATAGTTAATTTTTCTGGTTTATAACCTTCACTTAAACCATATTCGCTATTTACTAATATGAGTTTTGTTGTTTTACTAACATTATTTTGATTTACTGGCTTATATTTTTCATTGAGACTAGATTCGTGTCTGTTTTCATGTCCGGGATTTTGTTCCGTAACATTATACCTCATCGTATAAAATATTCCACCGACTATTGCAATAAATACCAAAACTTTTTTAAAAGCCTTTTTCATATCTTTACCCCTCTTCTAATAATATAATTTCATTATAGAGGGATGACTTTACGATACTTATAAGAATTCCTTACGGAATCTTAAGTTTTAAATGGTGGAAATTTTTTATCTCCTAGAGTCATACGAAAGGAAATGGCTAAGTTAAAAAAATTATGTAGGTTCATGTATAAGTTAATTCTAGGCTTGACACCTATAAAAAAACAGCCGTGATGAGAGTTGCCTCATTCACGGCTCGAAATAGTACTTTATTCATATAATGGTTATGCCACAAAACTAGTATTACCTATAATCTATATTTAAAGAACAATATATTAGTATTTTTATATTTATTCTCACTACATGCAGTATTTAAACTTATGGTAAATACTTATTGTAATTTAACCATATCCTATAATTAAATATATCATAAATTACCTTTGTAGGTTTTTCCTATTATTATAATAATTCATTATTTAACCACATCTCTACTTCTAAAATCATAGATGCATAATGTTTAATAGAATTTATTGTTTCAGTGACTTGATTAGTCCCCATATTCTGCTCTTCTTTATCTGTACATTCAATCAATAAAGACCTTTTTAAGTTGTACTCAAGCCAACCTAGTTTTCCTGAAAAACCATTTAATAAGACTATTCTCCAATTTGAATCTAAAGCTCCAAATATATTTTTATACGCTCCTATAAATTCCAAAAATCGTTTTTTATCAATATCTCCCGTTTCACTTTCAGACCAGTAAATTGCAGTTTCAATCAATTCATGCATAGGGTTTACAAAGCCGGCACTTTCCCAATCAATAATAATTGGAGTATCTTCAATCCACATAACATTTTTAGGATCTAAATCTCTGTGGCTGATTATCATTTTTGAGGAAAGTGTCTTTGCTGATTCATTAGCCTCGGTTGTCCACTTGTAAAGATTATTAATATTTTCTCTTAGTATGCTAGTCCATTCTAAATTACTTTCCTCGCCCATGTTTAAATAACAATTCCAATTTATATCCTCAATAGCATGTCCAGAATTATTACTAATCTCTAACTGAGAAAAGTTAGTGCTATGAATATTAGCAAGTGTTTCTCCAATTTTTATGCAATGAATGTTATTAATCTCTTTTGCCTTCAGACTTCTCCCCTCTACCCAATGAAAAACAAGAAAGAACTGCCCGTCCACTTCTTGGATGGAACTTCCGTTGAAGATTATTGCTGGAAGTGCAGAAATCTTACTACTAGCAAGATTAGCAATCCTCTCTGAATTAATAGTATTCTTCATTGCTGTAGGCCTAAGCATAATTTGAGGATTTAACGCTTTAACTGCATATTTTCCTTTTGTAGTTTCAACTGAAAACATTCTGTGTAAAAATCCCCCTGATATTGCTTCAGGCTCCCTAACTAGCTCTCCTAATTGCATAACTTTACACAACTTCTCAAAGTTCAGATTGTATTTTAAATTCCCCATATAATATATTTCCTTTCAAACCCACTATAAAACTACAGTAAGAAATTTGTACTTCTCTAATTAATCCATTATAGTGATGATATTATCTTCAATTATTATGGCTTGATTATCTGTTAATTTGATAGTAGGGCAATCCCTTGTATCTACACATCCACATGCTGTGCCTACTTCTTGGTGAACATTTAGTATGCAATTTATATATCCTAAATTCTCTGGTAAGTTTTGAGCTAAGGCAACACTTCCAGCACTAACCCCTACATATACTCCCCCATTATCTAAAAACCTCTTTAATGGAATGCTAAATTTCACGTCATTCATTCTGTCTAATAAATGTTCTGTAGTTCCCCCACAAACATATATAACATTAAAATTGCAAATCTCATCACAACTTATAATTCTATCTAAATCATAGGTAACTATATTACTTTCTAAAACACCTGCAATTAAAAGATCCTCTTTACACAAAGGAACAACTACCTTAGCATCTTCAGTTATTGCGGCTGTTGGTATAAACATAGCTTTAATTTTATCACTTGGTAACTTCACTAACTCCAAAACCTTTTTCTCAATATTTCTATTTGTAAACCCTGTTGATGTTAGCATTAATTTTTTCATATTTGCCCCCAATTGTATTTAACTCCAAGTTAAACTTACTCTTATGAAAATTATAACATATATTACATACTCTGTATTATTATTATATATGTAATAATTATTTCAATCTTTAAATTGTAAAATGCTATATTAAAAATTAACTTTATGATATACTGTCTAAGTAAAATAATCCGTAGAAGTGGATGGCTACGGTGATTGTACGTTTTCCCACCTTGGGCTATTGGTGAATTTTCATCATAGCTTAAGGGGGTGGTGTTAGGTATGCTTGAATTAGTGATTATAAGCTTAGTTGTTCTTTGCTTTATTGCAATGCTGTTAAACCATAATCTTTTTATTTCGACCATAAAAATCAAGGCTAAATTTCTTGGTTTGGACATAGAAATTAAAAGCAAAGAAAAGAACACTCCATCCAACAAAGATTAGTGTTCTTTTCTTGAGATAATATTCTATATCTAATAGCCCTAAAACTAAAAACGTTCTAGGATAGCTTAGTGTTAGCCGCACTAAGCTTTTCTTATTTATATTATATCGTATAGTTTTTAAAAATAAACCTATAATTTTGTACCAATTAACTCATTGTAGTTTTGCAACTGATGAATTAACTACCTTTAAAATAGGTTTTTGTTAAAATTACTTTTACTTTTTATCTAGGCTTATACTTCACTTATATTTTGTATATTAACCCACCTATCTCCTCATAATAATCTTGAGAGGTGGTGAGTCTTACATGAAGAAGTTTTTTACCATATTTATAATTCTACTGTTCTTATCACTTAATACAATTAATGTTATACATGTATCCGCAGCTAATACTTTTAAAGAAGGGGTTTATAAGGCAGCTGACTTTAACTTTTCACCAACAAATCTTTATTCTGTTCAAAACATTTCTCCAACCGATGATGTTTACTTACAGCTTTTCGACGAAAATCAAATAATAATACAATCTATAAGATTGACTCCTAAGTCTGAAAAGTTTAATCTAATTTCTCTAAAGCCAACCTATAGAATAGTTATAGTAGGCAATGGTCAAGTATACATATCTTGATGGACACTGAAATTGGTGTCCTTTTTTAATTTATATCCTTAGCCTTTACTTCTACTCCTTAATAAAGCTTTTCAGCCTCAAAAGTTATCTTATTATAGATATTTATTGATTTATTGATATAAATAAATCTTCTTATATTGTTATATTGATAAGAAGATATAGTGTTCATGCGGGTTTCAGCAATTTTCACGGCCTTTACAATCAAAATAAGAGATGAAGGTCCTAATCATACAGATTGGTACTTTCATCTCTTTACTTAAACTTTAATTCTTGATCTGCATTATAAATTTATTGATTAACCCTACTACACTTACTTTTATCGGAGCAGCTACTTCCACAGCTACACTTATTGTTTTTAGTATCACTATAAACCTTTTTAAATGCGAATCCAAAGATGGCTAGAAAAATTAATCCAACTATTATATTTCCCATATTACGCTTCAACTCCTAACTGAATTCGTTTTGAATCGGACTTTTTAATTGTTACGAAAACATAAACTGCTGCTACAACAGCTATTATTATAGCAGGTATAAGTCCTGTTGCAGGTTTTCCATAAACTATTAAAGTTCCTACTTGAGATATAACCATTGCTAAAAGATAACCCATACCAAATTGGAACCCTAAAGCTCTAAATAACCATTTCTTCGAGCCCATTTCTGAGTTCATAGCTCCAATTGCCGCAAAGCAAGGTGGTGTAAATAAGTTAAAAGCAAGATATGCAAAAGCAGTTACTGGAGTAAAGAATTCTGTTAAAACTCCTCCTGGTAAATGTAATGCTTCCTCTGAAGCTACAGCTAATAATACTGCAATGGTAGCAACTACATTTTCTTTTGCAATAAAGCCTGTTATTGCTGCTGCTGCAAGTTGCCAGCCTACCAGTCCTAATGGAATTAAAATTGGAGCAATTATTGTTCCAAGGGAAGCAAGAATACTTGAGCTTTGATCTTCTACTGGCTGTAGATTCCAACCATAAGCTTGTGCAAACCATACAAAGGTATTGCAAACAAGTATAATAGTAGTAGCTTTATAAATAAAGCCTTTTGCTTTGTCTATCATTTGTAGAAAAGCATATCTTAAACTTGGTACTTTGTATTCAGGTAACTCCATTATGAAGTAAGAAGAACTTTCCCAAACAAAAATCTTCTTAAGTAAAAGTCCGCCAATTACAATCATAACTATAGCTAGTAAATATACACTTGCTCCTACCCAAGAATTCTCTGGGAAGAATACCGCTGTGAAAAGTGCAATAATTGGAAGTTTTGCACCACAAGGTACAAAAGGAGTAAGAATTGTAGTCATTCTTCTCTCGTTAATATCTTCTATAGTTCTAGTAGCCATAACCCCTGGAATGGCACAGCCTGAACCAACAATCATAGGTATAATTGACTTTCCTGAAAGCCCAATTTTCTTAAAGAATCTATCCATTACTATGGCAACCCTAGCCATATATCCACAATCTTCAAGTAGTGATAAGCAGAAGAATAATACCATAACTAAAGGTAAGAATCCTATAACTGCTCCTACTCCACCAATAACACCATCAACTATAAGAGCTTGTAATAATGGAGCAACTCCTAAGCTTTCTAAAAATCCATTGGCTGCATTTGGAACAATTTCTGCAAATAGTACCTCATTAAAGTAGTCTGATAAGAATCCTCCTAGTCCATTAATTGAGAAAGAGAATACAGCCCACATTATTGCAAAGAAAATTGGTATTCCAAACCACTTATGAGCCACAACTCTATCTACTTTATCTGAAAAGTTGACCTTTTTCGCATCTCTTTTTTTATCTAAACTCTTATTAACAATACCATCTACTAGCTTTTGTCTAGCAATGTCGGAGTCTTTATCCGCAAGTTCTAATATCCCTTGTGGTTTCTTTTCTTCCCCAACCTTTATTGCTTCATTAATTAAATCTAATAAACCTTCCTCTGAAGTAGCAGTGGTATTAACTACTGAACAACCTAGTAATTTACTTAAGGCTTTTAAATCAATTATGTCTCCTCTTTTAGAAAGAACATCACTTTTATTTACAGCAATAACCACTGGAATTCCAAGTTCCAAAAGTTGAGTTGTAAAAAATAAGCTTCTACTAAAGTTAGCTCCATCTACTATGTTAATAATTACATCTGGTGCTTCTTCTAAAATAAAATCCCTTGTGATTTTCTCCTCACCACTAAAAGGTGAAATAGAATAAGCTCCAGGAAGGTCCACAATTTTTATGTTTCTACCCTTTGAATTATATTTCTTCTTAAGTTCCGCCTCTTTCTTAGCTACAGTAACACCGGCCCAGTTCCCTACTGCCTCTGTCTTTCCTGTAATAGCATTATACAAGGTGGTTTTCCCACAGTTAGGATTTCCCGCTAATGCAATTTTCATTTTAATTCCCCCTTTGAAAATTTATATTCGATATTGATATTCATTATCACTCAATATGTAAAATAAAAGGTGCTATTTTTTTGGATATTCAGGCTTCAACTACTTGAAATTAAATTCAATCCTTCCAACAGGCCATTGAAGTTAATTTCATATAAAAGCCTAAAACATCTATTTAAAAGCAACAACTTTAGCACAAAAACTTTAGTGTTAAAGTTATTGCTTTTCTACAGCACATTAAAATCTTAAGTACAAAATTTTATTTTATAGATTATGCATTATCATAAAGGCAATGTGTTAAACAATAGACCCATGACTTTAAAACTAAATTTATAGGTCTAGTGATAGAACTGAAATCTAGTTGCTCAATATACTTCTAGGGACTTAAGCTATGCCTCAAGTACAATGGCTTTTGCCATGTTCTCATCTAGTGCATATCTACTGTCTTTAATATTAACGATATAATTTCCTGCTAACTTAGATATAAGAGTAATCTCTTCTCCTTGAAAACAACCTAGGGTAAAAAGAAACTTTTGTATCTTTTCTTTTCCTTCCACCTGTTTAATATTAAATGTTTCACCGATTCCTGCTTTTGATAATAACATAATTTTTTCACCCACTTTTAATAATATTGAATCTTATTATCTACTGATAAATAATATCATTTACTCAAGAGTTTGTCAATATAATCCCACTATTTTCTAAGGATAATATTATTCCCATCTAAAAAACCTTAATGATATTATAGTGCAAACTATTGCCAAAACTATCATAATAACTACGGGAATCAATGTCTCACTAATAGATACCCCAACAGTGGCTGCTTTTAACAGCTTTATTCCATAGGTCAGCGGTAAAACTCCAGCCACCTTTTGCAACACTGAAGGCATTACTTCATAAGGTAGAGTTGCTCCAGAAAAAATTAGCATAGGAAAGTATAGTAAACTTGCTATAGTACCTGCAATCTTCACATTAGCTGAAATTCCCCCAACCATTATCCCAATACTGAACATAGATACCATAACCAAAAAGTAAACGCTTAAAAAATTTACCACGGACCCCTTAAAGCTAAAATTAAAGAAAATCCATGCGGTGAGATAAACAAGTACAAGTGAAGTTACAGCATAAAGCACGTAGATTGCTAGTTGAACAGCTAATATTAACACTGGACTTATTGGTGTAACTTTAAATCTTTTTAATATTTTTCTGCTCCTATAGTCAGATACTACCAAAGGAAGTCCCATAACCCCTCCAGCACAGATAGCTATAACAGCTATTGCCCCAAAAGATTGCTCAAAGAACGAATAGTTAGCCCCTTCAAAGGCTGGCTTGTTTCCATAGGTACTTCCGAGGATAAATACCATTACAACAGGCAAACATATGCCAAAGATAAACATATCCATTCCTCTTAAGGATAATTTGATTTCAGTTTTAAGCATTGCTATAAATGTTTTCATTACTTATTCCTCCCCTGCATACCAAAGATAAGCATCTTCAAAGTTTTCAAATGGGCTTGAAGCTATAGCCTCTGAAATAGTACCATAAAATACTACTGTGCCTTTTTTTAGAATGGCGACTTTATCACATAAAATCTGAACTTCATCCATATAATGAGAGGTTAGAAAAATAGTGATCCCCTGACTTTTTAATCCTGAAATATACTTCCATAAATCTCGTCTTGCCTTTGTATCAAGCCCTGTAGTCAATTCATCTAAAAATACCACCTGTGGACTAGGTATTAATGCAAGTACAATAAAAAGCCTTTGCCTTTCTCCCCCAGATAAATCTTTAACTTGTCTTTGCAATTTGTCTTTAAGCTTAAAAGTTTCTATTAGTTCCAGATAATCCCCAGGTGATTTATATAGGGCATGAGTAGTCTCACAAAGCTCTGAAACAGTAATTTTTTCTTGATAACTTCCTTCCTGAAATTGAACGCCTACCCTTTGAAATAGCTTTTTTCTGTGTTTTATTGGGTTCATTCCCAATATAGCTACTTCTCCAGCATCTAGACTTTTAGTTCCTAGAATACACTCTATGGTTGTGCTCTTACCAGCTCCATTAGCTCCAAGAAGCCCAAAGACCTGTCCTTCCTGCACTTCAAAACTTATGTCTGAAACAGCAGTAGCACCCCCATAGCTTTTTTTTAATCCTTTTACCTTAATAATTTCCTCCATTGTGATACCTCCTATAACTTTCTTATAAAAGAATAACACCAGGTTAAACACTGGTGTTAAAATGGAGGGTTTTTAAAATATTCAATTTGCAATTCTTTCAATTGACCATGAATAGCCTTTGCATTCACTTCAGCTGCCTGCAAAGATGTGAGAAGTTTATCACAAATAGAAACTATGTCCTCTTCTATCTTTGGAGTATTTATTACTTCCTTTATGTCAACTTTTTTCCCTTGAGATAATTCCTTTAATAAACGTAAAATTGAGTTTAAAGAGTAATTAGCACACCTAAGAACCCTAATAATTTTCAATATTTTTATATCTGAATCCTTATACACTCTGTAGGAATTACTTTTTCGCTTTATTGTAATTAGTCCGTTAAGTTCCCAATTCCTTAAAGTATCCATGGTAATATTCAAGTACTCAGCAGCTTCTTTTCTTGTAAGCTGAGTTGGACTATCTTGCTGATCATTATCAGATAGTATCTCCGTAACAATGCTAATTGCCTCTTCTGCCTGATTTTTTTCATATTGTATACTTTCTATATACTTCTCTGTAAGTTCAATAGCCTTACTATACTCTTTTAAGGCGGCTACTTTTATAATTGTAACTGCTTGCTTTCTTAATCCATTCTGCAATACCTCTACCTGTAGAGCAGTTCTTGCCAACTTTAAATGATCAATATGCAACTTATTAAAAACTCTATATCCATTGGGCAACCGATCAGGTTTTGGAATTAGCTTTAAATCTTCATAAAGACGTACAGTGTTTGGATGAATTCCTATTATTTTCGCAACCTCTGAAGTTTTATAAGTTTCTATAATATCATCTCCTTCCTTCACCTTTAATGGTAAATCAAAATAAAAGTCTGGTGTCTTAATGGAGGCTTTTTGGTAATGAAGCTTTTTTATAATCCTCAATGCAAGCTTTCAAATATAATAATGAACTTCATTTATCAATCACTTTAAGGTTTCATATATTATCAATGCATAATTTTTCATGAATTTATTTTAAGCAAGCAACTCCACTAGTAAAAAACAGATTATTTAAAAATAAAATTAAATAATCTGTTTTTTTATAATATGTTATTGTAGTTTCTCCAAAAGTTTTATAATGTACTCTGATGCCTCTCTCATTTGTTCCTCATTTGTTATAGTGGCATCTCCATCCCCCTTTTGATGTCCGTAATCTCCAAAGCCTCCATGATTTCCACCTTTTAGTTCTATAAACTCTGCGCTACTTGGCATAAGCTTATTAGCTTCTTTAACCTTATTTAAATCTGCCACTTTATCATTACTTCCCCATAGAGACAAGACTTTTATATCACTTTTACTAAAATCTTTACTACTTTGAGGGTATGAAGCTAATAGCACTAGTCCTTTTATTTCGTTATGCTCATAGGCATAACTTGCTGCCATAACTCCTCCTAAGGAATGTCCTCCTATAATCCAAGTATCAACCTCTTTATACTTATTTATTATGCTATCTGCTTTGTTTGGAGATAACACTGCTAAATTAAAATTCATTTCAGCTATTACAACAGTATATCCCTTTGATGCTATTTCTTTTGCTATAGGTGCATATGCTGAAGCCTCTACTTTTCCTCCCGGGTAAAAAATAAATCCTATGTTTTTCTTATTTGATACTGGAGTAAATAAAATATCTCCATTCTCTTCTACCTTAACTACAGAATCTGACTTTAGAGTGCTTAAGGCTAATGTACTAGCCTTATAATAGAAACTTACATAAATAAAAAATGATGATGCTATCATTATTAAGAAAATAGCAATTCCTGTAATAATCTTAAACCTCAAAGACTTTTTTTGCTTCATTTGAATCTCCTTTTTAATACCTATTTTATATCTCTATTATATATTTTAAATATCGAATTAGTGACTTTTTACTTAATAACTTCTAGTAAAGCTTTTAAAGTTAACACTCATAAAAAGGTTATATATGTATTAGGTAATGCACCTCCATTATTTAGCACTCACCTTGAGGTAAAATGTTCCTCCATTTCTGTATTTTACATGATAAAATTCAATATATCACTACTAAACATCATCTTTATATAGCGTTTATGGAAATAATAGTAAAATAATGTTATAATTAATTTATAATTGTAATTTCATATTAAGGCTACTTTATTTCTCATAGGTAGTAGCTTAAAGAGTTTATAAATCATAGTTTTGTTTAAGTAATACGATAACGGGAGTGAATTATATTGGATAATAAAATAAAAGTACACTTTATGGGAATATGCGGAAGCGGTGCTGCACCTATAGCAATCATAGCAAAGAATAGTGGATTTCAGGTTTCTGGTTGTGATTTAAATGCGTCAGGATATTATAAAGATGCTCTTTCAGAAAATGGTATAGAAATTTTACAGGATCATGATTTAAGTCATATTGAAGATATTGATATTTTAGCTATATCACCTGCCATTTTAGATATTTCCCCTAATCATCCTGAAATAGTGGAAGCTAGAAAAAGAGGAATTTTAATGACCTGGCAGGAATTCTCTTCAAAATATATACAAAATGAAAAGTTTCTTATTTCCATTGCAGGTACCCATGGCAAATCTACAACTACAGTTTTAATGGGACTTGTTTTAGAAAATGGAGGACTTGATCCAATTGTGGAAGCTGGAACTACCTTTAAGAAATGGGGTGGCGGCTACAGGCTTGGAAAATCTGATTACTTTGTATGTGAAGCTGATGAGTTCAATAATAATTTTTTAAATTATAGTTCTTCAATTGCTATAATAAACAATGTGGAGATGGATCATCCTGAGTTTTTTAAGGATATAGATGAAGTTAAGGCATCCTTCAAACGTTTTATAAAGAAACTTAAAGGTCCAAAAATTTTAATTGTTAATGAAGATAGCTTACCTATTGGCGAAATATTATTTGAATTAAAGCAATGGCTGAAGGATGAAGGAGTAAAGGTTATTGGCTATTATATAGATAACAAGATAAACTTCCCCTTCCACTCAGAGTACAAAGCTGAATTAATTTTAAATGCTCCTGGTTATTCTTCATTTAAAGTACTAAGTAATCATAAGGAATATAATTTTAACCTTGGCTTGATAGGTAAACATAATGTAGAGAATTCTTTAGGGGTACTAATTGCAGCCTTAGAATTAGGTGTTGACGTGGATTCTATAAAGGATTCCTTTGAAAGTTTTAAGGGGATAGGTAGAAGACTAGAATTAATAGGAGAAGTTCATGGAATTAGTATTTTTGATGACTATGCTCATCATCCTACTGCTGTTGCCACTACATTAGATTCCATTAAACTTAGTTATCCTGATAAGAAGGTGTTTGCTGTTTTTGAGCCTCATCAACTTTCAAGAGCAAAGCTATTTTTCAACGAGTTTGCCGCAGCACTCGAAAAAGCTGACAGAGTAATCATTACTAAACCCTTTTTAGGAAGAGAAGCAAACAAGAATCTAGAGCCTGTTGATTTTGACCTTCTATGTTCTAAAATTGGTAATCATAAAGCAGAGCATATAAAAACCTCTGATGAAATCTGCAGTAAAATCCTTAATGAAGCTAAAAGTGGAGACATAATCATAGTTTTTGGAGCAGGTGAATCCTATAAATTATCTAGAGAAATAATTAATGCACTAAATATAAAATCATAGTTCGTACTTGTTTTCCTAGCAATATTGAAGATGAATAAAATAAATTACGTCTGTAAACCATGTCCTAAAGGATAGTTAATATCTTTAATAATGGTTGTTTAACAATATTTTTAAAACTTAAGTTTTGTGTCTTCTTTAAGTGAATGATATACCAAGAGAAATTGTTTATGTGTAACAAATTTCATTTGTTTAATCAAAATCTGCATGCAAAGTTATTAAGGAAAATGAACTTATTCATTATTAATGAAATTAGAGTTGGATATGGATGGTATTAATCTCTCACCAGCATCCAACTCTAATTTTATAAAAACCTTATTTAAGGCATCTTCAAAAAATAAATAAGTCAATCTGCTCGTCTATTTTGTGCTATACTGCGTCAACAGAACCCTTAGATAGCCCCACTATCTGCGGAACCTGTTTCCTTGTCTGCACAAGCTTGCTTGTGAACACAAAATATACTTCACATCTTGGACTTGTTATTTATTTTCAGCTGCCTAATCTAAATTTATTTGTCCATAGTGTTCCCCATTACGCTTCATAATAGCTGTCTTTTCACTAATCCAATGGATTGTAAAATACCCACTAGAAAAGTTATTTAGCCCATCAATTCTATTCCAATTCACTGGCTTTTTAAATAAAAAGTACTTTTTTTCATATAGGGTGCTATATCCCCCAAGCAAGAAGGATTTTTCAACAATCACCACTGTATTAGTTTTCTCTGGTGAAGTGAAGTATATTTCTTTTTGATTCAAAAAGATTAGTGGATCCATTATAACAGCAAGTGAAATTAGAGTAAAAGCAATATAAGCAATTGTTTTATTCCATATTTCCTCTCTAACTACATAGGAAGTAAATAAATATAAACCTGCTATAATTAATCCAGCATCTGTATAATTGCCAATTGGTGATAATTGAAAAAACAACCTAAGGATTGTAGTGACTATTACAATGATTATATAAATCCTAACTATAGTCTTAAATAAACTTTTTCTATTTATAATAATCCCTCCATATTTCTAAGAACTACCACTTGAGTTCTATAATTATACCATATCTGAAAAATTACTAGTATTATAGTTTTATATAGGGTTCATTGATGGAATTTCAACATATTCATCTTCATAACCTCTTATGATAATCAGGGTAGGCCTCATATATAAGTTAAGTTTTAATTTTGTTTCACAATATTGAAATTTACCCACCACTCAAAATACAGCTATCAGTGAACCTTAAGAGACTATCAAGTAACCTAATTCAAGATTACTTATCTTTTATACCGTAAACTTTTATTTTCTTACTTTATTTTAACATAACTACCAAAGTTATTTATATATTCATTTCCATTTCCCTGTATACTCATTCCTTTGTCAGAAATATATGCATAATCAAGGTAATCCTCATCTAGTAAGTAAATTAAATGAACCTGCTTAGTTTCATTTGGCTTTAAGTCACAGAAGAAGAAATGCCCTCCTGGGTAATCCGATTGATCAAAATATATTGGCTCCTTGCTATTTGCTATATCATTACCACCTCTAATATCATTAACAAATGCTTTAAGGGTACCATCTGATTGCTTCATTCTATATTGAATCATTGGATGGACACCCACGTCTTTTACCTCTTTATCAATGAGATTTCTAAGTGTTAAAGTTACGTAGGCAAATTTTCTTTTTGCAGTTTTAGTAACTTGATTTAACTTGTTGTTTTCCCATTTAATAGAGACACTTCTTTCATAATCCTTCAATGTTCCATCTTCATTTAACTGTTCAACATATTCATTATATTCAAAAAAGGAATTTTCATCTATCTTAGGTAGCTTATCCATAATCTCGACCTTATCTACAGTGAATTCTAATCTTTCCCTTCCGCTAACATCCATGTTAATTTTTTCATTCATATTGAAAACATGATCAGCAGGAACGGGAGGAGCTATATATACATCATCGTTACTTGTTTCAACCTTTGGATTATACAGTTCTAAAAATTCTCCAGGAACCAATTCATATTTTATATTTTCTGCTACTTTTTTAAGTTCCTCTAAGGAAATCCCTCCACCAACTGTAATAATTTGACCATCCTCTTCATAAATTAAGTCTATTGAATACTTATAATGCATACCTTCACTTGTATAGATATTTGCCTTTACACCACCAATTGTACTTTCTTCTATGCCACTTATACATCCCTTTGTATTCTGATATATATAATCATTTTGATACATAATTATTCCTTTTTCAGAACTAGCATCTCCATTAGGGCCATATTTTCCTGGGGCATTTGCAATTGGTAAATAACTCTCAGGAAGATATTCAGGGGTTATATTAATTAATGGTATTTTATTAATCTTCTTTTCTGATTGAACCTCATAGGTAACCACTCCCAAATCTTCATCTCTACTTGTTGTAACAAGAAATTTTTTACATATTCCATAAGCAGTTACAGAAAAAGCTAAAGTAGCTACTGCAGCGGCAATAAGAACTATAATCTTTTTCTTTTTCATCCTTGAGCCCTTACTATTAGTGAGGTTAATAGTTTCTATATTACTTTGCCTTTTAATTATGTCTATCTTTTCATGTTTATATTTTTCTGAGAACTCATGTACTTCTGTAACTTTATCTAGCTCCATAACAGCATCTTCCTCACCTATAAGATAGGTCATTATATCAATATCAATTTTATTATCCATGCAATTCATCCCCAATCATTTCTTTTTCTATGACTTTTTTTAACCATTCTCTTGCACGTTCATATCTCTTAGCAGCTACTTTTTCACTAATATTTAATAATACTGATATCTCTTTATAACTAAGATCATAATAGCAATGATACCTAATTATCTCACGGTATTTTGCCGGTAGCCTAGAAACCAGTTGCGAAACAATTTGTCTGTCCTCTATAGCTTTTATTGAATCAAATTTATGTTGATTTTCACTTATTACAGGCTCATCAATACCTTTATGAAATAATTCAGATTCCTTCTTATTTTTACGATATTTATCAATAGCAATATTTTTTATGGTATATGTTATTAATCGTTTCGTCTCCATACTGGATATTTCATTAATATGTTCTAGATATGGAATTAACTTTATAAATGCATCTTGAACTGCATCTTCTGCTTGTCCAGAGTTATTTAGAATTGAATATGCAATACTATACATTTTATGTTCATAAGCACTATAAAGTTGCTCTAATATGCTATTTTGAAAATCTTCAACTACCAAAGTCTTCACTTAATCACTCCTTCCATTTGAGAATACTCTCACTCTATATAACGAATGAAATTTAAATTTGCGACAGTAATAATGGGAATATCTATAAATTATTTTAATCTATAGATATTCCCATTCTATTTAAGCTTTTTCTTACTATAAAGCTAGAAATCCTTTTTGAATATAAAAATATAATTAATGCCCTTGGACATTGACATGTCCACAATTAGTTACTAGTTATAAATTCTACAGCCTTCAAAGTTCTTTCAGCTAAATCTTCTGGGTACCAGTGACCAATTCCTTTATTAATATGGTATTCATGGTCAAGTCCAACTTCCTTGAATAATTTTAAAAGATGCTGAACAGTTGGATCAGTGTCCTGTTCCCCTTCAAGAATAACTATTTTTGTTTTTCTTTCAGCTAACTCCTTTGTATCTTCAAGTCCTATGATCTTTAAATACTCAGCAGGACATAGTCCAATGACACCTCTTATTGGAATCGTGTTTTCAAAAGCAATATCAATACAAGTAGTTGCACCACCAGAGAAACCTCCAATTATTACACAAGTTTCGTCAATGGAATAGTCTAATAATAATTGTTCATAACAGTATTTTAGTTCTTTTCTTGATAGTTCTGGATCACTAAGCCAGCCAAAACTGTTATGAAAATACATTTGTGATGATTGAGGATATACAACTATATATCCTTTTTCTAAAAGTGCATCAGGCTTCCAACACCAGCTAGTATTTTTTATATTGCAACGAAATCCATCCCCATGTAGACAAAAGAATAATGGATGTTTTTTTGTTGGATCATAAGATTTTGGAAGATGAACTTCATATTCAAGCTTAGAATTCTCTTTAGCTTGTTTAAGTAACTTTGCATTTAAATTATTAAGAGCCTCATATTCAGGGTGATTTCTTAATAAATCAAAGTTTGACCAGTCTAGAGGAAATGAATAACCTTTTTCAAGTGCTCTTTTTATAAGCTTAATACAACTGTCACTATTATTGGTTCGAGTATATATCCTAGATTCATCTATCATAAGTTCAAATAGATTTTCTTCATATTCATCTTTTGATAAAAGCTCCTTTGCATGAAGGAGTATATTTAAAACTTCATCATATTTCTTTTCAGAGAAAGGTATTGAATAATATTCTTCAAGTTCAAAAAAATTTTTATAATTCATTAGTATCCCCCTTAATTAATATCTATTTTAATTACCCAATTGTACTCATAATATTTTTGTTTTATCAGAATAGTTGTTCCATTTTTAAACCATGCTAATTGATTTACTAGCAAAACCAGTTGTATTAACAGTTATTAAGCATATATGCTATAACCTCATAGGAAATCAATGCTCTATTATTATAGATATCCATTAAACCACTTTCATGACAAGCAAAGATTCCGTGCTGAAGCATGGCTGCTCCAAAGTCTCTTCTTTTCTATGTCCTATAAAAGCTTCCTGTACATCAATTATTAATAACGCAATATTCATTTTCCACGCCTCCTGAATTTTATTTTAAATAATAAAGAAATTCATTTTAAACAGCGACTTTGGAAGAAAATATAACTCCCACCTTAAACTTGTTAAAGAAATAATGAGGATAGGATAATCATCCTTCTAAAATCTGGTTAAAATTGGGCATAAAAATGCCCGGATGAAATAATTACTTCTCCCGGGCAGCAATTTCAAAACATTTTCACAGATTTTCAATAAAATGTGCCGGGAACTATGCTTATTTTTACTATACTATTTAAATTCATCATAATACATCGCTCCCTTCCTACAATTTATACCATAATTATACACTTACATATATATCCAGTCAACTCTCTAACTGTAATACTTTTAAAATAATTCTGAAAATAATCCCAGGAAAGATAAATCCTCCATTTTATATTATTCTTATGTTTTCATAATAACTAACACCTAATTCTTATTATTAATTAAATAATCTTATTGTGCAATTTTAATATCCCCTGATTGCTATCTTCATGTTAGCTATAAAATTACCATAATATATCTCTAGATTAGATTTCCAATTATAAGTTTTCTGATGAGCTTAGATTGCTCTTTCACTGTGCCATTTGAAAATCCGTTAACAAAAACCAAAATTTCATATAACTATGACTTTTGTATTCGTAGTATTATATGAATAGTCAGAATATTATTAACTAATAGAACTTTTATTTATCATCTCAAATTATATGAATTCATAAGGAGTGTGTTATATGGATATCATGAAACAAATAAATTCCCTGCCTATATATGCAGTATGCTCTACAGTAATAATCTTAGTAGCAATATTATGCATAACTTTTATAGTGAAATCCTATAGGGCAGGCCTAAAGATTGGAATGGATAAAACTGTACTAAAACGTATTATGATAAGCAGTGCTACCTTCACAATAATACCTAGTGTTAGCATTTTGCTAGGAGTAATAGCTCTATCAGGATCCCTTGGAATCCCATTACCTTGGATGAGATTGAGTATTATCGGAGCGCTACACTACGAAACTACTGTAGCTGAAATAGCGGCAAGTAGCACTGGTATGAGTGGACTTGTTGCCTCTGAAATGACTGCTCAATCTTATACTTCGATTGCAATGTTAATGGGTGTTGGAATTATGTGGGGTGCAGTAGTTAGTATTTTCTTCTTAAAGAAATACTTATCAAAGTTCAGTTCAAAGCCTAAAAAGGAAGAATCTAAATCCTCAAACAAAACTTCTTTTGGCGATATTGCTATGCTTTCTATGTTCATAGGTCTTTGTAGTGCATATTTATGTAGTTATGTAGGAATGGCCATTAGATTAAATACCTATATGCCTTTAATAGTCTCTATACTAGGTGCTGTATCTATGGCTGTATTTAGCTATATCAAAGAAAAAAAGAAAGCACTCTGGTTAGATAACTTCTCTTTAGCTGGAAGTATGCTAATAGCTATGACTGGTGCTGTAATTTTAAACTTAGTTATAGGAGGATTGGTATAATGACAAAGGAAGAAAAGTATAGTTATTTTGAAAGTTATAATAATCAAATTCATACCATAGGAAGAGTAGGACTTATCTTATTTATAGCTTTACTCATAGGAATTCCTTTTATGATGGCGACTATTTTAGGTGTTGTGGTTGATATGAAAAGTATTGGGGAAGGTCTTCTAAAGATTCTACCGATTTATTTACCTAGTAGTATAGTAGAGTTTTTAATCTATGTTCCTATGCTTGGCGCTGGTGGTGGCTACCTAGCATTCATAACGGGAAACCTAGCTAATCTAAAAATCCCTTGTGCTGCTACAGCAAGAGAAATAGCAAACACTAAAGCAGGCACCCCTGAAAATGAAATTATAAGTACTCTGTCCATTGCTATAAGTAGCTTAGTAACTATAGTTGTAATTATATTAGGTGTAATGCTTCTCGCTCCACTACAGCCAATATTAGAAAATCCTATTTTGATACCAGCCTTTAATAATGTTGTTCCTGCACTTTTTGGTGCTCTTGGATTTAAGTATATATATAAAAGCTTTAAAATTTCTATACTTCCAGTGGTTATTATGACTGCTTTATACGTGTTATTGCCAAGTTTAATCAAACAAAACTCTCTTATGATAATTCCTGCTGGTGCAATTGCTATTGCTGTAGGCTTTATTCTATATAAAAATAACAAATTAAATCTAAAATAGTTATGAAACCACTATATTGTACATGGTACAAGCTTTAATAAAAAACTAATTCTATTCATCTCTAAAAAGCCTTAAGGAAGCAAGGTAGATTAATGCATAAGCTAAAGTCTAACTTTGCTTTCCTATATATAGATTTACCATTCCGAAATTTAAAGTATTAACAAGCTTAATCTTCCCAATAATAACTCTAAGACTTATCAAAGGAGTTATTATTATGGGAAGAAAGCAAACAAGGA